>NZ_CANLZV010000003.1 GCF_947495665.1 uncultured Sunxiuqinia sp.
AGGCAGCCGGATCGGCTTCTCCATACACTTTGGTTTGTCCGGCATCGGCTGTAATGGTGATTGGCCGTGCTGTAATGCTAAAGTCATCTGAGATGTAAGTTACCGTGTAGTTGCCTTCCTTGTTGGTAGCTGCATCCACAATGGTGAGCGTTCCCTGGTTGATGGCATAGCTGCCGACTGTTTCACCAGCATCACGGCTTAGTGCTCCGTCAAAAGAATCACCAGTTGCGAGACCATCACCTCCAACCGTATAGGTAAATGCTGCCGGATCAGTTTCTCCATACACTTTGGTTTGTCCGGCATCGGCTGTGATGGTGATTGGACGTGCTGTAATGGCAAAGTCGTTTGAAACGTAAGTCACGGTGTAGTTGCCTTCCTTGTTGGTAGTTCCTTCCACAATGGTGAGCGTTCCCTGGTTGATGGCATAGTTGCCGACTGTTTCACCAGCGTCACGGCTTAGTGCTCCGTCAAAAGAATCACCAGTTGCCAGACCGTCACCTCCAACCGTATAGGTAAAGGCAGCCGGATCGGCTTCACCATACACTTTGGTTTGTCCGGCATCGGCTGTGATGGTGATTGGACGTGCTGTAATTTCCAGCGTTACCTCTGTCCGCTCTGCACTCACGCAGCCGGTTGTTGTATTTCGGGCTTGAGCCCATGCGGTGTAGGTGCCAACATTGATACCGGCAGGCGCAGTCGTTGTTTCTGATCCGGTTTCGGTGGTGTACCAGTCGATTTCGATACCGCTTGGAGCACTGGCGGAGGCCGATTGCTCATTACCATTATAGCTTGTGTTTACATTGTTGGCAGTTGGGGCAGCAGGCAGTTCATTAATGGTAACTGTTACTAAAGTGCGGGTTTCACTTTCGCATCCTCTTAAACTATTTCTTGCTGCCGCATAGGCTGAATAAGTTCCTGGTTCAGTTCCTGATGGAGCGGAGATTATCGTGCCATTGCTTACTTCTGAATACCATACTATTTCTTCGCCTGTGCCTGCAGAGGCACTGCCTGTATGTATTTGTCCGTCGTAGCAAACGTTCATGTCTGTAGCCGTCGGAGCTTCCGGTAATGCATAAACGGTAATTTGCGCGGTTGCATCCATTATGTCCTCTGTTCGTAAGCAGCCGTTTCCGTTGGTGATTGAGACAAGGTTATACTTCGTAATTATAGTAGGATTAACTTCAACATCAAAGGTAAATTCTCCGGGATCTGTTATTTCCTGTGACCAGGTTGTTGCCCCATCGGTATATTCAATGATGTAGGGCATTGAGAAACTGGCGTCCAATGCGTTGAATGTAAGTTGGCCAATTTCTCCGACGCATATTAAGTTGCCTTTAAATCCTCCCGAAGTATTATTAGGTGGCGTATCTATGGTTACGTATCTAGAGCTGGGGCTTCCGGTTCCACATCCATTGGTTGGAGTAACTTTTATATTGCCGTTGGTTTCCCCGAAATCAACCAGAATACTCGGAGTGCCCTGTCCTTCTGTTATTGTTGCCCCACTTGGCACGGCCCAGGTGTAGGTTAGTGCCCCATCGATGGGCGCAACAGAATAAGCTATTCCTGTTGCATTGGCACAAACATTTGTTTCGCCACTAATGGGACCTGCATCAGCTACTGTGCTTGTGACAAGGATTGAAATTGATTCATTTTCTTTTTGCAAAGCGGTGTTTTCACTTCCCGAACCTGCATAATCTACTTCCAATTCGGTGGGGGCCGGGTTTGGAATTGTCATGGTGGTTGTTGCAATCCCATTGGCATCAGTAATGGCGGGTGCTGTCGTTGAGCCGAGAATGAATGTTAGTGTTTCTCCAGCAACATTTTGCCAGGAGCCTCCGCCTTGCTTATATTGAAGCTGTGCAGTGACTTCAATGTTTTCACCACAAATTCCTTCCGTAGGACCCAAATTGATTAGTTGAGTCTGATAGGCATCGGTAAAAAAGGTTTCTGCAAACCAGCCGGTGTTGTAGCCCAAGGCCGTAAGTTGAAAGGCAGTTCCCAATTCTTGTTCCAGGACGTACCACTCATCGTAGATGTCGCCGTTGGCATCGGGAATAAGGTACCAGGGATCATGCGTATGAGACGGAATGTTGGGATCGATGTGCGTAAGTGTTACCAGTACACTGTCGTCGTCAACCCAGCCGGAGCCGGTGATGATAACCCATTCGCCGGGCCAGTAGTCGTCTTTGTCCGTAAAGATCGTTACCTCCTGTGCAGTACCTATGAGGTTGAGCATCAGAAAAACGAAGGAGAAGAACACAAAGCGCAAAAACGCTGGGAGTTGAGGTAAAGATTTTTCTTTCATAAGTATTTTGTTTTTTAGTTTATCATTCAGCAGTTTGTTTTTTAGAAAGCACTTGGGCGTATTGGCAGATTGTTTTATTCGACGGTCAACCGTCTGTTGTGGAGTGCGTAGATATAAATGATCTGATCTTTTATCAGATTCAGTATTTCATCTTTATAATGAGTTGGTACTCATTATAAAGATGTCTGCAAGGCACTTTTTCAGGGAGTAAGGATGGTGGCTTCACCTTTGCAAGGTGCGTTTAACTTCCCTGAAAAACGGGCAGGTCCTTCATCGTTCATGGTTAGTTCCTTGTTTGCAGGAAAAGCATTGAACGTGATTAAAAACAGAATAAAAAGTTATGACAATTTTTAGTTAGGGGCAATGGCCTGTTCGTGATGTTGTTAAAGAGCGTGCTGGAATGCCATGATTAGTTTTCAAACAGGCTTTTTAGATGAGCGAATGGTTGTTTCTACTGTTCGAGTAGGATGGAAAATTCCGCCTTAACTTTTAGGTTATAAAGTGTTTTAGGGGCTGCAGCTTGTTGTGGCAGGGCAAAAAAAAGAATCAGGAAGGTGAATTCCTGATTCTTACGGTTTCTGATCGTTTATTTCGTATGCCTTCCTTATTTTATCAAGGCGTCGTAAAGTATTTCTATCGGATGCATGGCTTCGCGTCCGGTTCCTTCAGCAATATGATGACGGCAGGATGTTCCTGGAGCAGCAATCAGCTCGTCGGACTGGGCTTCGCGCACAGCAGGAA
Source organism: uncultured Sunxiuqinia sp. (assembly GCF_947495665.1). GTDB lineage: Bacteria > Bacteroidota > Bacteroidia > Bacteroidales > Prolixibacteraceae > Sunxiuqinia > Sunxiuqinia rutila. The sequence continues at coordinate 3,047 of NZ_CANLZV010000003.1, forward strand.
ACAAGACCAGTTCGCCAATTTTCTGGCTGAGTTCGTAATGCTCCTTTTCATAGCCAAACGAGCCGGCCATGCCGCAACAGCCGCTGGCAATTTCGCTAACGGCATAGTTGGCGGGTATTTCCAGCATCTTCTTTGTACTGGTAGTTGAGGCTACTGCTTTTTGTTGGCAGTGTCCGTGCAGTTTTACCTGTTTTTTCTCCGGGGTAAACAGTTCCGGATTGATGTGTCCTTTTTCAAATTCAGCAGCAATAAACTCATCCAGCATGAAGGTATTTTGGGCCAGCGCTTTGGCTTTTGGTTGTAATTCTTTGGTCACCAGTTCCGGATATTCGTCTCTGAAAGCGAGGATGGCCGAAGGCTCAATACCCAGAAGAGGAGTTTGTTCAGTCACGAGTTGATGAAGCAGCTCAACATTTTTACAGGCAATTTTCTGAGCCGTTTTTACCAAACCTTTTGAAAGGAACGTTCGTCCGCTTTCACGGTGCGTGGGAATGGCGACTTCATAACCCAGTTTATTCAGCAACAAAATGGCTTTTACTCCAATGTGGCTTTCATTGTCGTTGGTAAATTCGTCGGCAAACAGGTAAACTTTGCCTTTGGCTGAGCCATTGAGCTGAATCGGTTTTTTGTACCACTGGCGCAGGCTGAGCTTCGACAGTTTAGGAACCTGCCGTTCGGGAGCAAAGCCCACCAGCTTTTTAAAGGTGGTGGTGCCTGTTAACCAGTTGCTCATGGGAAGTGCCAAACGGGCGAGTCGGTTCAGTCGGGGAAGATAGGCAATAAGCCATGATCGAAACGGAATGCCATGACTTTCATAATAGTGCTGCAGAAACTCGGCTTTTAACTTCGCCATATCGACACTGGACGGACATTCGGACTTGCAGGCCTTGCAGGAGATACACAAGTCAAGCACTTCCTTTATTTCTTCATGGTCAAAAGGATTGGGCTTTTCGGATCGGGTTAAAAATTCGCGGAGGATATTGGCTCGCCCACGCGTCGTTTTATCTTCGTCCTTGGTGGCCATAAACGTTGGACACATGCTGCCGCCAATAGCTACACTCTTGCGGCAATCGCCTGACCCATTGCATTTTTCCACGGCCCGTAACAGGCCTTTTTGTTCCGAAAAGTCGAAGGTGGTTTCCAGCTTACGGGTTTCACCAAGCAAAAAGCGCAAGTTCTCGGTAATTGGAGGGGTGTCCACAATTTTTCCCGGGTTCAGAATCTGATGCGGATCCCAGGTTTGTTTCAATTCTTTGATCAGTTGGTAGTTGTGTTCGCCCAGCATGAAAGGAATGAATTCCCCCCTGAGCCGGCCATCGCCATGCTCCCCGCTTAATGATCCTTTGTATTTTTTGACCAGAGCTGCTATTTCGCGGGCAATGGTATGATAAAGCTGGACGTCAGTTTCTTCTTTTAAATTCAGAAGTGGGCGCAGGTGAATTTCGCCTGTGGCAATGTGTGCGTACTTCACACAACTTAGCCCGTAATTGGCCAGAATTTCGTCGAATTCACGCATGTAGTCCGGCAGGTATTCGGGTGCAACGGCTGTATCTTCAATCACGGTTACGCTGCGTTTGTCGCCCGGAATGTTGGAGAGCAAACCCAGTCCGGCTGTGCGCAGTGCCCACACGCGTTTGATGTTGTCGGCTCCCTGAACCAGCGGGAAATGGTAGCCAAGCTTGGCTGAACGAAAATCCGCCTCCAGTTGCTCGGCAATTGCATGAATTTCAGCTTCTGTTTCCCGGGCAAATTCAATCATCAGCATGGCTTTCGGATCGCCCTGAATGAAAAAACGGTTTTTGCGCTGCTCAATATTTCCTTTGGTGCAATTCATAATGATGTCATCCATTAATTCAATGGCACCAGGATTGTGTTTCAGGGCAATCAGGTTGCCGTAGTAGGCTTCCTGCAGGCTGCTGAAATGAGCGCAAACCAACCCTTTGTGTTTGGGCGGAAGCGGAATAAGGTTGAGCTTTAGCCGGGTGGAGAAGGCCAGTGTTCCTTCACTTCCGGCCAGTAACTTACAGAGGTTTATTTGTTCGCCATTGCCGGTAAACGGATCGGTTTCAAGAAGCACATCCAGGGCATAGCCATTGTTGCGGCGCTTTACTTTTGGGTCAGGGTATTCTTTTCGGATGTTTTCCTGGTTGACCGGATTGGACAGAATGGTGTTGATGTTTTGGTAAATCCGGGTTTCCAGGCTTTCGGGATTGCCGGCACATTTCGCCTGAAATTCTTCGGTGCTCAATGCTTTGAAAAGGACGGAGGAGCCATCGGCCAGCAAACAGTCCGCTTCCAGGATATGATCGCGGGCACTGCCATAAATGAGCGAATGCAGTCCGCAGGAATTGTTGCCCACCATGCCACCAATACAGCAACGGTTGGCTGTTGAGGTTTCCGGTCCGTATTGCAAACCATGAGGTGCCAGGTATTGGTTGAGTTCAGTCAGGTTAACACCCGGTTCAACGATAACCCATTTTTCCCCGACATTCAATTCAAGGATTTTATTCAGGTACTTTGAAATATCCACAACAATCCCTTTTCCTACCACCTGGCCGGCTAGTGAGGTGCCGCCTGCACGCGGAATGACCGACGTTTGATGCTTATGGGCAAAAGCAATAATTTTTTGAAGGTCGGCCTTCGACTTGGGCTTACATACCGCCTGTGGGATTTCCCGGTACGACGAAGCATCGGTTGCGTATATGATGCGTTGAACGTTGTTGGTATAGATTTCTCCTTCCAGGCTTTGCTTGAGCGGGTAAAACAGATCGGATTCCTTCATGGCTGATTGGTGTTTGTAAACGAACAAAAATATCAATTTATTTGGTGAGTTGAAGCCTTGCTTTCATGTTTTAGAAAAGCAGGATCATTCGTTTTTTTCCTTCGATTATTTCCAGGTAGAATCAACTGGGAAAATCCGTGCAATCGATTGTCTTGTTTTCGTTTGAAGCTTAAAAACAATGGGTTCAAAAAATGACGATTTCAGAAGATTAACAAATAATTATCCTTGCCGAGGGGTTTAGACAGGTTATTTTCGCTACTTTTGCATTTTGAATCTTTTACTCAAAAGTTAGAAATCTTAACCCTTAAGCCCAAACCATCGTACCAGTTAATCAGGCACTGGCTGAGAGGGTGTGTGAAAGATCAAAAGTATATCAGAAAACAACTTGCTTGTTTGTCGGTTTCTGCCCTTTGACAGGAAAAGCATGGCAAGCAGATATTAATAAATCAGATAAGTTTTTTTCGAATGAAATTACTTGAACGTGTTATTAAGAACTCTCAGAGTTATCAAAAACGGATTGTTCTTCCGGAAGGAACAGAACCACGCACTTTGAGAGCCACAGAAATCATTTTAAATGAAAATATTGCCCGGATCATCCTTTTGGGAAATCCGGTAGAAATTATGCAGGCAGCCGAAGAGTGTGGCGTAAACATCAAGGGGGCTGTTGTAGTTGATCCAAAAACTGATGATCGTCGGTCGCACTACGCTGACATGATGGTTGAAATCAGAAAATCAAAAGGGCTGAGCAAGGAAAAAGCATTGGAAATGTTGAATGATCCTTTGGTATTTGCTCCTATGATGATTAAAAATGGCGATGCTGACGGTGAAATTGCCGGAGCCGTTAATTCAACAGGCGACGTTTTGCGTCCCGCTTTTCAGTTTGTAAAAACTTCACCCGGGGTAAGTGTCGTTTCAGGCGCTTTCCTGATGTTTGTGAATGATCCTCACTTTGGACATGACGGAATTTTGGTATTTGCCGACTGTGCTGTTATGCCCGATCCGAATGAGCGTGAATTAGCTGAAATTGCTGTAACAACAGCCAAAACAGCCAAAGCCATTGTAGGTATGGAACCCCGCGTGGCCATGCTGAGCTTTTCAACCAAAGGGAGTGCCCAGCACGAGCGGGTAAACAAGGTTGTAGAAGCGACAAAGATTGCCAAAGAAATGGCTCCTGAATTGAAAATTGACGGCGAACTGCAGCTTGATGCAGCTTTGATGCCTGATGTAGCCCGGTTGAAAGCGCCTGAAAGCGAAGTGGCCGGACGTGCAAACATATTGGTATTTCCAGGCTTGGAAGCCGCCAATATTGGCTATAAATTAGTACAACGACTGGGAAAAGCGGAAGCAATTGGGCCGGTTCTGCAAGGAATGGCAGCTCCAATTAACGACTTGTCCAGAGGTTGTTCGGTAAGTGATATTGTTAATATGGTAGCGATTACCTCTAATCAGGCAGCTACCTCGTTCGAATAAATTTAGTTGCAAATGGCTAGTGAAGTTATTTATGAACCAATTGAAGAATTTGGTTTAATTAAGAAACAAGTTTCAAAGGCGCTTTTCTCTAAAATCGGCTTGGTAGGCTGTGGACTCGTAGGACAAAACATTGCCCGCGTGGCCAGCTACTATGGCATTGAAGTGGTTTTTATTGAAGTAAGCGAAGACAAGATTAGGGAAGCCTACCGGAATATTGAAAAAATTCTGGATAACCGGATTGAACACTGGGGCTTGACGCAAGGTGAAAAAAGAGCCATCCTTTCGCGAATCAAAGGTTCGTTGGATTACAAGGATTTGGCCGGTTGTGATTTTGTGGTGGAAGCCATCCGTGCGGTTAACCGTGGCGGAAAAATCAAAGAACGGAAGAAAATCTTCCAGAAGATTGAAGAAGTGGTCGACCGCGATTGCATTATCGCAACGAACTCGACCACAATCATCATTACCGAACTGTCGTCGGAAATGAAATATAAAGATCGCTGCATCAGCTTTCATTTTTCTGTTTCGTCGCGCGAATCGCGGATCATGGAAGTTGTCAAAGGACTTTATACCTCTGAAGAATCTTATGCCAAAGTTTGTCAGTTTGTCAAACTCATCAACCGGACAATTATACCCGTTGAAGAGTCTGCAGGGCTGGTAAGCGTTCGTCTTTTTGTGGTTTTACTCAATGAAGCTTGTGAAATCCTGATGGAAGGGATAGCCACGATGGAAGATATTGATACCACAATGAAAATTGGGCAGGGAATGAGATTGGGGCCATTTGAATTGGCTGATAAAATGGGCTTGGACAAAATTGTCCGCTGGATGGAAAACATCTATGCTGAATTTGGTGACGTACATTTTAAACCGTCTCCATTTATTAAGCGCTTGGTACGTGCCAAGCAACTGGGCGTTTCTACAGGAAAAGGTTTCTATGAATATGATGAAGATGGAAACCGGATCTCAAACAGCGCAAACATTTGTTAAAAAACAATCTCAACGAAAATTTTGAAGGAATGATAATTCTGGTATTAAACTGCGGTAGCAGTTCCATAAAATATCAACTTTTCAATATGGATGGCCAGCAAGTGGTTGCCAAAGGAGGAGTTGAAAAGCTGGGCATGAAAGGCTCATTTTTAAAGCATCAACATGCCGATGGGCGAAAAATTGTTTTCGAAGGTGAAATTTTAGACCACAAAAGTGGTGTGGAATATATTCTTGGGGTACTAACCAGTGCAAAATATGGTTGCCTGAAGAGCCTGGAGGAAATTGATGCAGTTGGTCACCGGGTCGTTCACGGGGGGGAATATTTTCACTCCAGTGAGTTGATTACGGACGAAGTTATTGACGCATTGGTAAAATGTACAGATTTGGCTCCTTTGCATAACCCACCAAACTTAAAAGGAATTCGGGCAATGGAAGAGCTGATTCCCGGAATCCCACAAGTGGGGGTTTTCGATACGGCATTCCACCAAACCATGGAGCCTAAATCATACATGTACGGCATCCCTTACGTGTTGTACGAGAAGTATGGTATTCGCCGCTACGGTTTTCACGGAACCAGTCACCGTTACGTGACCAAACGGGCCTGTGAAATCCTGGGACGCGATTACGAAACACAGAAAATTATCTCGTGTCACTTGGGTAATGGAGCATCAATTGCTGCCATCAAAAATGGTAAGTCTTTTGACACCAGCATGGGATTCACTCCGCTTGAAGGTCTGGTGATGGGAACCCGTTCCGGAGACCTCGATATTGGTGTGGTCACCTATATCATGGAGAAAGAAGAACTGGGCATCAAATCAGCCAATACGCTGTTCAATAAGCACAGCGGAATGTTGGGCTTGTCGGGCGTTTCGTCTGATATGCGCGAAATTGAGGATGCCAGAGACAAAGGCAACGAGCGGGCCTCTGTGGCACTTGATATTTACGATTATCGGGTGAAGAAATACATTGGCTCTTACATTGCTGCCATGGGTGGCGTTGATATCCTGATCTTTACCGGTGGAATTGGTGAGAATGGAGATACGACCCGTTCAGGAGCTGCTGGTGGATTAGAGTGCATGGGAATCCATTTGGATGATGAAAAAAATAACGGACTTCGCTCAAAAGAAGCAGTTATTAGTACGGATGATTCACCTGTAAAAGTAATGGTTGTTCCAACCGATGAAGAATTAATGATTGCTTTGGATACTGAAGTGAAAGTGAAAGAACTTGTGAAATCGTAAGTTTTTTAGGCTTGAATATCAGAATCCGAAAGTTCAGGATTTAAAATATTATCCGATTGACATCCGATGCAGCAATGTGTCGGATGTTTTGTTTTTCAGGGGTTTAAAAACATTTTTTTTAGATTGACATTTGTTCTGTAAATTCAACTGTTCTTAGTCTATATTTACCTCATATAAGCCGAACAAATGAATGTAAAACACTTAACGGAACTGTTGCTTTTAGCAAAAAATCAGCCAACTCAACGGATGGTTGTCGTCAACGGAGTGGATAAGCACAGCCTTGAAGCGGCCGAACACGCCCGAAAACATGGAATTGTAGATGTCCTGGTTACCGGCGATAAAAAACGGATTGAAACAACCTGCCAGGAACTGGGAATTGACATTGGCAATTTTGAAATCATTGATGCTTCTTCTGAAGAGGAGGCTGCTCTGAAAGCGGTTCAGTTGATTCAGTCCGGAAAGGCTGATTTGGTTATGAAAGGCCTGATTAGTACCGATAAGTACATGCGTGCTATTCTGAATAAGCAGTTTGCCCTGGTTGAACCTGGAGGCTTGTTGACTCATGTTACGCTGATCGACAATAAGTCGTATCACAAATTGTTAATTGTTACTGATGTGGCTATTATTCCTTTTCCAAACCTGCAACAGAAAGAGGTTATGATTCGTTACCTGGTTCAGGTGGCGCGTAAGCTAGGAATCGATCAGCCTAAAGTAGCTTTAATTGCACCCACAGAGCAAGTTATTGAATCGATCCCGGCATGTGCTGATGCGGCAAAATTGAAGCAAATGGGGGCGGATGGACATTTCCCCGGAGCATTTGTTGATGGCCCCATGGCTTTGGATGTAGCTATCGATCAGGAGTCGGCCACCATAAAAGGAATGCATTCCGAAACGGCCGGCGATGCCGATTGTTTACTTTTTCCGAACATTGATGCCGGCAATGTGTTTTACAAAACCAATACCAAGCTATGTCAGGCGGAGCAGGCTGCAGTTGTTGTGGGGGCGAAGGTTCCGGTTGTTTTGTCGTCGCGCGGCGACAGCACACAAATAAAATTGAATTCCATTGCTTTGGCTGCATTAATGAGTCATTAAAACTATGAATGAATACCGAATTTTAGCGATCAATCCAGGATCAACCTCTACCAAGTTTGCTGTTTATTACAACGACGAATGCAAATTGAATAAAACCTTGCGGCATTCCATCGATGAATTGTCCAGTTATAAAAGCATTTTAAAGCAATTTGATTACCGCAAAGGGATGATTATTGATGCCTTGGTGGAAGAAGGGTTTGAGGTGGATAGTCTAAAATACATCATTGGTCGGGGTGGCTTGACTTACCCGCTGGAATCGGGGGTGTATTTCGTCAATAATGAAATGCTGAAACATGCCAGTGATGGCGTTTATGGACAGCATGCCAGTAATTTGGGGCCGCTAATTGCTGATTTTATTGCCAACCAAATTCCGGGAGCCAAAGCTTTTATAGCCGATCCGGTGGTAACCGATGAGTTGGATGAAATTGCCCGGATTACCGGTCATCCCCAGTTTGAAAAACGATCAATTTTTCATGCACTTAACCAAAAGGCAACGGCTCGCCAACATGCTAAAAAACTTGGTGTTCCCTACGAAAGCCTGAACCTGATTGTTGCGCATTTAGGCGGTGGAATTTCGGTAGGCGCCCATAAAAAAGGTCGGGTTGTTGATGTCAATAATGGGCTGGACGGTGATGGTCCTTTTAGCCCCGAACGTAGTGGAGGCTTGCCCACCGGCCAAATTATCGACTGGTGTTTTGAGAGTGGCAGAAGCAAAGCCGACATTCGACGAATGGTGGTTGGCGAAGGGGGTTATGTGGCTTATTTGAAGACCAATGATGCCCGTGATGTGGAAGAAATGGCCCGACAGGGAAATGAAAAGGCGCGGCTTATTCAGGATGCTATGGCCTACCAGGTGGCGAAATCCATTGGCGAAATGGCAGTGGTGTTGGAAGGCCAGGTTGATGGCGTGCTGCTTACCGGAGGTGTGGCTTATAGTGAGTACATCACTTCTTTTATCAAAACAAAGGTTGAATTTTTGGCCCCTGTTTATGTGTATCCGGGGGAAGATGAGCTGGAAGCCTTGGCAAAAAATGCCTTGCGGGTTGCTCGCCAGGAAACGCAGGCAAAAACCTATCAACCCAAAATACGTTAGGCAAAAACCTTTGCGGATCAGGCAACAGCATCTTCATTTGTAAAACTTGCTATTCAAACTTGTTTTATAGGCAGCTGTCCCCAAAGTCACTTTAGTATAAAAAAACGTCAGCGTGAGTGGATCGAAATGAGCTGTTATTCAGAGGAGTGATTTAGTTATTTCTCATTCGGAATGACGAAGAATTATACCCTCAAGACTGCTTCTTTTCTCTTTCCGAAACTTATCGTTCCCACATTCAAGTCTGAATAATACGCAGCAAGGCTAAACCTTTTTCCCTCTTTTGAGCTTATTAAACTATAAGGTTTTTCACGATCAACACTTGTGAATTGGAAGCGTTAGCTCTCACTGCAATGCAAGTGCTGAAAATCCTTGAACGACAGATTGGTCAGGGGCGTAATTTATCGATACAAGTTGCCAGATAGTGCTTATCTGTTATGAATAAAGTTGTATATTTAAAATGAACATTTCCATTGTGTGCAGCTTTTCTTTTTATAAACACCACTCAGAATGAAAGCGTATGGCGAAAAAAGAAAAATTAAAAAAGGAACTGGGTCTGTTTGATGTTTTCTCAATTAGCACTGGAGCCATGTTTAGCTCTGGCTTTTTTCTGTTACCCGGTTTGGCTTCCCAATATACCGGGCCTTCTGTATTTATTGGTTATTTAGTAGCAGGTTTGCTCATTCTGCCTGCCATGTTCAGCATTGCTGAAATTTCAACAGCACTTCCGCGTTCCGGAGGCGCTTACTTTTTTTTAGACCGCAGTTTGGGCCCATTAATTGGGACAATTGGAGGACTGGGAACCTATTTGGCATTGGTGTTTAAAACGGCATTTGCCATCGTTGGTATTGGTGCTTATGCCGCATTTTTCTGGGAAGTGCCTGTAAAGACAATTGCTATTGCTGCGACTTTCTTTTTTATGGGGCTGAATTTGATTGGTGCCAAGAAAACCTCCCGTCTCCAAAATTTCTTTGTTATTTTTTTATTAGTGGTATTGGGCACTTTCTTAGTAGAGGGGCTTTACCGCATCTTTTTTACTGAGGGGATTGATAAACCTGGCGTTAACAGCCATTTTGAACCGTTTTTCACTCACGGATTTGAGGGCCTGATTACTACTGCTGGTTTCGTATTTGTTTCCTATCTGGGTTTGACGAAAATAGCCAGTGTCGCGGAGGAAATTAAAAATCCGGAGCGAAACATTCCTTTAGGCATGCTATTGTCGTTGGTTGTTACGGCAACAATTTATGTTTTGGGCGTGTTCGTTATGGTTTCCCTGATCAACCCGGCTGAGTTTGCTGAAGATTTGGCACCGGCAGCAACGGCTGCTGAGCATCTTTTTAAATGGTTGCCAGGCGATCTGGGAACTTACCTGATGATTGGTGCAGCCATGGCTGCTTTTGCATCAACCGGAAATGCCGGTTTGCTTTCTTCTTCCCGCTACCCGTTTGCGATGGGGCGAGATAAGCTTTTTCCACCGATGTTTTCCAAGGTTGGGAAAAGCGGTTCACCCATAAGTTCTATTTTACTTACGACAGCTTTAGTGATTACTTTCATTTTGGTTTTCTCGGAAGAGGGGATTGCCAAATTGGCCAGTACTTTCAACCTGATCATTTTTATGCTGATCAATTTTGCAGTGATTGTATTTCGAAAAAGTAGTATAGAATCCTATGACCCGGGGTTTAAATCACCTTTTTATCCGGGAATGCAGGTGGTGGGAATCTTTATTTCCCTGGTTTTGATTGTGTATATGGGATGGATGTCTATTTTATTCAGTGGGCTGATCGTATTTCTGGCCGTAGTTTGGTATAACTATTACGCTCGTGGAAAAGTGAAGCGGGAAGGGGCTATTTTTCATTGGTTTGCCTTGTTGGGCAAACACCAGCATGTAGAACTGGAAAATGAGTTTATGACTATTTTGAAAGAAAAAGGACTTCGGCAAGGTGATCCGTTTGATGCCACAATTATTAATTCTAAAATTATCAATACTCAACCCGGGCAGGATTTTGATGGGTTGGTGGAGCAGGTGGCTGATTCCTTATCCAGGCAAATGGACCTTGATAAAGCGGTTCTTATTAAAGAATTTCAAACTCTTTCAGCCATCGACTCGGCCTTGCTTATCCCGGAGATTTCTATTCAATATGCCCGTTATGATGGGATTGCGGAACCAACCCTACATATTGTTTTGGCAAATCCAGGCGTTGCCAAGCCTGTAGAAAAAGGAGATATTCAGTCAGTGGATCATATCCGGGTTTTCTTTTTCCTGGTCAATCCAGCCAAGGAAATTCGCTTGCAGTTGCGCATGTTGTCTCGCTTAATGAATATTGTTGAACGTGATGACTTTGTAGAAAGTATGATTGCACAATCCAACGAACGGGAAATTAAGGAATACCTGCTGCATAACGAACGTTTCATTACTGTGCGGTTGTTAAAAGATACTACGCAGGCCGACATGATCGGGAAGCAGCTGAAAGACATTAAATTTCCGGCTGATGTATTGGTTGCCATTGTTGAACGCGACGGGCGTTCGTTTGCGCCACACGGCTTTACCGTGCTGCAGGAAAATGATGTTTTGACCATTATTGGTGAACCCCGATCGATTAAGCAAATGTTTGATTTTTATATGGGGACAGCTTAACTTGTTGGTTTCGTTTCTCTTCCGGCTTTTTTAAATGAGAAAACAGGCCGAATCATGCGCTGTTAAAGGCTTGCGCACGAATCTAAAAGCAAGTATTTCGTAGGCAGTTTCAAGCTTATTTGTATCTTGGAGCTAAAAATTAAACGGAATTCATGAGTGCTTATCTTTTTGTGATCGGTCTTTGTGTGGTGGTGATTGTTTCTTTTTTCTTCAACCTGTTGGCGCAAAAAACAAACATTCCCAGCGTTTTAATGCTTATTTTGCTTGGCTTGGGACTACAGCAGGTATTGAAATACTTCGGAATTGTGCCAGAATATTACAATGCGCTGGAGGTGCTTGGTATTGTTGGGTTGATCATGATTGTGCTTGAAGCTGCGCTGGATCTTGAACTGAAGAAGGAGAAATGGCCAATAATCTGGAAGTCCTTTGTCATTGCTTTTGTTTCGCTGGCTTTCTCGTCCGTTTTAATTGCTTTTGTTACTCAGTTTTTTATCCAGAACATGGAGTTTTTTCCGGCGCTCATCTATGCTATTCCGTTTTCGATCATGAGTAGCGCCATTATCATACCCAGTGTGGCAAACTTAAGCAAAGACAAGCGTGAATTTATGATTTATGAGAGTACCTTTTCGGATATTCTTGGAATCATGCTCTTTTACTTCCTGATTGAAAATGTAAATGCCACTGGTGCCGGAGAAATTGCCTTTGCAGTTGGGAGCAATATTTTTCTCACCTTGGTTATTTCGGTCTTGTTAAGTTATGGATTAACCTATGTCATTCAGTATATTAAAACGAGTGCCCGATTTTTCCTGTTTTTAGCCGTACTGGTGCTGCTGTATGCTGTTGCCAAGTTGTTTCACCTCTCTTCATTACTGATTATTTTGATGTTTGGATTGTTGCTACGAAACCATAAAGTATTGGTGTGGGGCCGACTTAGACGCTGGCTAAACGATAAGGCGATCGATGGGCTGTTTGAAAACTTCAAGATGGTGACCATTGAAAGTTCCTTTTTGGTTCGCACCTTCTTTTTCGTTGTTTTTGGAATCAGTTTGTCCATTGAAACACTTGTTAATTGGGAAGTCTGGATGATGAGTGGAATTTTCCTGGTGATTTTGTATGTCATTCGTTTCTTTACTTTTTTTGCCGTTGAACGCAAGGACATCTTCCCACAGATCTTTCTGGCTCCCCGGGGCTTGATATCTATTCTGTTGTTTTTTGCTATTCCTGATGACTTTAAAGTTCCTGAATTTGAAAGCGGAGCCTTGTTGGTGGTTATTATCTTTTCGAGCCTGATCATGGCCTGGTCTTTGATTTCAGAAACAAGCAAGTCGCGGTCTTCGAAGAAGAACGGAGATGACGATTCGAATTTGCCAGCCGGTCCAACAGAAGAAAAGAGTAGCAGGAACCACTTTGATGAGTATTTCTACCGGAACTAATTCGGCTTGGCATGACGGCTGTTTCAGGAGAAATAAGTTTCCTGACGAATGAATCAACTTAAATTCTTTCTTTCAAAGAAAAACTCTTATTTTTAGAGGACTTCAGTATTGTCTAACTAAAAACCATAAATAAAACTAAACGGATATGAGACATTGTGTGCTTCTGCTATCTCTAATTTGTAGCCTTCAGGTTGGTGCCCAGCGAAGTGATGTGAATTACGAAGAAAAGGAGGTGCCCGGTTATAACTTACCTGAGTTATTGGTTTCAAAAAACGGTCGGAAAATTAAAAATACCAAGCGCTGGGAAAAGGTTCGGCGCCCGGAAATTTTAAAGCTTTTTCAACAGGAAGTGTATGGAAAGATTCCGGTTGAAATAGCTATCGATGAAGTTGTGGTGCATGAGCAGGCCGGCGATGCCTTTGATGGTTTGGCTAAGCGCAGACAGGTTGAGTTGGTTTTCAGAAAAGATGACAAGGAACTGAATGTAGAAATCTTAATGTATTTGCCTCAAAATACCGACAAGGTGCCACTTTTTGTGGGCTACAACTTCAGTGGAAATCATACCGTAGCCGACGATCCCGACATTCGTTTAACCGAATCCTGGGTTCGCGACAATCCTTCGTTGGGCATTGTCCATAATCAGGTTACCGAGCAGTCGCGTGGTGCTAAAAGCGAACGTTGGCCGATCCGAACCATTGTTGAAGCTGGTTATGGCGTGGCTACGATCTATTGTGGCGATGTTGATCCTGATCGGGATAATTTTCAGGATGGCATTCATCCGTTTTCTTATGAATTGGGCCAGTTTCGGCCCGGACATGATGAGTGGGGAACGATTGCTGCCTGGGCCTGGGGGTTAACCAAAGCCATGGATTATTTCGAAACGGATACTGAGATTGATTCTTCCCAGGTTATAGTGGTTGGGCATTCCCGCCTTGGGAAAGCAGCTTTGTGGGCTGCGGCCTTGGATCAGCGCTTTGCCATGTGTGTGTCCAACAACTCCGGATGCATGGGGGCAGCACTTTCCAGACGGCAATTTGGCGAAACGGTGGGCATTATCACCCATGCCTTTCCTCACTGGTTTTGCGAAAACCTGACCAAGTATTCATCCCGGGAAGATAAATTGCCGGTTGATCAGCATATGCTGCTGGCTTTAATTGCTCCGCGTCCGCTTTATGTGACCAGTGCTACCGAGGATTTATGGGCCGATCCGAAGGGCGAATTTTTATCGGCTGTTGAAGCCGGCAAAGTTTATCGCTTGTATGGACAGGAAGGCCTGCCGGTTACAGAAATGCCGGAGCCTGACAACCCTGCTTTTGGAACAATTGGCTATCATATTCGAACCGGAAAGCATAACATTACCCCCTATGACTGGCTGCAGTTTATTGATTTTGCCAACGCCCGCTTCAAGCTCGAAGAATTGTCTGAAAACAGAGCTTGGTTTAGCTTTCAGGATTGAACAGGATAGAGGTCTTTCCGAACTTGCGTTTATTTGTTTAGTCAAATAAGCATAAAACTGTCGTAAGATAAAACATATGAGAAAAAATCATTTTCTGGCTTTCGACTTGGGAGCATCAAGTGGAAGGGCGATTCTGGGAACCTTGAGTGAGGATAAATTGGAGTTGACGGAAGTTCACCGGTTCGAAAACCAGATGCAACTCATTCAGGGACATTATTTCTGGAATATTTTCAGTTTGTTTAATGAGCTGAAAACCGGCTTAAAAAAATGTATTCAGGAATTTGGTATTCAACCTGAGTCCATTGGGGTAGATACCTGGGGAGTCGATTTTGTTCACCTGAACAAGGAAGGACAGATTATTTCGCTGCCTTTTGCCTATCGCGATTCCCGAACCGATACAGCCATGGAGGATTTGTTTCAACAGGTTCCCAAAGAGGAAGTATATCGGCAAACCGGAATTCAGTTCATGCAATTCAATAGCTTGTTTCAATTGTTTTCCATGGTGAAGGATCAATCGTCCTTGCTGGAAATTACCGATAAGATTTTATTTATGCCGGATGCCTTGAACTACTTGTTTTCAGGAAAGGCCGTTACCGAATTTTCCATTGCCAGCACCAGCCAAATGATTGCTCCGGGCACGAAGAACTGGCAAGTTGATTTGTTGCAGAAAGCAGGTATTCCCACTTCGATTTTAACTGAAATTGTAGACCCGGGAACGATCATTGGTACCGTTTTAGCAGAAGTAGCAGAAGAAACCGGTAGTCAGCAAATTCCGGTTATTGCAGTAGCCGGACACGACACGGCATCGGCTATTGCCTCGGTGCCGGCCAGCGACAAAAATTACGCCTACATCAGTTCTGGTACCTGGTCGCTGATGGGGATTGAGAGTGGTCAGCCCTTGGTGTCGGACCAAACCCTGGAGATGAATTATACCAATGAGGGTGGGGTAGAAGGAACAACGCGTTTTCTGAAAAATATTATGGGCATGTGGCTTGTTCAGGAGTGCCGTCGGACCTGGCTGAAAGAGAAGAACTACAGCTGGGATGAAATGGTGCAGCTGGCCCAAAGTGCCGAGCCATTTAAATACCTGATCAATCCTGATGATTCTGTATTCTTGAATCCGGGCAATATGCCTGAAGCAATTGTTCGTTTCTGTGAGGCTAGCGGGCAGGGAAAACCGGAAACGCATGCTGAAATTATTCGATGTGTGTATGATAGCCTGGCCCTGAAATACCGCTATACCCTGGAGCAAATTCGCACGGTTAGTGAGCAGCCGATTGAGCGTATTCACATCATTGGAGGGGGCGCCAATAACCGCTTCTTAAATCAATTGACAGCTGATGCGACCAAACTGACTGTAATTGCCGGACCAACCGAGGCCACAGCCACCGGAAACATTTTGGTGCAGGCTAAAGCGATGGGCGCATTGCAGTCGCTGGATGCGATGCGGGCAGTGGTTCGGAAGTCTTTCGAAGTGGAGGAATTTAAGCCGGACCCTAAACTGGATTGGGATCGTGCCTATCAAAAATACCTGAGCCTGTAAGGCATGGGAGTAAAAGGATGACGTGTAATTGCAATATCTCATCGTTTTCAAATTAGCCTTCTTGTAAAAAAGGCAGATTGAGCAGGCTGAAGAATGGAAAGCCCTGATGAATCATTCATCAGGGCTTTTTATTGGGTTTTGGCCGTCTTTAACCTTCTGCTTGAAACTTGCTTCTTTTCCTTCTGTCTCCAGAAGGATATTTCCAGCTAGCTGGGAGACGATGCTCAAGACATCGGTTATGTGTTTGAAAAAGTCCACTATTTCCTTTTGGTATATGGCCTAAGTTCAAATCAGAAAGCCTATTTTTGATAGAAATAATTTTCCTTTAAATGATTGGATTCGTGTTTTCATCTCTTATTCTGTGAAAAACGAACGTTGTGCAGCCCTTTTAGGGAGAGATGCTTTGGCTTGTTGAAAAACAAAAAGCCATTGATTTTTGTAATAATCAACAGGAAAGACAGACCTATTTGAAATATAAATTTTAGTCCGATGAAACAACAACTCGTGATGCTTTTTTTGCTGTTTTCGCTGGCAGTAACCGCAAAAACAGGATTTGACTTAAACAGTGTAGTACCCGAATCGCCCGAAATTCGCAAAGGTGTGCTGGAGAATGGTTTGACGTATTATATTCGTCACAACCAAGAGCCAAAAAACCGGGCAAGTTTTTACATTATTCAAAATGTGGGTGCTTTGCTGGAAGAAGATAACCAGAATGGTTTAGCTCACTTTTTGGAGCACATGGCCTTTAATGGCACCGAAAATTTTGATGGCAAAGGTATCTTAAATACCCTCGAAAAGCATGGTGTGGCTTTTGGTCGTAATATCAATGCTTATACTTCTTTTAATGAAACAGTTTACAACCTGAGCGAAGTTCCGACTACCCACGAAGGCCTGGTGGATACTTGTTTGCTGGTTTTGCATGACTGGTCTGATTTTCTGCAGTTGAAAGAAGAGGAAATCGACTTGGAACGCGGCGTAATTAGTGAGGAATGGCGTACGCGTCGAAATGCTAATTTCCGCTTGTTTAATCAATGGCTTCCAGTGGTAATGAAAGGGTCGAAATGGGCTGAGCGCGACATTATTGGAGATACGACGGTGATTAAATACCATGATCCGGCGACTTTACGTCAGTTTTATCATGATTGGTATCGGACCGATTTGCAAGCTATTGCCATCGTCGGCGATGTGGATGTTGATGCAGTGGAGCAAAAAGTGAAAGCGCTGTTTTCGTCAATTGAGCCGGTTGAAAATCCCAAAGAGCGGCCGGATTTCCGTATTCCTGATCATGAAGAAACATACTATGTGCTGGCCACAGATGACGAAGCCACCCAGTCGCAAATCAACATTTATATTCTGGATGAAAACAAGGATGGACAGGAGAAAACCTATGCTGATTTAAGGGATACTTATATTACTTCGCTGTACAATTCCATGACAAGCATGCGGATTCAGGAACTGTTGCAAACAGGCACACCTCCGTTTGTTTCCGGAGCAACGCGGCGCGGAGGTTTGGTACGGGGCTATGATGCCTACAGCATCAGTGTAACAGCCAACAGCAATGAGGAGGCTAAAGCCTTGGAAGCAATCATGACCGAGACTGAGCGGGTTAAACGCTATGGTTTTGTGGAGAGTGAGCTGGAAAGAGCTAAAACCAACTTCTTGACTCGTTTTGAGAATCAATACAATGAACGAGACAAGATTTCGAACGACCGCTATGCCCGGGAATATGCCCAAAACTATCTGGTGAAAGAGCCTGTCCCGGGAATTGAGCTGGAATATGAATTTGCCAAAGAGGTGATTCCGACCATAACGGTAGAGGAGGTTTCGGCAAAAGCCAAGGAATGGATTAAGCCTGAAAACCGCACGATTGTAATTACAGGGCCAACGGATGTTGAGCATCTTTCGGAAGAAGAAGCCAAAGGCATTATTACCAAGGTGGAGACTATGGATATTGCGCCATACGAAGATCAGGTGGCGGCAGCTTCATTAATCAGTGAAGAGTTGCCCGGTTCAAAAGTAAAACAAACCAAACGCCTGGATGCCTTCGATGCGGTGGAATGGACGCTGGATAACAATGTGAAGGTCATTTTCCGCCATGCAGACTATGAAAAGGACAATGTTAGTCTGATGGCTTACAGTCTTGGTGGTACTTCGTTGTGGGATAACCAGTACGTGCCTTCTGCCAATATGGCTTCAACGTTTATGGAAGCTTATGGGGTGGGGGATTTTGATGCCATCAGTTTGCAGAAAATGCTGACTGGCAAAAAAGTTTCACTGTCGCCTACGTTGGGTTCGTTAACCGAAGGGTTTAGCGGTTCAACCACTCCCAAAGACTTTGAAACCATGATGCAGTTGACGTATTTGTATTTTGAGAAACCACGTTTTGACGAGGAAGCTCACAATGCGTTGATGTCGCGCTACCTGGCTTTTGTGGCCAATATGGAAAAAGATCCACAGAAAATTATGCGCGACTCCTTGTCTTTCATTTTTGCGGATTATAATCCTCGGGTAAGAACGATGAATACGCAATACCTGCAGGACGTTGACTTTGAGGAAATCCAGCAAATATATAAAGATAGGATTCAGGATGCCGGCGACTTCACCTTCTTTATTGTCGGAAATATTGAAGAGGAAACAGCGCTGGCCATGGCCGAGAAATACCTCGGCTCATTAACCGATTCAGATCGGGAGGAAAACTGGAAAGATCGTGGCGTCCGTTCTCCGGAAGGAAAAACCGAAAAAGTGATTCCTGTGCCTTTGACCACCCCAAAAGCCAATGTAAATGTGCGGTATGAAAACGATGTGGAATACACGCAGAAAAACCTGTTGGCCATGAAGATTCTGGAAGGAGTTCTGGATCTCCGCTATACGGAAACGATTCGCGAGGATGAAGGCGGAACCTATGGCGTAGGCATTGGTAGCGGAATGAGCAAATATCCGTTAAGCAAAGGAACCATGCGTATTTTGTTTGATTGTGATCCGGCGCGTGCCGACCAGCTGAAGTCAATTGTATACCGCGAAATTGATAAAGTTATTACCGAAGGGCCGACGGATGTTGACTTTGATAAAACAATTAAAAACTTGCTGAAAGACCGTGAGCAGGCTCGCGAGCACAATGGTTTTTGGATGAGTTCTTTGTATAACTACTATTTTACCGGAATTAATTCAGCTGACCCGGCAAACTACGAGGAAGTTCTGCAAAACATGACACAGAAGGATATTCAAGAGTTTGCAGCCCGGTTTTTTGATGATGCTGATTTGATTGATGTGGTTTTTGTTCCTTCGGAGTAAGTAAATACTTCAACTAAAAAAGCGAAGCTGGTATTGACTAGCTTCGCTTTTTTTTTGCTTTTATTTTTTGTGCTGAAACTTAGTCAGTACTCCTGTAGACCACGTTTAGTCTGAAAGTAGCTCCATCTTTTTTACCAGGCTTTCCGCTTCTTCCAACTGCTCGTATTTTCCCAGATCCATCCAAATGGATTGATTATCGACAAAGGCACTGATGGTTTGGCTCTTTGCCAGCCGCAGGTACAAGTCAATAATAGAAAACTTGCCTTGCTCTTCGATCAGGTCCAGCAGCTCGGGCTGAATAAGCTGAATGCCGCTAAATGCATAAGGCGTTGATTCTTCAATTTGCGCAATACGGGCTATTTTGCGGTCGCCTGTTTGTTGGTTTTCCCAACCGGTTAGTTGATGATTCTTGCCAAACAACAAGTAACGCGAGGTCTTTCGCTGGCGAACAACCAAGCTGGCTAGTGCCTTTTCTTTCTGATGAAAATCAAGCAAGGCGTCGAATGACAGGTTAGTCAGTATGTCGACATTCAGAATCAAAATCGGCTCATTCGGCTTAAACAAAGATTTGGCTTTCAGGATGCCGCCTCCGGTGTCCAACAATTCAGCTGTTTCGTCCGAAACCTGAATGTGCATCCCAAAGTTATTGTTGGCTTCAAGAAAATGGATGATTTGCTCTGAAAAATGATGAACGTTGACAACAACATCGTTGATGCCCTGCTTTTTTAAGTTTAAGAGGCAACGTTCCAATAAACTTTTTCCGTGAATTTCTACCAGTGCCTTCGGCTTGTCGCTGGTAAGCGGTTGAAGCCGTGTACCAAGCCCTGCGGCAAATATCATTGCTTGCATGTAAGTTCTTTTTGGGTAAAAATAATGCATTCTTTCAGGAAAGAAAATCAAATTGAATTAAACGAATGCTGATTTCGAAAGTCAATAGGTTGAATGTCAAAAAATAACCGGTGAAACAAGCGCGACGAATTTTCCCGGCACGTTTCATCAAGTCTTAACAACAGTAAATCGAACTAAAATGAAAAAGTTGTATGTATTGCTAGTGGTGTTAGTAGCTACAATTGGTGCCAGCTATGCGCAGCCCGGAGGACAAAGACAGCGCATGAGCCAGGAAGAACGCGATAAGCGGTTGATTGAAACCCTGGGGTTGGATGATGCTCAACAGAAAAAGCTGACCGTCATCAATAAGAAATACCAGAAAACATTTACCGAACTGCGTGAGCAAATGCAAGGGGCAAGTGATGAAAAACGCAGGGAATTGTTTCCGAAGATGCGGGAACAAATGGAAAGCAGAAACAAAGAAATTCGCGCGATGCTGACCAAGGAACAAGCTGAAAAGTTTGACGAAATGCAAAAGCAGCGGCAGGAACGAATGAATAACCGACGTGCTCCGGGTGAGCGGGGAGGTGCCAGAAGACCTGGAAAGTAGACCAGTGAATTAGGTTTGGCTGGTATATTAGTTAGATGTCAGAGAAGAGGCTGTTCAGTATATGGACAGTCTCTTTCATTTTAATACCATTGCGTTGCTAAGCCTTTATCTGTTTCCTGGGTTGAAACTATTTAAAGCACACGAGTTGGATTACTCTGATAAAACTTTAAGTCGGAAAAGTGTAAGGGAAAAAGCTATTGACCGAAAGAGCAGCGTTCAGTTTTTCTGCTTTTTCGGTCAGGTAGCATTTAGCGGTTGGCTTTCATTTCGTTTTGAAGGGCCACCATTTTTATGGCTGTTACTGCAGCTTCATCACCTTTGTTGCCCAACTTGCCGCCAGCGCGGTCCAAAGCCTGTTGCTCGTTGTTGGTTGTGAGTACTCCAAATATGAATGGCTTGTTGTATTTCAGATTCAAGTCTGTTGTTCCTTGCGTAACACCATCACAAATAAAATCAAAATGACGCGTGTCTCCCTGAATCACACAGCCAATAAGAATGATTGCATCGACATCAGTATATTCGGCCAGGAACTGTCCGCCAAGAGGCAGCTCAAAGGTTCCGGGAACGTGTTTTACCTGAATGTCATTGTCATCAACATCATGCTTTTTAAGTGTGTCGATTGCACCTTGTGCCAAGGCGCCTGTAATTTCATAATTCCATTCAGCAACTACGATTCCAAATTTATATCCTTTGGCTGATGGGACTGATTCCAGATCGTAGGCTGATAAATTCTTTGTTGCCATATGCTTTAATTTTCTACAAAAATAAAAAATCCCCTGCGATGAGGGGATTTTCCATGTACTATTTTCGAATGATTCTTAGTTGTTCTGTTTAATCTCCACGCGGGCGATATATTTCTCTACATTACGACCTTCCGTAGTTGTTGGATAGTTCTCTTTGATGGCCTGGTAGATTTCCAGGGCATCGCTAAGCTGTCCTTCAGACTCCAGGAGGTTAGCGGCTTTCATCATGTAAATCGGAGTTGTCAATTCGTTGTCCGAACTGATGTAAGCGGCTTTGTATGCGCTAATGGCTTTGCTTGTTTCTCCCAGTTCTACGTAAGCGTCACCTTTGGCACCTTCAACAATGGGAACCAGTAATAAGTCCTCTGTGTCAAAATCGTTCAGGTAATCAATGGCTGCTTCGTACTCACCCAAGCGAAGGTATGAAATACCTGTGTAGTAGCTGGCAAGATTAGCGGCATCAGTCATGCCATAGTCGTCAATAATGTCCAGGAAACCCAGGTAGTTTCCATCTCCGTTGATGGCCAGGTTGAAAGAATCTTTTTCAAAATACTGTTCCGCCATAAACATTTGCTCCTGAGCATCCGTTTCGCGGGGTTGAATGTATAACCTGGTGAACCCAAGGTAAACAACCACAATAGCAACAATAACACCAACCACAATGGTTAACATTTTCTGATTGTCTTCAATTAACTGTTCGGTTTTCGTTAATGTGCTTTCAACTTCTGAAAAGCTGTCTTCTCTTTGATCTTTATTCTTTGCCATCTTAAAAATAGGTTATATCCAAATTAGTTTCGCAAAAATATGTTTTTTTATAAAATAAAAGGCAGGAAAGGTTTATAAAATTTAATATTAATCAACATAGTGGTGTTATTAGCTGTTTTCCCGGCTAATACCGGTATTTATTCAGATTCTTTTCGCTGGAAAGAAATAAATTAGGCAATCGGAGGGGATTTGACTCTACCGTCATTCTTAATTTTCTTAGTTTTGTTTTTCAATTAGAATTTCACGCATGCACATTCAGAATTTATCGCTGGTTAACTTTAAAAACTTTGAAGAAGCTGATTTGAGTTTTTCGTCAAACTTGAATTGTTTTATTGGCAACAATGGCGCCGGGAAAACAAACTTGATGGATGCCATTTATTATTTGTCGTTTTGCAAGAGTTTTTCGAATGCGATTGATGGCATGAATATTCGGCATGATCAGGATTTTTTCGTCGTACAGGGAAAATATCTCCGGTTGGATCACGAGGAGAATATTTACTGCGGACTAAAGCGCGGACAAAAGAAGCACTTCAAACGCAATAAAAAAGAATACAAAAAGCTTTCGGAGCACATTGGCTTGCTGCCTTTAATCATTATTAGCCCCACAGATATTAACCTGATTATGGGAGGCAGCGAAGAGCGTCGTCGGTTTTTAGATTCGTTGATTTCACAATATGACCAGGTTTACCTGGATAACTTGATTCGGTATAACCGGGCCTTGCTGCAGCGCAATAAATTGCTGAAGCAATTTGCGGGCAGTGGCTTTTTTAATGCCGAAAGTCTGGAGGTTTGGAGCGACCAGTTGGTTCATTATGGCGAACTGATCCATACCAAGCGGGTGGAGTATCTTCAGCAACTTCAACCGGTCTTTCAGCGTTACTATGAGCTGATTTCATCGGGGAAAGAGCGTATTGAAATGGTTCACGAGTCGAGTTTGTATGAGGGTGATTTGGCTCAGCAAATCAAGGATTCAGTTGGTAAAGATCGGATGTTGCAGTATACCTCTGTCGGAATTCATAAAGATGATATTCTGTTTAAGCTGGGGGACTATCCGATTAAAAAAATTGGCTCTCAAGGACAAAAGAAAACCTACCTGGTGGCTTTAAAACTAGCTCAATTCGATTTTATAAAAGAGCTGGCCGGTATGACTCCAATTTTGCTATTGGATGATATTTTTGATAAGTTGGACAAAAACCGGGTTGGCCAAATTGTTAAATTAGTGGCCGATGACCATTTTGGTCAGATTTTTATGACGGACACCAACCGCGAACACTTGGACCAGATGATTGCGGAGGTGGAAGCCAACTTTAAAATTTTTCAGGTGGCCGATGGAACGGTAAATGAAGCAATAAAATGAGAAGAAGCAATACCCAAAAATTAAGCGAAGTCCTTCGGGATTATATCGAACAAAATAAATTGAATAAAAAGCTGACTGAAGTTGAGCTGATTTCTTCGTGGGAACAAGTGGTGGGGCGAACAATTGCCCGCTATACCGAGTCTCTGAAGATGAGCAATGGCACTTTGTTTGTAAAAACCAGCTCTCCGGCCCTGAGAAGTGAATTGGTGATGATGAAGGAGCAATTAAAAGCCCGCCTGAATGAACACGCGGGCAGTACTATTGTCCATGAAATTGTGTTTCGCTAAAAAGAAAAACGCTCTATCCGAGAGAAGAAAAAGTCACTTTCTTTAATTGCGTTTTCATCACTGTCTGAACCGTGAATTGCATTGTGGGTTTTTGATTCAGCAAAAATTTTACGAATGGTTCCTTCTTCTGCTTCCAGTGGATCTGTGGCTCCAATCAGTTTGCGAAAATCTTCAACTGCATTTTCTTTTTCAATGATGGCTACAACAATGGGAGCTGAGCTCATGAATTTCACCAAATCGTTGTAAAATGGTTTGTCTTTGTGTACAGCATAAAATGCTCGTGCTTGTTCCTTTTTCAGTTTGGTATACTTTAGCGCTTTAATGACAAAACCTGCATCGTTAATTTTTGTAATAATTGGTCCAATAAGGTTCCTTTCTACGGCACCCGGTTTAATGATCGTAAGGGTTCTTTTTCCAGTCATTTTGTTTAGTTTAATATAAGGTTTGATATAGCGAACTAATTTAGAAAATTAATTAACTAAAATTAAATAGCGGATGCATTATTTTTATATTTGTATCCGAATCAAAAAAAGTGATGTCTTGAAAGAGCTTGATAAAGAAATAATTAAGTTGTTTGGTGAATTGATTGATAACCCCAATCAAAAAGTTGTTATTCTACCACATATTAATCCTGATGGAGATGCAGTAGGCTCTGCCTTAGGCCTGTCGCGCGTTTTAAAGAACAGCGGGTTGCAGGTAGAGGTGATTTCTGCTAATGATTATCCCTCCTTTTATAACTGGATTGAAGGGCATGAGCAAGTGACCCTTTTTTCAAAAAAACCGAAAAAGGTTCAGCAATTGTTGGATGAATCGAGCTTGTTGATTTGTCTCGATTTCAATCATCTGTCGCGCACTGGGGAACTGAAGCCCTTGGTGGAAAATTATGGCAAAAGTTGTGTGTTGATTGACCATCATCCGTACCCCGAGGACTTTGCCGATGTGTTAATCTCGCATCCCGAATGTTCTTCAACGGCTGAGCTGGTGTACCATGTGCTGAAAGCTTCCGGGCTGGAGCAATACCTGGATCGGGAAGCTGCTTCGGCTTTGTTTTGTGGCATTATGACCGATACCGGGTCATTCGACTACAATGTTTCTGATCCGCAAACGTTTCAAACTGTAGGAGAGCTTTTGAAATTCGGCATTGATCAGGATTACATTCATGCACAGGTTTTTGATAACTACTCGGCCGATCGGATGCGTCTGTTAGGTTATTGTTTGAACGAGTGTATGGAGGTTTTTCCGGAATATCACGCGGCTGTGATGTATTTGTCTAAAGAAACGCAGAAAAAATTTAACTTTGTGCCCGGTGATAGTGAAGGGTTTGTCAATTATCCGCTGTCGATAAAAGGGATTCACTTTAGCACGTTATTTTCAGAGAAAGATGGAATGGTGAAAGCTTCTTTTCGTTCCAAAGGCGAATTCGCTGTGAATGAGTTTGCTTCCGAAAATTTTAATGGCGGAGGGCATCGCAACGCAGCCGGAGGAGAGGTTTTTGCATCATTAGAAGAAACACTTGATAAATATCGGCGCTTATTACCCGTTTATCAGGAAAAATTGGAAAAAACAAAATCAAAATGATGAAACAAATGAAAGGGATTAAATTTTTATTGATGGCGGTCATGCTGGTTGCCATGTACTCCTGTTTTGATGACCCCGTGCAGGATACTGTTAATTATACGCCGACTCGCGAAGCCGAATTGTTGGAAGTGTATCTGGACACGTTGGTTAATCGTGGTTACGATATCGATACAACGTCATCCGGAATTTTTTATGTGATAGAGGAGCAGGGCGAGGGACTTTATATCCAATCAGGTGATTCAATTGGAATTAAATACACCGGCTTTAGATCCGATAATGGCCAGATATTTGATTCATCGACTTATCATTACGAAGACGAGACATGGAAATTCAGATATGAACCAGGTAATTTAATTGATGGGTTTGAAGATGCGCTGATGCTGATGAACGAAGGTACTAAAGGATTGTTTATTATTCCTTCGAACCTGGCGTATGGAGCAGGTGGTTCTGGATCAATTCCTCCTTATACAACGCTTTCATTTAGCATTGAGTTGAAAAAGATATACCAATAAAACAGTTAGGATACGACATGAAAAAGATATTTTTATTTGCAGTTTTGATAGGCGGATTGATGATGACCATTGCGTCCTGCAAGGATGACGGGATTGACCTGGAAAAATTGCGCGCCGAAGAACTTGAAAAACTGGATGCATTTCTTGAAGCTAATAATATTGAAGAAGAGCCCACGGCATCGGGCATGTACTACATTGAGCGTGTAAAAGGAACCGGAGATACCATTAAGCTGGGCGATAAGGTTAAAATCTTTTACACTGGAATGTTGATTGATAGTACTGAATTTGATCGCACAGGCACGTATGAACCTTTTGAATTTATTGTAGGTAGTTCGGATGTGATTGTGGGAATGAGCGAAGGCTTAACTTACATGACACAGGGAGGCAAGGCCACTTTTATCATTCCATCAAACCTGGCTTATGGAGCTTCTTCCAGTTCCAGCGGGCTTCCTCGCTTTTCAACCCTGATTTTTGATGTTGAAGTTTATAAACACTACAAGCTCTCAGATACACAATCCGAATAACAAATTAGCCCGCTTTTGCGGGTTTTGTTTTTTATAGATGAATAATCAGCGAACACAATTACTCAAAAAGCTGCTCCCCGGTTTTGTTCCATTGTTTGTTTTTATCGCGGTGGACGAGCTATGGGGAACCAAAGCCGGCTTGATTGCTGCACTTGTCATTGGTGTGGCCGAATTACTGTGGATTGGGATTCGGGAGAAGCGTTTCGATCGGTTTGTGTTGTTTGATATGCTGCTTTTGCTGGCTTTAGGTGGCGTTTCCATTTTGCTGGAAAACGATCTGTTCTTCAAGCTAAAGCCTGCTCTGATCGAATTAATTCTCTGCATCATCCTGGCTTTATCGGCTTTTTCTAAAGTCAACATTGTTGAGCTGATGAGTAAGCGTTATCTGAAGGATGTGAGCTTGAGCGAGGAGCAAACACGAAGCATGCGAACCAGCTTAAAGCGCATGTTTTACATTTTTGCCGGTCACACGTTGCTGGTTTTTTACGCGGCCTTTTTCCTTTCCAATGAAGCTTGGGCATTTATCAGCGGAGGCTTGTTTTATATCCTGTTTGGGGTGCTTTTCCTGTTTGAATACTTCAAACAAAAGAAAGCCCGACAGGTGCTGACTGAAGAGGAGCAGCTTCCTTTGGTCAACGAGCAGGGACAGGTGGTTGGCAAAGCGCCGCGATCGGTTTGTCATAGCGGTCAAAAACTGCTTCATCCGGTGGTACACTTGCATGTTTTCAATCCCAAAGGAGCAATCTTTCTTCAAAAACGCCCGATGAACAAGCTGGTTCAGCCTGGTAAATGGGATACTGCTGTTGGAGGGCACATTGCTTTTGGAGAAGAATTGCAGGTTGCCTTGCAGCGTGAAGCCTGGGAAGAAATTGGCCTAAAGGAATTTTCAGCCAGCCTTGTCAAACAATATGTTTGGGAAAGTGAGCTGGAGTGCGAACTGGTTTACGTATTTGTTACCCACGATTATCAAGGTATTCGTTTGCATTCGGAAGAGGTAGAAGAAGGCAAGTTCTGGACCAAAAAGCAGATTGCACGCAGCCTCGGACAAGGTATTTTTACGCCCAATTTTGAGCACGAATTTAAGTTTCTTTTCGGTTAAGAAGCGGGCTTTCTGATTTTAGTGCCTATTTTCTGACTTCCGGTTTTGTCCAGCGATCGGTGCTGACCTCCGGACAAAACAGGCCTCTGATATCCCTTCAAATTCTATTTTCCTAAGACAAAAATGGCTGGACGTTTTTGAATGTCTGGTTTGTGTTTCTTCCAATCACCAATTGAGCGGGTTTTTATAAACTCTGTTTCCAGGGTCAGGTCGCAGGCAATACACAACTTGGTTTGAGGCTTGCAATTTTGCAGCAAGTCATCCAGCAGCTGGAGGTTGCGATAAGGTGCTTCAATAAACAACTGGCTTTGGTTTTCGGAATAAATCCGGTTTTCCAGCAGCTTGATTTGCCGGGCTTTTTCGCCTTTTTGAATAGGAAGGTAGCCGTTAAAGGCAAAGTTTTGTCCATTCATTCCAGAGGCCATCATGGCCAGCAAAATGGAGGAAGGTCCAACCAGAGGTATCACCCGGATATTTTGCTCGTGAGCTATTCGAACCACATCAGCACCGGGATCGGCTACGCCCGGGCATCCTGCTTCCGACATAATTCCAATTGGTTGTTTGTCCTTAATGGGGGCGAGGTAATCATGGAGCTGGTTTTTGTTGGTGTGTTTATTCAGCTCGTAAAAATGCAACGAATCAATATCAATCTCTTTATCCACTTTTTTTAGAAAACGTCGGGCAGTGCGGACATTTTCGACGATAAAATGAGAAATTGATCGGATAATCTCCCGGTGGTTTTCCGGAATAACAGTATTGAGTTCGCTTTCGCCGAGGGTAATCGGAATCAGGTACAAATGGGTCATGTGTCAAATTTTTTTCAAAATTAATTAATTTACACGGTCGGCATAAAAAAATCTATTTTTTGTAGTTTTGCCTGCATACATGAAATCAGATATTAAATTAAAAGTTGAATTTCTGGGGACCGGTACTTCGCAAGGAGTTCCGGTGGTGGCTTGCGATTGCGATGTTTGTCGCTCTGCTGATCCTAAAGATACCCGGCTGCGCTCGGCACTTTTTGTGGAGGCAAACGGACACAAGATTGTGATTGATGCTGGACCTGATTTCCGCCAGCAGATGTTGCGAATTGGGCTGCGAAAACTCGATGCCATCTTTCTGACGCATGAGCACACCGATCATATTTTTGGACTCGATGATATCCGCGCGTTCAATTGGGTACAAAAACACCCCACTGATATTTATGCCGAAAAACGGGTTCAGAATTCAATTAAGCGGGTTTTTGATTATGTGTTTGAGGAAAATAAATATCCCGGAATTCCGCAAATGAATCTTCATTTGGTTGAAAATAAGCCTTTCAGTTTAAATGGTATCGAGGTGATTCCGGTTCGGGGCTTTCACCACAAATTACCGGTTTTTGGTTTTCGCCTGGGGGCAATGGCCTACCTGACCGATGTAAACCGGGTGGAGCCCGAAGAACAGCAGAAACTGTTGGGACTTGATGTTTTGATTGTGAATGCCTTGCGATTTGAAAAACACATTTCTCATTTCAACCTCGAAGAAGCCCTTGAACTTATTGACCGGGTAAAGCCTAAGCGTGCTTACCTTACGCATGTTTCGCACCTGATGGGGAAGCATGAAGATGTGCAGCAGCAGTTGCCCGGGCATGTTTCGCTGGCCTATGACGGACTGAAATTGGAGCTTTGACCTATTCAGTTTCTTTTTTCGCTTTGCTTGAAAGGAGTGGGAGGGCAGCAACCAGGGCAACAACAACGTAGCTTAAACCGGCAGTCAGCAAGGCAGTCCCCAGATTAAACCGGTCGGTAAGATACCCCAGCAAAGGCCCAATGACGGCAAAGTTGATCCGGATCACAAAGTTTCGCAGCGATAAAATGGTGGCCCGCACTTCGGACTGCGTGTAGCGATTGATGTAATCTTTCAGAATGGGATGGGCAATTCCACGGAAAAGGTAAAATGCGAAAAGAATTGCAATGCCGGCCAGGCTGATTTTCCAGGCTGCGAGCAGATACCCAATGGTTAGTCCAAAGATGATGAGTAAAAGCGAATTTCGCTGTCCCAGACGACTTTCAACTTTGTAGCTAAGCATGGAAGAAACCCCAACGGAGAGGTTCAGCAAAGTCCATAAAATACCGTACAGTGACAACGGCAGTCCGGCTACCTTAAAATATGGCTGCACAAACCAGGCAAAGGTGAGCGAGGCGGTGCCGGTAAAAGAGGAAACCAGAATGGCAGAACGCAACTCGCGGTGTAAAAAGGTTTGCCGAATGGTTTTTAGAATGGATTTAAAGGTTTTGCTTGCCTTCTCGGTGTGTATTTGGGGTTCGTTTAGCAAAAAGGCAGCTGGAATGGCTATGGAAGCCACCGCAAACTGAACGTAAAAAGGCATTCGTAAGCTGAGGGTAGCGAGCAAGCCGCCGGTAACACCGGCAATGGCTTCCGCAAAGTTGCCCGATGACGTGATCCAGCCTTCCTGCTTGATGTATTCTTTTTCACGCTCCTGAGCCTTGAGGGTGTCATAAAGCAAGGCCGAGTCGGCACCTGAAACAAAGCTGTGACCAAGTCCCAGAACAATTTCAGCGGCGGCAAAAGCCCAAAAACCAAAGGAAAAGCTGTACATGGCAAATCCGGTGGCCCCGAGAATTGCGCCGAGTAGCAGCGTGCTCTTTCGTCCCCATACATCGGCCAGGTAGCCCGACGGAATTTCCATGACAACAATTGCAATGGAATAAATGGATTTCAACCAAAAAATTTCCTGCATGCTCAATCCATTATCCTGGTAGAAAAGGACGATGACGGGCATAACCAGGTTAAACCACTTGGAAAACTTAATGAGATAAAGCTTGACAATATTTGAGCTCATGGGCAGCAAAAATAGTAACTTTTATGAATCTGAATATTTGCTAGAAATGAAAATCATAATGGTGAATTTTGCTTGATTGGCTTTCTCTTTGATGTTTTTATGACGAATTTCAAGTCAAATTGAAAGATTCTTGCTACTTTTGCTGGCTGGAATTTATTAATAAGCTACTTAGCTGTCGTCAGGGCAGTGATATTGAATATATTATGAAACTATACTTCCCAGAAAATTATAAGTCGCATCTTGACTTAAAACAAACGGAAAGAGCGATCAAGCAGATCAAGGATTTTTTCCAGCGCGATTTGTCCTCAGAGTTGAAGTTGAGCCGGGTGACGGCACCTCTTTTTGTGATGCAAGGAACCGGAATTAACGATGATCTTAATGGGATTGAGCGCCCGGTTACTTTTCCTGTAAAAGAGTTGGATGACAAGAGGGCTGAAGTGGTGCATTCGCTGGCCAAATGGAAGCGCATGACACTGGCAGATCAGGAGTTTGCTCCCGGATACGGATTGTATACCGATATGAATGCGATTCGTCCGGACGAAGAATTGTCCAATATCCATTCGCTTTATGTTGATCAATGGGATTGGGAGCGCGTAATTGCTGATGAAGAACGCAACCTGGATTTCCTGAAGAAAATTGTTCGTAAGATTTATTCAGTTTTGCTTCGGACAGAATTCTATGTCTACGAGCATTACCCACAGATTACACCCATTTTACCCGAAGAGATTACCTTCATTCATGCCGAAGAGCTGGAAGCAAAATACCCGGACCTGAGCTCAAAGGAGCGGGAAAATGAAATTACCAAGGATCATGGCGCTGTATTCATTATTGGAATTGGCGGAGAAATGCCGAGTGGGCAAATCCACGATGGCCGTGCTCCCGATTATGATGACTGGACCACAGAAACAGTTAATGGTTACCGGGGACTGAATGGTGATATTTTGATCTGGAACCCGGTTTTGCAAAGTTCAGTGGAAATATCATCCATGGGAATTCGGGTGGATAAAGAAACACTTTTACACCAATTGAAACTTACCAATACGGAAGAACGCAAAGAATTATTGTGGCATAACCGTTTATTGAATGATGAATTTCCTTTGTGTATCGGAGGAGGAATTGGGCAGTCACGTCTCTGCATGTATTTCCTTCGGAAAGCTCATATTGGTGAAATTCAGTCGAGTATTTGGCCTGACGAAATGCATAAGCAATGCCGGGAACACAATATTCATTTGATTTAATCCGGTTGTTTTAAATCAAAGGGAAAAATATATTATTTAAGCGATTGCTGTTCTTGATATTTTTATATCTTTGCAACCGCAAAAAGGATGCCTCGGTAGCTCAGTTGGATAGAGCAACTGCCTTCTAAGCAGTAGGTCATGGGTTCGAATCCCGTCCGGGGTACTAGCGAAAAAAGAAAGCCTTGTTATCGGTAAGATAGCAAGGCTTTTTTGTGTTCTAAAAAATCTTGAGGGAATGGAAAAGCAAATATTCCGAAATCGGCTGTTCCTTCTTTTCTCAGTTGATTTCTTTTGCCCACCATCTTTTTTGAGGGAGTGTATCATCTAATGTGAAAATTTCTCCGATTGAAGGGGTGGCGATGGTGGTTTGCTGCTGGTTGCTGGCCGCCAGTAGCCGTTCAACAGGCTCAGTCCAGGGATGAATGCTGAGCTTGTATTTTGCCCAGTGAATGGGTAACACAGCCTGTGCTTTTAAGTCGGCTGCAGCCTGTAGGGTTTCTTCAGGTGACATGTGAATGAAAGGCCAGTATGGACTGTACTGCCCGCATTCCAGCATGGCAATGTCAAAAGGACCGTATTTTCCCCCCAGGGTTTTGAATCCCGGAAAATAGCCGGAGTCTGCTCCAAAGAAGAGGCGTTTGCTTGATCCTGAAATGACCCAGGAGGCCCATAAGGTCGAAAAGCGGTTGGTGAGCCCTCTTCCGGAAAAATGACGGGCAGGTGTTGCTGTCAGGCTGACTTGGTTGGTTAGCCAAAATGTTTCTCCCCAATCCAATTCTGTTATTCGTTCGGGAGCAATGCCCCAGCGTTCGAGGTGGGCACCTACTCCCAAGGCAGTAAGAAAAGGGACTTTCTTATTGCTTAATTTTTTTATGGTTTGATAGTCCAGATGATCGTAGTGGTCATGAGAGATTAAGACTAAGTCAACTTCCGGAAGGTCTTCAAGTGAATAATTTTCTGAATAAGCAAAAGCTTTGGTGCCTAGAAATGAAAACGGAGATACACGTTGGCTAAATACCGGATCGGTCAGAATAAGTTTGCCATCTATTTTAATTAGGAGCGTAGAATGCCCCAACCAGCATATACTCACTTCAGAAGGATCCTGATGAAAGCTTGACTTTTCAATAGGCAGAACCGCAATGGGACTTTGGGGGATCCGGTTTTCATTGTTCGAAAGAAATTCTTTTATTAGTTTGAAAAAGGGAACATCGTCAATTTGCATTTTGGTTTTCACCGGATTCTGGAATTGACCATTGCTGTAGTTGGGTGATTGCTGAATTCGGGACAAGCGCTCTTCCTTAGGTGCCGCTCCAAAAGAAGGATAAAGGCGAATAACCAGAAAGGCAATAACAATTAGAAAAAGGGTCGTGAGAAGAAGGATCATAATGATTTTTTTCATGATGCCTATGAAACAAGTTGGGGGCTAAAGAGTTTTTAGGGCGAAAAAAAAACCGCCTCGTGGGGCGGTTTAAAAGAATCTTTTATCCAAGATATGTTTTCAGCAATTTGCTTCTGGATGTATGACGCAATCGACGGATTGCTTTTTCTTTTATCTGACGAACCCTTTCGCGGGTTAGCCCAAATCTTTCTCCAATTTCTTCCAGGGTCATTTCCTGGCAGCCAATTCCAAAGAACATCCTAATGATGTCACTTTCACGTTCTGTAAGGGTAGCAAGAGCGCGTTCAATTTCACGGGCAAGCGATTCCATCATCAGACTACGGTCTGCATTTGGGGAATCGTTGTTGACCAACACATCGAGCAAGCTGTTGTCTTCTCCTTCAACAAAAGGAGCGTCAACAGAAATGTGGCGACCGGAAACTCTCAAGGTGTCTGCAACCTTCTCAGGTGGCAATTCCAGCGAGTCTGCGAGTTCCTCAGGAGATGGTTTACGTTCGTTCTCTTGTTCGAATTTTGAAAAAGCTTTGTTGATTTTATTCAACGAACCTACCTGGTTAAGCGGTAATCGAACAATACGCGACTGTTCAGCCAAAGCCTGAAGGATAGATTGACGGATCCACCAAACAGCATAGGAAATGAACTTAAACCCACGGGTTTCGTCAAACTTTTCAGCGGCTTTAATCAGTCCCAGGTTTCCCTCGTTAATTAAGTCGGGAAGGCTTAAGCCTTGGTTTTGGTACTGCTTCGCTACTGAAACTACGAAACGTAAGTTTGCGCGAGTCAGTTTTTCCAGCGCATGCTGATCGCCTTTTTTAATCCGCTGCGCCAACTCAACTTCCTCTTCAACTGTAATCAGATCCTCCTTGCCAATTTCTTGCAAATACTTGTCAAGTGAAGCACTCTCACGGTTGGTAATCGATTTTGTAATCTTTAATTGTCTCATATACCCTTCTAAAAAAAAATCGTGCAAATATAGACTTTTAAGGTCAATAATTCAAATGAATGCCCAGCTTTGGTTAAAGCCTTTTGGTTTGTTAATTCTATGTGAATTATGGATGATTAATTCATGCCAAACACAAAGTAGGCTGGTTCTCCGTTTGAATATAAACCTTCAATTAATACTCCGCCTTTAGCCTGACTGACAATGCGTTTAAAATCATTAACCGCATTGACCGCCTCCTTGTTCACGTCCGTGATGATAAAACCTTCCTTCAGACCAGCGTCTTTCAGTTTGCCTTTATCCAAGTTGGTGATTTTTATTCCATGGCTTAAGCGTAGTTGGTATTTCTCCTTGTCTGACAACTCATCAAATTTAGCACCAAGAAAAATATTGTCACTAGCTTTGATGATTTCTGTATCTCCGTGCATGTTACGGAGGGTCACTTCAAATTGTTTCGGTTTGTTGTCTCTTTTTATCAAAATTTTTACAACATCGCCTGGACGGTGTTTGCTAATTTGTTCCTGCAGTTGAGCAGTTGAATTGACTTTCACACCATCGACACTGATAATCACATCTTCATTTTCAATTCCTGCTTCTTCGGCAGCACTGTTTTCATTGACTTTTCCAATAAAGACGCCTTCGATTTTATCCAGCTTATATTCTTCGGCAACTTCAGCCGTTACATCGCCTATGTTAACCCCAAGTAAAGCCCGTTGAACCTGCCCGTATTGCTTGAGGTCATCCACAACTTTGGCTACAATCGAAGCGGGTACTGCAAAAGAATATCCTGTGTACGAACCGGTTCTGGAGGCAATGGCCGTGTTGATTCCCACCAGCTCACCATTCATATTCACCAATGCTCCACCACTGTTCCCGGGGTTAACAGCAGCATCGGTCTGAATGAATGATTCAATTCCCATATCGGCGCGATTAATGCCAATGTTTCGGCTTTTGGCACTAACAATTCCTGCTGTTACTGTGGAGGTTAATTCAAATGGGTTTCCAACAGCCAATACCCATTCGCCAAGTTTTAAGGCGTCTGAATTTCCGAACTTCAGGAAAGGCAGGTTTTTCTCATCTATTTTAAGAACCGCAATGTCGGTTGTTGGATCAGCACCAATCAATTGAGCTTCGAACTGTCGGTTGTCGTTCAGTACTACCTGTATGTCGTCGGCATCATCAATCACGTGGTTGTTGGTTACAATGTAGCCATCGCTGCTTAGGATCACTCCAGATCCGGCTCCTTGCCTGATTTGAGGTTGCTGTTGCTGATAGCGGTCGCCATAGAACCACTCATAAAACGGGTTACTATGGAATTGTCTGGCTTGTTGTGTTGAGCTTACTTTTACGTGAACAACAGCATGCACTGAACTTTCAGCGGCATAGGTCAGATCTGGTGCCTCTCCTTGCGGCGCCGAAGGTAAGCTGGCATATCGTATGGATTGTTCCTGTGGAACAGTTACAATTTGAGGTTTTGCAAAGAAAGTATTGTATGCC
Source organism: uncultured Sunxiuqinia sp. (assembly GCF_947495665.1). Lineage (GTDB taxonomy): Bacteria > Bacteroidota > Bacteroidia > Bacteroidales > Prolixibacteraceae > Sunxiuqinia > Sunxiuqinia rutila. The sequence continues at coordinate 38,280 of NZ_CANLZV010000003.1, forward strand.
CAAACGGCAATAAAAGCACTAAAAAGTGCAACCACGAAGGTTAATCCAATTCTTTTATAATCTTTCATGTTGTGTTTATTTTAAGATTAATAGCTCTTTCTAAACGTGCTAATTTAACACATAAAGAGTGCCAGTGTTTTTCTGTTTTTGTTTCATTTGAATTGTTTAACATGTTTTAACAGCTTTGGGTGGTTTAAAGGGCTTGATTCATAGGAGTGTTTGCTGAATCTCGTACAAATTTACCTAGTAGACATACTATAAATTTCCTATTGAATAACAGGCATTTGTTTGCTTGTGATACTGACATTATTTCATTATAATAGCTTAACTTTGTATGAAAATTGAAAACTTAGTCATTTTACTTTTTAGCGTGAATGGGGGAACAGGTAACCACTAAAAAGATTACTTCCAGAAGTTTAACAGTCACAATACGCAATATTGTCATTGTTTCTACTTTGTTGATGACGGTTTTTATTGCTAGTCTCATCAGCATCCATGAGTATTTGATTTTCCGGGACACAGCACGCCAGCAGCAAGAAATGTATTTTAAAGAGCACAAGTCGTTCATTCGAGATCTGATTGATATTGAAGTTGAATACATTGTCAGTCAGCGGCGTTTTTTCGATGAGCGAATCACTCAGCGTGTCAGGGAAAATGTTTACAATGCCCATAGCTTGGCCGAGAAAATCTATTTAGAGTATGGTAGTCATTATGATGAAAAGACGCTGAAGAAGCTAATTGTTGATGCGGTTTCTGCCATAAAAACACCAAGCCCTTACATGGATGTGTTTATTAATGATCTGGAAGGGACAGGCATTTATTACCCCGGAAAACCTGACTATTCCGGTAAGGATTTGCTTGAGCATACGGATATGCATGGCAATTCAGTTGTTCAACGAGAGTTGGATGTTTTATCCGTTGGGGATGAAGGCTATGTGCGCTACGGAGAGGATGATCAGCTCATTTTAGAGGATACTTTGCCCGAGAATAAAGTCGTTTTTGTGAAGAAGCTGGAGGCCTTGAATTGGTACTTTGGCTCAAAAACTTACCTGGAAGATTATTACGATACGTTTAGAAATGAAATTGCCCGTAAGATAAGTGGTGATCACTTTCGATACGGAGGATATGTTTTTGTCAATGAAACGGATGGGACTCCCATTGTTATGGATGGGGAGGTTTATAAGGGGGATTTTAATTTTCTGGATGGAAGTGATCCTGATAAGATGGCTGTTTTCGAGCAGGAGCTGGAGTTGACCATGGCCTCTCCCGAAGGAGATTATTTGTTGTATGATTGGATTAAGGTGGGCACGGGGCAAAAAATTCCCAAAATATCATTTGTAAGATTGGTTCCTGAATGCAATTGGTTTGTTGGAGGGGGATTCTTCCTGGATGAGATTTTAAGTGAAATCAGTCACCAGAAGGAAAAGTTAAGGAATGAATTAATTAAAAATTTAGCGATCCTCTTTTTAGTTTTATTGATGATTGTCTTTGTGCAGCTTCTGGTTGTTTATCGGTTTAATGCTAATTTCTTAGCTGATTACAGCAATTTTACCAGGTTTTTTCAGACCGGAAAGCATCATTATAAAACCATTGAAGCGGGGCAATTGTACTTTGATGAGTTCAGAAGCATGGGGGAAGTAGCCAATGAAATGATTCACGAAAGACAAAGGGTGCATCGAGAGTTGGTTCAGGAGCAAAAAAAGGCAGAGGAATCGGATCGGTTAAAGACGGCATTTTTGGCCAATATGTCGCACGAAATCCGAACACCCATGAATGCAATTCTTGGTTTTTCAAGTCTGTTGAACGAGTTAGAGCTTACAGAAGAAGAAAAAAGGAATTATTTAAGGTTAATTGAGAAGAATGGCGAGGTTTTGCTTCAGCTGATCAGCGATATTATGGATATTTCTAAAATTGAATCCGATCAGTTGAAAGTTAACCCTGAGGAGTTTTTGCTTCACGAGTTGCTTGAAGAAGAATTGTGGAATTATACCGAGTTGGCTGCACATCTGGAAAATAAAGATATTCAATTCAAGCTGGAAAATAACTTGCCTGAAAATTACAAGATCCGAACGGATAAGTTACGGTTGAAACAGGTATTGGACAATTTAATCGGCAATGCTTTCAAATTCACGCAAGCAGGGAGTGTTGTTTTGCGGGTAAACAAACGTGCTTCGTGGGTACATTTTAGTATTCAGGATACCGGAATCGGTATTTCAGCTGACGACATAGACCAGATTTTTAAACGCTTTACCCAAGCCCGAACCCATGCTCAGAAAAACTATGGGGGAACAGGCTTAGGTCTGGCTATTTCCAAGCGAATTGTTCATTTGCTGGGGGGTGATATTGGAGTAAAGTCCATCCCGGGAAAAGGCTCCGATTTTTATTTTTACATTCCGGAAAGCCTGAGAAGCAAATAGAAAAAAACAGAAAGGAGCTTGATTAGATCTTTAGCTGATCTTCCAGTATTTTCTTTAATTGGTTGAATTCATCTTCGTTAAAACCAGTTGAGCTGTAAATAATTTTTCCATCCCGATCGATCAGGTAATTTCTGGGAATGAATTGCTCGGCAAATTTTGCATAGACTTGTCTTTCCGGATCAGCAATAAAATCGAGTGAAAAGTCCTTTTCGACCTTAAATGCGGCCAGCTCTTCCTTGGAGTGCTCACGTCCAATCACTAAAAGCGTGAAATTGGGGTTGTCTTGGTATTTTTCAAAAATGTCTTGTTGAATGTGTGGAAGCTCCTTTAAACAGGGGCCGCACCAGGTGGCAAAAAAGGTAACCATAACCACTTGTCCTTTTAATTCGGACACTGACTTTTCCATTCCTTCAGCATTGGTATATGTGAATGCGGGAACTTGTTGGCCAACATGGACCAAGCTGGCCTTATCTTCCGGGCTTTGACAACCAGAAAAGAGGGTGAAAACAGTTAGCAAAAGACTGGCGAAAATGGGAGTCTTGTAATGGCGTGTCATAATAAAGATGTATTGAATGGACAATTGGTGCTAGGGTAAAATCATAAAAAACTTCCGGATTTTTACCCGGAAGTTTCAGCGGTGTGTATGTCGTTTTTAGTTACAGCGACTTTAGAAATGCATTCACGTTTTTCTCAATGCGATCGTTGATTGCTTCGGTTTCTGACTTAACAAAAGAATCTCCCGTGATGTTTTCAAACAATTCGATGTAGCGTTCAGAAACGGAGCTGACAAAAGCTTCATCCATTACAGGAATTTGTTGCCCGTCTTTTCCCTGGAAACCATTCTCAATCAGCCATTGGCGAACAAATTCTTTGGATAATTGCTTTTGATTTTCTCCTTTTTGAAGACGTTCTTCGTAGCCATCAGCATAGAAATAGCGGGAAGAGTCTGGGGTGTGAATCTCGTCAATCAGGAAGATTTTGCCATCTTTTTTTCCAAACTCATATTTGGTGTCGACCAGAATCAGTCCTTTTTCTGCTGCTATTTCGGTACCGCGCTGGAATAATTTACGGGTGTAGTCTTCCAGCATTTCATATTCTTCTTTGTTCACCAAACCTTGGGCAATAATGTCCTCGCGCGAAATATCCTCATCGTGGCCTTCGTCTGCTTTGGTTGTTGGTGTTAGGATCGGCTGGTCGAACTTCTGATTTTCAACCATCCCATCAGGCATCGGAACGCCACAGAGGGTGCGTTTGCCATCGCGGTATTCCCGCCAGGCATGGCCTGTCAGGTAGCCCCGGATCACCATTTCTACCTTGAAAGGCTCGCAGTGGTGGCCTACGGTTACATTGGGGTCCGGAGTCGCAATTTTCCAGTTTGGAACAATGTCGGCAGTTGCATCCAAGGATTTGGCTGCAATTTGGTTCAGCACTTGTCCTTTGTAAGGAATTCCTTCAGGCAATACCACATCAAAAGCTGAGATGCGATCAGAAACAACCATCACCAGGTATTCATCGTTGATGTTGTAAACATCGCGCACTTTGCCATGATAGACATTTTTTTGCTTCGGAAAGTTAAAATCAGTTCTTGTTAATGCTTTCGTCATTTTTGTCGTTTTTATCTTTTTTATATGCTTCTTTCTTTGCTAACTCTTTCTGGTAATATTGGTCGTAGGCATTGACAATGTCACGCACTAGTCGGTGACGAACAATGTCATTGGCATCAAACTGAACAAACGAAATGTCCTTGATGTTCTTCAAAATTTTCTTAGCCTGAACCAAGCCGGATTGGTGAACCGAAGGCAGGTCGATCTGCGTCTCGTCGCCGGTTATAATGAATTTGGCATTCATCCCCATTCGGGTTAAAAACATCTTCAGCTGATTGAGCGTTGTGTTTTGCGCCTCGTCCAGAATCACAAAGGCATCGCTCAGTGTACGTCCGCGCATAAAGGCCAGCGGGGCAATCTGGATGATGCCGTCTTTCATAAATTCTTCCAGCTTTTTGGCGGGTATCATGTCCTGCAAGGCATCGTAAAGCGGTTGCAGGTACGGATCAATTTTCTCCTTTAAATCTCCGGGCAGAAAGCCCAGACGTTCGCCGGCTTCAACGGCCGGCCGGCTTAAAATAATTCGTTTGATTTCCCGGTTTTTCAGTGCCCGAACAGCCAATGCAATGGCCGTATAGGTTTTGCCGGTACCGGCAGGGCCAATGGCAAAAATCAGGTCAGCGGTTTTGCTTTCTTCCACCAACACCCGTTGGTTAGGGGTTTTAGCACGAATGGGTTTCCCGTTGATGCCATGCAGCAGCACTTCTTTGGGATTTTCAAATTCAACCTCAAGCTGAGAGAAATCGTTGTTCATGACCTGATTAATGGTGTCCAGGCTTAAAACATTAAATTGGTGATAATGATCCATTAAAAGGTGAAACTTTTTTTCAAAAGCTTCGCTTTCGGTCTCATCGCCTTGTATGATTAACTGATTGCCTCGGCTGACAATGTTTAGTTTTGGAAAGTATGTTTTGATCAGGTCGATTTTGGTGTTGTTTACACCGTAAAACTCCAGAGGGTCAACTCCTTCGAGATATATTTGTTTTTCAAACATTAGAATTGTTTCAAGTCACTTACACTAACAGCAAAAATAGCAAAAATGTTGGTAGTTGCCGGAAAAATATGAGGGTGCATACGGTCATTTTTGGGAAGGTAGTTCCGGAGTTTGTGCAATCCGAATCAGTAAGTTTTCAATCAACCTGATGGCATTCTGCTGGCTGCCGGAAAAATTATTCAGGAAAATGGCAAACAGCATTTTTTGATTGTGATAACTGGTTAGCTCTCCGGCATAGCAACGCACCCGGGTCATACTGCCGCTCTTGGCCCGCAAGCTTTCTCCCGGGAAGTTGACCGGATTGAAGAAGTAAAGTGTTCCGTTGGGTACCGAAGGAAGCGTTTGAAAAAAATCTTGGCCATAGCTGCTGTTGGATTTCATCTCGTACAAGATGTTAACCAGTTGGTTGGTTGTTAAAGCATTGAAATGGGATAAGCCGCTGCCATCAGCCATGAAAAAGCCTTTGGTGTCGATACCTCTTTTTTCCCAGAAATCGGAAATCACGTCAATTCCTTTTTGCGTTGAACCTTCTCCATGAATTAAAAAGGCCAGGTATTTTAGCAAATGCTCCGAAAAGAGATTGACACTTTCGTGGTTGATTACCCGGATGATTTCCAGTAGCTCAGGGGAGCGGGTGATGGCAAGTGGTTGCAACTGACGATTGGCCTGCCGCTGGGCTTGGTTTTGAATGAACCCATTTAGGCTGATGTTGGCTTTTTTCATTCGGTCCAAAAGATCCCAGGCCAGCAAAAACGGGGGATTGGGGATAGCTGCTTTGATCTTGAAATCGGTTCTGCCTTTCGGAATGGTTCCCCGAATGATTTGTTGGTTCGACCGGGGGGCTCCGTAAACATAGGCCAGGTCGCGATTGCGGTTGGACGATAGCACCTTGTTTTGTAATTCCAGGCCCGGAATAAAAGGCGTGGTATAGTTTACCGAAGTTGGCTGTCCGGCTTGGTTGGGTGAGCTGAAATGAATGGTGTACAGGTTGTCGTAAACAGAAAGCGCATAGGTTCCGGCACCATAATAGTTCCCCAAGTCTTCCCAGATCCAGGTGTCAGGGATGGGCTGTTCTTCAAAAATAGTCGCGTCAGTAATGAGGTTGCCGGTGATGTGGGTAATGTTGGCTTTTTTTAACTGATCGACCCATTGATCCAGAAAGTGGTTTTGTAGGTAATGCTCCTTGAAATAGGCAGACCCTAAAGCCGGGTCGCCTCCACCCACAATGACCAGGTCGCCCCAAAGCGTGTCGTTTTTGATTTCGCCGGAATAGGCCAGGCGGGTTTCAAAACAAAAGTCGGGGCCGAGCATTTCAAGTGCGGTGGCTGTGGTTACCAACTTTAGGGTTGACCCTGGCACCAGGCTTAACTGGGGCGATGTTTGTGCCAGAATTTTACCGGTTTCAGAGTCTTTTAAATAAATGCCAACGCTGGCATGTTCTAAGTTTGGATTCTTCAGCCATAGGTCGATCTCATGCTTCAGTGAATTCTGAACTTCCTGCGATCTGCTAATCCCGCTAAGGCAGGTAATGAGCAAACTTATAAAAACGAACCTGATTGTGATCATGGATGTAGTTTGTAAATCAGTGACTTTGTTGGTGATAGTCGGTGCTGACTGTCAATTTGGGACGGAAGGTATTGATTTCGCCTGAATAAATAAAAAAATCGATCTCGAAAACCCGCTTGGTTACTTTTTCTTCAACTACAGCAATTGAATGCATGAATCAAGAGGACTTTTTAGGAGCCATTCCTGGTTCATTTTTGTAGAAACTTTCTACAGCGTAATGGGTAATCCACATGCTTGAATTTTCAATTAAGGCTTATGTATTTGTGTTTGGCATCCTTGTAGTGTTTTGTTTGTGAGTGTTTTGGGGTATTTTTGGTTTTCTGGCTTCTTTTTTTGGCACACTTATTCCTTATAAGAAGGTCATAGAAACAATTATAAATGTAAAATCCTTAAAAATTAGAAGCTATGAAAAAAGGAATGATAATTACAGCAGCCGTAGTGGTAATGGGAATGAGTATGCCAGCTGGCCTTATGGCCGCAAACGCACAACAGTTTGCAACAGTTGCACAGGAAGAGGTAACTTACGAAGAAATGGAAGTGGAAAACCTGCCTGAAGCAGTCACCAAGGCAATTTCGGATGGTTATGCCGATTATACGCTGGCTAAAGCTTATCAGGGATCTGATGGTAGTTACAAAGTAAAGTTAACCAAAGATGATGAAAAGGTTGCTGTTTTCTTCAATGCCAGTGGCGAGTTCCTGAAAATTGAAACGGTTGAAGACCCTATGGAATAAACGAAAAGTAAATCATCAATTCGATGAATGCTGGTCATTGTTGACCAATTTGAACCCTTATCAAGAAGAAGAAATTCTGATTGATAAGGGTTTTTTTATAAACCTTTTAGTCGGTGAATACTTATAACAGAGTAGACAATTAAGCGAGGAAAGACTCGTTTAAGCAAGATGAAAACGCATGATGAAAATTTATGGCAAGCATTCTTATAATAGATGATGATGTAACTTATGGTTTGATGCTGAAAACACTGTTGGAGAAGAATAACTATGAAGTAACAACGGTGGCCTCGCCTGTTGAGGTGAAGCAACTGATTCGGAACAACCGCTTCGATGTGGTGTTGACTGATCTGCGGATGCCGGATATCAGTGGGATGGAACTTATTCACCTGGTGAAAAAGCAAGCGCCTCAAACACAGATTGTAATGATGACCGGTTATGCCGACATTGCCACAGCCATTGAGTCCATCAAAAAGGGAGCATTTAGTTATATTCCCAAGCCTTTAAGTCCGGATGAACTGTTGAATGTCATCCGGGAAGCCCTGAGCGCTTCGGCTGAAACGAATACAGCGGAGGCGCCTGTTACTGCCAGAGGGCAGCTGGTTGATTATCGGGAAGGCGTAAGCAAACCGGCGCGGAAATTACAAGAACATATTGAATTGGTGGCTCCTACGCCCATGTCAGTGCTTATTGTTGGGGAGAGCGGAACCGGTAAAGAATATGTTGCCAAGTTGATTCATGCCAAAAGTAAGCGTGCCCACAAACCTTTTGTAGCCGTTGATTGTGGAGCCATTCCCAAGGAGTTGGTGGCCAGTGAGTTTTTCGGTCATGTAAAAGGATCTTTCACCGGAGCAGTGGCCGATAAGGTGGGCTATTTCGAGGCGGCCAATGGGGGCACTTTGTTTCTGGATGAAGTGGGCAACCTCAGCTACAACACCCAGATTCAGTTGTTACGCGTTTTGCAGGAGCGGCTGGTAAAGCCGGTAGGCAGCAACAAGGAAACGGCAGTGGATGTGCGGGTAGTTGCAGCTACCAACGAACAGCTTACAGAGGCGCAGCAAAAGGGCGATTTTCGCGAAGATTTATACCATCGGCTCAATGAATTTCAAATTAGCGTTCCTCCGCTGCGCGAACGACAGGAGGATATTTTGTACTTTGCTCATCATTTTTTGGAACAGTCGAATCAGTATTTAAATAAAGATGTTCGGGGCTTTGAAAAAAGTCTGGAGACGGTATTGTTAAATTACTCCTGGCCTGGCAACCTGCGCGAGATGAAGAATATTGTAAAACGTGCGACACTTTTAGCCAAGGGAGACTGGATTACCTGGAATGAAATTCCAACGGAGCTATATGCTGATGCTGAAAGAAGTCAATTTGCTTTGCGCAATGAGCACGATGAAAATCAACTTATTTTGAAGGCCTTGAAAGCCACTAACTACAACAAAAGTCAGGCGGCCCGTTTGCTGCAAATTGACCGAAAGACTTTGTACAATAAGTTGAAAGAGCATAAGATAATCTTGCCTGAGCGTAAATAAGCCAATCGCTGCTAGTCTTCTAAGGATTGCTCTGCTACAAGTGTGCTGAGAAGGGCTTCAATTTGAACGATGGCATTCCGGCTCAGGCTTTCCCGTTCCAAACGTGTCAATCGGCCTTCTTCCAGCTGACTTAAAAGAGTAACCACTTCACGGGCTTCCAGCTGTTTAAACAGAGGCAGCATTTTATGAGCCAGCTCGGTCAGCGCTTGTTCATCGCATTGTTGCAAATGTTGCCTGAAAAGTTCCAGGTTTTGCCGGCTTGATTGCACCAGAGAGTTCAAAATCAAGCGCAAGCTTTCTGCGTCGCTGTCAGCAAAAGCCTTGATCTTTTCAAGGGTGTAATTGGGCTTTTGATTTTCCATGCTATTCGTTCGTGTTGTCATAATTCCTGCTGTCTTTTTTTACGTTTGGTTAAAACGTGTTCGTGATGATAACAAGTTGCGTGAACTGATTGTTAATTCGGGCGCTTTTTCAGCTTATTTTATGCTCTTTGAAGTAACTTGTTTGACGCCTCACGTATAATTTGAAGAGCACAGATCTGCCACTTTTTATTGGGTCATTTCAGCGTCGGGACGATAATGTTTTTGGTTTGTTTTTTCTTCAGTGACAGCTGAATCGACTGAATGTACTGTCCAGGATGAGTGAGACAGGATCAATTAGCGTTATTCCAAAAACTTCGATTATGAAAGGTAAGGCCAGTTTATTAAAAGTATATATATCAGAATTCGATAAAATAGGAGCAGTTCCTTTGTATGAAGAAATTGTTACTGAGGCGCGTAACCGTGGGTTAGGAGGAGCAACTGTGCACCGGGGAATTCTTTCCTTTGGTGCGAGTCACTCCATTCATTCTATGAAAATGTTTGCTTTGTCAAGTCATCTGCCCGTTGTTGTTGAAGTGGTTGATACAGATGATACTATCAAAGAGTTTGCCGATCGGGTTGTTGAGTTGATTGAACAATCCAAAAGGGGAGCCTTGGTTATCATTCAGCCGGTTGATGTTGTGCACTACAAGCCAGGAGAAAAGTATAACCAGTTTAAGACCTTTTAACTGTTTGTTATTTCGGTTATTCTGTTGCTTTTTAGGCGACCAGATGAGGCTTTTTATACTTTTTCGGTCATATGATCAGAGTTCGTTTTTGTTAAAACCACAGTAGAATGGGAAACGAGGCAGTGTTGAGCTGATTTTACTGGTTAAATTTAGGTTATCCATAGTAGGTAGACCTCTTAATTCTCGGTCGGATTTTGTACCTTTGCCAAGGTTTTTTTAAGGTTTCTAAAAATCAGAAATTTAAGATAATTACTAAGTTTAATTCAAAACCATAAATCATGTTAATTAATAACGTCGTTGGTAGAGAAATTTTAGATTCTCGTGGTAATCCTACAGTAGAAGTTGAAATCACGCTGGAGTGCGGAGCTATTGGTTTAGCTGCTGTTCCTTCTGGTGCTTCAACCGGTGAAAACGAAGCTCTTGAGTTGCGTGATGGCGATAAAGGCCGTTACCTTGGAAAAGGAGTGTTAAAAGCGGTTGAAAATGTGAACAACGCGATTGCCAAAGAAATTATTGGTATGGACGCTTCAAACCAAGTTGCTATTGACAGCAAATTGTTGGAATTGGACGGTACCAAAACCAAATCAAAATTAGGCGCTAACGCGATGTTGGGTGTTTCTTTAGCTGTTGCCAAAGCTGCTGCTAATGCACTTGATTTACCGTTATATCGTTACATCGGTGGAACCAATGCGAAAACATTGCCTGTTCCTATGATGAACATTATCAATGGCGGATCTCACTCTGATGCTCCGATCGCTTTCCAGGAATTCATGATTCGTCCTATTGGTGCTCCTTCCTTCCGTGAAGGTTTACGCATGGGTGCTGAAGTATTCCACAGCCTGAAAAAAGTATTGCACAAGCGTAACCTGAGCACTGCAGTAGGTGACGAAGGTGGTTTTGCTCCTGCTTTGGACGGAACTGAAGACGCTTTGAACTCAATCATTGAAGCAATCAAAAACGCTGGTTATAAGCCAGGTCGTGCTGAAGACGGTGGTGATGTATCTATCGCTTTGGACTGTGCTGCTTCTGAGTTCTACAGCAACGGAGTTTACGATTACAGCAAATTCGAAGGCGAAGGCGGTGCAAAACGTAACTCAAAAGAACAAGCTGCTTATTTGGCTGAATTGGTTGCTAAATTCCCTATCGATTCAATCGAAGACGGAATGGACGAAGGCGACTGGGATGGTTGGGTTGCTTTGAACGCTGAAATCGGCGACAAATGTCAATTGGTTGGTGACGACTTGTTCGTAACTAACGTTGAATACTTGCAAAAAGGTATCGAGTTGGGAGCTGCTAACTCAATCCTGATCAAAGTAAACCAAATTGGTACTTTGACTGAAACATTGGATGCAATCGAAATGGCACACCGTGCTGGTTATACTTCTGTAACTTCTCACCGTTCAGGTGAAACAGAAGATTCAACTATCGCTGACATCGCTGTTGCAACAAATTCAGGTCAGATCAAAACTGGTTCATTGAGCCGTTCAGACCGTATGGCAAAATACAACCAACTGCTTCGTATTGAAGAGCAATTGGGTGATGCTGCTATCTACGGATACAAAAAAATCTACAAGAAGTAATTTTTACGACTGAATAGTATGGAAGCCACTTTCTGAAAAGAGAGTGGCTTTTTTTATTGTGTAAAATGATTGTCCGTACGAATCTTTTGGCACTGCCAATTGATGCCGTTGAGGGGCTTACTTCAATGTATGATTATTGAATGAAAGCCTAGTTGACAGCGGGTTTTACTCGTACTTTTCGGGAGCTTTTCAGTTTAGGGTGGTGGATTTCCGGATTGAATAAGGTCAGTGTCAAACAAAAACGGCTGCCATTGCCCGGACTGCTTTGTACTTTGATTTCACCGTTCAGAGCTATGGTAAATTCCTTACAAACGGTTAAGCCCAAACCCGAACTTTTCTCGCCCTCAGTTCCCGGCGTAATCTTTGCCCGGTCAACCTGAAACAGGATAGGAAGTTTTTCAGGAGGGATGCCAATCCCGGAATCCTGGATGCAAAGCTCAGCAACGCGATCGCCGGAACAGTAGCTTAACCGGATTGTGCCTTCTTTAGGAGTGAATTTAACGGCGTTGTTGATCAGGTTGCGGCAGATGGTTCTCAGCATATTTCGGTCAGCCCAAACCTGCACATCTTCCACGTCTTCGCAAACTAAACGAATGGCTTTTGTTTGCGCAATTGGCAGGTACAGGTCAAAGCATTCTTCAACAATTTCCTGTAAACTAACCTTCTCAAAGAACGGGCTTAAGCCCTCCGACTGGCTTTTTGCCCAGTTTAGCAGGTTGTCGGTTAACTCTAAAACCTGATCATTTTTTTGCTCCATCATTTGAGCAACGGTTTCCAGATCGTCGTAACGTTTGTCTTCCAGGTAGAAACCAATGAGTTTGGCAACATTGGCAATGGATACCAACGGGCTGCGTAAATCATGGGCAATAATTCCAAACAGCTTATTTTGCGTATCAATCGATTTTTGCAATTTTTCATTCTGATCCGAGATCTGATTGTTCTGTTTCAGAATGCGTTTACCTTGCACTTGTAAAAGCCGGTTTACCTTGCGGTAGTAATAATAGAAGTAAATGAAAATAGCCAGGATGCCCGAAACTAAGAAAATGACAATGAACAGGTAGTTTCGCTGGGCGCGTTGAATGTATAGTTCATCTTCCTTCAGCTGATTGTCCTGCTCAAGCAAGGTGATTTGGGTATTCTTTTTCTCGGTTTCGTATTGCTTTTCAAGTTCCAGGATTTTTTCGGTGGTTTCAAGTTGATAGATGGTGTCGTTGAGCTGGCGGAAAAGATCCATGTAGTTAAGGGCCTTATCTAGATCCTCAACCGATTGGGTTTCGTACCCACGCCCCCAATAGTTGAGGTAAAGGTTTTTATAATTACCCAGGATCGATTTTTTGTGATCGATTGCTTTGGCGATTTCCAGCGCTTTTAAAAAATAAACTTCAGCCTTGGAGTATTGATCCTGATCTACCTGGATTGCTCCCAACACCCGGTAACAACGTTCAATTTGCGTTTGATCTCCAATCGTCATATAAGCTTCCAACGACTGATTGATGTAGTCTTCAGCTTGCTGATAGCGCTTTTGCCGGTAATACAAGGCCCCCAGGTTATAGGTAATTGATGCCAGATTGGCTGGGTGGTCAGCTTTTTTAATTTCCTGGTACGCTTTGCTGTAAAGTGCTTCGGTTTTGTCATATTTCCGTTGTACCGCATACACATTGCCTTGATTCATGAAAAGGCTGAAGCGCTGAAGAGGAGTTAACTGGAAAAAATAGTTTTCTTCCAACTGGCTGAAATAACTTAAAGCCACATCATAATTCTTCATTTTCCGATGAACCATACCCAAGTTATTTAAAATACTAAAGCGAAGGTCAATGGCATCGGTGCTCGTTAATAGTTTTTGGGCAGCAATCAAATGCTCAATGGCAAGCTTAAAGTTGTAATCATCCTGAAAATTACTGGCTAGCTGAATGTGTGTTTCAATTTCTGCAATCCGGTTAACCTGTTGTTGGGTTTGGCCTAATAGCTGATTCAGGATGGTATAAGCGGTATCTTTTTTCCCAGCCTGGTAATAGGCTTTGCCCTGGATCAGTTGGGTTTCCCAAATTCCCTGCTGATAATCGATTGTTGTTGCTTTTTGGAAAATCTCCTGCCCTAAGAGTAGCGCGCTGTCCAGGTTGCGATTGGTCAGTTCATCAAGTTGTTGCAGTAAATGGTTGATCTCAGTTGTGTCAGCCTGCTTTATTCCGGGAACTTGAGCGTAAGTGTCCGTCAAGCCCAGAAAGAGTAGTAAGGATAGAAAGCATTGCTTTGGCATGATCACCAAGGATTAGAGAAATATTACATAAGCACAGTGAAAGTTACAAAAAAGGCTTGGTATTATAACGATTGTTTAGAAAAAGGTAACCCGAAATTTGTCAGGTTACCTTTATCGGGTTGGTTCTGGAATTATTCTGATGAATCAATAAAGTCAATATCGGTTTCTTCGTCTGGTGGAGGGCCCATTAGACCTTTGGCAACAACTTGCCGGCCCAGGCACTTGATGGTTTGGTACTTGCTTGCAGTTTCCAGCGGAATGCTGACTGACGTGGAGAAAATAGGAGTCTCCGGTCCATTCATGAGTTGGGTGGTTGTCGATAATTCGATGATGACACCCCAGTAGGCTTTTTCACCCTTTTTGACTTCCTGCTGTGTGATCGAGGAAATGGTTTGTGTTTTACCGGCTGTCAGAACCACATCCAGCACGTAGTCCTCTGCGGTTTTGCTTAAGCTTAAGTAAGGTTTGTAGCTTTTCATAAATTCAATTTTTGGAATTTTTCAGTAGTGAAGTTAAAAAATAATCTGCTTATTTTCTATAAGCCTCTATAAATCTTTTCATTAAATGAAACAAACAGGCTTTTCTTCAATTTGTTTCTTTCAATGAAAAATAAAATTTGAAAAGCTGTATAGACTGGTTAGCTTACGGATGTAAGCTTTAGATTAAAAATTGACTTTGTGAGGAGCAAAAAGGAGGGGCTATAAGAAAAAGAAGAGCCCCGAACTTTGTAATAGAACGGTGCTCAACCTTATGTTTGGTGTAGATTTATTTTACATCAGCAGCACAACGAAATCCGGTATTGAAAAGCGATGTTTCGTGTGAGTTGAATGACCGTCCGGAAACGGTAAAACTCGCTTCGCCATTTTGGTCAAAAAAGAAAGAGCCGCCACGGATTACTTTCACATTTTCATCTTTGCGGAAAGGCATGCTGTTTCCCGGATAGAGCTGATACGTGTCGGCACACCAGTTCCAAACATTGCCGCCCATATCGGTCAGGCCGGCTTCGTTTTTGCCAAAGGCACCAACGGGCGAAGTCAACCGGTAACCATCTTCATTGCTATTGTGGTTTACCTCGTCACCTTGCCAAACATTGGCTTTGTACTGTCCGTTTTTAACGAGCTGGTCGCCCCAGCTGAAACGTTGCTGGTTGTTCTTGCCGCTACGGGCAGCCACTTCCCATTCGGCCTCGGTGGGCAGTCGTTTGCCGGCCCATGAGGCGTAGGCTTTCGCATCGTTCCAGCTCACATGCGTTACCGGGTGGTTATTGGTAGCTTTATCATGATCCGGCCCCAAAGGATATTCCCAGTTGGTGCCTTTTTTCAACTCCCATTGATTGGTTGTGAAGTTAAATACGCCGGAATCACCAAACTTTTCAGCTTCTGTTTTATAACCAGTAGCCTCAATAAATTGTCGGAACTGCGCCACGGTTACGGGTGATTGGTCGATATAGAAGGCATTGAGGTCAATAGCATGCACCGGTTGTTCATTGGGCAAGCCCTTATCGCTGCCAATAAAATAGCTTCCGGCAGGAAATTGCACCATGTTGGTGAAATCGGGAGTTGCCTGTTCGGCAACTTGGGCAAGTTCTTGTTTTGGAGACTCAGGGGCTTGGTTCGTTGCTTGTTTCGAGTTGGTTGAGGAATTACTGCAGGAGGCGATCAGGCATCCGGTAATGGCGATGGTTGCTAATTGAATTTGCATGTTGAGCTTGTAAAAATTGAGCCTAAAATTGCTGAATTCTATTGGTTATTCAAAATAAAAAAACGGCTGATTGGAGCACTTATGCAGGTGAATCGAGTTGGCGTTTTGACGAAGAAAAGATTGTTTACTTGTCGAATAAATTTTCGTATACCAAAAAGTTGTTGTTCTTTTAGTATTGTAAAACCTTAAAAACCAAAGATCATGAAACGGAAAGCATTTCTATTGACAGCTATTCTTTTGGTCGCGATATCCGGCTGTGTGATTGTTTCATTCTACCCCTTATATACTGAAGATGATTTATTTCCCAATGATTTGTTGCTTGGAGAGTGGATGGATTCGGACTCTGCGGTGTGGGCTTTTGAGTTTAATTACAACGGAGAGCATGTGCCTGAAAACCTCGACAGTACAGCTTATATTTTACGCATTAAGGATGAGGGAGAGGAGGGTTTTTCCAAAGAATCCTTCCTGGTTCACCTGATTAAGCTTGAAGACCACTATTTCCTGAATTTTAAACTGGATGATTATTTTGGGAAAGATCCTGATTTTTTCGATATGCATCTGGTGTCTGTCAACAGTTTTGCCCGCTTGAAGCTGACAGACAAGGGGGCTCAAATCAATTGGTTTGATTTGGAATGGCTGGAAGATTTGATTGAGCAGGACCCAAGCTCAATTGCACATGAAAACAATGGCGATCGTATTCTGTTGACCGCCAAAACACCAGAACTTCAAAGGTTTGTTCTAAAATATGCCAATTCGGGAGCTGCTTTTGAAAATAGCCTGTCTGCAACATTGACCCGGATTGAGAAGTGATCAGCCCATTGGCTGAATCACCCCGGCATTCCGGGCTTTACAGTTCAAACCATTCTTCGGCTTTCAGATGATAGTCTTTTTCATCTTTATGGCGGAAGGTGTTGGTGCGGGGAACAGGCTCATAATTTTCGCAGTAGCTGCTGCTGTTAGTAATGATGTCTTTCAAGGCTTCAATAAATAAATTGACTTCCGCATTGGTCATTGTCGGATGGAGCGACCAACGCACCCAGCCGGGCTTCTCGGACATGTCGCCCAAGTTGATTTGTTCGGTAATTTCAGAAGAACGCTCGGCCGTTACTTCCAATAAGAAATGGCCGTAGGTGCCTGCACAAGCACAGCCGCCACGCACCTGAATGCCATATTGATCGTTGAGCAGCTGAACTAACAGGTTGTAATGAATTCCGGGCACATAAAATGAAATGACCCCCAACCGGTCACGATCCTGATCGGCCAGAATTTTGACTTCCGGAATGCTGTCCAGCCCTTCGAAAGCAAGTTGCAACAACTCTTCCTCGCGGGCGCGGATGTTATCCATACCCATTTGATCTTTTAGTTGAAAGCAGAGAGCGGTCTTAATGGATTGTAAAAAACCCGGTGTCCCACCATCTTCACGAGCTTCAATATTGTCCACATACTTGTATTTTCCCCAAGGGTTGGTCCAGTCTACCGTTCCGCCTCCGGGGTGGTCGGGTACGGTGTTGTGATACATCGATTTGTCGAATACCAGAACGCCGGAAGAGCCGGGACCCCCTAAGAATTTGTGCGGCGAAAACAGAATGGCATCCAACTTCATCATCGGGTCTTCGGGATGCATGTCTATCTCGTCATACGGGGCCGAAGCAGCAAAGTCAATGAAGGCTACGCCCCCAAATTCATGCATAATTTTAGCCAGTTCGTAGTAGGGCGTACGAATTCCTGTTACGTTGGAACATGCCGTAAATGAGCCGATTTTAAACGGCCGGTCTTTATATTCTTCCAGTTTCTTGCGCAAATTTTCCGGTTTTACCAGCAGGTTTTCATCCGGCTCAATAATGACCACGTCAGCAATGGTTTCGTACCAGCTGGTGTGGTTCGAATGGTGCTCCATGTGCGTAATAAAAACCACTGGCTTTTCGCGTTCGTGGATACACTTTTTCCCCGATATTTTACCGCAGACCTTCAACCCTAGAATACGCTGAAACTTATTAATAACTGTAGTCATTCCGAAGCCGGCGGTAATGATGACATCATTGGGCCCGGCATTGACATGTTTTTTTATGATCTGATGAGACAACTGATAGGCCTTGGTCATTAAGGCACCAGTTTCGCTGGTTTCGGTATGGGTGTTGGCTACAAACGGGCCAAATTGTTCCTGAAGCTTCTGTTCAATGGGACGGTACAAACGTCCGCTGGCAATCCAGTCGGCATAAAGTATTTTTTGGGTTCCAAACGGGCTTGTAAATGATTGGTCAATTCCAATGATGTTTTCCCGAAATGTGCTAAAATAGTTTTCCAGTTGACTCATCTTTCTTTTATATTCTACCACGGCAAAATAAGGTGTTTCAACTGACATATGAACAGAAAAAAGTCATTTTTTTTCATTCAAAAAAGCAGGTGGGGGAAAACGATGGTGACAATTCGTCATTTTTTGGAAGTGGCACAGGCTTTGAAAATATGCAGCCGTAAAATTCGATGTTAAACTAAAAAAATAAATAGCGATGCAAAAAGGTAAAATTGGCGTTTCAAGTGACAATTTATTCCCGATCATCAAAAAGTTTTTATACTCAGATCACGATATTTTTCTTCGTGAAATTGTGTCAAATGCTGTTGATGCGACTCAAAAATTAAAAACATTGGCTGGCCGTGGCGAAACAAAAGCTTCAGTAGAAGATGCAAAAGTGCGGGTTTCGTTGGACGAAGAGAAAAAGACCATCACCGTTTCGGACAACGGGATTGGAATGACAGCCGATGAAATTGAAAAATACATCAACCAGATTGCTTTCTCGGGAGCCAATGAATTCCTTGAAAAATACGAGAACGATGCGAATGCGATTATTGGACATTTCGGATTGGGTTTCTATTCTTCTTTCATGGTTTCGGACAAGGTGGAAATTGTCACTAAGTCGCACCAGGAAGGAGCTACTGCCGTAAAATGGTCATGCGATGGAAGTCCGGAATACAGCATTGAAGAGGCTGATCGTGATGGTGTGGGAACGGACATTATCATGTATGTGAATGAAGATTCCAAAGAATTCCTAAATAAGGAGAGGATTTCTGAAATTCTGAATAGATATTGTAAGTTTTTGCCGGTGCCAGTAGTGTTCGGAAAACAAACCGAATGGAAAGATGGCCAACAAGTGGAAACGGAAGAAGACAATCAGATCAATGAAACAAACCCAGCCTGGACCAAAGCTCCGGTTGATTTGAAAGAGGAAGATTATGCTTCGTTTTACCGCAAGCTTTACCCCATGGGCGATGATCCGTTGTTTAACATTCACCTGAATGTGGATTATCCATTCAACCTGACCGGAATTTTGTATTTCCCAAAATTGAAAAACAGCATCGAGGTTCAGAAGAATAAGATTCAACTGTACTCGAACCAGGTTTTTGTAACCGATTCGGTAGAAGGAATTGTACCCGAATTCCTGACCTTGCTGCATGGGGTGATTGACTCGCCGGATATTCCGTTGAACGTATCTCGTTCGTATTTGCAGAGCGATTCAAATGTGAAAAAGATTAGCAGCCACATCACTAAAAAAGTGGCCGATCGTTTGAACCAGTTGTTTAAAGACAACCGGGAAGATTTTGAGAAGAAATGGGATGACCTGAAGATTTTTATCGAATACGGAATGCTGACCGATGAAAAATTTGCTGAACGGGCGATGAACTTCTTCCTGTTTAAAAATACCGATGGAAAGTATTTCACTTTTGAAGAATATGAAAATCTGATTAAGGAAAACCAAACCAACAAGGACAACAACCTGGTTTACTTATATACCAGCAATATGGACGAGCAGTACACCTTTGTTCAAACGGCTAAAGATAAAGGATACGATGTGTTGGTGATGGATAATGTGCTGGCAACTCCGCTGCTGAATAAGTTTGAGCAGCAATACTCCGACAAGCGCTTTGTACGGGTTGACTCGGATGTGGTTGAAAACCTGATTCAGAAAGAAGAAGAAACAGAAAGCCTGAGCTGGGAAGAGAAAGAAGAGCTAAGTCCGATTTTCCAGGCCGTGTGTCCCGAAACGAATGGTGTAAACTACATTGTTGACTTTAAAAACATGGGGGAGAAGGGCCAGCCAATTGTGATTACCCGCAATGAATTCATGCGACGCATGAAAGACATGGGACAACTACAGGGTGGTATGAGCATGTATGGCGATTTGCCCGACAGCCTGAACCTGGTGGTTAACACGGCTCATCCGTTGGTGCAAAAAGTGTTGGAGGCCAAAGAAAACAAGATGGGCGAGGAGTTTATCACCATCAAAGATGAACTGGCCGGTAAAAAGCAAGAACGTCAGGAGTTGGAAAAAGCGAAAGAAGGAAAGAAAGAGGAAGAAGTTCCGGCAGCTGACAAAGAAAAACTGGAAGACCTTAGCAAAACGATTGCGGAACTGGAGCAGCAAAAGCGGGCAAAATTGACAGACTTCGGTAAACAGAATAAGCTGACCAAACAGTTGGTTGATTTGGCTTTGCTGGCTAACGGCATGCTGAAAGGCGAAGCGTTGGATCAGTTTGTGCGCCGTAGCGTTGAGCTGATCAAGTAGACCAGAATTCAAATAAAATTACTGAAGTACGAAAAAGAGCGATGGGGCTTTAGCCCGGTTGCTCTTTTTTTGTTTTCAAAGGATTTGGCGAGCATTGCAGAATGCAGCAAAACAAAAACGCCCCCTTTGGTTGAAGGAGGCGCTAAAGTTATTTTTTGTCTTACTACTTAATCGGAACCTGGCGTTTGAATTCCATCTCCAATGAAATAAATGTTTCAGTTCGAGCAATGCCGTCAACCTCTTGCAATTCCTCATCGATAATGCGTTTGAGGTGGTTGTTGGTTTTGGTTTGTATTTTCACAAAAATAGCATACGAACCAGTGGTGTAGTGACATTCAACAATCTCCGGAATCTTTTTCAGGGCTTCAACCACTTGGGTGTGGTATTTGGCCTTATCAAGGAAAAGTCCCATGTAAGCGCAAGTGTTATACCCTAATTTAGAGGGATTAACAATAAATTCACTTCCTGAAACCACCCCCAAATTCAACAAGCGTTGCACACGTTGGTGAATAGCTGCACCCGAAACGCCACATTCGCGGGCTACCTCCAGGAAAGGAATTCGGGCATTTTTAGTTATTAACCGAAGGATTTTCTCATCCAACTCGTCAATTTGCGGTAGCGGAACTGTAGTATGATCTTGATTCATTCTTAATATTTTTTCAACTTCGAAACTAAAAGCTAAAGATATAAAAAATCAACTATAATTAATTAACCGTATTTTATTGCAGGTCATTTGTTATGATTCGTAAGTAAATGCGAAAAGATGGTTATAAAATAGTTGTTTTAGATCTTGTCGGCGAAAATAGTTTATTTTTTTTAAATAGCGCCTTTCGGATCATTGAAAAATCACACCCTTACGCGTTCTTTTGAATGGGCGTAATTGCTTGATTTAAAAGGTCGGTAATGTCGTTACCACTTGGACTTTGGAATATCCGCAGTCCGAATTCCGGTAAAATGGCCAGTACATGATCCATGATATCGGCTTGGATCTCTTCATATTTTGCCCATTCCTGATCTTTACTGAAGACATAAAATTCCAAAGGCAATCCCTTTTCAGAGGGTTGCAGGTGACGAACCAAAAACGTCATATCCTGATGAATTTTAGGATGCTGACGCAAATAGTTTTCCAGGTAATGACGAAAAATACCCAGGTTGGTTTGTCGCCGCCCATTGTAAACGTCACCTTCTTCAATATTTAATTTCTTGTTGTGTTCCTTAATTTCTTTTTCGCGCTGCTGCAGATAATCTTTTAGCAGGTAGAAACGATTTAGCTTATCCAGTAGGGCCTGATCGCAAAAACGTACGCTTCGCATATCCAAATTAACCGAGCGTTTAATGCGACGTCCGCCGGATTCTTCCATTCCCACCCAGTTGTTAAACGATTCGGACACCAAAGCGTAGGTTGGAATGGTGGTAATGGTTTTGTCCCAGTTTTGCACTTTTACCGTGTTTAGGCTGATGTCAATAACGGTACCATCGGCGTTGTGGCTGGGCATGGCAATCCAGTCGCCTGGCTTAAGCATCTTGTTGGCCGATAGTTGAATACTGGCAACCAGACTTAAGATGGTATCTTTAAAAACCAAGAGTAAGACCGCCGCAATGGCACCCAAACCTCCAATCAGGAAAAGGGGTGATTTCCCGATTAGAATAGAAATCACAAAAATAATGGAGATGCAAATGATTAGAATCTGAAGCAGCTGGATGTATCCTTTGATGGGGCGGTTAGCAGCGTAGGGGGTGGTTTGGTAAATATCGTTGGCGGCATTAGCGAACCTTACGGCAAACAGGGTAAAGATGCCGATAAAATAGATTCGGGAAAGGCCGAGCAGGAAACTACTGATAAATTCACTGTCCGAGAAATCGTGGGTGTAATACAGCAAAAATGCCGATGAAAGGTGCGCCAATGCACTAAAAACTTTGCGTTTAACAAGGAAGTCATCCCATTGTGTTTTTGTTTTCGAAACAAACTGATGAACCACCTTGGCCAGAATGCGACGTGTGAGCCAA
Source organism: uncultured Sunxiuqinia sp. (assembly GCF_947495665.1). Taxonomy (GTDB): domain Bacteria; phylum Bacteroidota; class Bacteroidia; order Bacteroidales; family Prolixibacteraceae; genus Sunxiuqinia; species Sunxiuqinia rutila. Next base: position 60,277 of record NZ_CANLZV010000003.1, read on the forward strand.
TGGGCGGCACGTGCTACCAGAAATAAAACGATAAGACAGGAAAATATGGCAATTGAATTTGCGGCGCCATCAGGAACATTCATATCCCGAAGCAAGGTTTTGAAAAATGTCAAGAGGTAGTTCATATGATAAAGATCAAAGGAATTTGTAGAATTGTGATTATTTTTAGGAGTTAAAATTAATGATTTTGTTATGATTATAAAATGGAGATTACTCAGTTTTGTACTTGTGATTCTTCCTCAGTTTTTATTGGCCCGGGGCGATTTCTCAGAATACTTCATAAACAAGACTTTACGGATTGATTATTTGTTGGGAGGCACTGATCAAACGGCTGAAGTCGTTATCAAACAACTCAAAAAGGAACCTTATTATGGAGGTTCACATGTGAATTTAGTGGAGGCGAACACCAAGGGGACTTACCGTTACCAGCTGGTTGATGTGGCCACGGATGAGGTGATTTTCTCCAGAGGATTTTGTCCCATCTTTCAGGAGTGGCAGGCCACTGAGGAAGCCAAAAAGCAAAAAGGAAGCTTTTACCAGGTGGCTGTTTGTCCGTTTCCTAAAAAGATCTGTCGGTTTATTATTGAACAACGGAATTGGGAAGGGGTGTTTGAACCTGTTTTCAAGACCGAAATTGATCCGGACAATTATTTCATTTTGGATGAGCAGGTTCCTGATTATGAAGTGGAGAACTTGTTAGAAAATGGAAACCCCAAAACGAAGGTTGATGTGGTGATTTTGCCGGAGGGTTATACCGCCGATGAAATGGATAAGTTTTTAACCGATGCCCGTCGTATGCTCAAGGCCTTGTTTGAAACGCAGCCTTTCAAACGTCATCAGAAGGATTTTAACTGGTATGCCGTGAAAGTTCCTTCCGTCGAGGCCGGAACCGATATTCCCGGAGAATACATCTATAAGAACACAGCTTTTAATTCGCATTTTTATACCTTCGACACGCCCCGCTATCTGACGACCCAGGATATGCTCTCTATTCATGATGCGGCCTCTGTTGTGCCCTACGACCATATCTATTTATTGGTGAATACCGATCGGTATGGTGGTGGCGGCTTTTACAATTTTCTTTCAATTACTTCGGTTGATGATCCGCTGGCGGAAAAGGTGTTTATCCATGAGTTTGGGCATGGTTTTGCCGGACTGGCCGATGAGTATTACACTTCGGGAGTGGCCTACAGCGACTATTACAACCTGGAGGTTGAACCTTGGGAAGCCAACATTACCACCTTGGTTAATTTCCAGTCGAAGTGGGCCGAGCTGATTGATGACGCAACGCCCCAGCCAACGCCCCGTATCGCCAAATATGATGATGTGGTTGGTTTATTTGAAGGCGGTGGCTACAGCGAAAAAGGAATTTACAGTCCGGTCATGGATTGCCGCATGAAGAGTAACGGCCCCAAGGGCTTTTGCCCGGTCTGCCAGCAAGCCATTGAACAAGTAATTGACTGGCATTGCAAATAATCGTTAAAATAAAGCCCTTCCGGGAAAATCGGAAGGGCTTTATTGGGTGCCTTACTCAGGCTGCTTGAGTATGCTGGCCGGAAGGCTTGGGTGCCTTACCCACGATGCTTGGTCGCACTGGTCAGGATGCTTGGGCACACTAGCCAAGGAGTATGGGAGCCTTGCTCAGACGCTTTGGGTACACTGCTCAATCAATCGGACCAGCGGTGGAATTCAAAAAGGAAACCACTTCTTTGCTGCTGGTGTTATTCTTTTGTTTTTTGGGCTTGCATCCAGTAGCCGGCTACCAATCCCAGTCCTCCAAACAGGAAGATCATGGAGACATAAGCCGTGCCCTCTTCAAGCGAGGTGACATTATCCAAAATATTTCCGAACAATACTCCCAGAGCTACACCAATAAATAACAAGCCAGTTTTCAGTGTCAGAAAATTGGACACTTTGCCTGCTCCCTTAAAAATTGTAGGGTCAGTTCCCTTTTCAATCATCGCCATCCGTTCTTTGTTGCGGGTTGTCAGAAAGACGTACACCATGGCAAAGATAAAAGCGAAAAAACTTACGGGTATTACAATTGCTTCGTTCATAACTTTATGTTTTAATTGTTTCTTTTCATTTTTGTCGACCTTATGACGCAGCTTTTGGGAGTGGGTTACAAGCCTTTTACTTTTTTTTAGATCAATTTAATTTCAAGGGGCTTGCTTTTGGGGTGTTGGAGGATTGATTTTTGCTTTTCCCATACTTTGCTTTTCGCTTAAGCAATTTTTGAGCGTATAACTTTTTTCCCGCAGGAAATAGCAGCCTGATTGAAGTATGCCTGAAATCAATCAAAATTTTCGTATTTTTTGTAACCGAAGGTCAAATCACTCGTCAAAAATGTAGCATGAACCTAAAGGATGATCATTATTACATTGAGCAGGTGAGGGGAGGCAACAGTTCTGCCTTTTCGTATTTGGTTGAAAAGTACCGGGATATGGTCTATGGCTTAGCGTTGAAAATGCTGAAAAACACAGAAGATGCAGAAGAGCTGGCGCAAGATACTTTTGTTAAGGCCTTTCAGTCCATCGGAACGTACAAGGGAAATTCGAAGTTTTCGACCTGGCTTTACCGGATTACCTACAATGGGGCGATCACGATTCTGCGAAAGCGTAAAGTCGAAATCCATTCCCTGGATGAGCAGCAACTGTCGGATCAGGATGAAATGAGTATCCATAGCCGGCTGCATGAAATTGACAAGGAAGAATTGGGCCGAAGTTTGAAAAAGGCTTTGGAAACCTTGCCCGAGGACGACCAGGTGCTGATCACCTTGTTTTATTACGAAGAACAACGGGTGGAAGACATCGTGCAGATTACAGGATTGAGTGAGAGCAATGTGAAGGTGAAAATATACCGGGCACGAAAGAAAATGTATAGCTTTTTGAAAGAAAACCTGGAAGAAGCTGTTTTTAATGAATTGTAAGGAGACATTGTAAACGGAAGAGAAAGGACACGATATGGGAAAGACAGATGCTAATTTCAAGGAATTGATGAAGGCTTACCAGCCGGAGAAAGCACCAGGCAACTTTACGCTTGAGGTGATGAACCGGATTTATGCTGAATCCAGCCAAATTTCGGAATATAAACCTGTTCTGAATAAATGGTTTTTACGTGTGTTTTATTTGCTGATTGGCAGCTATGTGCTGCTTGCTATGTTTAGCACGGGAGCAGAGCCGGCTGCATCGGGCAAAAGCAAATTCTTTGGATGGCTGCCCCAGCTTGACTGGTCGGGCGCTGCTGAAGCCGGTGAAAAAGTAACCGGTGTTTTGGGGGGCTTACCACAGTATATAGTTGTGATTTTCTTGTCGGCTACCTTTTTATTGTTGCTCGATCAATGGATTTTGAAACGCAAAAAAGCGGATTGAGTTAAGGCTTTGGTTCAAAAATGATAGGCATACTCATGCTCACGCGAACCACTTCATCGCCATTTTTCCCGGGTACCCAAGGGGGCATATTCAACAGCAGTCTCCGCACTTCCTCTTCATAATTTGGGCAGTTTTCCAGTCCTTGTCGTATTTTAACCTGGCTGATGGTGCTGTCCTTTTCAACCACAAAATATACCAGCACTTTCCCCTGACACGTAGGAGCCGGGAGCCGTAAGCTGTCTTGGACATACCGCATAAAGCTTTCGTTAAGTGATAAACCCCCTTTGTAATGAAAGGAAGGAAGCTCACTGGCAATAAACCAAATTTGCTCTTCCTGCTTCTGAGATGATGCTGAGTAGGATACCAACAACAGCAGCAGTAGCGAAACGAGTTGCCTTATAGTGTCCGTAAACGAGCAGGGGTAAGGTGTTGCTTTCATTGGTTCGATGTTTTTGCGATTGTTGTCGAAAAGCGAACTAATTTCGACTGCGTGTTTTTGCTTTTGCTTTCGGCTTTTCTTTTTTTCGAACATAAATTAGTTTGAGTTGCCCTTTGGTGTTTTCCCGCTGGTCAATTTCGAAGTCCGGAATCGATTTAATGAGCGGAGTTAACTTCTGGAATCCATAGTTTCGAGAGTCGAAGTTGGGTTGTTTTTTTTGAATCAGGTTGCCCACATCCCCCAGGAAAGCCCAGCCATCATCATCTGCCAAGTCCGAAATGGACGAGGCAATCAGGCGAATGACCTTAGGCGTTATTTTGTCCAGATTACTTTTCGGAGGAGCCTTACTTTTCGTTACTTCTGATTCGTCTTCCTCTGGTTCGTTTTTCAGAATTTCAATGTAGATGAACTTATCACAAGCCACAATGAAGGGGTCGGGAGTCTTCTTCTCGCCAATGCCAAATACTTTCATACCGGCTTCGCGCAGGCGCGTAGCCAGCCGGGTAAAATCGCTGTCGCTCGATACCAGGCAAAACCCATTCACTTTTTCCGAATAAAGAATATCCATGGCATCGATAATCATGGCCGAGTCGGTGGCATTTTTTCCTGTAGTGTATCCGTATTGCTGAATGGGAGTGATGGCGTTTTCAAGCAGGAGGTTTTTCCAGCGCGACAGGTTGGGCTTGGTCCAGTCCCCATAAATCCGCTTGATGGTGGGGTTGCCATACTTGGCGATCTCTTCCATCATTTCCTTTACATAGGCCGATGGGATATTGTCGCCATCGATTAACACCGCTAATTTTAGGTCCATTGTTGAAAATTATTTGCTGCAAATTAGTCATAATGCGATAGAAACACACCATGAATGCTTAAAAATAAGCAAGCAAAACCTAGTATTAACGATAAGTAATTCCGTAGCCCATTATATTTCCTGGCTGATGATGTAAATCGTGTATCCCACATAAATCAGCAGAAGTAAACCGGCTTCCCAACGGTCGAGTTTTTTCTTCTTTCCGGTAAACATGGCAATAAACAGCAGTGACGTTCCGAAACACAGCAGCAGCATATCGGTATTGAAAACCGGGTTGTATTCAATGGGACTCAAAAGAGAGCTGACACCAAGAATCAGGAAGATATTGAAGATGTTGGACCCGATGATGTTTCCAACAGCAATATCATTGTTCTTCTTCAGTGCGGCTACGACGGAAGTAGCCAATTCGGGCAATGAAGTTCCCAGGGCAATAATTGTTAGCCCGATAATTTTTTCGCTAACTCCCAAGGCTGTTGCCATACTGACGGCATTGGTAACTACCAGCCGCCCGCCAATCACTAAGCCAGCCATACCAACAAGAATCAAGACCCAAATTTGAAGTGGTTTGAATTGTTTTTGCTCCGGGGCAGCTTCCTGTTTGTCAGTCTTTAGTTGTTTGTATACATAAAATAGAAAAGAGCCAAACAGCGCTAAGAGAATTAGTCCGTCGAGACGGGAAAGGATATGAGCGTTTGGAAACAGCCAATCGTTGGCCAGTACAATGAGCAAGACTGCTGCAAACAGCGAAAGTGGAATCTCTTTCCAAACGGTACTCGATTGCACCACCATGGGGGTGATGAGGCCGGCAAGTCCGAGAATGACAAATAAATTAATGTTGTTACTTCCGATGACATTCCCAAAAACCAGATCGTGGTGTCCTTGAAGGGAGGAGTAAACATTGACGACCAACTCGGGAGCAGAGGTGCCAAAAGCAACGATGGTAAGGCCAATGGCCAAATCTGAAACATGGTACTTTTTGGCCAGGGATGAGGCTCCGCTCACCATCCAGTCAGCACCTTTTATAAGCAACACTAAGCCAACTAACAATAACAAAATCTGCAGGGTCATAATCTGAGTCTAAAATTGATTCTTGTAAAAGCTAGTAACAGTAGCAAAGGTAATCAGTTTGGTCTGCTTTTGGTTTTAGCTTGAAGCCAAAAAAAGCGGAGTTGGTAGAACTCCGCTTTAGCTGTATCTTTTTAGAATGGTAAATCGTCTTGATTATTTGATTCTGGTGGAATATCATCCGGAGTAAATTCAGGAGGTAACATATCCGGAGCTCCGTTGGCTGCCAGACGGTCAATACGCCAGGCGTTGATGTTGTGGTACCAGCGACCATTAAACTCACGCGATTCAACCGAGAAAGAAACATTCACATCTTCGCCGGTATTCAATCCTTCCAGCAGTGATATTTTGTCATTGAACAGTGTAAAACAGATTTGCTTTGGAAACTGACCATCGACTACTTCAATCACAAACTCTTGTTTTTTCCAATCTTTCCCGGCTTTACTCACTCCGGAACTTACGTCTAAGATTTGGTTGATTTTTCCTTTTACTTCTAAACTCATTACTTCAATATTTTTCTGTTGCCAAAAATAGGGATAAAAAAAGACCCCTGAGAAAAAAATTCCAGGGGTTTATTAAAAAGTTTTCAAGAACTGTTTACTTCACAATCTCAAGCAGCTCTACTTCGAAAATAAGGGTTGCATTTGGACCAATGTCAGCACCGGCACCACGAGGGCCATAAGCCAAGTTGCCCGGAATATAAACTTTCCATTTTGATCCGACAGGCATTAGCTGTAAAGCTTCTGTCCATCCCGGAATAACTTGTCCAACTCCAAAAGTAGCAGGCTCACCGCGCTCTACTGAGCTGTCAAATACGGTTCCGTCAATCAGAGTTCCGGTATAGTGAACTTTTACTTGCTGCTCGGCTGTTGGTTTTGGCCCATTGCCTGCTTCAATAACTTCATACTGAAGACCACTTTCGGTTACAGTAACACCTTCTTTTTCTTTGTTGGCGGCTAAAAACTCAGCTCCTTCTTTTTCGTTAGCAACACCTTCTGCTTCAGCCATCTTTTGAAAATAAGACTGGATGAAGGTACGAGCTTCTTCAATGGTCATTTTAGTTTCTTCACCTTTCAGTTGCTTTTCAAAAGCAGTAACTAAAATTTCGGTGTTGAAGTCAGCAGAACCTGTTGATTCCAGCTGTTGTTTGTTTTGATCTCCAACTAAAACACCAATGGCATAACTAGCTGAATCTGCACTTGTGGCCAGGTTTTCGTTACGAGAACCTTGTGGTTGACATGCTGCCAGTACCACTACTGCAGCCAATAAAAAAAGAATTGATTTAAATCTCATGTTTGATTGTTGTAAATATAATTAGACGATTTCCAGTAATTCAACTTCGAAAATAAGGGTGCAGTTTGGGCCAATAGCACCACCAGCACCACGATCACCGTAAGCCAGTTCAGAAGGAACAAACAAGCGCCATTTTGATCCGGTTGTCATCATTTGAAGGGCTTCAACCCATCCTTGAATAACCCCGTTTACCGGGAATGTAGCAGGCTCGCCGCGCTGAACAGAACTATCGAAAACGGTTCCGTCAATCAACGTACCATGGTAGTGACATTTTACCTGATCTGCAGGACCTGGTTTTTCGCCGTCACCTTCTTCCAAAATGGTGTATTGAAGTCCGCTGGCTGTTTCATGAACGCCTTCTTTTGCGCGGTTTTCAGCTAAAAACTGAAGCCCTTGCTCCAGGTTTTCCTTGCCTTGTCCATTTTGTTGTTTTTCCATGAACTCCTGCAAGATTTTATTGGCTTGATCGGGGCTTAACTTCGGTTCTTTTCCCGTGTAAATATCTTCGAGGGCCAGCATGAAATTGCCGGGTTCAATTGTTTTAACTCCAGATTGAATGAGATTGCTTGAAATGCTCAATCCCAATGCATAACTAAATTCTTCCAGTTCTCCTTTAAATTTGTGTTCTGACATAAAATTCTAAATTTTTTTAAGAGCTACGAATATAAGGGAATTTTTGTGATATCCCTGATCCAGATCAGGCTTTCTCGCCCATTAACATTTGTCGTTTTCCAGGAGGGCCCGGAAGCCGGTGCATGAGAAAACCATTTTGCTGCAACGAACGTCGAATAACTCCTTTGGCACAGTAGGTTGTCAGGATTGCTCCGGGCTGGCATTGGGCACTTATTTTACTGAAAATGGCATCGGTCCACAGCTCGGGTTGCTTGTCCGGGGCAAAGGCATCAAAATACACCAGGTCGAAAAAGGGGAATTGTGCAAGATCAACCGAACAAAGGTCGGCTTGCAGCTTGGTCAGCTCAAAGCCTGGAGCAATTTGGACCGGTTTTCCCCATTCACTATGGTGTAAGTTCAAAAAAAGCGACTGGGTTTCTGTATCGTAATTTTGGGCATAGTTCAGCTGGCTGTATTCGGCTTCCGTCAGCGGATACTTTTCAAGTGAATAATAATGAATGGTTTTTTCCTGCCGATTCAACAAGCTTAGCAGGGTATTGAGTCCCGTGCCAAAACCAATCTCCAGAATGTTGATTTCGGTTTTGGTGCAGCGGTTAAGCCCGTTGGCGATAAACACATGCATGGATTCTTGTATGGCCCCGTGTATGGAGTGAAAATGTTCATCCATTTCAGGCAAGTAAAGGGTGTGCGATCCGTCCTCGGTCAGTTTTAGGAATCGTTTCATGGTATGCGTGTTTCAATTATACATTTATTGGAATCAATCAACTTCTGAATTGCTTGTGAAAAGAGTCCGTTCGGATGCTGTGATCGATTTGCTGCGCGCGAATTTCGGCATTTTCTTCTTGGCTTCCACATTTTTATGCTAATTTTGAAAGGCTTTTAACTGATTATTATGCTGATAAAATTATACGAAGAGAATCCGAATCAGCGCGAGATTGAGAAAGTGCTGGAAGTCTTGCGAAATGGAGGAATCATTATTTATCCCACCGATACGGTTTATGGGATTGGTTGTGATATAACCAATGTGAAAGCGGTGGAGAAAATTGCGCACTACAAGAAAGTTCAAATCGAAAAGTCGAACATGTCCTTCATTTGTAGTGATTTGAGCCATTTGTCTGACTACGCCAAACCGATTTCGAATACAATTTTTAAGCTGCTGAAACGAAATTTGCCCGGTCCTTTTACCTTTATTCTGGAGGCTAATTCCAATGTTCCCAAGTACTTTAAAGGGAAAAAGAAGACGGTAGGAATTCGTGTTCCTGACAATAATATCATTCGGGAAATTGTGCACCAGTTGGGCAATCCGATTCTTTCGACTTCAGTTTACGATGAGGATGAAGTGATCGAATACACCACTGATCCGGAGTTGATACACGAAAAATTTGAAGACTTTGCTGACTTGGTTATTGATGGTGGTTATGGAGACAATGTTGCTTCAACCGTTATTGATTGCACCATGGACGTTCCAACCATTGTTCGTCAGGGTAAAGGCGTGGTGCAGGAATAGCAACGCGTCCTATTTTTTCCAGAAAGCTGGTGAGAAAAGTACCAAAACCGTAAATAGCTCCAAGCGTCCAAGCAACATCAGAAACGATAAAAACCATTTTCCGGCCGGGTGCACATGGTGGAAATTCTCCGCCGGCCCAACATTTCCAAGTCCTGGTCCAATATTTCCCAGCGAAGTGGCAACCGCTCCCATGGCTGATTGCAGATCCGGTTCAACCAAGGTGTAAAGAATGGTGCTGAGAAAGAAAATAATGAAGTAGAACATGAAAAAAGCCAGCACGTTGGTGATGATCTGATCGGAAACTGCGCGCCGGTTAAAGCGAACCGGGATAACCGCATTGGGATGCAGCAAGCGGCGAAGTTCGTAATAGCTGTTTTTCATGAGCAAAACAACCCGCATAATTTTGATCCCTCCGCCTGTTGATCCGGCACTTCCTCCGAAAAAGAAAAGCGCAAAGATAATAATGGTCAGGAATGGGGTCCAGGTCAGGTAATCAGCCGTGGCAAAGCCTGTTGTGGTTATGATGGATACCACCTGAAACAGAGCATCTCTAAACGCCAGTTCAAAATCCAGTTGGGTAGAAATGAGCAGTCCGCTAAAGATGATGGCCGTAAAGCCTACAATAAAAAGAATGTAATATTTAAATTCTTCGTTTTTATAAACTTTTTCAAACTTTCCATGAATGGCCAGATAGGAGAGGGTGAAATTGGTTCCGGCCAAGAACATGAAAAAGATGATAACATACTGAATAAATGGTGACGACCAATAGGCTACGGATGCTTGTTTGGTAGAATAACCACCGGTAGCCATTGTAGTGAATGAATGGTTAATGGCATCGAATAAGGTCATTCCGCCAGCCCATAAAAGCAGGGTTTCCAGAATGGTAAATCCCAGGTAAATAATCCATAAACTCTTGGCTGTTTGTCGAATTCGGGGGCTGATTTTGTCGGGCGTTGGTCCCGGAACCTCAGCAGCAAACAGCTGCATTCCTCCAATTCCGAAAATGGGTAAGATGGCTAAAGATAATACGATAATTCCCATTCCACCAAGCCATTGGGTCATGCTTCGCCAAAATAGGATTCCATTGGGAAGCGATTCAATGTCATTTAAAATGGATGATCCGGTAGTGGTAAAACCGGACATGGTTTCGAAAAAGGCATTGGTCAAGTCAGGAATTGAATGGCTAAACAGGTAAGGCAAACTGCCGAAAAAGGAAAAGACCACCCACACCAAACTAACGATCACGAATCCTTCGTGTTTCCCAATTTTCTTTTCGGCTTTCCGTGTTGACAGCAAAGCCAAAGAGCCTACTGCAATACTGATGAGTGCTGATTTTAATAAGGCAAATAGTCCGGCATCCTGGTAGATGGCAGAGATGCTCATTGCAATTAGCATCGAGACCCCTTCAACCACCAATAAAAAACCCAAAACACGAAAAACTATCTTGAAATTGAGCATAGCTTGGTCGAATTACTTGAAATATTTATCCAGTTTTTGAATGGCTGATGGTAAGGCGAAAACAACTACCTTATCGTTTTCCTGAATGTGCGTATCTCCTTTGGCTACGAAGCCTTTTACTCCTCTGATGTAGCCTCCGATGATGGCATCACTGGGGAATTCCAGATCTTTAATGGGGTGCTCGGTAATTCGGGAGCCTTCCTTGGCAATGAACTCAAAAACTTCGGCGTCGGAGGCTGTCAGACATTTAGCCTGTGCCACTTTAGCGCCTAGTGTATATTTGTAAATGTAACTGGCTGCAATTAATTTTTTATTGACCAGGCTACCAATGTCCATATTCTCAGCAATGCCCATAAAGTCAATGTTTTCTACTTCGGCAACCGTTCTTTTTACGCCAAGGCTTTTGGCCAGGTGGCACGATAGAATGTTGGTTTCCGAGTTGCCTGTAACAGCAATGAAGGCATCCATTCGCTCAATCCGCTCTTCTTTCAATAATTCCAGGTTTCGGCCATCACCTTGAATAACCAGTATGTTTTCAAAACGGTCGGCTACTTGCTGACTCCGGATTTTGTCACTCTCAATTACTTTTATGTTGTAGCTGTCGCCCAGGCGTTCAACCGTTTTTTGAGCGATTCGGCTACCCCCCAGGATCATGACGTTGCGAACAGCAAAAATCTCTTTCCCGGCCAATTCAAAAACCCGGTTTTGGTTGGCACGTGTAGTAATGAAAAAGACAATGTCTCCGTTGTGAATACAGTCTTTCCCGTTAGGAATAATCGTTTCACTTTCACGGTTGATGGCCACTGCCCGAATATCAGAGTTGATAGATGTTAACTCCTCAAGTGACTTATTTAGAATGGGGGCATTCTCGCGGATTTTAATTCCCATCAGGGTGAGTTTCCCCTGCGAAAATTCAATCATTTGGCGGGTTCCCACCTGTTTAATTGAAGAGGCAATTTCTTTGGCGGCCAAACTTTCCGGATAAATAAGCTCATCAACCCCCAGTGTCCGTAGCTTTTCCTTGTACTTTTCGGTCAGGTATTCTCCTTGATTGATTCGGGCGATGGTGCGCTGAACGCCCATATCCTTGGCTTGAACACAGGCGAAAATGTTACGCTCTTCATAAGGCGTTACCGCAATAAACAGATCGGCTTTAGCCAGTCCCGTTTCTTTTAAATCACGAAACGAATTGGCGTAGCCTGTGACGGTCAGCAGATCAACTTGACTGGAAATGTGATAAAGTTTATCCGCATCTTCATCCATCAATACAATGTCATGGTTCTCCTTGCTCAGCATCTTGGCAAGGTGTGTTCCAACTTCGCCGGCACCTACAATAACAACCTTCATATCTCGTTACTCTTTATTCTAAAATTCAGCCCGGTAAAGAAAGGTATAAAAACAACAATTTCCATGTATTTGAACTTGTTTTTCGGCCCGATGAGCCTAACGTTAACATTATGTTATCGGTTGCTCGGTTTAAGGTCAGCCACTAAAGCTTGTCGGACCTTCAGATTAGCCAAGTTCAAAGTCTCTTCTTTTACCAGTACTGAATCAATTTTTGTGTCCCAAATCGGGGATGTGTTGTTTGGTAGCATCCCTTGTTTTGTCCGTTGCTTAAACATCTTGTTCGATTGGTTAACATTACGTTTATGGTAGTGGAAAGTTTGATCTATGAAAACAATTAATGCCTCGTCAATAATTAAATCGTCGCTTTGGTATTGCTTGCAGGAGTCGAGGTGAATAAGGATGGGTGGCTCCAGATTCAGAGCATTGATTACGGGCTGAAGATTCTGTTGGTTTGGCGTCTCATTGGAAGTTTGAATCAAGTAGTTTGTTCTTCCATTTATGAGGTGGATGTCATTATTGTCAGCATAGACAATAAACTTTTGCTGATTGAAGGTTTGTAGTTTTTGAAAGAAGCCAGCCAGAAAGAAACCGCCTAAAAGAATCACGGACGTGAAGAAAAAAGCTTTTCGCTTGAGTTTAATGAAAAAGAGAAGGCAACCTCCCATAGTAAGCAGGAGCAGCAGTTGTGGGCTGGACAAGCTGATATTTTCAATCAATGAAAAAGGGAGTTGCTCAATTTGACGAAGCAGAAACGTGGTGGCAAAAGTAATTGTAGAAACGAGGCTTGCGAGAATTTCGGCAAGATAGCTGATTGGCGAAAAAATAAAGAACAGAAAGGTTCCGCCTAAAATGAGATAAGCGGCCGGAATTACCAGAAAGTTGCTGAGCCAGAAATACACCGGAAACTGATTGAAGTAATAGATGGATAAAGCGAATGTTCCGAGTTGGGCAGCCAGCGAAACACAAAATAGCTGCCACAGTTTTTTGGTTAGCTTGTGGCGGGGCTTAGCCAACGACTCGAGGCGAGGAAAGAAAAATACAATGCTGGTAACTGCTGCATACGACAGTTGAAAGCCAACTTCAAACAATAAATTGGGGTTGAACAGTAGTAAAATAAAGGCAGATGCTGCAATGGAATTGTAAATGGCTGCCGGGCGTTGCAGGCTGCTTCCAATCAAAATAAAGCTGAACATGACGGTTGCCCGTTGTACCGATGGCGAAAAACCGGTAAGCAAGGCATAAAACCACAGCAAGAGTCCGATGGCCAGCACATAGAACAGTCTTCCGAAGCGTGACCGTTTTAAAAAGCCCAGAAGGCTGGAGAGGAAAAGGTAAATCATGCCGACATGCAAGCCTGAAACTGCCAATACGTGCATGGCTCCGGTAGATGCAAAGTAGGAGCGGGTTTCCGGAGACAACTCCTTGCGATACCCCAGGGTCAAGGCTGAAATAACTTGCAGCGACTCTTTGTTTTTGATGTAGCTCCTAAGTAAGTTAATCATGGTCGATCGTAAGTGTTCAGCCTGCAATAGCAGCGACTTGCTGTTGCCTTTTTGAATCCGGATATAATTTCTAGCTGAAATGTACGTACTGTAATATATCTGGCGGTTGGCCATAAACTTTTGATAGTCAAATCCGTAAGGAGTGCCCTGGTTTCGGATGGCTTGTAACCGGCATTTTGCAACCAGCTGGTCGCCGGGCTGGAGTTGATTCACCGAATCTGTTTTTTCGAAATAAGCCAAAATGGTTTCGTTGTGGTAGGCGGCTGAGTCGGCCCGGTGGATCTTTAGCTTTGCCTGGTAGGAGTTGGGTTTCTCTGTCGGGAATTCAAGAAGTGTTGCAAGGATGTGCTGGTGTTGGTCTGGAGCAGTAATTTTGGGAGGTGGAACTGTATAAGAGGAAAAGGTTACAAGGCTGATGGCCAGCAATGAGGAGAGGTAGAGATCGAAAGGATAGGTTTTTGTTTTTAGCTTGAGCAGGCAGAAGAGTGCGGAGACAAAAAGCAGTGCCCATAAACCCAGCTTGAAGGGTGGGAAATAGTTGCCAATCAGTAAGCCGATTAGCCAAAAACTCAAGATTCGGGTGAATGGGTTATTGGTGAAAAAAGTCACAGCCTTTTGTTTTCAGACTTTTACGGCAGGCTGTCTTTTTCGGTTTGTAAAATATGAATTTATTTCATGAAGGGTGCCAAAAGAAGGGGAAAACCCCCTCTTTCAGCCTATGAGCTTACTTCTTGCCCGGCAAAACAATGCGGTAAGAAGTCTTTACTTTTCCTTTTGAAATAGCTGTCAACTTTCCTTTCAACATGCGTTTTTTCAACGGAGAAAGGTAATCGATCAGTAAAATACCATCCAGGTGATCATATTCATGCTGAATGACACGAGCGGCGAAACCACCATATTCTTCGATGTGTTCTTCCAGGTTTTCATCCAGGTATTTGATTTTTACTCGTTCCGGACGACTAATATCTTCACGGATTTCGGGCAAACTCAGACAGCCTTCATTCATCACCCATTCGTCGCCGGTGCGTTCCAGAATTTCGGGATTGATAAAGGCTTTTTTGAAGCCTTCCAGTTCGGGTTCGTCTTCGTCAGCAGCTGAGCTGGCATCAACGACAAAGATGCGCAGCGATTTGCCAATTTGCGGAGCGGCCAGGCCAACGCCATCAGAGTGGTACATGGTTGCATACATATTGTCAACCAGCTCTTTTAATTCTTCAGAGTTGGTGTCAATTGGTTCGGCTACTTTACGTAAAAGTGGATCGCCGTATACGGTTACCGGATAAATCATGATCTGTATTTTTGTTGTTCCATATATGATTGAAGGATAATTGTTGCACTTACGGCATCAATCGTTCCTTTGTCTTGTCTGTCTTTCTTTTTCACCCCTGCATCAATCATGGTCTGAAAAGCCATTTTGGAGGTGAAACGTTCGTCAACTTGCTCAATGGGCATATCCGGATAAAGCTTCTGAAAACGCTTTAAAAACGGATTGATATACTGAACGGCTTCAGAGGGTTCATTGTTCATCTGAAGCGGATAGCCGATAATCACTTTTTCAACGTTTTCCTGCTGAAAATAATCTTTCAAGAAATCAAAAATCAGATGAGTCCGAACCGTAGTTAGTTTTGTGGCAATAATTTGCAGCGGGTCAGTAACTGCAAGCCCAACCCGTTTTTTCCCATAATCAATTGCCAGAATTCTTCCCATTGGTATAAAATTTTGTGCAAAATTAATATTCTCCGGGCAGAAAAAAAGTAGAAGCGTAAAAAACATCGAATTGAGAAGGGGCTGTACGCGGCTGTTTTTTAGTGCGATGTAGCTTTGGCACGCCGTTTGCTTCTTTGGGGCAACTGATTACCGGTAAATACAGGCACCAGCACAATGATGTTAAACTTAAAAACTGGAAGCCATGAAAACACGAAATAAACAACTGATTGCTTTGATGATTACACTGGCAGCAGTGATGACAGGAGTTAATGCAGAGGCGCAACGCCGAGAAACAGGTAACGAGATAAATCATACACGCAAGGAAGTTCGTCAGCTAAAGAAGAACAAGCATTTTAAGGATAAACGGGCTTGTAGTAGTTATGCGAAGAAAAGTAAATTGAGACATTCGAAACATGCCTACAAGCACCCCAACTGGAAAGCATCGCAGAAGAAGGCCCATCACTCAAAGCACTGGGCTAAGCAAAACAGCTACAGTAAAAAGTATGCTTATCATCATCCGAGCTATGGGCAGGTTTACCGCCGGTTTTATGCTGACCCCGTTCGGATTCATCACCATCAGCACGGTAATTATTATTTCTTTGGAGGACATTATTACAGGCACTACCGTGGAGTAGGTTATGTGCGGGTTGAAATTCCGGGGCAGGTTGTTTTTGCCCATTTGCCCGTTCAATGTGAACAGGTTCGTGTAGGACCTTCTGTGTATTACCGCTCGGGCAATTTATATTTTGAATCGTATAATCACGGATATCGCCTGGCGCCATCCATCAATATTCAACTTTCGGCTCATTTTTAAGCGCAATAAACTCAATCAATTTTGAAGCCATTCGTCTTTTGTGACGGATGGCTTTTTTTGTTAATTCGAATCAGGAGTGATGAACAATGATAGCTCCGGCCTTCTGCATTTCCTGCCAGGCTTTTTCTTCATCGCCTGGCTGGGCATTTACCGCGGCAACAGCTTCTTTTACCACAAAGGTTTGGAAGCCTGCTTTCAAGGAATCGAAAACGGTATTTTTAACACAGTACTCCGTTGTTAGTCCACAAATATAGAGCTGGTCTACCTGCTTTTCATTGAGGTAGTTGGTGAGTTCAAGGTTGGTGGCTTCAAAAGCGGAATAGCCGTCATCGCTGTTGCGGGTGCCTTTTAAAAGTACCGTTTCAATTTTTTGGTGATGAAGCTCTTCAGGGAAGGCTGCTCCAGCGGAATCGGCCAGGCAATGAACCGGCCATTTTTGAAAGTGAATGGAGTCTTGCGGATGCCAGTCTTTGGAAGCAATTACCAAATCAAACTGATCAAGGAGGGCGTTGACCACAGGGATGATGGTTCGCCCTTTGGCTGCGGGAAGCGCACCTCCGGGTAAGAAATCATTTTGCAAATCAACAATCAAAAGTGCTTTCATAGTCGTTAAGGTGTTTATGAATTGAATGAATCCTTTTTTAAATATTGTTTGGCCATCTCGTTGCGGGCATCCTGTAACTTCTGACTGATTCCGACCTTATAAACATGCGGGTTTAAGAAGCGTTTGTGCTCTTCAGGGAGCTGCAGAAGACGTGACTTGGTATAAGCCGCATTTGCTGCTGGTGTTTGTAGTTGAAGGGTGATTGTTCCCTGATTCATTACTTGCTGGATTAACTCTTCGCTTTGGCAGCCCGAAATGTCTTTGTGCTTCCCAGCTTCGGTGGGATGATAAATCTGATCGTATGCTTGTTCATGGGCAAGGGAAATTCCATCGGCGCAGAAAAGATTATCCTGATCAATGAACCGATGAATGTTTTTCACGCCGGGAAGTGTCATCTTAGCCAGGTTTTCAGATACTTTAATGGAAGGTTTTTCGTCGTAGAATGCAAGTTTGTAAACGCCATCCAGTGCCGCATCCGATTTTCCGGTAGCCAGCGAAGTTCCTACTCCAAAAACATCAATGGGCGCCCCTTGTGCCAGTAAACTTTGAATGATATTTTCATCCAATTGGTTTGAAGCAACAATTTTAACCATGTGCAGGCCGGCTTCATCCAGCATTTGGCGTGCTTTTTTGCTGAGGTAGGTCAGATCGCCGCTGTCAAGCCGTATGCCGGCTAGCTGGTGTCCTTGTGCGCTGAGTTCACGTGCGATGGTAATCGCATTGGGAATGCCGCTTTTTAAGGTGTTGTAGGTGTCAACCAACAAGACGCATTCTTCCGGAAAAAAACGTGCATAAGTGCGGAAGGCTTCCAGTTCATCATCAAAACTTTGAATCCAGGAATGCGCCATGGTTCCGCTGCTGTCGATTTTGAAATGATAAGCGCTGTAAACGTTGGATGTTTTATCAAACCCACCGCTGATGGCTGCTTTGCTGGCATGGATTCCTCCCAGGCCCTGTGCGCGTCGTAAGCCAAATTCCAACAGCACACGGTCGCCGGCAGCCAGGCGCATGCGGCAGGCTTTGGTCGCAATCAGCGATTCGAAATTCAAGATATTTAAAAGTAAAGTTTCAACCAGCTGGGTTTCAATGATGGTTCCTTCTACCCGTAATGCGGGTTCATTGGGGAAGATTAATTCACCCTCTTTGACAGAATAGATGTTTCCCTGGAAGGAAAACTGACTGAGGTAGTCAATAAAGCTTTCATCAAATCCAAGGCTTTTTAAATAAGTTAACTCCGTTGGTGAAAAGCGAAATTTTTGGATCATTTCCAAGACTGACGATAAGCCGGAGAAAACAACGAAACTTCCTCCAAAAGGTGCTTTTCTGAAAAAATAGTCGAAACTGGCTTGCTTTTCATGGCGTTGGCTTAAAAAGTAGCCTTGTGCCATGGTCAGTTCGTAATGGTCGGTATAAAGTCCGGTGGTTGATGGAAACGAAAGCATAAGTAACAATTTTTAGTTCACGAATCAATTCTGCAAAGACCTTGCAAAATACGCATAAAATCAGCGATAAACCAGATGGGGCCCATGATGTGTGGGAACCGAACTCTGGGTAGGGAAGAAATACAGCCTTGGAGTGTGGATTTTTTACCTCAAAAGGTGGAGCTTTCCATACATGGTCTGAAGTAATTTCTGAAGGAGCTGATTAGTGGCTAGATTTGATTTATTGTATTGTTGATTAGTGTTTTAGATGGGTTTTGTTTGGTTTTGAGTTTTCGAGTTAAACGATTCGGCACCAGCTTTGATGTAGAGTGGACTAGCAATTTCAAGTTACTTTAAAAATATAAAACTATGAAGATTAATAAAGCACATGCCTATTGGCAGGGAAATTTGAAAGAAGGAAACGGACGTATGCAGTTTGAAAACAGCGACACGGAATTTCCATTTAGTTTTAAATCCAGGTTTGAGGATGGTGTGGGTGCCAATCCTGAAATGCTGATTGGTTCAGCTCATGCCGGTTGCTTCTCCATGGCCTTTTCAAATATTCTGGCAGGAGAAGGCTACAAGCCTGTGGAGGTGAAAACTGTTGCCAGTATAAAACTGGATATGGTCGACGGCGGTTTTAAAATTACTGAAAGCCACCTGGATGTTGTGGCTGAAGTGGAAGGTATTGCTGAAGATACTTTTCAGGAGTTGGCAACCAAGGCCAAAGAAAACTGCCCGGTTTCGCAGGCGCTTGCAGCTATCAAAATTACCATGAACGCCCAATTGAAGAAATAGAAAATTAATCAGGACAGGAACCGGAAAGACTTTCCGCTTTCTTGTTTTCATAACAGACCGATTGAAAAAGCCGCTTCAGTATTGCTGAAACGGCTTTTGTTATAAAATCAGTTTATAAATTAGTTGCGGTGCTTAATGTTGGCTAAAGCTGCCGCAACACGTGCGATAGGCACCCGGTAGGGTGAGCAGCTGACATAGTCAAGATTAACGCTGTCGCAGAATTCTACAGAGCTTGGTTCTCCTCCATGCTCGCCGCAGATACCAACTTTTAAGTTAGGTTTGGCTGAGCGTCCTTTGTCAACTCCCATTTGCACCAACTGCCCAACCCCATTCCGGTCAAGTACCTGGAAGGGGTCTTGCTTTAAGATACCATTTTCAAGGTAAACGGGCAGGAATTTTCCAGCATCATCGCGGGAGTATCCCAGTGTCATTTGGGTCAGGTCATTGGTTCCGAAAGAGAAGAAGTCAGCCTCGGCCGCAATATGATCAGCGGTTAAGGCGGCACGTGGAATTTCAATCATTGTACCCACGAGGTAGTCAATCCGATCACCTTTTTCTTCAAAGACCTTTTCGGCTGTTGAGCGAATGATATCAGCCTGGTTTTTCAATTCGGCAACGGTTCCAACCAGTGGCACCATAATTTCCGGACGGGCATCTACACCTTTTGCTTTTAGATTTAGGGCAGCCTCAATAATGGCACGGGCCTGCATGGCTGTAATCTCAGGATAAGTGATTCCCAGGCGGCAGCCACGGTGTCCCAGCATGGGGTTAAATTCTTCCAGATCTGAAATTTTGGACTTAACAGCTTCAATGGAGATACCCATTTCTTTGGCCAGCTCTTTTTGAGTAGCTTGCTGGTGAGGAACAAACTCGTGTAATGGCGGATCCAACAGGCGTACCGTAACACCATAACCTTCCATGGCTTCAAAAATTCCTTCGAAATCTTCCCGTTGGTAGGGCAGAAGTTTGGCCAGTGCTTTTTCACGTCCTTCTTTTGTCGACGACAGAATCATTTCGCGCATGGCTTTGATTCGAGCGCCTTCAAAGAACATGTGCTCGGTCCGACAAAGGCCAATTCCCTGAGCTCCGAAATTGCGGGCTACCTGGGCATCATGTGGGGTGTCGGCATTGGTGCGAACGGTCATCCGGGCAAATTTATCCGAAAGATCCATCACTTTTCCAAAATCACCACCAAGGTCAGGGTTCATGGTTTTTACTTTTCCTTCATAAACCTGACCTGTTGTTCCGTTTAGCGAGATCCAGTCACCTTCCTTGAATTCTTGTCCATTAATGTTCATTATCCGGGACTTGTAGTTGATTTTAACAGCTCCGGCTCCGGAAACACAGCATTTCCCCATACCACGGGCCACTACAGCCGCGTGTGAGGTCATGCCTCCGCGTGCGGTTAAAATACCACGGGCAATATTCATTCCTTCCAAATCTTCGGGCGATGTTTCAATCCGCACAAGAATGGAGTTCTCGTATTGCGAAGCTTCATCGGCAAAGAAAACGATCTGGCCGGTTGCAGCTCCGGGTGAAGCCGGAAGTCCTTTGGCCAGCACTTGGGCACTTTGAAGCGCTGTGGTGTCAAATACCGGGTGAAGCAACTCATCCAGTTTGTTCGGTTCAATGCGTAGCAGGGCTGTTTTTTCATCAATCATGCCTTGTTCCAGCATGTCAACCGCAATTTTTACCATGGCCGCTCCGGTACGTTTTCCGTTTCGGGTTTGCAGCAACCAGAGTTTACCATCCTGAATCGTGAATTCAAGATCCTGCATGTCTTTATAATGGTCTTCAAGTTTTTCCTGAATGTCCATCAGTTCTTTGTACAGGGCAGGCATGGTTTCTTCAAGCGATGGAAACTCTTTTTGGCGCACTTCTTCGCTTACTTCAGCCAATTCGGCCCAGCGCTTACTGCCTTCAAGGGTAATTTGCTGAGGTGTACGTGTTCCGGCAACCACATCTTCACCTTGTGCATTGATCAGGTATTCACCATTGAAAATGTCTTCGCCGGTAGCGGCATCGCGCGTAAAGGCCACGCCGGTAGCTGATGTTTCTCCCATGTTTCCATAAACCATGGCCTGAACGTTTACCGCAGTTCCCCATTCAGCAGGGATATTATTCAGCTTGCGGTAGTAAATGGCACGTTCGTTCATCCAGCTGTCAAATACCGCAGAAACTGCTCCCCAGAGTTGTTCCCATGGATCATCCGGAAAACTTTTGCCGGTAACTTTAAGCACGGCTTCTTTAAAACGGATGACCAGTAATTTTAGGTCGGCTGTGGTAAAGTCGGTATCCAGTTCAATGCCTTTTTCTTCTTTCAGATCTTCCATGATGGCCTCGAACGGATCGATGTCTTCCTTGCTTTCCGGTTTCATGCCTAAAACAACATCGCCGTACATTTGAACAAAGCGACGGTAAGAGTCCCAGGCAAAGCGCTCATTGCCTGATTTTTGAGCAATCCCTTGCACGGCCAGATCATTTAGTCCGAGGTTCAATACGGTGTCCATCATGCCGGGCATGGAAACCCGGGCTCCGGAGCGAACCGAAACGAGACAGGGATTGTCTTTGTCTCCGAATTTGGTGTGGGTAAGTTCTTCAATAAGAGCGACAGCCTCTTCAACTTCTTTTTTAATCGTTGAAACTGCTGCATCGTGGCCCTGCTGCGTATAAATGGTACAAACTTCCGTTGTAATTGTAAAGCCAGGAGGAACAGGCACTCCAATAAGATTCATCTCTGCCAGGTTTGCTCCTTTTCCTCCAAGGAGGTTCTTCATGCCGGCTTTACCTTCGGCTTTACCGTTTCCAAACGTATAAACATACTTTGTCATAAAACGTTTTTTGTGGGTTAGTTAAAATAATATCTATTCAATTAGTGTTTATTCTTTTTGCTCACCATACAAAAATGGGGAATACTATTCTTATTTTTCAATCAGAAAGCGTGTTCTACAGCCTTTTTTAGCACTTTGTACCGTATTTTTACTTCAATTAGCTTAGGTGGTTATAAATATATGAAAAACAGAATAAATGTCACTTCCTTTCTATTCTAAAATTAGGGTAGAAGCTGAAATAGAACTCTTAACATTTATTAACGTTGGTTGAAGGTTCTTAACTATAAATCAGCCTACATTTGTAGTGTTAGTTTTAATAAAGAGACAAGTAATTTTTTTCATAGAGATAGGTTTGGTTAAGTTAGAAAAAGGATGGTCCCAGCCATCCTTTTTTTTATGCTTATCTGTCAAAAATGCTTGTAGATAGCATCCCACCAGTAATTTTTTCCTGTAAAATCATTTCGTTAAGACAAAATGTCTCATTCGACTGGATTTCTTAATTTTGGTTAGCTTCTTGCTTGTAGTCTAGCAGTTAAGAAAAAAGGAGGAACCTATGAATTTTAATAATTTTACGATCAAATCGCAGGAAGCCTTGCAGCATGCGTTTGAGGTTGCTCAGGCAAATCATCAACAAGCCATTGAAAACGGCCATGTGATGAAAGGATTGTTGCATGCAGCAGAAAATGTGACTGGATTTTTACTGAAAAAACTAGGGGTAAATACCGGTATTTTTCAGCAAGCACTTAATAAAATAATTGAATCGTACCCCAAAGTAAGTGGCGGCGAGCAATACTTGTCGGCCAATACGAATAAGGCGCTTCAGAAATCAATTGATATTTCGCGGAAAATGGGCGATGAGTTTGTCTCTGTTGAGCATATCCTGATGGCTTTGCTGGAGACGGGCGATACTGTTTCATCGCTGATGAAGGATAGTGGCGTTGGACGGAAGGAGCTGAATGCCGCCGTTGCCGAACTTCGCAAAGGAGCCAAGGTTGAGAGTCAGACTGCTGAAGATCAGTTTAACTCATTGAATCGCTTTGCGGTCAACTTGAATGAGAAAGCGCGCAGTGGCAAGCTGGATCCGGTTATTGGACGGGATGATGAAATCCGGCGGATCTTGCAGATTTTGTCGCGGAGAACCAAAAATAATCCCGTACTGATTGGGGAGCCCGGTACCGGGAAAACGGCTATTGCTGAAGGGCTGGCCCATCGAATTGTACGGGGGGATGTTCCGGAGAACCTGAAATCGAAACAATTGTTTTCCCTGGATATGGGTGCTTTGATTGCCGGAGCCAAGTACAAAGGCGAGTTTGAAGAGCGCTTGAAAGCCGTGGTGAATGAAGTTGTGAAGTCGGATGGGGAAATCATTTTGTTTATTGATGAGATTCACACCCTGGTGGGTGCAGGAAAAAGCGATGGCGCCATGGATGCCGCAAACATCTTGAAACCGGCATTGGCCAGGGGCGAACTGCGTGCTATTGGTGCAACAACTTTAAACGAGTATCAAAAATACTTTGAAAAAGATAAAGCCCTGGAACGCCGCTTTCAGATTGTGATGGTGAATGAGCCGGACACGCTGAGTGCCATTTCTATTCTTCGAGGCTTGAAGGAGCGTTATGAGGGACATCATAAGGTGCGCATCAAAGACAATGCGATTATTGCGGCTGTTGAATTGTCTCAACGCTATATATCAGATCGCTTTTTGCCTGACAAGGCCATTGACCTGATGGATGAAGCCGCGGCGAAGCTGCGTTTGGAAATGGACTCGGTGCCGGAAGAACTGGATGAAATTGAACGTCGGATTAAGCAACTCGAAATTGAACGTGAGGCGATAAAGCGTGAAAAAGACGAAGGCAAACTGGCTTTGCTGAATGAAGAAATTGCCAATTTGAAAGAAGAGCAATCGCGCTATCGGGCTCAGTGGGAAATGGAGAAATCATTGATCGACCAGATTCAGCAGAATAAAACCAATATTGAGAATTTCAAGTTCGAAGCAGAGCAGGCTGAGCGTTCAGGTGATTATGGCAAGGTAGCCGAAATCAGGTATGGGAAGATTAAAGAGGCCGAAGAAGCCATTGTGCATTTACAGGAAGAATTGCAGAAAATTCAGGGTGATTCGTTGATTAAAGAGGAAGTGGATGCGGAAGATATTGCCGATGTGGTGGCCCGCTGGACCGGGATTCCGGTTGCTAAAATGTTGCAAAGCGAACGCGAAAAGCTCTTGCACCTGGAAGAAGAATTGCACAAACGCGTGGTAGGGCAGCAGGAAGCCATTCATGCGGTGGCCGATGCGGTGCGCCGCAGTCGCGCGGGCTTGCAGGACGAAAAACGTCCGATTGGCTCGTTTATTTTCCTGGGAACTACCGGTGTGGGAAAAACCGAGTTGGCCAAAGCACTGGCAGAATACCTGTTTGACAATGAGAATATGATTACCCGGATTGATATGTCTGAGTACCAGGAAAAATTCTCGGTTACAAGGCTTATTGGTTCGCCTCCGGGTTATGTTGGGTATGATGAAGGTGGTCAGTTGAGTGAAGCTGTGCGCCGGAAGCCTTATTCCGTAGTGCTGTTTGACGAAATTGAGAAGGCCCATCCCGACGTGTTTAACGTCTTACTGCAAGTGCTTGACGACGGGCGTTTGACCGACAACAAGGGACGGACAGTGAACTTTAAGAATACCATCATCATCATGACGTCAAATTTGGGATCGCAGATTATTCAGGAAGGTTTTGAGCGGATGAATGAGGAAAACAAGGGCGAGATTTACGAGCAGACCCGCGAAGCCATCTTTAACTTGCTTCGGAAAACCATTCGTCCTGAATTTCTGAACCGGATTGATGAAACAATCATGTTCACGCCTTTGTCACGCGAAGATGTCAAAGAGATTGTGAAAATTCAATTCGACCGGATTGTGAAACGCTTGAGTAACCAGGATTTGAAAATTGAAATTTCAGATGAGGCTGTTTCCTGGTTGGCGACCATCGGTTATGATCCGCAATACGGAGCTCGCCCGGTGAACCGCTTACTGCAGAAGTATGTGCTGAATGAGCTGTCAAAACGAATTTTGGCAGGCGATGTTCGGGTTGACCAGACCATCCGGATTGTGATGGAAGAAGATGAGTTGAAGTTCAAAGGCATGTAAAAAAAACGAAGAGGCATTTTTCTGTAAAATGCCTCTTTTTTATGCTAGTTGATCCATCACTTCCTGAAGTTCCAGTTCGGCTTGGCCAATAACCAGATCAAACTCACTGATGTAGTCGGGATACGATTCAATATCTTCCAGTTTCTGGGTTTTTAGTTGCAGCTCTTTCAGCTTCCATCCCAAATCTTCCATTCCAAAGGTCATAACGGATGATTTGGCTTTGTGTGCCAACTCGCCAAGCTCTTTATATCTTTTATGGCTTAGATGTTCGTGTAGGCCAATCTTAAATTCAGGAAGTTGATCAAAAAACAAGGTGATAAATTCTTTCAAAATATCATCCTGACCTCCTGTAATCTCTTTTAGATAGTCTAAATTGGTGTATCTTTTTTCAGGCATAGCTCTGTACATCAGTTAAAACATGCAATTATAGGTAAATTTTGGCTATTATGCCAGAGGTTAAACGGGTAGTTCTGTTTTAGTTGCTGTTTCCTGCTTATTGAGCGTTTGTTTGTAAGGTAGTGTTTGGTCAAAATGTTGAGGGAAGCTGTGTTTTGCTGATCAAATCAGAAAGGAAAAAGGCTGGGGGAGTGGTCTTGTTTTCAGAATGAGTGGAGCAATGGTTGAGTGGTTTTTGGGACAAATAGTTCTTAACGGTTTTACGGAGTAAAATCAACAGTGAAACATCATTAATGGCATATCAATGACGTTTGGTCGTCAGATGTTACGTTCAGGCTTGTGCTGGTCAGGCAGGAATCAAATTGCTGAACGTGTCTAGGAAAACTTACGCAGGGCCTCTCTTAACTCCAGGTCTGCCGCTTGTGTTACAGACTCAAACTCTTCAACATACTTGGGGTATGAATCGAGCCCAATTTGTTTGTAGGTCTTCGCATGAAGAATTCGTAGGTTGTGAGACAAGTCAAACATGCCAAAGGTCAGCACCGATGAGTTGGCCATTCGCGCCAAATTTCCCAGCTCTTTCCATTGTTTGTTGTCGAGGTAGCGTCTAAAATCTCTCCGAAATTTGGGAATTTGCTCGAAATACAACTGGATGAATTCTTTCATAATTTTAGCCTCTCCTCCTGTGGCTTTCTCCAGATACCTTAAGTTGGTCAATCGTTTGGTTTTCATAGTTATTCTTTATTGGTGGAACTAGAAAGATACAACATCTGACAGTAATTTCATATAATAGTTGCTATACAGCAGTATTTTTCTGATATTCCTCATGAAAAAGCGGTGGCATAAGCTCTATTTTTACCAATTCAAACTAAGAAATCAATGAAAAAAACAGCTTTAAATCAACTCCATAAGCAAGCAGGAGGGAAGATGGTTGAATTTGCAGGCTATGAAATGCCGGTGGAATTCAGCGGAATTAAAGATGAACATTTAACAGTCAGAAACGGTGTTGGCGTTTTTGATGTTTCTCATATGGGGGAGTTTTGGGTAAAAGGGCCTAAAGCTGCCGCCTTGGTACAGAAATTAACCACAAACGATATCTCCAAACTTCGGATGGGGCAGGCCCAGTACACTTGTTTTCCCAATGGAAAAGGGGGCATTGTGGATGATTTACTGGTTTATTATTACGAGCCGGAGAAGTATCTGCTGGTCGTCAACGCTTCCAATATTGAAAAAGACTGGGATTGGGTGGTTAGTCAAAACCAAGAGGGAGCCGAACTGGAAAATGCTTCAGACCGAATCAGCCTGCTGGCCATTCAAGGTCCCAAAGCCATGGAAGTACTGCAAAAGCTGACCCGGGTTAACCTTAGCGATATCCCGTTTTACACCTTTGTAACCGACGAGTTTGCGGGGATCGACGATGTCATCATTTCAGCAACCGGTTATACAGGTTCTGGTGGTTTTGAGCTGTATTTTGACAATGCACATGCCGAGGCCATATACAAGGCTATTTTTGAAGCCGGAGAAGAGTTTGGCATTAAACCGATTGGCTTGGGTGCCCGCGATACGCTGCGTTTGGAAATGGGATTCTGCCTGTATGGCAACGATATTGACGACACCACTTCGCCAATCGAAGCTGGTCTGGGATGGATTACCAAGTTCAATGAAGACAATGACTTTATTGACAAGGAATTGCTGTCGGTTCAAAAAACGGAAGGCGTTGAACGCAAGTTAAGAGGCTTTGAAATGATTGATCGTGGCATTCCGCGCCATGGCTACGAACTGACTGACCAGAACGGCGTGGTTATCGGACAAGTTACTTCCGGTACCCAGTCGCCCATGCTAAATAAAGGCATTGGAATGGGCTACGTTGCCAAGGAATATTCTGCTTTCGGAACAGAAATTTATGTGAAAGTACGGACGAAATTATTAAAAGCAAAGGTAGTTAAAGTACCTTTTGTAAGTCTTCAATAAGGGGATTGACTTACTTGTTACTAATCTTTAAACCCACTACACCAGTGGGTTTTTTTGTGTCCTGAAGCCAACGTGCCCTGCAGGAATAAAACCTATGAAGAAGTATAAAAACTTGATGCAGAATGCTGTTCTGGTCATGCAGAATTTAAAAATGGAGTTGCAGAATTGTGATATGGGCTTGCAGAAGGCGTATTTGCTTTTGCAGAACCATTCTGCAAAAGCAAATACGCCTTCTGCATAGCAATTTATGCTACAGGAATAGTGGGAAAGGGTAGTATGGCTTTAAAATTGAAACCAGGAAGGGGTAAAATTTAACAAATAGACAATTTGCCGGAATTGTTGAGCTTAATTCTGATTTATTTTGAATAGAGCTTTATCTTTGCTCTCCGAACCCTTATTGGACACGATGAATACGAAAAAACGCTCGCTGGAAGTTTGTTTGACTCCGGCTATTTACGATAAACATGCCAAAGACGAAAACATCGTGGTGGTGATTGATGTGCTGCGTGCCACTTCATCGATCTGCACGGCGTTTGCCAATGGTGTTAAATGTTTGATACCAGTTGCCACGGTTGAAGAAGCCCGCCAAAAGAAAGAGGAGGGCTACATTGTGGCTTCCGAGCGCGATGGCTACGTGCTGGACTTTGCTGATTTTGGCAACTCACCATTCAATTTCACCCCCGAAAAAGTGAAAGGCAAAGAAATTGTGTACTCCACTACAAATGGCACCCGCTGCATCCACATGGCCAGTCATTCGCGCGAAGTGGTGATTGGTTCATTTTTGAACTTGTCGGCATTGGCTGATTATTTGATTCAGCAGGATGCACCGGTTCTTATTTTTTGCGCATCGTGGAAAGACCGCTTTAGCCTGGAAGATACCGTTTGTGCCGGCGCTTTAGCCGAGCTGTTGCTGGCATCCGATAAGTACGAAACCATTTGTGATGCTGTAACTGCATCGATGGATTTATGGTCGGTAGCAAAAAACAACCTGGATGCTTACAGCCAGAAAGCTGCGCAGAAGGGACGTCTGGCCTCCAAAGGACTGGATGATTGCATCGGTTTTTGCCATCAGTTGGATTTTACCAGCCTGATCCCATATTACACCGATAGCATGCTGCTCGCCAAAAGCCCGGGCATTAATGGCAAGTCGCAAGCTGCTGAATGATATCAGCAGGGAAGTCAGTGTCTTAAATAATAATGTTTTATAACCTGTATTTGAAGCAGGTGGACTGATTTTTCTCAGATATCCGGCAGACAATTTTCCGTTAATTTGATAGGAATACGTAATTTTAAAAACAAAATATAATTTAAACCCTTTTAAAATAGACCCAATATGAAGAAGCATAATTTTTCAGCCGGACCTTCAATTTTACCACAATTTACTATTGAGAAGACAGCTGAAGCCATTAAAGACTTTGCAGGAACCAATCTTTCTGTGATGGAAGTATCGCATCGTGGGAAAGAGTTCATTGCCGTAATGGATGAAGCGCAGGCTTTGTTTCGTGAACTGTTGAATATTCCTGAAGACTATTCGGTCTTGTTTCTTGGTGGTGGTGCTTCAATGCAGTTTTGCATGGTGCCTTACAACCTGATGAAAAGCAAGGCGGCTTACCTGAATACAGGAGCCTGGTCGGCTAAAGCCATCAAAGAAGCAAAATTCTTTGGAGAGGTGGTTGAAGTAGCTTCTTCAAAAGATACGGTTTACAACTACATTCCGAAAGATTTTGAAATTCCGGCGGATGCTGATTACTTCCACTTCACATCAAACAACACCATTTACGGAACGCAAATTCGCAAGGATTTTGATTTGGATATTCCGGTTATCTGCGACATGTCGTCCGATATTTTCTCTCGTCAGATTGACGTTTCAAAATATGGAATCATTTACGGTGGTGCCCAGAAAAACCTGGCTCCGGCAGGGGTGGCTTTCGTTATTGTTAAAAATGAATTGCTTGGAAAAGTAGACCGCCCAATTCCAACCATGCTGAACTATCAAACACATATTGATGGGGGCTCCATGTTTAACACGCCTCCGGTAGTACCAATTTACGCAGCCTTGCAAACCCTGAAGTGGTTGAAAGACAATGGCGGCATTGCAGCTATGGAAAAAATTAACGAAGAAAAGGCTGCCCTTCTTTATGATGAAATTGACCGCAATCCTTTATTTAAAGGAACGGTATTGAATAAAGAAGACCGTTCATTAATGAATGTTTGCTTCATCATGAATGATGGCTACGAAGCGTTGGAAAAAGAATTCTTCGACTTTGCCACCGCACAAGGAATGTCTGGAATTAAAGGACACCGCTCAGTTGGTGGTTTCCGGGCTTCAATCTACAATGCCATGCCTAAAGAAAGCATTCAGGCCTTGATTGATGCCATGCAGGCCTTCGAGAAAAAGCATGTAAAATAGTTCTTTTAAAATAGGAAGGTGAACGGTCGTTTGCCTTCCACTTTTTCAAAGTCATTTAAAGCATGAGGTACGGCTAAAGCAATCAAGGGATTGCTTCGATTTGGCTTGCAATGACATTTTATTTTAACCCTAAACATGGAATAAAATGACGAAAGTATTAATTGCAACCGAAAAACCGTTTGCCCCGGCTGCGGTTGCGCAGATCAGTGAAGTCTGTCAACAGGCAGGTTACCAGGTTCAGTTGTTGGAAAAGTATACCGACGAACAAGCCCTGCTGGACGCAGTTAGTGATGCGCAAGCGTTGATTGTTCGAAGTGATAAAGTAGACCAGCAAGTGCTGGATGCGGCTTCGGAGTTGAAAATTGTAGTGCGTGCCGGTGCTGGCTACGACAATGTAGACACGGCTTATGCCAAAGAAAAAGGCATTTGTGTGATGAATACGCCCGGACAAAACTCCAATGCCGTGGCCGAATTAGCTATTGGACTGGCCATTTACGGAATCCGTAACTTTTTTGATGGAACTTCTGGTGGCGAACTTCGTGGTCGCACACTTGGTTTGCATGGCTATGGCTATGTGGCACGCAATGTGCATCGCATTGCCCGCGGACTGGGAATGAATGTCAAAGTATTTACGCGCTACAGCAAAGCTCAGGCTTCGTCTGAAGGGCTGGAAGTAACAAGTTCTCTGGAAGAACTGTATGCTGCCTCTGACATTGTATCCATCCATGTACCAGCCCGCGGAGAGCATCTGAAATCAGTGAGTAAAGAGGTGTTGCAACACCTGAAGGAAAATGCACTGATCATTAACACTGCCCGGAAAGAGGTGGTTAATGAAGAAGACCTTTGCGCATTTATGGCCAGCCGGAAAGATGCGAAGTACCTTTCGGATATTACACCCGACTGTGCCGACAAGTTTAAAGCTGAGTTTGAAGGACGGTATTTCTTTAGTCCTAAAAAGATTGGAGCGCAAACGGCTGAAGCCAACCTGAATGCCGGAGTAGCTGCTGCCGAACAAATTGTGGCTTACCTGGAAAATGGAGATAACACCTTCCAGGTGAACAAAAACTAAACGAAGACCAAAAGAGCCAGGCTTATCAGTTTTGCTGCAACAAGACTATAGTCTGGCTTAGCAATAAGTTAAAGTCGCTTAATTTTTGAGATTGAGCGATGTGTAAGTGGAATATCCATTGTAAATTCGCTGACAATTGATGTTCTACGATATTAATTTGAAAATTTTTAAAGATGGCTATAATAAAACCTTTTAGAGGCCTTCGCCCGCCTCGTGAGATTGTTCAGGATTTGGCATGCTTGCCTTACGATGTGATGAATTCAGAAGAAGCTGCACGGATGGCTGAGGGGAAGGAAAACTCCTTGTTGCACATTACGCGTGCTGAAATTGATTGTCCGGCCGGAACAGACATCCACTCTGAGGAGGTCTACAACAAATCGGTTGAAAATTTCGAGAAATTTCAGCAAAATGGCTGGCTTCAGCAGGACGAAAATGACAAGTATTACATCTACGCACAAACCATGAATGGACGTACCCAGTACGGAATTGTGGGGGCAGCAGCCTGTGATGATTACCACAACGGCATCATTAAAAAACATGAGCTTACACGTCCGGATAAAGAAGAGGATCGAATGATTCTGACCCGGTACCTGAATGCCAATATTGAGCCGGTTTTCTTTTCGTATAAGGCGGTTCCTGAGATTGACGCGATTGTGGAGTCGATTGTTCAGAACAAAGAGGCCGATTACTCTTTTGTGGCTGAAGATGGATTTGGACACCAGTTTTGGGTTATAAATGAAAGCGGCGTTAACCAGCAAATTGAAGAGTTGTTTGCTACACAGGTTCCTGCCACTTATGTTGCCGACGGGCACCACCGTACGGCTGCAGCAGCTCGCATTGGTCTGGAGAAAAAAGCGCAAAACCCTTCCCATACCGGCGAGGAGTCATACAATTATTTTATGGCTGTTCATTTTCCGGATAATCAATTGCAGATTATTGATTACAACCGGGTAGTGAAAGACCTGAATGGCTTAAGCGAAGAGCAATTGCTGGAACAATTGAGCACAGGTTTTGAGGTTGAAAAAATGGGCACTGAAATTTACAGACCTTCGGCCTTGCATGAAATGAGTATGTATCTGAATGAAAACTGGTACAAGCTGACGGCTAAAAGCGGAACGTATGATGATTCAGACCCGATTGGGGTGTTGGATGTAACCATTTTGTCGAACCAGGTGCTGGATCCTATTCTGGATATTAAGGATTTGAGAACTTCCAACCGGATTGATTTTGTTGGCGGAATTCGTGGATTGGGTGAACTTAAAAAACGAGTTGATAGCGGCGAAATGAAAGTGGCCTTTGCCTTGTATCCTGTATCCATGCAGCAGCTGATTGATATTGCAGACAGTGGCAATATTATGCCTCCCAAAACAACTTGGTTTGAACCCAAATTGCGTTCAGGTCTGGTTATTCATAAATTGGATTAAGCATTGGTTTAAAATGAAAGTAATCCCGACAACACTCGTGCTGTCGGGATTTTTTTTGTTTTTTTCTGGATCAGACTTTTACAAAGCGGTTCTTTCGCTTTTAGCCATATGTTTTTCTTTATTTTTTTCTAAATTGCTAGATGGTAAAAAAATCGTCGGCTTTGTTTTTTCTTCTTTAGCTGGCGGCGTAACCGAATAAAATGAATATGAGGTCAGGCGGATTGTCGTTGGTGTTAAAAATGTTGATTGGGTTTTGCCTGGGAAGTGTCCTGCTTCTCCTGTTGTTTACGATTCATGATTATTCTACAGCTGAAACTCATTTGAGCTGGAACGAAGTGCTGCTGGTTGTTCTGTTTGGCGGAATAGCTGGCTTACTGGTTAGCCTGTTGCTGATTGCCAATATTAAGCAAACCCGGAAACTGCGCGATAGTGAAAAGAAATACCAAACTTTAATTGATCAGTCGCTGGATGGAATTTACATTGAAGATGAACGGGGAAATATACTGGAATGCAATGTGCAGGGCTATAAAATGTTTGGGTATACCAAAGAGGAAATGTTAAAGCTATCCTTGAGGGATTTGGTTCCCCCTGAATTCAGTAAGCTCTTGCCCGATGTGATTCCCGATGAAATGGAAACAGGAGATGTTTACCTGGAACGTGAAAACATAAAAAAGGATGGTACCATTTTCCCGACAGAAATCAATACCAAATTTATTACCCTGAATGGAGAACGACGGCTACTGGCTTATGTGAAAGACAATACCGAAAAAAAGAAAGCAGAGCAAGCACTGAAGGAAAGTGAAGGTAACCTGAAAGCGCTGAATGCCGCCAAAGACAAAATCTTATCCATTATTGCACATGATCTTAAAAACCAGTTTGGAGCAATTCTTGGATTCAGTGAAATGATAGCAGATGAGGCTGAACACCATCAGCTGACTACCTTGAATGATTACGCCAATGAAATTAACCTGGCGGCTTCTCAGGCCAATAGCTTGCTCGAAAATATGCTGAGTTGGGCCATGATGCAAAAGAAAATGGCCTCATTTAAACCCATGGCACTTTGTTTGTCCGAACTGGTGGATAAAGTCTGTGACACACTCCGTGGAACCGCAAACATCAAGAAAATTCAACTACAGAACCGGGTACTTGCAGATTTGAAGGTGTATGCTGATGGTGATATGATGCTAACGGTACTCCGGAATCTGCTGTCGAATGCCATCAAGTTTACCTCTCGAAATGGCTTGGTTGAGATTTTATCAGATGGCCCCGGAGAGCTGGGAGAAGTGGTGATTGAGGTCAGAGACAATGGCGTGGGAATTGCTCCCGAAAAAATCGCTAAGCTGTTTCGACCGGGGGAGTATCAATCCACTTTGGGGACCGAGCAGGAAATTGGCACTGGCCTTGGCTTGGCCGTATGTCAGGAGTTTATTGAAAAGCATGGCGGGCGCATTTGGGTGGAGAGTGAATTGGGGAAAGGGTCTTCCTTTTTTATGAAACTGCCGACATGTAAGGATTGAGTAAGCTCCAGCCTGCTGGCTGTTGAAGTTCCATAAGTCCAAGCCTGATAAAATAAGAAAAGCCGGTTCAATCTGACTGAACCGGCTTTTTATTGTAATCAATTACGATTTTCTATTTGTATTCTCCCCAGTGTTTGATAGTGATATCTTCCAGCTTATGCTTGCAAATGGCATAGATGAAAGCACTGGCCACACGGGCGTTGGTGATCAGCGGCACGTTGTAGTCAATGGAGTTCCGGCGGATTTTGTAGCCATTACTCAATTCACGTTTTGTATAGTTTTTAGGGATATTGACAACCAGGTCAATTTTCTTTTCGCGAAGGTATTCAACCGTGTTCGGATGTTGGTCTTCCTCATCGGGCCAGTGCAGCATGGTTGACTCTACTTTGTTTTCGCGCAGGAAGCGGTGTGTTCCTTCGGTGGCAAAAACATTGTAGCCATGTTCAACCAGCATACGGGCGCTGTTCAGCATTTCCAGCTTCGAGCGGGCAGGTCCGGAAGAAATCAGGATATTCTTTTTAGGGAATTTGTAACCAACCGAAAGCATTGATTTCAGAATGGCCTCGTAGAAGTTTTCACCGATACAGGCAACTTCTCCGGTTGATGACATGTCTACACCTAAAACCGGGTCGGCATTCAGCAGACGGGCAAAAGAGAACTGAGGAGCTTTTACGCCAACGTATTCCAGCTCAAACAGCGATTTGTCCGGCTTTTGATAAGGAACTCCAAGCATCACCTGAGTGGCAATCTCAATCAGGTTGATCTTCATGACTTTCGACACGAATGGGAAACTACGCGATGCACGCAGGTTACATTCGATAACTTTGATGTCATTGTCTTTAGCCAGAAACTGCATGTTGAAAGGTCCTGAAATATTCAGCGCCTTGGCAATTTCGCGTGAAATTTTCTTCACCCGGCGAATGGTTTCAACATAAAGCTTTTGTGGTGGGAAAACGATGGTGGCATCACCGGAGTGAACACCCGCAAATTCCACGTGCTCTGAGATGGCGTAAGCTACCATTTCACCTTTGTCGGCCACAGCGTCAATCTCAATTTCCTTGGCCAGCTCAATAAATTCAGACACAACTACCGGGTGTTCTTTGGAAACATCGGCAGCCAGCTGCAGGAAGTGTTCCAGTTGCTCCTCGTTTGAAACCACATTCATGGCAGCGCCCGAAAGAACGTAAGAAGGACGGATAAGCAGCGGATAGCCCACTTCATCTACAAACTTGTAGATGTCGTCAATACTGGTCAGCTCGTTCCATCGAGGCTGGTCAATGCCCAGGTCATCAAGTAGCGAACTGAATTTCTTGCGGTCTTCCGCATTGTCAATCTTTTGTGCTGATGTTCCCAGAATTGGGACATCCTGAGCCGCCAGTTTCATGGCCAGGTTATTGGGGATCTGACCACCCACTGAGAGAATTACTCCTTTCGGGCTTTCCAGGTCAATCACATCCATCACCCGCTCAAAAGTCAATTCGTCGAAGAACAGGCGGTCGCAAGTGTCATAATCAGTACTCACCGTTTCAGGGTTGTAGTTGATCATGATGGAGCGGTAACCTTCCTTGCGAATGGTGTTGATGGCATTTACCGAACACCAGTCAAATTCCACTGAACTACCAATACGGTATGCACCTGAACCCAGAACGATCACAGAGTTGTTATCCTTCGGAAACTCAATGTCGTGTTCGGTACCATTGTAGGTCATGTACAGGTAGTTGGTTTGCGCAGGATACTCTCCGGCCAGCGTGTCAATTTGCTTGACAACAGGCAAAATGTTATGCGCTTTCCGGTGTTCCCGAACTTCAATCAGTTTCGCCGTCATTTCTTTGTTCGGGGCATCGAGCACCAAACGGGCGATCTGGAAGTCGGAGAAACCAGCTTGTTTAACCTGAAGCAACAACTCGTTATTCAAATCCTGCAGGCTGTTAACTTCTTTGAGCTCTTCATTCAGCTTGTGAATTTTATAAAGCTTCTGCAAAAACCAGCGATCGATTTTTGTTTTCTCGTGAATGTCTTCAATGGTGTATCCTTGAGCAAAAGCGGCGGCGATAGCAAAAATCCGTCGATCCGTTGGATGAATCAACTCTTCATCAATTTGCTCAATGGTAATTTCTTCTTTGTTGCCCACAAAACCGTGCATGCCGATGCCCACCATGCGGATTCCCTTCTGAATGGCTTCTTCAAAGCTACGTCCGATAGACATGATTTCACCAACAGACTTCATCGAGCTGCCCAGGTTTTTGGAAACACCACTAAACTTGTTCAAATCCCAACGAGGAATTTTACAAACGACGTAGTCCAGAGCAGGCTCAAAACAAGCTGTAGTAACCTTGGTTACCGAGTTGCTTAGTTCGTGCAAACCATAACCCAGTCCAAGTTTGGCAGCCACAAAAGCCAGCGGATAACCTGTTGCTTTTGATGCCAAGGCTGAAGAGCGTGAAAGTCGTGCGTTCACTTCAATTACACGGTAATCTTCAGAGTATGGGTCCAGGGCAAACTGAACGTTACACTCTCCAATAACGCCAATGTGGCGAATGATTTTGATGGAGATTGCACGTAGTTTGTGGTATTCTCTGTTAGATAGTGTTTGAGAAGGGGCAACAACAATACTCTCTCCGGTGTGAATTCCCAGCGGATCGAAGTTTTCCATGTTACACACCGTAATACAGTTGTCGTACTGGTCACGTACCACTTCATATTCTACCTCTTTCCAGCCTTTCAGCGATTCTTCAACCAAAATTTGAGGCGAGTAAGAAAAGGCACTTGAGGCCAGGTCTTTAAGTTCCTGGTCATTTTTGCAGAATCCGCTTCCTAAACCACCCAGGGTGTAAGCTGCGCGGATGATGATGGGGTAGCCCAGTTTTGTTGCTGCATCCTGCGCTTCAGCCATGTTAGTACAGGCAATACTGCGTGGAGTAAACACATCAATTTCGGCTAGTTTGCCGGCAAAAATCTGGCGGTCTTCGGTATCGATAATCGATTGAACCGGTGTTCCAACAACCTCGATGTTGTATTTTTCAAGAACACCGCTTTCGAATAGTTCTACCCCGCAGTTCAGGGCTGTTTGACCACCAAAGGCCAGCAGGATACCATCCGGATTTTCCTTCTTGATTACTTGCTCGACAAAGAAGGCTGTAACCGGTAAGAAGTAAATCTTGTCGGCAATTTCCTGCGAAGTCTGGATTGTAGCAATATTCGGGTTGATCAGTACGGTTTCAACGCCTTCTTCCTTCAAGGCTTTCAGTGCTTGTGAACCGGAGTAGTCAAACTCACCGGCCTCACCAATTTTCAGTGCACCTGAACCCAGAACGATTGCTTTTTTTATGTTTTTATTTATTTGGTTACTCATTTGAAGCTGTGTTATAAAAATTAGGCTTTCTGCTTAAATTCAACAATGTTTTGAATGAACTCATCAAACAAATATTCTGTATCAACCGGACCACTGGAAGCTTCCGGGTGGAACTGAGTAGAGAAGAATGGTTTTGTTTTGTGTCGGATGCCCTCGTTGGTTTTATCATTTACATTGACAAACATGCTTTCCCAGTCTTCCGGAAGAGTGTTGGGGTCAATAACATAGCCGTGGTTTTGCGAAGTGATAAAACAGCGGTCAGTTCCGGCAAGTAAAACCGGTTGGTTATGGCTTCGGTGTCCGAATTTCAGTTTGTAGGTATCAGCACCGGCAGCACGGGCCAGCAGCTGGTTCCCAAGGCAAATTCCCATGATGGGCTTTTCGGTCGCCATTACTTTTTTAATAGTCTCAACGGTTTTGTCGCAGCGGGCAGGGTCGCCCGGGCCATTTGAAATGAAGACCCCGTCAAATTCTTCTTCCGAGAAATCGTAATCCCAGGGAACGCGAATGACCGTTGTGTTGCGTTGGAGTAAACAGCGAATGATGTTGTTTTTTACGCCACAGTCAATTAAAACAACTTTGTGTTCCCCATTACCATACACTTCCTTTTTCTCTATACTGGCAACAGCTACCAGGTTTTCCTTGTTTGGATCGTAAAAATCAATTGGCTCTTCTTCAAACTCGATTTTTCCTAACATCGATCCTTTCACGCGTAACACTTTGGTTAGTGCACGTGTGTCAATCCCATACAGTCCGGGAACTTTTGATTCTTTTAACCAGTCACCGAGGCTTTTGCTTGCATTCCAGTGGCTGTATTCCGAAGAGTAGTCCGAAATAATCAATCCGCTGATGTGCATTTTGTGTGACTCGTAGTGAGCGTGCACGCCTTCATCCGAAAGATCTGTTGGAACACCATAATTCCCAATCATTGGATAGGTCGAAACCAAAATCTGACCGGTATATGAAGGATCTGTTAAACTTTCCGGGTATCCGGTCATAGCAGTATAAAAAACCACTTCGCCGGCAATGGACTGTTCATATCCGAAAGATTTTCCCTCAAACCTGGTCCCGTCTTCTAAAACCAAACTGACTTTCTTTGCCTTTGTCATTGTACTAATCGCTTATAGATTAAAAAAAATGCGTCTGACTACCGAAAGTAGGGCAAACGCATTGTGCTTATTTTCTTTTGAATAATGTTTTTTCTTCACCGTCATATTGTATTGCTACCAAAAACACTCATCGTGACAAAATGTTTTTTGGTGAGCGTTTCGGCTACAAAAATAGAAATAATTCTGGAATAAAAATTTGATTTTTACAGAAAATGCATAATTTTGCATAGGATTTGCATATATATACAGAAAATGAAGAATCGCACGAAAAGACAATTGGCTATTAAAAAAATAGTTACATCAAAGGAGATTAGTAGCCAGGAGGAACTGCTGGGGCAACTGAAAGAAGAAGGTTATGAGTTGACCCAGGCGACCTTGTCACGTGATTTAAAAATATTAAAGGTGGCTAAAGTGGCACATCCGAACAAAGGATACGTATATGTTTTCCCGGAAGGGGTGAATGT
The DNA here is from genome assembly GCF_947495665.1 of uncultured Sunxiuqinia sp. Lineage (GTDB taxonomy): Bacteria > Bacteroidota > Bacteroidia > Bacteroidales > Prolixibacteraceae > Sunxiuqinia > Sunxiuqinia rutila. Next base: position 98,732 of record NZ_CANLZV010000003.1, read on the forward strand.
TGATCCTCAGTATGAGAATTCACGGGTGAATTTTTTGGCCGATGGATTTCGTGATTTGCAGTTTTCCGGAAACCTGGCGGTGTTAAGAACACGTCCGGGCTATGCAAGCAGCTTAGCTGCGGTGTTGGACCATGCAGATCCGTATGAGATTATAGGAAGTATTGCTGGAGATGACACCATTTTACTGGTGATGCGAGAGGGAGTAACTCCCAGCGATTTAATTAATAGTTTGATTTTGGTAATGCCAAAATTAGAAGACAAAATTGGATAGATGGATAGGATTTTAGATTAAATGAAAAACATTAAGGATATTAAAGTTATTGCAGCAAATGTTGCGCACTTGGACTATGTTGCCAAGATTAATGACAGTATTGATCTGGCTTCCAAGGAGAGAGGGACTGGTATTGCCCGTCGATCAGATGAGTATATTACTCAAAAGATTGTGGAGGGAAAAGCCATTATTGCTTTAGAGGGCACCGCTTTTGCCGGTTTCTGTTACATTGAATCGTGGGGGCACAATCGGTTTGTGGCCAACTCGGGTTTGATTGTTGTTCGCGATTACCGGGGAATTGGACTGGCACGTGAAATTAAGCGGAAAGCTTTTGAATTGTCACGAGAAAAGTTCCCGAATGCTAAAATATTTGGATTGACAACGGGGCTGGCGGTTATGAAAATTAACCATGAGTTGGGCTATCGCCCGGTTACTTTTTCAGAACTTACGGATGATGAGGATTTCTGGAAGGGATGCCAGAGTTGTGTAAATTATGATATTCTAACGCGTACCGGGCGTTCTAAATGCTTGTGTACCGGAATGCTTTTTGATCCGGAGTGGGAAAAGAAGAAGGTGAAGAAGGTCGAAAAAAGTAAAAAAATATCATTGACGGAAATCATCGGTAAATTGAAACCTAAAAGTCATTCAGGCGGTAAAGAATCAGGAGATAATCGTTTTAAAAAAATAATTCAGAACTTAAGTGATGGCACTGTTCGGCAATAATTTCAGGATTAATTTTCTTTAAATATTTCCAATTATGGAAATGGATTAAGCTTAGTGAGCTGCATAACAGTTTAGGGAAAAAAGGTTAGTAAAGTTGTAAGTTTTCAGTAGAAATGCTGAATTGGTGTCATCACTTTTTATAAAAAACAAATCAAATGAAAGAGAAAGTAGTATTAGCATACAGCGGAGGTTTGGATACTTCATTTTGCGCAAAGTATTTATCGGTTGAAAAAAATCTTGAAGTTTATACGGCTCTTGCTAATACCGGCGGTTTTGGTGCCGAAGAGCTGGAAGATATTGAGACGAAAGCGTATGAGTTAGGCTCGGCCAAACACGTTACGCTGGATGTAACCGATACCTATTATAGTAAGTGTATCCGATACATGGTTTATGGCAATGTTCTCCGGAATAATACTTATCCGATTTCGGTTAGTTCTGAACGGGTTTTTCAAGCGATTGCCATCATTGAATATGCCAAGAAAATTGGGGCAAAATATGTTGCTCACGGAAGTACTGGGGCCGGAAACGACCAGGTACGTTTCGACCTTACTTTTGAAGTTCTGGCTCCGGATATTGAAATTTTGACACCCACACGCGACTTGCAACTCAGCCGTCAGGAAGAGATTGACTACCTGAAAAAACACGGTGTTGAGGCCGATTGGTCTAAAATGGCTTACTCGATTAATAAAGGCTTGTGGGGAACCAGTATTGGAGGAAAAGAAACACTGACTTCAGATAAAACCTTACCCGAAGAAGCTTATCCGTCTCAATTGGAAGCGAAGGGAGAGAAAGAGATTTCACTTGATTTTGTAAAAGGTGAGCTGAAAGGTGTTGATGGTAAAAAATACTTCAATACGGTAGATGCGATCCGCGCTTTGGAAGCTTTGGCTGCTCCATACGCTATTGGCCGCGATATGCATATTGGTGATACCATTATTGGTATTAAAGGGCGTGTTGGCTTTGAAGCGGCAGCTCCCATGCTGATCATTAAAGCGCACCAAATGCTGGAAAAACACACGCTTACCAAATGGCAAATGTACTGGAAAGAGCAGTTGTCGAACTGGTATGGCATGTTCCTGCACGAATCGCTTTATCTGGATCCGGTGATGCGCGACATTGAAAAATTCCTGGAAAACACGCAGGAAACGGTTACCGGTAAAGTAATTGTAACACTGAAGCCTTACCACTATGTGTTGGTTGGTGTTGAGTCAGATTATGATTTGATGAAATCAGACTTTGGTGAGTATGGTGAGATGAATAAAGCCTGGACCAGCGAAGATGTTAAAGGCTTTACCAAAATTTTAGGAACTTCGTTGAAAATTTACAATTCAGTTAATAAAAAATACTAAGCAGGAGCGATACATGATTCAAGTAGGAATAATAGGAGGGGCAGGATACACTGCCGGAGAATTGATTCGTATTTTATTGAACCATCCACAGGCGGAAATCGCTTTTGTGCAAAGTAGCAGCAATGGCGGCAATCCGGTAACCAATGTTCATCGTGATTTGTTGGGAGAAACTGACCTGCAGTTTGTTGCTGAACCTGATTTTGGTAAGGTTGATGTTATTTTTCTGTGCATGGGCCACGGAAAATCCAAAGCATTTGTTGAAGCCAACTCGTTGCCTGAGTCGCTTAAGGTGATTGATTTGAGTCACGACTACCGGTTAAAAGCAGCGGGAAATGAGTTTGTTTATGGTTTGCCCGAAATTAACCGCGAAGCCATTCGAACAGCTCAATATATTGCCAATCCGGGCTGTTTCGCCACCGGAATTCAATTGGCAGTTTTGCCACTGGCAGCAGCTGGTTTAGTCAAAAATGAAATTCATGTCCACGCCATTACCGGGTCAACCGGGGCAGGACAAGCACCAAGTGCTACCTCGCATTTTAGCTGGCGCAACAGCAATGTGTCGGTGTACAAGGCTTTTCAGCACCAGCATTTAGGCGAAATTGGCCAAAGCTTTAAGCAGTTGCAGGACTCCTTCGACTTCGATATCAACTTTGTGCCGGTTCGTGGAAATCATACCCGGGGTATTTTTGCTTCGGTTTATACTGATTTTGACGGAAGTCTGGAAGAGGCTGTTCAGCTTTATGAAACGTATTATGCGACACATCCTTTTGTGTTTGTTACCAGCGAAAACCCGGATGTAAAACAAGTGGTGAACACCAATAAGGCGGTTCTTCACCTGGAAAAACACGGCCGGAAACTATTGATCCTAAGTGTAACGGATAACCTGCTGAAAGGGGCTTCCGGACAAGCCGTTCAGAACATGAACCTGCAGTTTGGTCTGGATGAAAAGGCCGGGTTGAACTTAAAACCGGTATCATTTTAATTGATTAGTATGAATTTATTCGATGTATATCCCTTGTTTGATATTACTCCGGTGAAAGCCGAAGGATGCTACGTATGGGACGATGCCGGTAACCGGTATCTGGATTTATATGGAGGCCATGCTGTAATTTCAGTCGGGCACAGCCACCCCAAATATGTTGCTCAAATTAGTGAGCAGCTGCAACAAATCGGGTTTTACAGCAACTCGGTAAAGATTCCTCAGCAGCAGGAACTGGCCACTAAATTGGGGCAGCTTTCCGGATGCGATGACTATCAGTTGTTTTTGTGTAACTCGGGGGCTGAGGCCAATGAAAATGCCTTGAAACTGGCTTCGTTTACAACTGGCCGGAAAAAAGTGATCAGCTTTAAAAAGGGTTTTCACGGGCGTACTTCGGCTGCAGTGGCCATTACCGATAATCCAAAAATTGTTGCTCCGGTCAATGAAACAGAGCATGCGGTGATTTTACCTTTAAACGATATTGCTGCGGTTGAGCAGCAATTGAAAGCGGAAGATGTTGCGGCAGTCATTGTGGAAGGCATTCAGGGAATCGGAGGGATTCATGTTCCGGATTCGGCTTTCCTTGAAAAATTGAGCCAGTTATGTAAACAGTACGGAAGCTTGCTTGTTCTGGATGAAATCCAATCAGGGTATGGCCGAAGTGGCAAGTTCTTTGCTTATCAATACACCGCTGTACAGCCCGATATGATTACTATGGCCAAAGGTATGGGCAATGGATTTCCCATTGGTGGCGTGCTGATTAGCCCCGAACTGAAACCATGGCATGGCATGCTGGGCACGACCTTTGGAGGCAACTACCTGGCTTGTGCTGCCGGTATTGCTGTATTGGATATTATGGCTGAAGAACAGTTGGTAACCAATGCGGAGCAAGTAGGAAACTTCTTGATTGAAAAGCTGACAGCTATTGGGGGAATTAAAGAAGTTCGGGGAGAAGGATTGATGATTGGTATTGAGTTTGCCGAAGAAGTGAAACCCATCCGTCAGAAACTGCTTTTCGACGAAAAAATATTTACCGGAGTTTCCGGAGCACATATTATTCGATTGCTGCCACCCTTAAGTTTAACCATGGAACAAGCAGCTTATTTTATCGAAAAATTTGAAAAGGTATTGAAGGAACTTGCCGTTCATTCAAACTAAAAAAGAACAAAATGAAAGTTGGAAAAATTACCATAATTGGCGCCGGAAATATGGGCGGAGCAATTGCCAACGGCTTGTTGAAGTCGGGCTATGTTGAACCTTCAGCAATTAGCATCTCCGATCCGCGCAAACCTGTTTTAGAAGGCTTTAAGGCTCGCGGATTGAATACGTTTCAGGATAACCTGGAAGCTGTAAAGACAGCGGACGTGATTATTTTTGCAGTGAAGCCGTATCATATTGAGAAGGTGATCAATGGGGTAAAACCAGCTTTAACTTCAGATAAAATTATTGTTTCCATTGCAGCGGGCGTAAGCCTGGCTGAATTGGGCGGGATGATTGGTGAAGATGCCCGGATTTTGCGCGTAATGCCCAACACGGCCATTTCCTTGCAGGAATCCATGACTTGCATTTCAGGCAATGGCAATTCAGAAGGAGACCTTGATACGGTTAAGGAATTGTTCGACCAACTGGGTTCTACCGTGGTAATCAATGAGGAGTTGATGGCTGCGGCAACGGTGCTGGCCTCCTGCGGTACCGCATTCGCTTTGCGCTATGTGCGGGCAGCTATGCAAGGAGGTATCGAAATGGGCTTTAATGCCGAAATGGCGCAGTTTATTACTGCTCAAACGGTAAAGGGGGCTGTTCAGTTGATTATGAATACCGGCCATCATCCGGAGCGGGAAATTGATAAGGTGACTACCCCCCGGGGAATTACCATTACCGGAATCAATGAGATGGAACATAAAGGTTTCAGCTCTTCGGTAATTCAGGGACTGATAGCCTCATTCAATAAAGTGGAACGTGGATAGAGCCCGGAGGACATGAGTTTTAATTATAAGAAAATTACCATAAAAGTAGGTAGTAACGTTCTAACCAAGTCTGATGGGACATTGAATGTTGCCCGAATGGAGCATCTGGTGGACCAAATTGCCCTGCTTCACCAGAAAGGAGTCGAAGTCATTTTGGTTTCGTCCGGTGCGGTTGCTGCCGGTCGCAGCGAAATGAAACTGAACCGGAAGCTGGATACGGTTTCCTCTCGTCAGCTGTGGTCGGCCATTGGGCAGGTGAAGATGATCAACCAATACGCTGCTTTTTTCAATAAGCATGGCATTACCTGTGCACAGGTGCTGACCACCAAAGATAACTTTGGCGACCGGAATCATTACCTGAATATGAAAAACTGTTTTACCACCTTGCTGGAAAACAGGGTGGTGCCGGTGGTCAATGAGAATGATACCATTTCGGTTACCGAACTGATGTTTACCGATAATGATGAGTTGTCGGGGCTGATTGCCTCGATGCAAAATTCAGAAGCTTTGATTATTCTCAGTAACATTGATGGCATTTACGATGGCGATCCCAAGTTGCCGGAATCGCAGATCATTGAAGAGATCAACCTGAAAGACCGCGACTGGATGAAGAATATCTTAACCCAGAAGTCGGGCTTCGGACGTGGAGGCATGCTAACCAAGAGCTCCATTGCCCGCAAGACGGCTAAAGATGGCATTGCGGTGCACATTGCCAACGGGTTGCGCGATCATATTCTGACGGATATTCTGAGCAAGGACCGGGAGGTAAAACATACCTGGTTTAAGGCCGGTAAACGCAAGTCGTCGAATGTGAAAAAATGGATCGCTTATTCGCATAGCTTTGCCAAAGGCGAGCTGGTCATTAATCAAGGAGCCAAAGATGCGTTGAACTCAGCCAAAGCCACCAGTTTGTTACCCATCGGGGTAACCGAAGTGAAAGGGCTGTTTAAGCGGGGCGACATTGTAAAAATTATCGATGAACAAGGCCGGCTGGTCGGCTGGGGAAAATCGCAATATTCGGCGGATAAAGTGAAAGCCGAAGGCGAGAGTCTTAAGCAAAAACCAGTGGTGCATTACGATTATTTGTATTTAAGTGAAGATTAGTGAATTAATAAAAATAAGCTCAGGATAGTTAGTTTCTTATCTTAACAATCCCCTTTTTTTGTTGACTTCAACAAGATATTCTGAGTTGTCCCCTTCCTCCCCCAGGGAAGGGGACTTTTAATAGAAACAGGAGGTACTATGGAGGTTAAAAAACAATTGGAATTAACGCTGAAAGCCAGCAGAAATCTGGCTTTGCTAAGCGAAAGCAAGATTAATGATGTTTTGTTGGAGCTTGCTGAAGCAGCCGTTGAAAACACCGAAGCGATTTTAGTGGAAAACCAAAAAGACTTAAGCCGGATGGATCCGGAAGACCCTAAGTTTGATCGTTTGAAACTTACGCCGGAGCGAATTCAGAGCATTGCGGATGATATCCGGAATGTAGCTTCCTTACCTTCTCCACTGGGGCGCATTTTGAGCGAAACAACCCGTCCAAACGGAATGCGTATCAAAAAAGTATCGGTAGCCTTTGGGGTGATTGGAATCATTTATGAAGCCCGTCCCAATGTTACCTTTGATGTGTTTTCACTGTGCCTGAAATCGGGAAATGCCTGTGTGTTGAAAGGCGGAAGTGACGCGATTGACTCCAACACGGCTATTGTGAAGGTCATTCATGAGGTGCTGGAAAAGCATGGTATTGATCAGAACGTTCTGGCGCTATTGCCAGCCGACCGTGCCGCAACCGCTGAAATTCTGAACGCACAAGGCTATGTCGATCTGATTATACCTCGCGGTTCGCAGGGACTGATCAACTATGTGCGAGAGAATGCCACCATTCCGGTGATTGAAACCGGAGCCGGTATTTGTCATACTTATTTTGACGAATATGGCGATGCGGACAAAGGACAAGCCATTGTAGAAAATGCCAAAACCCGGCGTCCAAGTGTTTGCAATGCACTGGACTGTCTGGTAATTCATGAAAGCCGGTTGGCTGATTTACCTCAGCTTTGTGCCGACTTGCCCCAAAGCAAGGTGGTGGTTTATGCCGATGAGAAAGCTTATGCCGCACTTGCAGGCAACTATCCGGCCGAGCTGCTGGAGAAAGCCACTGAAGAGTCTTTTGGAACGGAGTTTTTAGGCTACAAAATGTCGGTGAAAACGGTTCCGGCTTTTCTTGATGCTTTGGATCACATTGCTGCCTACAGCTCGAAACACAGCGAAGCCATTGTTTCAGAAAATGAAGAACGGCTGGATTTATTCCGCAAAATGGTCGATGCGTCTTCGGTGTATTGCAATGTGTCTACCGCTTTTACAGATGGAGCGCAGTTTGGTCTGGGGGCTGAAATTGGCATTTCAACCCAAAAATTACATGCCCGCGGACCGATGGCCCTGGAAGAACTGACCAGTTACAAATACCTCATTGATGGGGATGGACAGGTAAGACCGAAATAGATTGATGATTGATGATTGCTAATTGGAAACTTGAAATGTAAAACTTGAAACTTGAAATTTTATACGAACTATGAAGCACTTTACGTCTGTACACGACCTTGATAACTTGGATGAAGCCCTGAAATTGGCGCTTGAATTGAAAAAAGATCCTTACCAATATCAAACTCTCGGAAAGAATAAAACCCTGTTGCTGGTGTTCTTTAATTCCAGCCTGCGCACCCGCCTAAGCACCCAGAAGGCTGGTTTAAACCTGGGGATGAACGTAATTGTCTTCGATATAAATGAAGGTGGCTGGAAGCTGGAAACAGAACTGGGCGTCATTATGGATAGTGACAAACCCGAGCATATTCGCGAAGCAGTACCCGTTATTGGCAAGTATTGCGACATCATTGGTGTTCGCTCCTTTGCCAAATTTGAAAGCCGGGAGGATGATTACCAGGAAAAAATTATTCAGCAGTTTATCGATTATGCCGGCGTACCGGTAGTGAGCATGGAAGCAGCTACCCGCCATCCGCTGCAGTCATTTGCCGACCTGATAACTATTGAGGAGCATAAAACCAAGGAGCGTCCTAAAGTGGTAATGACTTGGGCACCGCATCCGCGTGCTTTGCCGCAAGCAGTACCCAACTCGTTTGTGGAATGGATGCGCGAAACAGACTATGAACTGGTGGTTACTCATCCGGAAGGGTATGAGCTGGCGCCTGAGTTTATGGGTGACCTGAAACCGGAATACGATCAAATGAAAGCCTTTGAGGGGGCTGACTTTATCTACGCGAAAAGCTGGGCGGCTTACAACGATTATGGCAAGGTGTTGTCGCAAGACCGGGACTGGACTGTTTCGGACCGGCAAATGGCGGTAACCAACAACGCCAAATTTATGCACTGCCTGCCTGTACGGCGAAACATGATTGTGAGCGATTCGGTGATTGACGGACCAAACTCCATCGTGGTTGCTGAAGCTGAGAACCGCTTGTTTTCTGCTCAAGCCGTATTGAAAATGTTGCTGGAGCAGATGAAGTAAAAAAGCAATGTCATTTATGGTCATTTTAGAGTCATTCATGTTTTTGCTGAAATGACTTAATGACGATCAACGACTGAATAAATACAAAGAAGATTGATGAGCAAACAGAAATTAACCCTCGTAAAAGTAGGGGGCAAGGTGGTTGAAGAAAAGGATTCGCTGCAGGATTTGCTGGCACGTTTTGCCCAACTGGACGGCTTGAAAGTGCTGGTGCATGGTGGAGGCCGTTCGGCAACTGCCATGGCCGAACGCATGGGCGTTGAAACCCAAATGGTGGATGGCCGGCGCATAACCGATGCCAATATGCTGGAAGTAGTAACCATGGTGTATGGCGGTCTGGTCAATAAAAATATTGTGGCTCAGCTGCAGGCCAATGGTATCAACGCCATCGGGCTGACTGGCGCCGACCTGAACTACATGCAGGCCGTGAAGCGTCCGGTGGCAACCATCGACTATGGCTTTGTGGGCGATGTTGTTTCGGTGCATGTGGATCAACTGAAGTTGTTGGTGGAAAACCAGGTGGTGCCGGTATTGGCGCCTTTAACCCATGATAAAAACGGACAATTGCTGAACACCAATGCCGATACCATTGCGGCTGAAGCGGCCATTGGTTTTAGTGAGTATTTTGATGTGGAGCTGGTCTTTTGCTTTGAAAAACCGGGTGTGTTGGAAGATGCTGAAGATGATTGCTCGGTGATTGCCTCGCTTAATCATGCCCAGTTTAAAGACCTGCAAGCATCAGGGGCTATTCATGCCGGCATGATCCCTAAGCTGGACAACAGTTTCAATGCCATTCAAAAAGGGGTGAGCCAGGTTCGCATCACCAATATCGAAGGCCTTCAAAAAGGAGGAACCTTGCTGGTAGGCGAATAAAAGACTTTAAGAATTAACTCGTAAGCAACAAGGGGTCTGATCGTTTTAGTGATCGGATCCCTTGTTTTATTCTTAAGTAAAACCCTTCAATAAAATTTAAAGGAAGGGGCATGCTAAATTTATTTGCTACTTTTGACCATGCGTTTACGGCTCCAACCTTAAAAGCGGGAGCAGCGTTATTAGCCATCAATTTTCACTAAAAAAGAGAGTATATGCCCCTTACCAATAATGACATTCTGAAAAAGCTACGCGTAGCCCTGAAATTGCGCGATGAAGATATTGTGGAGATTCTAAACCTGGTGGATTACAAGGTGACCAAGAGTGAGTTGGGAGCTTTTTTCCGAAGTGTTGAACATCCTAATTACAAGCCACTTCAGGATCAGATTTTACGAAATTTTCTGAATGGGCTGATTATTTACAAGCGTGGCCCGCGGGAGCAGAAACCTGCGAAAGGCCCGGATAAAAAGCAGGAATAGGCTTTTCAAGTTTAATTCCGCACCGTATCAATATAGGCGGGTTGAAGGCGGTTGCATGCAACAGGAAATTCTGAAAGTCCGTTGTATACAACCGCTTTCTTTTTGCTTTAGGTGAAGTCTGCGAATATGGGCATTCAGCAATAGGGAAGCAGATACAACAGAAAAATAAGAATGATGGTAAGTGAGGAAACGCCTAGCGGAAACCAGATCGGGGCAATCCAGGGCCGGGGAATGAGGAAAAGTACGTCGGTGGTGGTGAGTTTGGGGGGCCAGCCGATGAGCAGGTAAAGCGATACGTAATAGAACAAATCCCAAAAGGCGAAGGTCCACAGAAACACCATGATCTGATGGAGCAGGTTTTCACCCACCAGCCAGGCCAGACTGACCAGCATGACAATGGTAGCTGCTTCACGCGTCATTTCAATTTGCACATAGCGGCGTGGAACTTGCTCCAGTGCTTGCCGGTTGTCTGCTTCCGGGTCGAGCAAGCCAATGGCTTTTCGAAGATAAACCACTACCACTCCTTCAACATGTGCCATGGCCATTCCGAACAGGGCCAATACGATAAATTGCAGTAACATGGGTTGTGCGTTTTCAGGGGCTTACGTTTCTGAAGCAGCAAAGTTTACCGTTCCGGGGAAGATCGACTGGCAGGCCTTTGGACGATAACCTCTTCTCACCTGTTGCGTAGATGGCTACAGGAAACCGATTGTAAACGTTTGAAGCCATGGCTCTTTCACTTGTCCCTTTTTTGTGGGTTGTTTTAAGCTTCACCATTCCGTTGGCTGGTGCTCAGCCCGAAGCCTTCGTGCAAGCGCGCAAACAAATGGTACGCATGCAAATTCAAGCCCGCGGCATCCACGATCAGGAGGTGTTGGAGGCCATGCGAACCGTACCCCGTCATCAGTTTGTTCCGCTGGACTATCTGGCAGAAGCCTACCGCGACGGGCCCTTGCCAATTGGCTACGGACAAACCATATCGCAGCCTTACATTGTTGCCTATATGACCGAACAGGTTCGTCCCCAATCTGACTTTAAAGTGTTGGAGATTGGCACAGGGTCGGGCTATCAGGCTGCTGTGCTGGCCGAAATTGTTGATTCGGTTTATACCATTGAAATTGTGGAGGCGTTGGGGCAGGCGGCCAGACAACGCTTGCGCGATTTGAACTACAACAACGTCCGGGTAAAGATTGCCGATGGGTATTATGGTTGGGCTGAAGCTGGACCTTTTGATGCCATTGTGGTGACGGCAGCGGCCAACTACATTCCGCCTCTTTTAATTGAACAGCTCAAGGACGGTGGACGGATGATTATTCCGGTAGGTTCTCCTTTTCAGGTTCAAATGCTGAAATTGATTGAGAAAAAGCAGGACAAAGTCCGGACAAAAAACTTGCTTCCGGTGCGGTTTGTCCCTTTTACCCGACAAGATGACTAGGACCACCACGCCGCATATCAACCGGGTTGGGTTGGGCATTGGTTTGATGTCGGCCGCACTCATTGCTTTTCAACTGGCTTTGATGCAATTGTTTTCCATTACCCAATGGTATCATTTTGCCCATTTAATTATATCGTTGGCCTTACTGGGCTTTGGGGCTTCCGGCACATTTCTGGCGTTTTTCAGAAAAGGTCTTGTCCGGAACTTTACTACGGTTTATCCGGTTTTGCTGCTGCTCTGCTCCCTTACAATGGCTGTTAGCCCCTTGGTTATTCAGTCCGAAGCTTTTCGTTTCGACACTTACCTGCTGTTTAAGGACAGCCGCCATCTGCTTCGCCTGGCTTTAACGTGCTTGTTTTTGCTGCTACCTTTTTTTCTGGGAGCCTTGGCTATCGGCTTGAGCTTTGTGCAATATGGCACCGGGATTGGGCGGCTCTATTTTGCCAACTTGCTGGGCTCGGGCTTGGGAGGAGGGCTGGCGCTGGCGCTTATGTGGCTTTCTCCTACAGCAGGAATACCGGCCTTACTGGCAATCCTTCCGTTCTTTGGCGGTTTTTGGCTGCCTGCTTCCAGCCGCTTGCGCATTGTCTTCTGGGTGAGTTTGCTTGTTTTGCTTGTGATGAATGCGGATGTTCCTCCCTTGGTCCGATCGGAATATAAAAGCATTGAAAAGACCTTGCTGCTTCCCGATGCCCGGGTAATTCGTGAGCACCACAGCCCTTATGGTTTGCTGGAAGTGGTGGTTTCGCCGGCTTTACGTTATGCTCCTGGTTTGAGCCTGAGCTACCGCGGGAATATTCCTGCACGCCCGGGAGTTTTTAATAATGGCGACGGGGTGGGCGTGTTGCTTCCCCGCACGGATTCAATTTTACGGTATACCACGCAGGCATTGCCTTATCAGATACAGCCGGTTGAAAGAGCCTTGATTTTGCGCAGCGGTACAGGGGAGCAAATAAGCCTGGCCTTGTCGTTTGGTGTTCAGCAGATTGATGCGGTAGAGCCCAGCCGGGGGCTGATTGCTTTGCTGGACGAAGATTCGACAGGGAATTTCCAGTACGATTCAACCATCCGGATAATGCCGTTGGAACCTCGTTCGTTTTTGCGTAGCAGCCGTGCTTTTTACGACCTGATTCAGTTGCCCGAAATTGGCTCTTTTTGGGGGTCTTCGGGGCTCAATGCGCTGGAGCAACGCTACGACCTGACTCGCGAAGCGATGGATGAGCTTTGGTTGCGACTAACTCCTGACGGGCTTCTCAGTGTAAGTTGCTGGATGGATTATCCGATCCGAAGTCCACTAAGAATGCTGGCTACTTTTTCTGATTTGCTTGAAGGGGAGGGGCTGCAAAAGAAGGATCATTTGGTGGTTATTCGCAGTTGGAGCACCCTCACATTTGTGGCTAAAAAATCGCCATTTACCTCTCAGGAGCTTGACCGGATCCGAACGTTTTGTGCGGAGCAGTATTACGATCCATTGATTTTGCCGGGAGATGGTAATTTTAAGCGAGATGATTACAACCAGCTGGATGACCCTTGGTTTTTTCAGGCTGTTGATCAGTTGATGACCGATTCGGTTGAGGCGCTCTACCGGCAGTACGCTTTTCGCATTCAACCGGCCACCGATAACCGGCCCTATTTTTTTCAGTTTCTGCGCTTGTCCGGTTTGCCCCAACTCAAAACATTGTTTGGAGATCAAACGATCCCTTTCATGGAACTGGGCTATGTAGTGCTCTGGCTCACTTTCATTTTGCTGGTGGCAGCTTCGCTGATTTTTATTTTAGTGCCGCTGTTGCCTGCTGCCACCAAACTGCAAGAAAAGGGCAAGCTGTTTTTCTATTTTGCGGGCATTGGTTTGGGCTATCTTTTTGTAGAAATGGTGTTTATACAGCAGTTCACACTCTTTCTGGGGCTTCCAATTTATGCGGCATCCGGAGTTATCAGCCTGCTGTTGCTATCATCAGGCATTGGCAGTTATTTTTCCGGTCGAATGGTAAGCACCTCCCAGCATTTAATGGTTATCAGCCTGGGTATTGCGGTCTTGATTTTAGGCTATGCGCTTGTGTTGAGTCCGGTGCTTCGGGGTTTAAATTTCCTTCCCATGCCACTAAAAGTTGGCCTCATGGTTTTACTTGTTTGTATTCCGGGCTTCTTTATGGGTTTGCCTTTCCCCATGGGTTTAAGTAAAGTCAGCAGTCAGCAGGCGGCGGCTGTTCCCTGGGCTTGGGCTGTTAATGGTTGTGCCTCGGTGGTGAGCACCAGCCTGGCCATGTTGGTATCGGTTGAGGCCGGATTTGTTTGGGTGATGGTGGGAGCAGCATTGGCTTATGCTCTTGCAGGCTTTTCTCAAAAGAGCTAAGCGGATGACGAATTCGTCTGACTTTTTATTGAGAGAGTAGCAATACCAGTAGATACAAATGGAGACTTTGAATTGCGGGTGGTGTTTCGCGTATTCAAGTGAAAAAAAGGGAAAGAGCGTTTGGTCATGCTCTTTCCCTTTCGTATTGGGTTTATTCTTTGTCGTCAAATTTGAATGTTTTGTACAGATAGCCGGTAAAAGGCAAAATAACAAACACACCAAATATGAGCGCAATCAGCAGTTGAAGTTGAACTTGATGAGGAGCGCTGGAGCTTTGAACTGTAATGTCTGTACCATCATTAATTTTAACCAGCACCGGAAACTGAATGGCAAACCAGCCCACCATAATCATCGTTGTTTGAAAGCCGGCAATTAGTCGAAGCCAGTTGCGGTTGTTGCGGTTCAAATTGATCCAGAGCAAGGGCAGTGCCAGCGTTGCCAGTACAATGCTGATTAAACTCGGCAGCGAATGGTAAAACTCATAAAACAGCGGATGCCCTTCTATCTCGGCGGTTGCAAAGACCACTGCGCCTGCAATAACCAAGGTTACGATCAGGTATTTCGCCATTTTGGTAAATCGTTCCACATGTTCTTTTTCTTTCGTTTCTCCTAAGGTGAAAATGGTTGCCAAAAATGCAAACAAAACCACCAGGAAAATGCCCATGGCAAATGAAAACCAGTTGAGCCAAGGGTGAATGTAGATGGCATAAAATCCTTTGGAATAGTCCATGGAAATGTCGCCCAGGATCACTCCGCCCATGGTTACCCCCAGAAAAAAGGTGGTAAACAGGCTTGAATAACGGAAAATGGAGGAATAGATGGCTTTGGAACGTTCAGCCTCCAAATCGTAATGCCGGAAGGTAAAGGCCGATCCTCTCATAATAATACCGATGAGGGCCAGTAAAACCGGAATGTGCAAAGCCGTTAGAATGGTGGAGTAAACCGTTGGGAAACCAACGAACAAGATCACCACAACCAGAATGAGCCAAACATGGTTAGCCTCCCAAACCGGGGCGATGGCCCGCGACACGATCTTGGATGCTTTTCCACGTGACAGCAATTCCAGTATTCCGCCTCCAAAGTCAGCGCCTCCAAGCAGTACGTATAGCAGGAGGGAAATTCCGAGTATAATTAAAATTGTTTCAGTCATGAGAACGATATTTGTTTTGAAGCATTTTTATTTGTCGGCTCATCAGCCAGGCAACAATAAAAGTCAAGAGCAGATACACGGCCGTAATGGTGTAAAAGGTGTACTGAATTCCCGGCATCGGGGTTAGGGCATCTTTTGTTTTCATGATACCGTAAATGATCCAGGGTTGGCGGCCAACTTCGGTGACCACCCATCCGGCTTGAATAGCAATAAACCCCAGGGGAGTAGCGATCATCAACAACTTGAGCCACCAGCGTTTCTCAAGCCAGTGTTTCCATTTGTAGGTTCCGGCTAAAAATATGACAGCCAGTAAAATCAGGAACATACCAATGCCCACCATCAGTTGAAAGGAATAATGGACAATAGGCACGGGTGGCCATTCGTCTTCCGGAAATTCTTCCAGTCCTTTTACTTCGGCGTTGAAATCGCCATGAGCCAAAAAGCTCAGAAAGCCAGGCAATTTAATGGCATAATTCACTTCACGGTTTTCAACATCCGGAATTCCTCCAATAATAAGCGGAGCTGACTTTTGTGTTTCAAAGTGTGCTTCAAAAGCAGCCAGCTTGGCCGGTTGAAGTTTAGCCACATTCTTAGCGGCAAGGTCACCACTAAGCGGTTGCAACAAGGCTGCAACCGAGGCAAAAGCCAGTGCAATGGTCAGTGCCTTGGCATGAATCTCCAGTTTATTTCTGAGGTAGAGCATTGCATGAACTCCGGCAACGGCAAATCCTGTAGCCGAAAAAGCAGCAATAATCATGTGATGGGTTTGTGAAAACCAAGCTTTGTTAAACATGGCAGCCACCGGATCAATGTTATACGCTTGCCCGTCAATCCAGTCGAAGCCGGCAGGGGCATTCATCCAGGCATTAGCCGAAATAACAAAGACTCCTGACATTACGCCGGCAATACCGACCACCATGCCAATATACAAGTGAACCTTTTTATTGAGGCGGTTCCAGCCGTAAAGCCACAGTCCTAAGGCGATGGCTTCAACAAAAAAGGCCGTTCCTTCATACGAGAAAGGCATCCCGAAAATGGGGCCTGCATGTTCCATAAATGTGGGCCATAGCATTCCGAGTTCAAACGAAAGAACTGTTCCGGATACGGCACCAACAGCAAAAAAGATGGCGACACCCTTTGCCCAGGCTTTGGCCAAATCAAGGTAAACAGGATTGTTGGTCCGAAGCCACTTCCATTCAGCCACAAACATAAACCACGGCATCACCATGCCTATACAGGCAAAAACAATATGAAACCCAAGAGAGACGGCCATCTGCAAACGTGCAGCCAAAAACTCATCCATAGTGCGATTTTTTAAACAATTAATTTTACTCCTTGAACACCTAAAAAGGCTTTCTGTTTGATGCCGGAAAAGATAAAAAAGAAGCCAATTAATTATCAGGAACTTGTAAGGCCATTTTTATGGGCGCTAGTAGGAGGGAAGGGGGCTGGGGGAAGAATAAGGAGGACACTGCTGGTTTTTGTTTGCCTTGTAGCGAAGAGCGTATTTTCTCCTTTTGTCAAATTCGTGATAGGAGCACATAGACGAGCCAGAAGGATCTACTTGATTTACTCCCTGACCTCTGCCTTTCTAATGGCCGAACGGAAAAACTCCAACACTTCTTCTTTTACCACTTGAGGGTGTTGATGGCCAATTTGAGGATACGTTTTTACGGTGGCGTTTATTCTGTGATTGCGATAAATTTCGCGGCAACGGTTCCATCGTTGAGGTTGCATCTCTTCTCCCAACAGCAGGTAAATTAAATCACGCTCATCAGTATCGTAGCCATCGGAAAAGGGAATGGCATCATTGTCGTCCAACTCACCCATAAACAAAAATTGCGGAAGCGATTGAAATGCTTGGTTGTTAAAGGTTTTTTCAAAGCGGCTTTCAAAATCATGGGTTCCCAAGGGATAGCTCAAGGGTTTTCCCAGGAGACTGTCTGTTGGAAGCATTAGCAGACCATTGAGTCCTCCGGCAGCAAGCGCCAAAATCTCTTCAGGATGCAGAAGGGAAAAACGGTTGGCAAACGTTCCTGAAGCCGAAAAACCAGTCATTAAAATCTTGTCATTTGTAATAAATCCCATGCTATTTAAGCGTTTTTTTGCATCATCAATCATTGCCAGGAGTTGCAGATCCAAGCGCTCGAGTTCATTATCGTGCTGGTTCATGACATCGCGGTCGAGGGCGTGCGTATATATCTGCCAATCTGTTTTTGACCTTGGAAATACCGGGACCAGTAGCGGATGTTGAAGTTGCTGAGCGATGTAATTCCCCAGATAATAGGAGTTGGAAGCCAGCCTTCGTGCTTTTTCCAGATGCTCTTCAAACTTGTCGCTGGCAAATCCGGAGTTATTGGGTTCTACAATCAGGTAGTGCTCCTTATCCGCAGGCATTTCGTTGGGGAGGAAGACGAAATAAGGGAAATTGAATCCCTGTTGTTGGTTGGCTTCGACATAAACTAATTGACCTTTCTCTTTGGAACAAGAGCAGAGCAAGAATACCAGGATGAAAAACAGTGGACTATATCTCATTGCTTTTTGTTTTCAATGGATTAGTCTTTTTGATTCAGGAAATATTACACTTTTGTAGGAAATTACTAGCACCCATAAGTCCAGACGAGTTATTGCGGAACAATCTGAAGTACCCTGTCGGGGCTGTTGGTTAATACGTAAAGTTGTCCGTTTGGTCCGAATTTAAGGTCGCGAATCCGGCCCATTCCTTTCAGCAGAATTTCTTGTCTCCTGACCTTTTCACCCCGAAGCTCCAGTCGGCGAAGCTCCTGAAACGCCAGCCCTCCAAGCAGCAGGTTGTTATGCCATTTGGGGAATAAGGGGCTGGTTACAAACTCAGTGGGACAAACGGCAATGGAAGGTGTCCACTGCACCACGGGTTGCTCCATCCCTTTCTTTCGATTCTTTCTGGAAATGACTTCTCCGTTGTATCCGATTCCGTGGGTAATGACCGGCCAACCATAGTTGGCTCCTTTTTGCAAAATGTTCAGTTCGTCGCCTCCTTGCGGCCCATGATCTGTTGACCAAATGGCTCCGGTTTGGGGGTGAAGTGCCAGTCCTTGCGTGTTACGATTTCCCAGGGTGTAAATCGCCGGTAGGGCATTGGGTGTGTCAACAAAGGGATTGTCTATCGGAATAGCCCCGTCCGGATGAATGCGAAAGACCTTACCGGAAGGTTTGTTCAGTTTTTGCGAGTCTTTGGCCCGCCCCATATCACCAATGGAAAAATACAGAAGCCCTTCCCGATCGAAAAGCAGGCGGCACCCCCAGCGGTCTCCATGCACCACCTTTTGGGAATCGGGCACTTCAAACAGGGTTTGCTCTTGCTGCCAATGGTTATTGCTAATTTTTCCACGTACGATTTTAGTCATCCCCAGTGCTTCTTTGTCTTTGGGGTGTCCATTGGTGTGGCTATAGGCCAGGTAGATCCATCTGTTTTCGTCGAAATCCGGATCCAGGGCAATGTCCATAAAACCTCCGGTACTGCTTGCCAAGTGAGGCTTAGGCAGCCCTTCGATGAAGCTGGTATCCAATTTTCCTTGAATGAGCCATTTCAATCGTCCCTTTTTTTCAGAAATCAGGGCACTGTCCGAATTAACAAATTCAATTCCCCAGGGAGTGGTTAAATGCTCAACCACTATCTTTTCGATTTTCAGCGTGTATTGGTTGGTTTCAATGGTTTCCGGCTCCGTATTAACTTCAAAAGCTTCTTGGGTGCCTTGTGTTTCAATCAGGTAGTTTGTAATGGCATCGACCTCCTTATTGGTTAGGGCTTTTTCCCAACTGATCATGGTGGTACTGGGAATGCCAAATTTTACAGTACTTCTGATGTAGTCTCTTCCTTCTTCGTTTTTCCAGTGCGGATTAAGGAGCTTAACGCCGGAGCTGGTGCCTTCCAGGTTTAGTCCGTGGCACCCGGCGCAGTGGGTTTTATAAAGTTCCTGTCCGTTGGGTGATTGACAGGAATAGAAGATAAAAATGAAGCTTGAAACAAACGTGGAAAACAGTAAATTTTTCATAAAGGGCGCAATAAGCACGTTTCACACATACCATATTTTTGGATATGTGTGTGTCTTTTATTTTTCCATCCACGCTAAATTATGGTCATAAACAAACTTTAAGAGTTTATGTTTTATGTTGTTTCGAATTCATTTTTGAATGGCTTGTGTATCTAAACCAGAGATTTCTGTTTTTGCAGGATGTAAAAAAAGGCCTTTCATTGCTGAAAGGCCTTTGGGCTGTATCATGTGTTGTGTTCTGCTTACTCAAGATAGGTGTAGCCATACAAACCAGAACGGTAGTTGGATAGGAACTCTTTCCCTTCGGTAGCCGAAATGGTCCCTGCTTTTACCGATGAAGTTACCCAGGTTTCTACGGTGCGTACCATCTTCTTCGGATTGTATTGCACGTAATCCAATACTTCGGCCACGGTTTCGCCGTCAATGATCTGGTCGATGGAGTAGCTGTCTCCGTCAACTGAAACGTGTACGGCATTCGTATCGCCAAACAGGTTGTGCAGGTCGCCCAGAATTTCCTGGTAGGCTCCCACTAAGAACACGCCGATGTAATAAGGCTCTTTCGCTTTTAATTTGTGCACTGGCAAATAGTGCGAAAGGTTCCGGGTTGAAATAAAGTTATCGATTTGGCCATCTGAATCGCAGGTAATATCCTGCAGGGTGGCTGCACGATCTGGTTTTTCATCCAACCGATGAATCGGCATAATCGGGAAAATCTGATCAATTGCCCAGGAATCGGGTAAAGACTGGAACAAGGAGAAGTTGCAAAAGTACTTATCTGCCAGTAATTTATCCAGCTGATGCAATTCATGTGGGACATGTCTGATTTTCCCAATCATTTCCTGAATTTCGCGGGCGATGGACCAGAATAAACGTTCCACCTGGGCACGTGTTTTCAGGTCGAGCAGGCCAAGACTGAAGCGGTCCAGGGCTTCTTCCCTGATTTGTTGGGCATCGTGCCAGGTTTCGAGCATCCGGGGCTGATTAATCGCATCCCAGAGTGAATAAAGTTCTTTTACCAATTCATGATCATCTTCTTGTAGGTCAATTTCCTCTTCCCAGGCAGGTAGCGAAGCCGATTCCAACACTTCAAAAATAAGCACCGAATGATGGGCCGTGAGCGAACGTCCGGACTCGGTAATGATGTTCGGATGTGGAATGTTATTTTTTTCGCTGACATCCACCATCGTTGAAATGGCATCGTTTACGTATTCCTGAATGCTGTAATTGACGCTGCTTTCATTGTTGGCAGAACGGGTTCCGTCATAGTCAACGCCCAAGCCACCGCCAATGTCAACAAACTCAATGTTGAAGCCATTTAAACACATTTGGGCATAAAACTGCGAGGCTTCGCGCAAGGCTATTTTGATACGACGAATTTTATTAACCTGACTTCCGATGTGAAAGTGAACCAATTTAAGGCAGTCTTCCAATTCATTCTCTTTCAGGTATTCCATGGCGTCAAGCAATTCGCTCGAAGTCAGTCCGAATTTGCTGCCATCGCCACCAGAATTTTCCCACTTGCCACTTCCTGAGCTTGCCAGTTTAATCCGGATACCCAGATTCGGCTTAATCTTCAGCCTGCGTGCAATTCGCGCTATCAGCTTTAGCTCGTTCATTTTTTCAACAACGATGTAGATGCGCCGTCCCATTTTTTGGGCTAGCAAGGCCAGTTCAATGTAATCTTCATCTTTATAGCCATTGCAGATAATCAGCGAATCGTTGTTGGTGTTGGTGGCAATTACTGCGTGCAGCTCCGGTTTTGACCCGGCCTCAAGTCCAATGTTAAATTTTCGGCCATGACTTACAATCTCTTCCACAACAGGTCGCATTTGATTGACCTTGATGGGATAGATGATGAAGTTCTGGGCTTTGTAATTGTACTCTTTGGCAGCAAGTTTAAAGCAGTTTGCCATTTTCTCAATCCGACTATCAAGAATATCCGGAAAGCGGATTAACATTGGAGCAGCAACATCCCTGATTTGCAGTTCGTCGACGAGTTCTTTCAAATCAATCTTCACACCGTCTTTCTGGGGGGTAACTACGACATTGCCTTTTTCATTCACTGAAAAATAATTGATTCCCCAACCATTTATGTTGTAGAGCTCCTCTGTGTCTTCAATGCGCCATTTTCTCATATTTATTCGTACTGGAATTGTTCTTTATATCTTTTTAAATTTGGGCCCAAATATAGTTCTTCAAGCAATACAAAAAGCAATATTAAAACGCAAAAGCGAGTCACGCAATTTTTTTTGCCTAAAAAGCTGTTTGGAAGGGAAATAATCTGGGCTTTGTACAAGTTTAAGGCTTTGTTTTGGAGGGGAAAAGTGACTGGCGGAATTTTAACGTCAGGATCGTGCTTCGGATTCCGATTTTTTTCTTGGGAATTGTGGTTCTTTTGACTCCGATTTGGTCGGGCTTTTGCCAGGCCGTGGAAAATGAATCCAATTTACGAAGGCATGTGAGTGTTTTGGGGCATTAAGTCGTATTAAAGAAACTGTGAAACGTTAATTTCGTAATCAGACAAACGATGCGTTGATCCGCGAATTAATGCATTGTATTCTGTATTTGCCAAAAGTTTTGCGTTGGAAAGGGAAGCTTCCCGGGCAGGTTGTTTTCTTTGCAGCTCATATTGCCCAAATGAATAGGAAAGAAGAACGAGAATTATTTCAACTGAATAGAAAATATAAAAAATGAGAACGAGAAGAGATTTTCTGAAAAAAGGAACGTTAACTGTAACCGGACTGGCCGTAGCCGGATCGGGTAGTTTACTGGCAGCAAGCAAGCCAGCGTCTTATGTAACAAACCGGCCAGCTTCCGGAGAAAGACATTTTACGTCGAAAGCGGTAGAGGAAACCATTGTGGCAACTAAAGCCAGGTTGAAGGATCCGAAACTGGCCTGGATGTTTGAAAACTGTTTCCCAAATACGCTGGATACGACTGTTGAATATGGAACAAAAAATGGAAAGCCCGACACTTTCGTGATTACCGGTGATATTCATGCCATGTGGCTGCGCGACTCAACGGCTCAGGTGTGGCCCTACATGCCCTTGGCTAAAAAAGACAAGGAATTGCAATCGTTGCTAGCCGGGGTTGTTAATCGTCAAACACAATGTATTTTGATCGATCCGTATGCCAATGCTTTCAATAAAACAAAAGAAGAAGAGGTGCATTGGATGAGTGACTTAACTGATATGAAACCGGGCTTGCATGAGCGAAAATGGGAAATTGACTCGCTGTGTTATGCGGTTCGGTTGGCCTACAATTATTGGAAAACCACCGGAGATGCCTCTGTTTTTGATGCCGATTGGCAGAAAGCTGCGAAATTGATTTTGAAAACATTCCTGGAGCAACAACGAAAGGATGGTTTGGGACCATACAAATTCATGCGTGAAACAGCCCGTCAGTTGGATACCTTGTCTAATTTGGGATATGGTCGTCCGTTAAAAGCAGTAGGATTGATCAATTCTTCTTTCCGCCCTTCGGATGATGCAGCTACTTATGGTTTTCTCATTCCCTCTAACTTATTCGCAGTGGTGTCTCTTCGTCAAATGGCCGAAATCAGCGAAGAAGTTACCGGTGAAAAGTCGTTTGCCAAAGATTGCCTGAAACTGGCTGCGGAAGTGGATGAAGCCATTCGCGCGTATGGCGTGGTGGAGCACCCTAAATATGGTAAGGTGTATGCTTTTGAAGTAGATGGTTATGGGAATCATACGTTTATGGATGATGCCAATGTTCCCAGTTTGCTAGCGTTGCCCTACCTGGGGCTGGTGGATCAAGCGGATGAAATCTATCAGAATACACGTAAATTGGTTTGGAGCGAGGACAATCCTTACTTTTTTAAGGGAAAAGCAGCTGAAGGCATTGGTGGACCGCATGTAGGCTATTACATGGTGTGGCCCATGAGTATTATTATGAAAGCCATGACCAGTTCAGATGACAAAGAGATTGCCTGGTGTGTAAAAACATTGCGTAATACGGATGCCGACACTGGTTTTATGCATGAAACCTTTCATATGGATGATCCGACAAACTTTACCCGGTCCTGGTTTGCATGGGCCAATACGCTGTTTGGCGAGTTAATTTTGAAGTTGGTGCAGGAAGGAAAAGAAGACCTGCTGAGCTAATAGCTTTTTCCGCTTGGCGGGAAGAATGATAAAAAAAGGGCACGATGCTTATCAAAATACGATAGCTATCGGGCCCTTTTTTACTGAGGATTAGAGAAGGTTCACATCGTTTCGTGCTGTTTTATTCTTGATTTGTTCCCGACAAGGGAATAAAACGAGCTGAAAGGTCGGGATCAGCCATGTCCTTATCCAGCGGATACATGGGGCGAATGATGCGTTGATAGTCCAACCGTTCCAAGTCCTGGTCAACACCACCTGGCGTAAGCGCAAGCAGCCAGTCGGCCTGCATGTTGTACAATTCAGGAACAAGGTAGCCAATTTTAACCATCACAATGTCGGCTTCCCTTGGATTTAGTCCAAGTCTTGTAAAGTCGGCTTCGGTATGGTAGGGCTTACGCTTTTTGGTCACAATTACATCGACACTTCCCACGCGCACCACAACTTCAGTTTCGGCATTCTTATCGCCCTGAACAATGGCTTGAACCGTGCCTGAAATGGGCAGTGGCGGTGCGTAACGATCATCCACCATAGCTCCAACCGTGCCACTCACTTGCTTGCCTACTCCGGCTTCAAGGGCCTTTTCAATAAAGTCGGGTCCCGGAATGGAAGCATAAATCAGCGAAGGGCCGTTGGCGGATTTAAACTCCGGCCTTTTCAATACTTCAGTTAAAGTCCAGGTAACATCGCCGGCTCCTCCGGCTGTGGGGTTGTCACCTGAGTCACTAATGAAAAATGGTTTCTTTGTGCTTTTGATGGCTTGATCCAGACACTCTTCGAGGTTACCGGTGGGGGCTACAAAAGAAAACTCTTTGCGTACATCCCAGAAGTGTTGAGCCAGCTTTTCAGCTACTTCTCCAACTTGGTTCTGGTCATCTCCATAAGCCATCACCACTGCGTGGTTACGAGGCTCATCGGCCCAGGCATAACCAACCCAAATGGCTGCGTCAATGACACCATCTTTTGCTGTTGCCGGAGCTACTTCCTGGTATAGGCTTTTGGCGGGCTCAATACGTGTGCTGGTTTTTTCTCCGGGCAATAAAATAGGAACAGGAATCCAGGCTTTATAAGCAGGTTTGCCTTTTTCGTTTTCAACCCGGTCAAGCAGGTTCTCCAGTGCCCGTTGCCGCGACTCCCAGGCATCTTCGTGTGGTGCCATGCGGTAGCAGGTAATCATATCCGAGTTTTCGGCCAAACGCAAAGAGACATTTCCGTGAAGGTCCATGGAGGTGGAGATTAGTGTTTCGTAACCGATGACATCGCGGATGCATTGGATAAAATCACCCTCCGGATCATCCAGTCCAACGACGCTCATGGCGCCGTGAATATCTAAAAAGAGTCCGTCGTAGGGCTTGTTTTTTTCCAGCAGGTCGAGGGTTTGTCCCACCAACGATTCATAGGTTTCGCGGGTAACAGTACCTCCCGGAAGTGAACGGCTCAGTTTTGTGGGCGACCATTCGGCGCGCTGATAAAGCGAAGAGTCGGAAAAAAACGGGTAATAGGAAAAAATTTCGTCACCTTCCCAGGTGTGAAAGGCATCTTCGTGGGTTCTTGCCGGGGAAAAGGTGCTTGATTCTATTCCCAGACCGGCAATGGCAATGTGTGGTTTTTTATCCTGGTGGCCCGATTGACTACAGCCGAAAGTCATGGCAACCAATGATAAAACAATAAGTCTTAATTTTCTTTTCATACCAGTGTATTTTCTAAGTGGTTAATACAGAGTCGGCTGCTGTTCTGAAAAATCGTCACAGGAGAAAGCCGATTTGAAGCACTAATTTAAGCATATTAGGAACCGTTTCATTATTTATTTCGGATGAATTTGGGAACTATTTTGCAGCCTTGGGCTGTTTGTTTTGGGCCGGCTTTAACCGGGGCTTTTCATTTTCACCAGAATAGCAATTGTATTGCCGTTGAAGGATTATTGCCTGTAGGTTGTTGGGGAGGTGTTTGCAGAAAAAAAAACATCCTTCAGCAAAAATAAACTGAAGGATGTTTGTCGGCATCTATGGTGGATGACTAAAGCTTAGTTGGCTTATTTAGCCCACCACAATTTAGTTGCCTGAATATCCTGCCCTTGCGAGCTTAAAGCTTGCTGCAGGTTGTCGTTGTTGGTGCTGTATGGGCTTGAGCCATAACGCATGCGTTGTGGATAAGCTCCATTCAAGTTACCCGGACCAAAGATATCAAAGTCACTGATTCCCTCGGCTAGAGATGCCGGGTAGCCATTTTTTCGAACAATGGACCAGGCTTCAAAACCTTCGGTGTAGTTGGCCAGCCAGCGTTGGACGACTACTTTTTCCATATCATTAGCTCCATCAAGATTGGCCATTGGTGAGCTGGCCAGGAAGTCTTCAACGTCGGCTTCTTCCACATCCCAAAGCAAGAGAGCGTGTCGTAGTCCTTCGCGATACAGCGTGTTGGCCGTTCCGCTGCCATAGCCGAGAAGAACAGCGTGTGCTTGCATAAGGTATGATTCCGCAGTGGTCAGTACTATTTCAGGAGCGATGTCGGCTCCTTCGTTTTTTGCCTGAATAATATACTGCGCGGGCTTACTGAAAAATTCATAGCGTGCGTAGGAAGGCATTCTGGACCCCATGCGGACTGGTTGGCCTACATAGTAGGTGTTCTCGGCCATTGAAATGACCGATTCGCCTTGCGCATTGGTGGTTTCTGTAAACTCAGCGCCAGCGTCGGTAAGTGCTGCCAGAATGAAATTTTTGCGTTTGGCATACAATTCATTCGAGTCGCTTTCGGGTTTGGGAATCGTAATTTCGCTTCCGCCAACAGCGGGTTGAGCATATTTGGAGAGGCGAGGATCTCCATTTTTCTGAAGGTAATTAATAACCAGATTGCTAACAGTCCAGTCAGAACCTACACCAAAGTTATACCACACATCGCCATAGCAAGAGCTGTTCCATTGGTCAATTAGGGCATCTTTCGGAAGCAGGCAGTTGTCTGTTTCATCGCTAAGCAAAGGTTGCGCCATTGCTTCATTGATGGCCTGTTCTGCAAAAGTGGCTCCACTGGCACCAAGTGCGCGCAAGGCAACCTTTAGTTTGAGTGTGTTGGCTAGTTTTTTCCACTGTTGCAGGTTCCCTCCATAAAACAGGTCGTTTTCACCCAAATCTTCCGTTCCAACCCCGGTGCTGCTTTCGCTGCCAATCAGGTTCATGGCTTCCGTAAGGTCATTGATAATGCCTTGGTAGATGTCGGCCTGGGCGTCGAACTTGGGTTGCAGAATTTCCAGGTTGCCACTCTCAGAATACGGAACTTGCCCGAAGGTGTCTGTAAATTTTTGGTAAAACATACTTTTCATAATCAGAGCAGTGGCGTATGTTAGCGGATTTTCCAGGTCACCAC
Source organism: uncultured Sunxiuqinia sp. (assembly GCF_947495665.1). Taxonomy (GTDB): domain Bacteria; phylum Bacteroidota; class Bacteroidia; order Bacteroidales; family Prolixibacteraceae; genus Sunxiuqinia; species Sunxiuqinia rutila. The sequence continues at coordinate 125,337 of NZ_CANLZV010000003.1, forward strand.
CTGGCTCAGTGAGTTGCAGGTAGGTGTTAATGGTACTATTGTATCCTTCAAAATAATCCCAGGCGGCATCGGTATACCCTGAATTGTAGGTATATCCGAGTTCGTCGGACCACCAGGACCCACTAAACCCGAAGCAGAACATACCGGCATAGCGGTCGGCATGAATTAACTGGGCGCGCCAGTAAGGGAACCGGTTGGGTGCAAATAGTTGCACTTGCGTTCCGGTGATGAAGTATTTGGCTGATATTTGATCGCCAAGAATTGCGTTGGGGTCTTTATTTATTTCCTCAAAATCTGAAGTACATTGAGTCAACCCGAAAACGGCAATTATTGCTATAAGATATCTTGTTAATTTCATAATCGTCATTTTTAAAGCTTTAGAAATTTAAATTTAGGTTGAAACCAACACTCCGGGCTGTTGGTAGTGGATAGTAAACCAGCCCTTGTGAGTAAGATGAAGTACTGTAGCTTGACTCCGGGTCAAAGTTGTCCACCTTCTTGTGAATGAAAAACAAGTTGCGGCCAACAACGCCAATGGATGCTTTCTGAATGAATGTATCGGTCAGCCAGGCGGAGGGCAGGTTCCATACCAGTGAAACTTCTCGCAAGCGAATATTAGTTTGATCGTAGATGTATTCAGAAGTGATGTCGTTTATATTTCCCCAATAATCCTGTGCAGAAATGCTTTGAGAATTCTGCTGCCAGGAAGGAGCTTCAGTTGTACCTGTATTAATTACTCCGTCAACAACGATGCCTGATTCGCGGTATTGTAAGGAGCGTTTGCTGGTTCCTGATCCATCCATGGCAGCATCGGTACCGGCATACACTTCGCCACCAAAACGACCGTCAATCAGGAAGCTGAAGCGCAGATTCCGGTAGGTGAGGGTGTTGGTAAGTCCGCCAGTCCAGTCGGGTTGGTAGTTTCCTAACTTGGAGTATTCGCTGCTGGCTTGTGGTTTGCCATCGGCTGTAAGCACAACGTCTCCGTTTTCATTAGTTTCCCAGGTTTTTCCGTAGATATCACCAAACCCACCTCCAACTGTTGCTTTAACCAGGACAATGCCTGAGTTTGTTGTTGAGAAGGTAAAATCGTCTGTTCCTTCGATCAGCTCATTCAGTTTGTTTTTGTTTTTTGAAAAGTTGACCGAAACATCCCAGGTAAGATCCATTGTTTTTACTGGCGTTCCACCAAGCATTACTTCAAAACCTTTGTTCTCAATTTCGCCTACATTGTCTTTCATAGCGCTGTAGCCAGTTGATTGTGAAATTGGGACATTCATAATCAGGTCTTTTGAAAGAATTTTGTAGTAGGAAAGATCGGCAAACAGTCGGCTATCCAGGAAACGGAACTCGCCACCCACTTCAAAGGAGTTAACCTCTTCGGGAAGCAGTTCGGGATTGAACTTGGTTGAGTTGCGCGACATGGTTGTGCGTCCGAGGTAAGAACTGCTAATGCTGGCCAATGAATAGGTATCATAAAGCTGGTAAGGACTGGTGTCGTTACCAACTTGTGCCCAGCTGGCGCGAACTTTAGAGTAGTTCATCACAGAATCTTCTAATTTCAGCAGGTCATTAAACAAGATGGATGCACTGACTGATGGGTAAAAATAGGACCAGTTGTGGCTTGGAAGTGTGGATGACCAGTCGTTACGCGCAGACAAGTCAAGGTAGAACCAACGATCGTAGGCCAGGCTAATTGTTCCATAAAGGGAACTGATTTGCTTTTTCTGCAAAGGAGTAAAGCCCGGAGTGATAACACTGGCGCTGGAAATTGGAGGGCCGTCAGGGATCCTGAACTTTTCTCCGGAAACACTGTGTCCCCGATAGGTTTGGTGCATGTAGTTACCACCAAAACTGGCATTCAGATTAATGGTTTCAGTCAGATCTCTTTTCAGCATTAGCAAAAAGTCGGAGTTGGTTTCCTGAATTTGCGTTTCGCTGTACGAGAAGGCTCCGGTGGCTTCGTACCAATGGCCGAATTGGGTGACGCTTTCGATGTTCATTGTGGTAAAGTCAGTACCGGTACGGATATAGGCTGAAAGCCAATCGGTAAAGTCGTACTGAATCTTGGCAAATCCCTGGAACCGGTCTTTCCAGTCTTTCCGTATGTCGTGGAAAACGGTCCAATAAGGGTTGGCATTGAGTGAAGTGGCTGAAACGGAACTCAGCGTTACAGGATCCTGATAGTTCTTATAATCATTAATATCAACATTTCGCGGAATATTGTACAGCGTGCTCATAATTCCCTCGGTACCCAGTGTGGGCCTGTTCTTGCCATATTGCTTGAAGTATGTTGCTTTGGCATCAATCGACAGCTTGTCGGATAACTTGGCAAACCCTCTCAAGTTGAAGTTGTTCCGTTCAAGTCTCGAATTTGGAATCATTGAGTTGATCTGGGAATTCGTATATGAAAAACGGATATTCAGGTCAGTATTACCAGCCGTTAGTGCCAGGGTATTGATATAGGTCGACCCTGTGTCAAAAAAGTCTTTGACATTATCGGGGTACCCCAGGTAGGGGCGATTTTCTCCGGTGTAATAGAGCTGACTTGTTCCATCTAACATGGGGCCCCAGGAACCACCAGCGGTTTTTAAGTCAGCCACTGTGGAAGGGATATAGCCTTGTGTTCCCTGTCCGTATTGATTTTGGTAATCGGGGAGGAGCATTGGTCTTTCGAAGGTGGTATTGGAGCTAAATGCCACGCCTACTCCTTTCTGGGCAGATCCTTTTTTGGTGGTTATCATGATTACCCCGTTCGCAGCCCGTGATCCATACAAGGCCGCAGCATTGGGGCCTTTCAGAATGGAGATGGATGCGATATCGTCCGGGTTAACGTCAGCAATACCTGATCCATAGTCGGTTTTGGAGTACTCACCTGGATTATTTTCGGAGGCAGATCCGAAACCGCTGTTGTCCATCGGGATACCATCAACTACATAGAGCGGCTGGTTGTTACCGGTAAGTGAGTTGTTTCCGCGGATGATTACCCGTGAGCTACTTCCCGGTCCAAAAGAGCCTTGGGTGATGGTAACACCCGCTACCCGTCCGGATAATGAATTGATGGGGTTGGTTTCTTTGGCTGTGGACATTTCATCGCTTCCGACTTCGGTAACAGCATATCCCAACGATTTTTTCTCGCGGGAGATACCCAAAGCGGTAACCACAACTTCTTCTAACCCTTTGGTGGTGGGTTCCAAAACAACGTTGTAGGTCATTGTTTGCATGACGGTTGTCCGATGTGTTTGCATTCCTAAAAAGGAAAAGAGGACAACCGATTCGACGGGAACATCAAGAGTGTATACTCCATCGGCATTGGTTATGGTGCCACTATTTGTTCCTTCAATAAGTACTGAAACTCCGGGGAGTGGAGTTCCGTCTTCTGAGCTGGTAACCGTACCGGACAGGGTAGCGACTTGAGCTGCCAGGAAACTGGTACCTGCAAAGAATAATGTTATAACTAACAAATACTTTTTCAACCATTTCATTTTTTGATTCATAAAGCAAATTTTAGATGGTTAATAATTCCAAATTCTATGGGTCTGTTAGTTGGTTGTTGGTTGGAAGGGAGGCCGGGTGGTAAATCCCGTGTACCTTTAGGAAGAGCTTTGCACTTGGAATAGCGAGCCTGAAGGACTCTGTCTTGCAGTATTTATTTTAACGCTGCCTGATCGCTGTTTTAGTTCTGATTTATAGGGGATAAGGCTAATCTGTCAAGATTTGTGGCAGATTGAGTTATTACCTTCTGGGGGAAAGGTCGCATGAGAGTAAGATGCACCTGCGTTTGCTTTGTGTTGCCTGGGCAGTGCATGGTGGGCTGGTTTACGTTGCTTTTAGTGCGAATACTTAGGTGTTGTGTTTTTTGCAGAGTGGGGGTGGGGAGTAGGTAGTTGGTTAGTTGTGGTAGGTTGTGGTTTGTGTAAAAAGCTGTGGCATAGTGATTTTGATCAGTCTCCTTAAAAAGAAAATGATTTAACTGCTTCCAAAGGCCATAGTGCTTCGTTTTTCTTATGGCTAATCGTTTTGTGTTATTTTTTTTGTTTAAAGCCATGTTCTGCCAGTTAGTTGTGAGTTCTTAAAATATCTTCCAAAGAACAAGTGTAACTGAAATTATAAACAGAACTAAATTAGAAAAAAGAAATTTAAAATTAAACATTTTTTAACAGAAATATCAGGACTGGTTAATCTCGTTGTTGTTTTGTATCGTAATGATACTGAATTAAATATGTGGTTTTGTTTGGTGCGTGAGGGAGTGTTTTTAGCTAAAAAAAGGCCGTCTCAAAACGATGATGAGACGGCCTTTATCAATTAGCGAGTAGTAGTGTTATTGCTTTTTAGCCCACCACAGCGGTGTCAATACAGCATCAGCTCCACCAAGGAAACCAACTGCTTGCTGGTAGCCATCCGCGTTGCTGTTTACCAGGCTTGAAGGGTATTTCAAGCGTTGAGGGAAGAACTTAACGCTGTTTGTCATGTAATTTGACGAGCTAAGTTCAGGAAGATCTGTTATTGGCAGGTCAACTGCAGGATTCTCGAAGAATGGCAGCCCTAAACGACGGTGATCATTCCATGCTTCCAAAGGCAACCAAGGCAATTGAGCAAGGTATTTTTGCGTGATAATTTTAGTCAGCGCATCATTTTTAATTTGTCCGTTTTCGTAAATCGTGTTGTTCGGATAGTCAAAAGTTACTGTGCCCGCTTCATTGGTATAACCATCAACAAAGTTCATGGTAAAACCTCCGGTTGGTTCAGTAGTGTGATCAAAGCTTACTGAAGTTCCAACGCGGTTGTAGGCTTCAGAAGCCAGGTAGTCATCAGCAAAAGCTGATAATTCCCAGTAAGCAAAACTTGCTTTAACACCATTTTCGTAGGCTGCTTTAGCATCAATAGGTGTATTCCAGCCTCTGACAGCTGCTTCAGCGATCAGGAAGTAAGTTTCCCAGTTGGCAAAGAAGATACGCTCTGATTCGCTGCCTCTGAACTCCTGGCTCAGACGAGGGTTCGTTCCTGAGAAGAATGAAACCTGGTTTTTGGCTGATTTTTTACCCCAGGCACCAAGAGGCGCAGCGTTCCAGGTAAAGGTTGCATCAATTTCTTTTACAACTTCATCGTTATCATCCACCAAATTGCGGACAACGGTTCTAGCGTCATTGGTCCATGAAGGATAGAAACTGAAATTTGAATTCAAATTCAACGTATCTCCAGGAATGCTGAAAGCTTTGTAAGCACGAGGATCCATAACTTTGTGAAGACCATCAAACCAGTATCCGGCAGATGGGTCATTGGTCATGGTAGTCAGATGATCAGTAAATCTTTGTCCCATGTAGTCAGCAGGCTTAATTTGGCTGTGCATTTCTACAGGAAGAACTTCTTCTGAATCAATTCCACCTAAGCCAATGTAAAGGTTATTAAGCGTTGCAGACAAAAGTTGGCTGTTCCATTCTCTACTCATTACTCCGGTCAGGTTATCCCAACCCGGTTTTTCAGCAATTTTGAAGTTGTCATCAGCTTCCAGAATCAACTGTTGAGCTGCGGCTGCTTCAAACTCTGCTTGTGCTTTTGCCGGATCAACTTCAGACAAACGCATGGCCAGACGAAGTCTCATGGAGTTACCGTATTTAATCCATTGACTGTAGTTAAATCCGTAAGCCTGGTCGTATTTAGTAATTGACTCGGGCAGGACCACTTCAGTATTGATATTAGCGGTAGCATCGGCCAGTTCGGCCAGCATGTGGTAATATACATCCTGTAGGCTGGCAAATTCAGGGTTCTCTCCACTGAAGGCATCAATTGGCATCGGACCGAAATTGTCTGCAAATTCACTCATCAGGTAAACCCGCCAAATCCGGGCAATATGCATTAGGTTTTCAGTATAAGGCAATGCTGAGCCTGCTGCAATTTTTTCTTGAGCTGTTGTAATGGCCAGACTAGATGATTTTAACCAGCCAGATAGCGAGTTGTAGTAATCGTTACTCCAGCCGTCGCTGTATGAACCAAGTGCCAAAGCCCCGTTTACACGGTGTTGTCTTGAGGCCGTTTTCCAATAGAGTACGAAAGCTCTTTCGGCTACGTGTGGGTTTTGCTGTGCTCCAATGATGGAGTTGTTTATAATGTATTCAACTTGAACTTGATCGGCACTTGCTGCTTTGGGGTCAATGTTTACCTCGTCAAAGTCGGAGCAAGAAAAAAGTAACGTGCTGCCAAGTGCTAAAGTGAAAAGTTTTTTTAATGCTTTCATTTTATCTTATTTTAAAATCCCAAGGTGATATTGAATAAAAAGTTTCTTGATGTAGGAGGTGCAGTATTTTCAAAACCTACTGCGTTTGTTCCTGTTGCAAAAGTTGATTCAGGATCAACTCCATTCATGTGACTTTTGATCATCAATACGTTGTTGCAAGAGAATCCTACGCTTGCACGTTGGAAAACTGTTTTTGACAGCAATGACTTAGGCAGTGAGTAGTTCAACTGCAGGGTACGCAATCTGATGTTAGTTGCATCATAAATGTTTGCTTCACCAATTCCCAAGTTTCCTGTTGTGCTGGTAACAGTTGTCCAGTACTGTTGTGCAGTAATGCTTTTGTCATTGGCAACAAATCCGTCGCCGTTGGCAATAACTCCGTCCAGAACCATGTCTTCTCTTGATCCACCGGGAGCAGTAATCTGCGCAGTACCTGCTGCTTGCATCGACTGGTTGGTTGTTGAGAACATCTCTCCGCCAAAGCGACCATCAATCAGGAAGCTCAAAGAAAAGCCTTTGTAAGAGAACGTGTTTGTTAATCCGACCAAAGCATCAGGCTGTTGGCTACCGATTTTTTCTGATTCAGTTGTTCCTTGAGGAAGTCCGTCTTCGGTTAGTAACAGTTTGCCGAAATGAGGGCTGTTAACATCTTCCACACGCAGGAATCTGGTTCCGTGAATCTCACCATATTCTCCGCCTACCTGAGCCAGGATTTTCAAGTTGTCAAAACCTCCCAGATCGTAAACTTGAATGTCGTCATACAGGTCTTCAATCGTGTTTTTGTTGAAGGAATAGTTCAACTGGATATCCCAGTTAAGTCCATCATTGGCATTGTCAATAATGCGACCGTTCACCATCAATTCAACTCCGGTATTTTGAATATCTCCAGCATTGATCTTTTTGCTTGAATAACCACTTTGTGGGTCCATGGGTAAGTTAATCAACTGACGAGTAGCATTTGATTGATACCAGGCAAAGTCGAAACCTAAGCGGTTATTGAAAAAGCGTCCGTCAATACCCACCTCGTATGATTTGATCAACTCGCTTCGTACGCTTGGGTCGTATAATGTATTTCCTACACCTGCTGTTGTATTTCCATTCGGATCTTTATCAATCCAATAGGTGTTATACAATTGGTAAGGAGGAAGGTCGTTACCAACTTCAGCATAAGAAGCTCTCACTTTCGAGAATGTTAACCATGATGGCAAGGAACCGCCTGTTTTGTTAACCATATCAGTAATAACCCATGAGGCGTTTACTGAAGGGTAGAAGAAGGAGCGGTTGTCGGGGTGTAACGAAGATGACCAGTCATTTCTGAATGTTCCTTCCAGGAACAGGTAGCCATCGTAGTTTACTTGCAACAATCCATAAAGAGAGTTAATTTTCTTATGAGAGAATGATTCTCTTACAGTCGGCTTGTCTTTTCCGTTGTTCAGCGCAAATAGGTTAGGAACTTCCAATTCGCCTGAGCTTCCAGAAATGCCGGATGATCTTTGTTCCATCAGGTTACCACCCAAGGTTACCATACCACCAAATTTGCCAAAAACATTGTCTTGTTGTGCTGTCACCAAAGTTGAATAGTTGGTTTCAGTGTGTGTGGATTTTCCCAAGCTATAACGTCCGGTTGCACTTAACGGGCTTCCGCTGTATAGTTTCGTTTCCGTGTTGTTGGTGTACATGTCAGCTCCACCTTTCATCTCCATACTAAGCCAGTCGGTGAACTTGTATTTTAATGATCCGTGGAAAATAAACCGGTCACGAGTATCTTCGTTCAGGTTGTTTTTTTCACCCCAGTATGGATTAACAGCATTTCCACCACCGTACCAGATCATATTGCCCAGTTCATCACTTGCATTTTCAAAGTCTCTGATGTCCATAGAAACTGGAAGCAGATACATGGTTCTGAAGCTGTTTGATGAGTTGTTCCCGGATAACGGTCTGTTGTTGGCAGTAGAGCGAACATACTGAATTTTTGTGTCCAGTACCCAGTTGTCTTTCTCCCCGAAAGTTGACATCGAACGAGTCATCAAGTTGGTCCGGTTAAGTTTAGCACCCGGAATCATACTCTTGTCGTTTGTTTGGGTAACAGAAGTATAAAGCGATGTTTTATTAATCTGTTGCTGGAACGACACATTATTATTCAGGTTGATGCCTGTGTCAAAGAAGTTTTCCACATTGTCATAGGCGTACATCGGAACACTGGTTCCATCCCATTTTACAACAGATTGCCCTGTAATGGCAGGTCCCCAGCTGATGTTCGAACGGTTGTCAAACGAACCGTCTGATCCCTGTCCAAAAGACATTTGCATGTCTGGTGAAATGAATGTTGATTCAAAACCTACAGACGAAGAAACAGTAATGCCCAATCCATCACGTTTTTTTCCGGTTTTGGTTGTAATCAAAATTACACCGTTACCGGCACGTGACCCATAAAGGGCAGCAGCTGATGCACCTTTTAGTACTGACATGCTGGCAATATCTTCGGGGTTAATATCTCCAAGCCCGTTACCCATGTCAGTTGAAGGGTTCCAATAGTCGTTGTTTGAGGCTCCTGTAAAGTTGTCAATCGGCACACCGTCAACAACAATTAAAGGTTGGTTGTCTCCTGTTAAAGAGCTGTATCCCCTCAATACAATTTTTGATGATCCTGCAGGTCCGTTGCTGGATTTAATAACCTGTAAACCGGTTACTTTTCCAGATAGCGCGTTGGTCAGGTTGGCCTCTCTTGATTCCAACAGCGCTTCACCTTTTAGCTCTTGCATCGAGTACCCCAGAGTTTTTTGTTCTCTTTTAATACCCAGAGCCGTAACAACGACTTCTTCCAGACCTGTTGTTTTCGGATTCAATACAACATTGTATGTTTTGGATCCGTCAGCTGTTATTTCGGTTGTTTCCATACCGATAAACGAAAACAGAACGACAGAGCCTTGTGGTACATTAATCGTGTAGTTACCATCCATATCTGTAACCGTTCCATTGGTTGTACCCTGTTGGATAACTGTCACTCCGGGAAGGGGATAGCCATCGTCAGAGCTGGTAACATTACCGCTAATACTCACTTGCTGAGCATGTGCGGCACCAATTCCCATAAAGAGCATTGCTATTGCAAGCAAATACTTTGTAAGCCATTTTAATTTTTGATTCATAGAGATTTGTTTTACATAGTTGTTAAATAAAAAAAGATGTTTATTTGAGAACTTAATTATCCAGGGATTTGTCCCGGAATATTTTTTGAAAGGTCATAACACTTGTTCCTTTTAGCCCCGATTGTTCGCCCATTTCTGAAATTTCAATTTTTACATGGTGTGAAATATTCTCAAGGCAATACTGATTCAAAGCTTGCTGAATGGGCATTAAAATGTATTTCCCGGCTTTTGCCAGTGCCCCATTCAGGACAATGAGCTCAGGATTGTATAGTTGAATGAGGATGGATAGTCCCCAGGCTAATTTTGTACTGATTTTATTTAATAAGGAGATGGCAAGTTCATCGCCGTTTTGCGCACAATCAATAATATCATCAACGGTGATTTTTGAAAGCGCCGACGAAAAACGATTGGTTAACTGCGATACCGTTCCTTTTTTGATTGCTGATGCTGCCATGTCCAGCAGTTTTTGGGTGGAGGCAATGGTTTGAAGACAGCCCTTTTTACCACATTCACACAATTCTCCCTCGGGAAGAATCCGGATGTGGCTGAACTCTCCGGCGCATCCTTTGTCCCCCTGGTAAACTTGTCCGTTTAAGATGATTCCCAGTCCCAGACCCCAGCTCCAGTTTAAAACCAGTGTGTTTCTAGTGTTTTTTGCCTTGCCAAAAATGAATTCACCCAAGGCTTGCATGCGGGCATCATTCTCAATGTAAACCGGCTTATGAAAATGATGGGTTAAACGTTTCCTGATATTTCTGTTCGCCGGATTTTTTATCGTTTGGTTTATGCCGTTTTCAGAATGGATAAGTCCGGGCATGCTTACTCCAATAGCACGGATTTGTTCTCTTTCCAGTCCCGATTCCTCTAGAAGATGGTTAATGGCTGTCTCCATGTGTTCTTCCAGAAGTGGATCATTGATGTTTGTTGAATACTCGTGTATTGCGGTAATTCTCTGATTGAGGCTGTTTATGAGGATGGCTCTGGCTTTATAGTGACCAAACTCAATGGCTACAATGTGATAGGCATTTTCAGCGTGACTGTAGAGTACTGGACGACGACCTCCCTGAGATTCGCCTGTGCCGGTGATACAAACTTTTTTTTCTGAAATTAACTGATCGAGGACTGAACGAACTGTTGGCAAGCTTACGTGCGACTGCTTGCTTAACGATAAAGCAGATTGCGGCGATTGCTTGTACAGGTGAGTAATGATCTGCATCCGTAGCCGGTAGCGTTTCAATTCTCGTATGGCCATATTGTCTGTTTCTTTTTTCCTGTGTAGGACCATGGCTTGATAGTCAATTTACATTGCTTAAATAATTCTTAAAGATTAAGATCTTTTGAAAAAAATTACAAAACGAAACTAGGAAAAGAAAATTTAATTTTAAACTATTTTAACACTAAATGCAGAAAGAAGTTATTGTGGGTGTGTTTTGAGCAAATTGCTTGTTGTTGGTTTGGTTTTGTGTTTGGCTGTTTGGCTGGTTTGCTTTGGGGCTGTCTTCTTGTTTATGGTTGATTTTGTTTTTTGAAGGTATTTTGAAGCGTGAAACTGGTTCTGAGGTCGTTTTTTTACGCTTTATTGAAAAAACTTTAGCAATTAATTAATATTTCCGGTTTCTTTTCGACGCATTTTTAGAAGGTGGATGAAACGTGAAAAGCCTTGGATTTTCATGAATAATTGAAATGGGAAGAGCAAATTATTGGAAAAGTATCTGCGGGATTTTCTAAAAGTTGTTATGTAACATATTTGAGAACTTTCTAACCTTACAATACAAGAGTGTAATCTACTTTTAATAAGTTTGAGACATCTACTAAACATGATGAACTTATTTGTTTGACGATTCAGTGATGATGAGTCGTATCATTTTTATTACAGTTGAAAAAGCAATTTTTAGTCAGAATCGCAATAGTGTAGTTTTTGTGACAAAAGAAAAGTAATCAGTACGTTTAATATCTAATTAACCACTAAATATCAGGAACTAAAAATGAAAGAAATCAAATATACCATTGGACTGGACTATGGATCAGATTCAGTACGTTCATTGCTGGTGAATGTAGAAACTGGAGAGGAGATTTCCAGTGTTGTTTTTGAGTATCCGCGTTGGAAAAAGGGATTGTATTGCGATACTGCTCAGAACCAGTTTCGCCAGCATCCGAAAGACTACCTGGAGGGCTTGGAATACACCATTGTTGAAGCTTTGAAACAAGCTCCGGCAGGAGTGGCTCAAAATGTTGTCGGAATTTCGGTTGATACAACCGGATCAACTCCTGTATCGGTGGATGAAAAAGGAACACCACTAGCATTAACGGCCGGTTTTGAAGAAAATCCGAATGCCATGTTTATGTTATGGAAAGACCATACTGCGGTAAAAGAAGCTGATGAAATCAATGCCTTGGCCCGAAAGTGGGAGATTGACTTTACCAAATTTGAAGGTGGGGTTTATTCTTCGGAATGGTTTTGGGCTAAGTTGTTACATATCTCACGGGTTGATCCGGCCGTTTATCGTGCTGCTAATTCGTGGGTAGAACATTGCGATTGGATTCCGGCAGTACTGACCGGAAATACACGTCCAAAAACCTTGAAACGCAGTCGTTGTGCTGCCGGTCATAAAGCTATGTGGCACGATGCGTTTGGAGGTCTTCCTTCTGAAGAATTTCTGACTGCATTGGATCCGATGTTGGGAGGTTTGCGTGACCGCCTATATAAAGAGACTTTCACTTGTGATGTGGCCGTTGGAAATCTTTCACAGGAGTGGGCCGACAAGTTGGGCCTATCAACCAATGTGGTGATTGGAGTTGGTGCTTTTGACGCCCATTTAGGAGCTATTGGCGCTGAAATTGAACCCTATCATTTAAGCAAGGTGATGGGAACTTCAACCTGCGACATGCTGGTGGCACCCATGGAAGAAATAGGTGATAAGCTGGTATCCGGAATTTGTGGTCAGGTTGATGGCTCCATTATGCCCGGCATGCTGGGAATGGAAGCAGGACAATCTGCTTTTGGTGATATTTACGCCTGGTTTAAGCGGGTGTTGATGTGGCCGGCTGAGCAAATTCTGGCCAATTCATCATTGGTAACAGAAGAGCAACGTCAGGCTTTGCTTGACGAAATGAGTGACAAGGTGATTGTGGAACTCTCTAGGGAAGCTGCTAAAATTGAAATTGCGGAGAGTGGTGTTCTGGCAATCGACTGGATGAATGGCCGTCGTACGCCCGATGCCAACCAAAACCTGAAAGGGGCTATTGCAGGCTTGACATTGGGAACGGATGCACCCCGTATTTTCCGTGCACTGGTTGAAGCCACCGCCTTTGGCTCAAAAGCCATTGTTGATCGCTTTTTACGTGAAGGCGTTCGTATTGATGGCGTTATTGCTCTTGGGGGCGTTGCGAAAAAATCAAAACTAGTGATGCAAATCGTATGCGATGTGTTGAATATGCCAATTAAAGTGGCCCGGTCTGAGCAGGCTTGTGCTTTAGGATCAGCCATGGCTGCTGCCGTTGTAGCCGGTGTTTATGCAACAACCAACGAGGCTCAGAAGAAAATGGGTGGCGGTTTCGAAATGGAATATCATCCCATACCTGAGAATGTCGCGAAGTATCAAAAGCTTTACGAAGACTACCTGGCCTTAGGTGGATTCATTGAAAATAATCTCACAGTAAAATAAAGGTTATTTGTGGTAATTGATTTTACAGAGGCTATTCTTCAGGGAGTGGCCTCTGTTTGTTCAGTATGAGCCAGAATTCAATATGCTTAGGCAGTTGTACTTATTCCTAATAAAATAAAAAAAGCATCTAAATCTATGATTTAAATGCTTTTGTGCCCAGTAAAGGTGCATGTTTCGTAATGTTAATGCGCTTTTATTCAATAGTGTAGATCATTGCCATTTCTTGTGGTCTCGATAAATCACCTTCAACAATATTAAAGAACTTATGCCAACTTAAATATACAAATTGATTAAATTAAATCCAAATCAACCGTTTTATCATTTTATACTGCCGTAATGGTTTTCCTGTGTTTGGAGTGTTTGTAAAAACAGTGGTCTTTATCAATAATTTCATTGCCTTCAGAATCTCCGATAAAGTTTGTTTCTCTTTTCTCTGACCTTTTAAATTTGATAGAATAGAGGATAAGCTTATTCAGATATTCAACTTTGCTGTTAGGTTTGATTTCTGCAGTTTTGGAGGAGTATTTCAAGTCAATTGACAACTATCTTGATTTGACAGTTAGTGTATCTCTTCTCAAGCATGGATAACAACTCCATTGCTGATAGCAAAAAGAAAAAGCTGATTGAATGCTTAGATGGGAGGAGCTTTATGAAAAGATGTTGAAGGAAGAAAATGATTCGAGATAGGAAGGCATGGCAATATGGTGTTGATTTTGTAAGTTTGTCAGCTCAATTAATCTTAAAATTGAATCGACAATAAAAGAATCATATCTGGTATAAAAAACAGAGACGTTGAAATTTTTGAAGAACTGTTTTTTAATTATCACGGTAGACTTGTTCTTTTTGCCAACAAGTTTATTGGTGACATGCAGGTGTCTCGTGATTTGGTACAAGATGCTTTTTTTATGTTGTGGGAAAAGACTGATCAGTTAGATATTAAAAAGTCTCCCAAGGCCTATTTGTACCAATCGGTTAAAAATAGCTGCTTAAATTACAATCGACATTTATCGATCAAAGAAAATGCCGAAGCCGAAATTAGTACAAGAATCGCCGAATTGGAGCGGCAGGTTTATGATGGAACAAAGACGCCATACCTTAGTCTGATAGAGCAAGAATTGGAGGAGAAAATAGCTGAAGTGATTGAACAGATGCCTTCAAAATGCCAAGAAGTCTTCAAAATGAGTCGCTTCGAGGGATTGAAAAACAAGGAGATTGCTGAACGTCTGGGGATTTCTGTTAAAATGGTTGAGAAACATATCTCGAAAGCGTTGGTAATCTTACGTCATGAACTTGCCGAATATGTAGGAGTTTTGTTAGCTATGTTTATTTCAAAAATGTGATTCTTCGATGTCTTTTAATCTTCAATAACCTGATTGTATTTAATCCGTTCCTTCACTGTAGATCGTTTATTCTTTTCACCTTCTCGTTGCTCTTTCAAAAAATATACCTCAAAGAGGTAGGGGTAAACTGTATTCATGTGTCATAGCATTAAACAGAGATACTAATGAGAGAGAAACGATCAATAAAATCATTAATCATTGCTGAGTTAGACGGAGATATCACTAATGCAGAGCGAGCGCGACTGTTGCAGTGGATGTCGCAATCTGATCGTAATGCACGTTACTACACTAAAATAAAAGATTTGTGGGAAAGCTCTGTGGCTGATGTTGCAGAGATGGCGCAAACTACACAAGAGTGGGAGCGATTTAAAAACCGCATAAATACCACTAGACCTGCGGTACTAACTATACGAAGAAGAATTAATTGGTCACTAACCGCAGCTGTGGTTGCTATCGGTTTGCTCGTTGGTAGTTTAATCATGCAAAACTATAAGCAGAAAGTTCCAGTTTATTTGACGACAATAGCACCCAAAGGGTCTGTTTCTCAAACCATCTTACCTGATGGAACACTCATTTACCTGAATGCTGGTTCTGAAATAAAATATGATGTGAATGAAACGAGTAAAAAACGTGAGGTTTTTGTTACGGGCGAGGCTTGGTTCGATGTCAAAAGAAATGAAAAGAAGCCTTTCATCGTTCACACCCCCTATTACAACGTTGAAGTTTTAGGAACCCAATTTAATGTGAAAAACTATGAAGCGGAGCACAGAGTTGTCACTACCCTTGAAAAAGGATCTATCCGAATTTTGTCTTCAGACCATTTAATGTTTAAAGAGGAGATTGTCTTAAAGCCTGGCGAACAATTGGTTTTTGATAAAATCCATCGAAAGATTCAGCGTAAAGAACATGTTGACACACATTTATACACTTCCTGGAAAGATAATAAACTGATTTTCCTTGATATGCTTTTTGGGGATCTGATTAAGCTATTGGAGCGAAAATATGATATTGAAATTGAAGTTGTTGACCAATCAATATTGAATGAACATTATACCGGAACCATCCGAAACGAAACGATACTGGAGGTTTTTGAGATTATAAAACATACTCATCCAATTGAATACCATGTAGAAGAGCGGAAGATAATTATTCAAAAAAAGGTAAAGGGTGAATCCCCTAGTCAAAATTGTAGATAAAAGTCGATGGATGCGCTAACATCCACCGACACTGAAATAAATTAACCGGTGCGCTAACACCATTTTAATAATTTAAAGTCAAACAAATTTATGAAAAAAAAAGTAAAACAATGTTACCCGAGGAGTGGGTGGCACAAACTGTTTCTAATTATGAAATTAGCAGTGATTCTCTTATTGGTGAGTATGCTTCAGGTGACTGCCTCGGTCTATTCGCAAAATAGCAAGTTGTCAGTTAAGGTAAGAAATCAAAGCATTGTAGATGTTTTGAAATCAATTGAGGAGCAAAGTGACTTCCATTTCTTCTATAAGAATGAGCAAATCGATGTAGATAGGAAGGTGTCTATTACAGTTGAGAATAAAACGGTCGAGGAAATATTAGAGACCATATTTGAGGATACTGGAATTGAATACCGTTTTTTTGGAGATAAGTTGATTTTATTGTCAACAAATGATGCAAGATTCAATGGAGGAACAAGAGTTCTGCAGCAAAAAGGAAAAATTAGCGGAAAAGTGGTTGATGAGGAAGGCTTGCCATTACCTGGTGTAACGGTACTTGTAAAAGGAACAACGCAGGGGACAGTTACCAATATGGATGGAAATTATTCTATTTCAAATGTATCTGCCGGCGAAATACTTCATTTTTCGTTTGTGGGGATGCGAACGCAGGAGCTTGTCATTGGTCGGCAGAATAGAATTAATGTAACCATGGAACCCGATGCTATTGGTTTAGAAGAAGTAGTGGCGATTGGTTATGGAACCAAGAGCAAAAGAAAAGTGCTAAATTCAATATCAAAAGTAGATGCAGAAAAACTTGAGAATGCTTCCTACTCAAATATGGGACAAGCATTAGCAGGTGTTTCACCTGGTGTTATTTTGAAACAAAGTGGTGGTGGTCCTGGCAACGATGTCCCTTCAATATCTATTAGGGGCGGAGGTGAACCTTTGTATGTAATTGATGGGGTGGTTAGTTTTAAAAATGATTATGCAAACCTTAGTCCGAACGATGTTCAGGACATTTCAATTTTAAAAGATGCTGGTGCGTCTGCTATTTATGGATCAAGGGCTGCAAATGGAGTAGTTTTGGTTACAACAAAAGAGGCAAAAGGGAACAGCATTAGTTATTCCAATTTGTTTAGTACTTCAACTCCGGCATTGAAACCAGATTTTCTGTCTTCTTACGATTATGCTTCGTTTAACAATGAAATTGCAGGCATGTATGGAATTACCAAGCCTTGGAATGATGAAGCGTTGCAAAAATTCAAAGATGGGACAGATCCCAATTATCCGTCTACCAATTGGTGGGATGAAGTATTTAAACCGGCACCATCACAAAGGCACAACCTAAGCGTAAGTGGCAAAGAGGAATCTATAGATTATTTGTTCTCGCTGTCGTTTCAAGAACAGGGAAGTGCATACAAATCCAGTGATGCACATAATCTTAAAAAATATAACTTTTTATCAAAGGTCGGTAAGTCATACGACAAATTAGGGCTGAAATTTGATTTTACAGTCAGAAGTACATTTACTGATTATAAAGATGTTCCTTTTTCGTACTGGTTTATTTTTGGACATGTGAACAACACATTGCCATATCAAAAGCCTTATGATGAACAAGGCCGCTATTTGGCAATCAACTCAACTAATAATCCGGCTTATGAAACCGATCCGGCTAACGGTTATAATAATTCATGGAATCGTTATTTTAACGGAATTTCTACAGTTACATGGGATGTGCCTTGGGTTAAAGGAATGCAGCTTGGTTTTATGACCAATTACAACCTTAATTTTAGCAAATCTAAACAATGGCGGACTTTACAGCCTGTATATTCCAACGCAGGAGATAAAAATGAGCAGTCAGCGCCAACATTATCTGAATCAAGGGCAACATCAAGGAATTATACTTTGCAGTCATTTATAAAATACGAAAGGACTTTTGGTGATCACAATCTGGATCTCTCTCTTTTTTATGAAGAATCTGAAGGTTATTATTCTAACCTCTCTGCTTCAAGGAGGGATTATGTTTCAGATGCTATTGATTATTTGTTTGCCGGCCCTCAGGACGGACTCACCAACTCAGGAAGTGGCGATGAATATGCGCGAAGGGGATATATTGGGCGTTTAGGCTATGATTATAAAGATAAATACCTGCTATCTGCCAGTTTTCGTTATGATGGATCAGAACGTTTTCGGGAAGATGATCGTTGGGGATTTTTTCCTTCTATTGGTTTAGGATGGAGGATTTCTGAAGAAAGTTTCTATAAAAATCTAATCTCCGAATCAATTATCAACAATATGAAGCTTCGTGCATCTTATGGTGAAACAGGAAACGATGCAGTTGCGCGGTTTGCATTCCTTTCAACATTTCAACCAGTAGAAAAACGTTATTTTTGGGGCGGATCATGGATTGGAGGTTATAGTGACAATGGATTACCTGCGGGAAATATTACCTGGTACACCCAAAAAAGTTACAATGTTGGTTTAGAGACAGATTTTTTTAATAACCGTTTAAAAACTGTATTTGATGGTTTTTATTATCGTACAAATGGTTATTTGGCAAATCCGGAGGATGTTTATACTACGCCTTTGGGAACTTCATTGCCAAAAATTAACTATGGTTCAACTCGTCGCGGTGGCTACGAAATAAATTTAAATTGGAACGATAAAATTGGTGACCTGGAATATTCATTAGGTTTTAACCTAACTCATTATGAAAGTTTCTGGGAACTTAAGCCAGATGAATCGGAATCATCGTTGAAAAATCCAAGAACCCGTGAGACATACGAATCAAACTATACTGGGACAGGATATTCTAGTTTAGGGTATTATAACACAAATCAAGATATTTTAAATAGTCCACGTCGCTTAGGTTCAGTTGATTTGCTTCCGGGCGATTTAAAATATAAAGACCTTAATGGAGACGGGCAAATTAATGGCGATGATTTTGGAAGGATTGGAAACGGAGGTTCTCCTGACTATTACTATGGGATCAATCTTGGTGCATCGTATCGTGGTTTTTACATGTCGGCAGTTATTCAGGGAGCCAGTAATTTCGATATGTGGCTAGACGGCAGATACTCTTACGATGATGGAGGAGCAGACCTTTTAACTGTAAAACCACAAACCGATGTTTGGACCTCTGGCAATCCCAATGCAAGATTCCCACGGATTAATCCAACAGGAAAAAGAGAAAATAATGTGGGGCCAACTTCTGATGCATGGTTGTTAACATTGAGCTATGTAAGGTTGAAAAATATTGAGTTAGGCTATAACTTCAAAATGCCACAACTACAAAAGGTTGGTATTAACGATCTTCGTGTATTTGTTAATGGTACCAATTTATTAACCTATGCCCCAAAAGTTGATGGGATATTTGATCCGGAAGCAAGTGACGGTTTTGGGTATGGTTACCCAGTTGAAAAGGTTATGTCTATTGGTTTAAATGTTAAATTTTAAGAGAAAATAGAAATGAAAAATAAAATAAAATATATTGCATTTCTGGCTTTTTCAATAATAATTGTTGCAGGTTGCCAGGATGATCTATTGGATAAAAAGCCGTTGGATAAAATATCCAGTGCAGATGTTTGGGGAAGTAAAGGCTTGATTGATGGTTATATGGCCGATGTATATGCCCACGTGATACCGATGTACACATTCAATTTTCAAAGTGAGGATGATTGGTCTGACGATATACACTCTGATTTTAACCGTTCAGTAACGCAAGAAGTGATTGATGATTCATACAATGCAGGATGGAACCAATATGGCAAGATCCGTTTGTGCAACCAGGCAATTACAGAACTTGAGAGAAGTGAGGTGCTAAGTGAGCAAGAACAAAAGGAGTCGTTGGCAGAAGCAAAAATGTTAAGGGCAATGACTTACTTTTGGATGGTAAGGCGATTTGGTGGAGTAATGAAAGTAGATCGTGTATTGGAACCTACTGAAGATATGAAATTACCTAGGGCATCCGAATCAGAAATGATTGACTTTATGGTTGAAGACCTAAAATATGCTAAAGACAATTTACCACAAACTTCTCCGAAAGGAAGATTAAACAGGGCTGCAGCACACGCTTTCCTCGTAAGGGTATTGTTGCATGGTTTACGCTACAATGAGGTAATTACAGAAGCCAATGATTTTATAAACGTAAAAGAGAATTATGGCTATGCGATTGATCCTGATTTTAATGGGATACATAATAATTTTGGCGGAGTAAATTCTTCAGATAATATTTTTGTTCGTTATGGAGATTCAGATGGATTGCATATGGAAAATACACCAATGCAATACCGTTTGCCCCTGGCAAATGGAGAAAACGACAAGCCAGAAACAATTAATGACTATGAACCAAGTTATTATGGCTGGGCAATGCAATATCCGACTCAAGATTTAGCTGATGCTTTTTTAATGATTGATGATGATGGAGTAGCTAAAAAATGGTGGGAAACCAATCTATGGCAACAGCATAAAGACGATGGTGAAATGGCAACAGCCTGGATGTACAAAAATAGGGACAATCGTTTCTATGCCACATTAATTTACGATGGTGCAATTTATTCTGGCGATACAATTAACATCCGTCCTCCCTATTGGGCACATCGTTCGCAAATGACCCGTAACCTCCATAGGGCAATGACCGGCTATTTGTTCAGAAAAGGGATGTATGACGACCTTGCTAACTTTGGATGGCCTCCACGTCCGCAAGAATATCATTGGCCATTAATCCGTGTGTCTGAAGTCTATCTGAATTATGCCGAAGCTTTAATCAGGACAGGAAAAGAAGGTGATGCATTACCATACATAAATGCAACGCGTACAATCCATGGCCAATTGCCTGAAGTTACTTCTATAGCAAATATATTAGAGGTATATAAGAATGAAAGACGTTGTGAACTAGCGTTTGAATTGCACCGTTATTGGGACCTTATCCGTTGGGCAAAAGCTGAAAATCTGAATACAGTACCTGAATTAAACGTTGAACCAACGTATATCGATATCAGTTCTGATGGATCTACCTATGCAGTACTCACGGTAAACGGAGATTTTGTTAGTGGCGATCAGGATTTTTACAATACAATTGAAAATAAGGTATATAACAACGGTGGTGTTTTTGCACCTCGGGTATTTACTCAAAAGCGCTTTTATTTTCCTGTTCCCAGAAGTGAAATGCAGGAAAATCCAAATTTAGCACCTCAGAACCCTGGCTGGTAGTATAATTTGTAATGATTTAAAAAAAAATAAGATGAAAAAAAATAAAATATATTTCTTGACCTTTATTGTGGTTTTACTGGCTTTCAGTTCTTGTCGGATGGGCTTGGATGAACTGCCTACCTTTGAAGAAGCTGAAATGACAGATTTTTGGTTTGAATACCGAGAAATTATAACCAAACAGTATCCGGATGGTTCTTCTTATGAACAAGTAGAGTTTACAGATCTTAAATCAGCTTGTTCATTCGAAGTATTAAGTGAGTCAGGAGGGACTGTTGAGGGAAAAGTAACCATAAACAAATCACAAACAGATAAAGATATTAAGCTGTCTAGTATCACTGGTAAAGCAGAGATATCTACAGCTGCAACCATAAGCCCGCTTGATGGCTCTCCCAGGCTTGGTAGCCCAGGAGACTATTCAGGCAAGGTTAGTTATAAGGTTGTTGCTGCTGATGGTAAAACAACCAAAATTTTTGAAATAACTACAGTCTTAAACTAGTTAGTTAGACTTTAATGGGTATGGATGAGACTGCGTTTTATTCATATCCATTTTGTCATTTTGAAGTCGAGTATTAATGTTCTTTATACAATGACATTATCTTAAGTTTTTCATTATAAGCTATTGTTTGTATTCGAAGCATGTATTAGTTGTTGCTTCGAATTATTATTTTAAAATTAATAATATGAAGATAAGTAAAGTCAAGTTGATGGCATTTATTTGCCTTTTGTTTTTTTATTTTAGTACACTGGGACAAATAAATTCCTCAATATTTAAAGTTGATAATGCAACTTATCTCAACAAACATGATATTGTTTATAGAACTCCAGCTTATGAAGGTTTTGAAGGTTTCCCTATAGGTAATGGTGACCTTGGAGGAATGGTGTGGAACCATAAAAATGGGATAGAAATCCAAATCAATAAAAACGATCTGTTTGACCAGCCCAATGCAGAAGCCGGCGCCACCTTGCGTGGAGGAGCTCGTCTTAATATTGATTTTGGGACGCCCACTTTTGAGTGGTTATACCTCAACGATTTTGACGGGCGACTATCGTTAAAAGATGCCGAAGCTACTTTTAATGTCAAAACACCATTTCAGGAAAATAACATCCAGACATGGGTTTCTGCCAATAAAAATGTTTGGTTTATCCGGATAAGTTCGAAGAATATAAACAACGGTAAAACGAAAATTCGTACTTCGCTCGAACGCTGGGGAAGCAGGGCTTTTCCCGGCTGGTATGGCGGCTATACAAAAAATTCGGAAATTGGTTTAGGAAATACACATTCAAAAATTATTGGAACCGACATTGTATTGGAAGAAAGTCTTAGTGGGCTAAATTTTTCAGTTGCATGCCGTTTGATTGGGGATGGTGTTGAAGCACAAAAGATAAGTTCAAACAGGGTCGAACTTGAAACCAAGGTTAATAGGGAGCATGACATTCTTTTGATGGTTTCACTGGTCACTTCCAATGAATCGGAAACACCAACGCAAACCGCAATTGAGTTGTTAAACGAGGCTGAGAATAATGGAATTGAAAATGAGAAGAACCTTCACTCGCAATGGTGGAAGGATTTCTGGAACCAGTCCTTTGTGCATATTGGAGATGATTACCTTGAAAATATTTATTACCTCCGCAGGTATTTGATGGCAAGTAGTTCAAGGGGGAAATATCCGGTTGTTTTTAATGGCGGGCTATGGAACTGGAACCATGATGTGAGAAATTGGGTAACACCTCACCATTGGAACACACAGCAACAATACTGGGGATTGGCACCGCAGAATGATTGCGAATTAATGCTTCCGTATTTAAACACTTATTACCGGATTATGCCGGAAGCGGAAAAACATGCCAAAATGAGGGGCGCAGATAATTCCATTCTTTGGAGTGAGGCACATGATTTTTTTGGTAGTATGACTTTCTGGAACAGAGGGGATATGATTAACAATTTCACCCCTGCCAGTCAGATTGCCGGATTCTTTTGGGAATACTTTCAATATACCTGTGATACTGTATTTTTAGAAAAGAAAGCCTATCCTTTTTTGAAGAAAGCTGCTGAATTTTATGTACAGACCTTACAATGGGATGAATCAAAAAAAGAGTTTTTTATATCTCCTTCGCAGCCGTATGAGAGTCCACGTTCTAACAATCTGAAGAATACGATTACAGACCGTAATATGATCATTTCAACGATGACTGCCTGCATTTCTTCTGCAAAAATACTGGAAAGAGACAATAAAAAAGTTAAAGAATGGCAGCATATCATTGACCATTTGTGGCCTATTCCTTTCCGGGAAGAAGAAGGGATTGGAGAAATTATGCAACTGGGCTATAACCAGGATGGATCGGTTTATCCTAAAAAAGAAGACTATGGAGACTGGACCAATCATTTCAGCGCTAACACTTCGTTGGTCTTTCCTGCAAATATTATTGGCATTGACCAAAAAGGGAGCCGGGAGTACAATGCTGCTGCCAATGTTGTAAAGAGCCATTCACCTTCGAAAAATGCGATATCACCCGATCCGATAGTGGCGGCCCGCTTGGGTTTAGGCGAAGTTGCTTTGGAGCGGATAACCAACCAGGTTCGACGTTTGCAACACTTTCCACAGGGCCTTTTTTATAACATTGACCATTGGTACTATTTGTCTCTGTATGCAGACTCCGTTAAAACACCGGATATTACCACTCAGCGTGACTATCTTTATGATGAGCGGTGTAAATACGAAAAGGGGCATCCTGCAAAGCCGTTTATCCAATGTGGATTAGAACCAATGAGCATATTTACTTCTACAATCAATGAGATGTTATTGCAAAGTAATGAAGGTAAAATCCGGGTTTTCCCAGCGGTTCCGGAAGGTTGGAATCCGGCATTTAAACTTCGGGCAAGGGGAGCATTTATCGTTTCGTCGGAAATGAAAGAAGGAATTGTTGCAGCGGTTCAAATTGAAAGTATAAAGGGAAGTACTTGTAAATTGGTTAATCCTTGGCCAGGTCAAAGGGTTGATGTATTGAATGCGAATGATGAATCTGTAGTTAAGGTAAAAAAGGAAAAGGATGGTCTCATTGTATTTGACACAAAAGCATTGGGAAAATACATTATTGTGATGAAAGGAACAAAGCCATCAATGAATAGAACAGTATTCAAAAGTATTCGAAATGATAAACCAAAATATTTTAAAGAAGCGGTACTTGGGAAAGAGCGGAATTTTTAATCAAGCGTTAAAAGATTATTAAAGAGATGGATAAAAAAAGAATATTAGGAATTCATTATAAGGCAATATTAATGCTGTGTACATTTATCATCTGGGGCGGAGTAACGATAAATGCCCAAACCAAAAACAGATTGGCCACACCATCCCCCGAACAAATCTTGTGGCAGCAAATGGAACAAACCATGTTTATCTGCCTCGACCCATGTACCTGGGAAGGAATTGAACAAGGCAATCACACCTATCCAATTGAAAAAATCAATCCTTCGAAGTTAGATGTCAATCAGTGGCTGGATGCAGCAGAAGCTTTTGGAGCTAAAATGGTTTTATTTGTAGCAAAACACTCCAGTGGCTTTTGTTGGTGGAATACTGAAACTACCGATTACGGTATAAGAAATACTGCGTATAAAAATGGTAAGGGAGATGTACTTAAAGAATTATCAGATGCTTGCTGGCAACGAGGAATTAAATTAGGGATTTACGTTTATCCCGGCGACCTAACCTGGGGAGCTTACCTGGGCGGAGCAGGACGAACCAAAGACCCCGCAAAACAAGAAGGATACAATAAAGTGCTTCGCCAGCAATGGGAAGAAGTTTTATCGCGTTACGGCGAGGCAACCGAAATATGGTTTGATGGGAACTGTATTATCCCCATCGATGATATTAAAGAAAAATATGCCCCCAATGCTATTGTTTTCGGTAGTTCTATGGCAAATATCCGTTGGGTAGGAAATGAGCGTGGCTATGCCCCGTATCCGGCATGGAATACCGTTAAAAAGGAAGATGGAGGAACCGGTTCTGCAACTGCTGCGCATAGCGACCCCAATGGGGATATGTGGATGCCCCTTGAGGTAAACACCACCTTAAAAGACCACTATTGGTTCTGGTCTCCGGAAAACGAAAAACACTTAAAATCATTAGACCAGCTTGTGGAGAACTATTACAAATCTGTTGGTAGAGGTGGGGTGTTTTTACTGAACTCAGCACCCGACACATCTGGTTTGATCCCTGCTGCCGATATGAAATTGTATCAGCAATTGGGAGATGAGATTCGCAGAAGGTTTTCACAAAGTATAAAAGAGACTTCAGGAAAAGGTAAAACTGTAGAACTTGACCTTGGAAAAGTAACTGAAATAGACCACGTAATAACCATGGAGGATATTGCCTTTGGTGAACGCATAAGGAAATATACCCTTGAAGGTTCCAAAGACGGAAACACTTGGTTTGAAATCGTTAAAGGAATTTCAGTAGGACATAAACGCATTGATAAATTTAAACCCGTAAAAGTCCGTAAAATACGTTTCTGTGCCAACGAATATGCAGCGTCACCTGTGATAAAGAAACTGGCTGTTTACATGGTTGGTGATAAAAAGAACTACGACAGGCTAAAAAGCGATAAAGATGATTTTGGTTATTCATGGGAGGCTGGTCAGTCGAAAGAATATATCGATTTGGTGGAAGTTGGAAAAGCTTCAGGTTTTGCTGAAACGACAAACGAGCGACAGTTTACCGTTGATTTATCTAAAATAATTGACCGCCCCGGACAATATGAACTGTTCGTTGCAAAGAAAGTAAATGGTACTACAAATAAACCATCGGAGGCTGCAATTCTTTTGGAGGGAAACGAGACTCCAGGTTTTTGCAAAATCGACTGGGTTTTTGGACGTATGGAATTAAACATTACCGCGCACCCAACCATGAACGAAAATTCAATTAAAGTAATTTTTAATCTGGCTGATAAAGTTCAGGATGAAAAGGTATTCCTGAGAAAAGTAATTTTTAATTAAAATCAGTTCATTATGCTTCCTATAGAACCTCTTTTATTGCTCTAATTTTACTGGCCATTGTTTCATGTAAAAGTGAAATTGTTGAACAGAATAATAGTCTCTTTGCGGAGGCATTGGAAAATGATGACCAAAATATTTTAAAGAAGCTGTGCATGGGAAAGAGCAGAATTATTAATCAAACGTTTTTTAAAATTATAAATGAGTGCAGATGAAAAATAAATATTTAATTGGTATTATCATTCTTATACTGGGCAGTTTGAATATGGTTGCCTGCAAACAAAAAAAAGGCTCTGAATCAGGAAAGACAAAAACTGCAGTAATGGTTAATGCAACAGATACTGCAATTCCACCTAGAATTTCCAGAGAGTTTATTGACCGTTTAGAATATTTGGGCGTCATCCTGGATAGGCCTGGTTATCATACATGGGGGACTTCAGTCGTTCAGGGAGATGATGGTAAATATCATATGTATGCTTGCCAGTGGTCAACAGAATACGGTTTTGGTGCCTGGGATGTAGAATCTGAAGTGAATTACTTCATTGCCGAGAATCCAGAAGGTCCGTATTCTTTTGTAAAGAACATTATTCCATCCAGGCCGGGAGGAGATAAAGAGGGGGTGTGGAATCGCTACACAGCACATAATCCAGAAGTGAAAAGAATTGATGGGAAATATGTATTGATTTATCTTTCCTATCCTGGAATAAACACCGGAGCTGAAGGAAAAATAGGATTGAGAATTGCTGAAAAGCCAGGTGGCCCATGGAAAGATTGTGGCATGATAATGCAGAAGTCGCTTATTGAGGGGGTTCCATCCTATAATAGTTTACGCGGCACTGATAATCCATCGTTGGTTAAATACAACGATAAATATTATTTGTTCTTTATGTATAATTCCAGACTTTATGAAATTGATGGCAGACTTATGGACAATACTTCTTTGGGAGTAGCTGTTGCAGAAAGTCTGGAAGGACCTTATGTTGAACAGACAGTGCCGGTTTTTGCCCCACCTCCGGGGAAAAAAGTTGAAGACCTCTGTGCGTTTGTATCAGAAGATGGTAATATCGTTGCAACTATGTGTGATAACTTTGGGATGTATGCTGAAAATGGAGGTATTTATTGCGAAATGGACCAGTCGCATTTTGCAAAAACAGGTGAAATAAAAATGACTCCAACATCTGTAGCATGGGAAACGCGTCCGGTTATGTTTCCTGAACAGGACTTCAGTAAAGGGAAAGCGGTATATGCCAATAATAAGTTTGAACGCCCAAAAGTAATCAAGGTAGATGGAGTGCCTGCTTATATGTTCTTACCCAGTGGTTTTAATGCAAAAGGCGATCCCTGGACAGTGCTTCATGGTTTCCGAATTCAACCTGAAAATAGTAATTAAACGCCTATTTTCTTATGAAATATATATTAGCAGTTGGCTTTATGGTTTTTCCCCTTTTTCCCTATGCTCAGGAAACAGGCATTAAGTACGTGGAAAATACATACTACGAAGGTACATCGGTGTTAATACCGGAGAATGTGACGAAAGAAGAAATGATTAAGCTGGCGGCTGCAGTAAGGCCATCTGCCAAACAACTTCGCTACCAGGAATATGGAACTATGGGATTTATTCACTTTAACCTGAACACCTTTACCGGAAGACAGTGGGGAACAGGAGTGGAAGACCTAAGCATTTTTAATCCAAAGAGTGTGAATGTTGACCAATGGATGGAAGCCTTTGTCGCAGCTGGTGTAAAGTCGGTAATTATGGTGTGCAAACATCACGATGGGTTCCGGTTGTGGCCCAGTTCTTATCACTCCAGAAATATTTCTAAAACACCTTATAAAGAAGGTAAGGGAGATTTGGTAAAAGAAGTGTCGGAAGCAGCCCAGAGGCACGGACTTCGTTTTTGCGTGTACTATTCTCCGTGGGACAAACAGGAACCATACGGGACGCCTGCTTATAACGATTTGATGGTGGATGAATTGACTGAGCTGTTGACCAATTACGGCTCAGTGGATTTAGTTTGGTTTGATGGTGCAGGTATCAGTACTAAAGTTAGTGGTGTTGAAATGGATTTTGACTGGGACAGGATACATGCTACCATTCATAAGTTACAACCTTCGGCTATTATTTCAGGTGTTGGCCCTGATGTGCGTTGGGTTGGAAATGAAGCCGGTCGGGGGCGCACAACAGAATGGTGTGTTCAAGGGGTTGTTTATGATACAAAAGATTTCCCGGGTGCACATGCCGGTGTACCTACAATGGCACCTGAATTAGGTGATATTAGTCAGTTAATGACATTAAAAGGAATTGATGATATGACCGGAGATACTTCTAAACTCAGGCAATTGACCTGGATGCCGGCAAGGGGTGGTTTACCTGTTCATACCAAATGGTTCTGGAATCCATTGGAGAAGGTGCGTTCGTTAAACTATCTTACTGAGTCATTTTTTAGTACCATTGGCTGTAATTCCGGAGTAATACTGAATATGTCTCCTGATACTACCGGCTTGGTTCCAGAAGAAGATATGGCAGTAATGAAGGCTTTTGGTGAATGGAGAAGAGAGTTGATGGGACATAATTACGCTTTGGGCGCCAGGGCCGAAACGACTCCAACTGGTGAGGGCGGTTACAATGTAAGTTATATGTTTGACGATGATATACGTACCGGCTGGGTAGCTCCTGAAGGGATTGAAACAGCAGAAATAGTGATTAATCTATATGGAGAACAAACTTTCGATGTTGTTTATCTTCAAGAAATGGTGGCTGACTTCGGACAGCGAATTGAAGCGTTTGCAGTGGATGCCATGGTAGATGGCAGGTGGAAGGAGTTGGTAAAAAATACTACTGTTGGTTTTAGACGAATTCAAAGAGTAAAATCAACCACTACAGATAAGATTCGAATTCGGATTCTTTCTTCTCGTTTGTCGCCAAGTTTGGCAACTGTAAAACTATTGAAAGTACCTGAGTTAATAGAGCCTAACAAAATAAATAAGAAAAAAGAGTTATCCAGGGATAACTGGAAAACAGATGCTGCCATTAAGGATGGCGACCTGAATACCTGTTGGACAGGAGAATTGAAAGATGGAAAGCCTGCTTACATTGATATCGATTTAGGAGAAGAAACAACCTTGTCTGTGTTTACTTACATTCCTCCTCAGGGAAGTCCGGAAGAGCTTGGTCGGGTAGAACGATTTGAAGTGTATGTTGGCAATGATCCGGAAAATATCAACTTTAAAGTGGGTGAAGGTAAGAATGAAAACGTGGATAATAATCCTGTGCCACAATCCGTAACCCTCCACAAACTGGCAAAAGGCCGATATTTGCGGTATGTGATGCTTTCTGCAACACGAGGGCAGAACGTGGTGAGAATAGCAGAAATAAAAACTGAATCTTAATATATTTATATTAAACAGTCGAATATGAAAATTAAAGGACACTTATCCTCCTTGTTCATCATGCTGGTTCTTTTTTCATGTACCAACGAAAAGAAAGAAACAAGCACTCAAGCTCTAAAACTCTGGTATAACCAACCGGCTGATGCTACTGTGAAAGACTCTCCCGATGGATGGAAAGACGATCCGGAGTGGCTGAAAGCCCTGCCTTTGGGCAATGGCTCGTTAGGCGTCATGGTTTTTGGCGATGTAAACAAGGAGCGCATTCAGTTAAATGAAGAAAGCATGTGGTCGGGTAGTGTTGATGTCAATGACAATCCCGTGGCAAAGGACGCTCAGGCAAAAATGCGCCAATTGCTTTTTGAAGGGAAGTATAAAGAAGCCACTGAGTTAACAAACAAGACCCAAATTTGCGTCGGAAAAGGTTCCGGGCATGGCAATGGTGCGGAAGTTCCATTTGGTTGTTTCCAGACACTCGGTGATCTGTGGATTGAAAACGGAAAAAATGCTGGCTATGAAAATTATTACCGGGAACTGGATATGAATGATGCCGTTGTCCGTGTAAGGTATTCACAGGAGGGGGTAAGTTTTCAACGGGAAATATTTACAAGCCAACCGGATCAGGCGATGGTTGCCCGTTTTACTGCAGATAAAAAGGGTCAGATTTCTTTCAAATGTTCAATGAGCCGCCCTGAAAGGTTTAAAACATATTCTGAAAATGACCAGTTGGTAATGTCTGGCGCTCTTTCTGATGGTAAGGGAGGAAATGGCTTGCAATACATGGCTCGGTTAAAAGCAGTCAGCAAAAATGGTTCAGTAAGCTATACCGATTCAACAGTAATTGTTGAAAATGCCGATGAAGTTGTGCTTTTTCTTACAGCATCAACAGATTATGTGTTGAGTTATCCTGAATATAAAGGAAGGGAGTACGAGAAGATAACAAACGAAAATATTGAACGTGCTATAAGTAGGCCATATCAGGAGTTACTGGACACTCACAAGAAAGAATACCAGGCCTATTTTAACCGGGTAAGTATTGATTTAACACCAGAAAATAGCATTGATATTCCAACAGACCAACGTGTAATCGATTTTAAGCAAACAAAATCAGATCCTCACTTAGTTGAGTTGTTATTTCAATACGGGCGTTATCTTTTAATTTCTTCGTCCAGACCAGGAACATTGCCGGCTAATTTACAAGGAATTTGGGCCAATAAAATCCAGACACCATGGAACGGAGATTACCATACCGATGTAAATGTGGAAATGAACTATTGGCCGGCAGAAGTAACCAACCTGTCGGAAATGCATTTGCCGTTATTTGATTTAATTGAATCTTTGGTTAAACCAGGTGAGAAAACGGCACAGATACAATACGGGAACAAAGGTTGGGTGATTCACCCAATTACAAATGTATGGGGATACACTTCGCCTGGCGAAATGGCTAGTTGGGGAATGCACACAGGAGGAAGTGCCTGGATTTGTTCTCACATAGGAGAACACTATTTGTTTACTGGCGATAAAGATTTTTTGAGAAGAATGTACCCTGTTTTGAAGGGAGCGGTAGAGTTTTATCTCGATTGGCTGGTTGCTGACCCGAATACAGGTTTGTTGGTTTCCGGTCCGGCAGTTTCGCCAGAGAATAGTTTTATTGCACCTGATGGGAGCCGAAGCCAGATAAGCATGGGGCCAGCTCATGACCAACAGGTAATATGGCAGCTTTTTTCCGATTTTATTTTTGCATCAGAAGAACTCGAACTCGAAAATAAAACCGTTCAGGAAATAAAACAAGCCATCGATATACTTGCCGGTCCGCAGATTGGTTCCGATGGCCGTTTAATGGAATGGATTGAAGAATTTCCGGAGGTGGAGCCAGGACACCGTCATATATCTCACCTTTTTGCCTTGCACCCGGGCAGACAAATTAGTTTGGAGAATACACCTGAATTAGCAAAAGCTGCACAAAAATCGCTGGATTACAGGATTGCCAACGGAGGGGGACATACCGGATGGAGCGCAGCCTGGCTGATTAGTCAATATGCTCGCCTGAACCAGGCAAAGAAAGCAATAGAAAGCCTGAACACTGTTTTGGCGAAAAGTACTTCTCCCAATTTATTTGGACTGCATCCTCCGTTTCAGATGGATGCCAACTTCGGTGCTACCGCTGGAATTGCAGAAATGTTAATCCAAAGTCATGATGGAGCGGTTCATTTGCTGCCAGCCTTACCATCCGAATGGCCAATAGGGGAAGTAAACGGATTAAAAGCCCAAGGTGGTTTTGAAGTTGATATAAAATGGCACAATGGCGAGTTGGTGTCTGCCCATATCTTGTCGAAGTGGCAAAACAAGGTTATTGTAAAGTATAAAGGAGCAAAGGAGATTCTTCATCTGAATACAAATGAAAAAACGGTTTTTGAGGTCAAATAAATTTAGAAGATGAAACTGAAAAGGATCAGCATTTCCTTCAGTAGTGATGAAAAATCCTAATAAGAAAGTTTAAAATAAAAATATAAAACATTATCAGTATGATTCGATTTTTTTTGTTTGGAGTTTTTCTTTTATCTCCGATATTTTTTGTGTTCGGGCAAAGTCTTCCCAAACCTACAGATGTACAATACAAATGGCAAGAACAGGAGCGACTAATGTTTCTGCATTTTGCACCAACAACCTGGTCGGAGGTGGAACAGAATGACAATTCTGTATCATTAGACAGGATTAATCCTACAAAACTGAATACCGATCAGTGGTGCGAAGCAGCGTTGGCTTTTGGCGCAAAACAAATCATATTTGTTGCTAAACATTCGGGTGGTTTTTGTTGGTGGCAAACCGAAACTACCAATTACGGAATAAAAGATACACCCTACAAAAATGGCAGAGGCGATGTGTTGAAGGAAATCGCTGAGTCGTGCAAAAAATATGGCTTGAACCTTGGGGTTTATATCTATCCCGGAGATCGTACCTGGGGAGCAATGATTGGAAGTGGAGGAAAAACTAAAGATCCGGCAAAGCAGGAAGCGTACAACAAGGTTTTTAGAACACAACTTACTGAAGTGCTTTCAAACTACGGAGAGATGCTGGAAGTTTGGTTCGATGGCAGTTGTGTTATTGATGTTTCGGATATAATGGAGCAATATGCCGCAAATTCGGTTGTATTTCAGGGGCCACATGCTACATTGCGCTGGCCTGGTACCGAATCGGGAAAGCTGTTTTACCCCGCATGGAATACCGTCAGAAGTGAAGACCTGAAAACAGGGGTTTCTACTCAAATTCATGGTACTCCGAATGGAGATGTATGGGCCCCGCTTGAAACAAACACAACGCTATACGACCATTATTGGTTTTGGTCGCCCGAGAAAGTAAAAAAACGGAAAACGGTTGATGAGTTGATGGATTGCTATTATAAGTCGGTTGGATATGGAAGTGTATTCTTGTTAAATGCTTCTCCTGATACCACCGGCTTAATTGTTGAAGGAGACATGAAACGCTATAAAGAATTTGGCGACGAAATCAATCGTCGTTTTTCCAATCCCATTGCTGAAATCAATTCTCAAAAGGGAAATGAGCTTGTATTGCAGTTGGATAAACCGACCCGCATTAACCATGCTGTTGTTATGGAAGATTATCGCGAAGGGGAGCGTATCCGTGAATATCGTATTGAAGGTTATTCGGATGGAAAATGGCTTGAGCTAACCAAAGGAATTTCAGTTGGCCGTAAAAAGATTGATTATTTCGATGATGTTGAAGTTGAGCGACTTCGTTTGGTGGTTACGAAGGCAGCTGCGGAACCTCTTATCCGGTCATTTTCCGTTTATCATGTCAGCAACTTTATTCCTCCCAAAAAACAAAGCATGCATGTTTGGTCGAATCCACAAACGGTTGTTTCGTGGAAAAAAACGGATGTGAACAATAACAAACTTGAATTGAAAATTAATCTCGGTGATAAAATAAATGTTCCGGGCCAATATGTTTTAACCGTTTTGCCGGAAATGAAACAAAATGTAAGGGTGGAAAATGCTGCCATGTTTTACGATGGAAATAAAGCCATGCAAGAGTTTGTGCAGATTAAAGACAATAAAATACAAATCAACCAGACGGCTCAAATTACAGGTGAAGCTGATTTATATGTTGAATTTATCATTCATATTGAGCAAGCATGCAATGGAGTAGTTGAGTTTAAACCACTGCAAATAAATTAAGTTATTAGTATGGAACGATCAAATAAATGTTTGGGAAAATTAACCCGGATGAATATGGCCTTAAGTCATCAAGAGCCAGATCGTGTGCCTATTAGCGATTTCTTTTGGGGAAGTTTTGTAAAGCGTTGGCGAAAAGAATTAAACCTGCCTGATGATGCAAGTCCATACACTTATTACGATTTGGATTGGATTGTAACCATGCCAAATATGGACCCGAAAATACAATCGTTCGAAACAATAAAAGAAGATGGTTTGGAGGTAATCGTTAAAACCGGGTTCCGAACAACCATGCGGAAAAAATTTGACATTCCTATGCCTGAATTCATTTCGTGGGAAGTTGATACCATTAAAAAACTGGAAAAATTTGAATTTGATGATCCATATGACAAGAGAAGATATTTTGAAGCTGGCGACAATCAAATCGCCGGAGTTGGAGATGGCTTTGAGCGTAACTCACCGGCCTGGATCGATACGGTAAAAAAGTTACATCCGGATTTCCCGGTTTATGGAAGTATAATAGAATGCTCAGAGTGTTTAACCAGATTATTGGGTCAGGAAAACACACTCTTCTGGATGGGAATGTACTCTGATCAGTTCGGGGTGCAAATAAACCGGATTGGGCAATTTTACCTCGATTGTATGAAAGCTCAGATTAAAGCTGCTGATGGTTTACTCGACGGAATGGTAATATGGGGAGACGTGGCATACAAACAAACCATGTTGTTCGACCCGGAATACTGGAGAATGTATTTCAAACCTTGGGTAAAAGCAATGATAGAAGAGTGCCATAAAAATAACCTGCCCGTTATTTATCACGGATGTGGAAATGTAGAGCTGATTTTTGAAGATTTTATTGAAATGGGACTGGATGCTTATAATCCACTTGAAGTAAAAGCAAACATGGATGCAGTGGAGCTAAAAAAGAAACATGGCAATAAAATAGGCTACTGTGGCAATAATAATATCCAGGTTTGGGAAACAGATGATAAAGAGCAAATTCGTAAAGAAGTGTTATTTAAATTGAATGCAGCCAAAGGTGGTGGATATATTTTTCAGTCCGACCATTCGGTGTCAAGTGATGTGTCAGGTCAAAGCTACGATTACATTGTGAAGCTGGTGCGAGAACATGGAAAATATCCTTTGCACTTAAAGGAATTTGATGAAACTATTTGAATCATTTGTAATTCGGAAGTCAATGAATAGTAAGTTAAATAAACCTGGAAAGTATTAAAGGATACTAAGAGTCATATCCCATGATGTGGCTTTATATAATATTAAAAGTAACACGTGTAATATTCAGGGCTACACAAATTAAACATAATGAATAAAACATAACAATAGTGTATGTATAAATATATTCATCGAATGAAAAGCATATTTACTACAATAATGATATTCTTGACCCTGCATTTAATGGGGCAGCAAAGTGAATTGGTAATTATTCCACAGCCTTCAAGTATCAACGTTAATGATGGCTATTACTCGCTTTCAGAATACAGCACAATTGCAACACAGTCAGACGTTGATTTATCGTTTGAGGTGGCGAATTTGAACAAGCAGATAAAATGGGTCATCGGGACAAATTTAAAGTTAGTCAAAAATGAGACAGAAGCAGAAAATCAGATTGTACTGAAATGCACACAAGGAAATGGTGATTCAGAAGGCTATTCTCTTTCAATTGGTGATAAACAGATAATTATTTCAGCTATTGACCGTACTGGCTTATTTTATGGCATTCAAACTTTATCGCAGATTATAGACAATGCAGACGATGGTCATAAAACGGTTCGGATTCCTTGCGTTAAAATAGATGATAAGCCGAGATTTAAGTACCGTGCCTTGATGCTTGACCCGGCTCGTCATTTTTTACCTGTTGATGATGTGAAGAAATACATCGATGTAATGGCCATGTATAAGTTCAACCACCTGCACCTTCACCTTTCTGATGACCAGGGATGGCGTGTTGAAATTAAAAAATATCCAAAGCTGACAGAAATTGGTTCATTCCGTCCGCAAACAGAAGGAGATGGAATACCTCATTCAGGGTTTTACAAGCAGGAAGAATTGAAGGAGTTGGTTGCTTATGCAAAGGATAGAAAGATTACCATAATTCCTGAAATAGACGTGCCGGGTCATAATTTGGCCGCGGTGGCTGCGTATCCGGAACTGACCTGTTTTGAGGGAGAATATAAAGTAATGACTGTTCCCGGGGTTTCAAAAGATTTGCTTTGTGGTGGAAATGAGCAGGTTTTTGAATTTTTAGATGATGTATTTGGTGAACTGTCCGAAATATTCCCTTCCGATAAGTTCCATATAGGAGGCGATGAAGCTCCACTTGACCATTGGAAAGAGTGTCCAAAATGTAAGATGAAGATGAAGGAACTGGCTATTTCGAAACCTCAGGAATTAATGAGTTACTTCTTCGAAAGGGTGAATGAAATATTTGCAAAATACAATAAAAAGCCACTGATTTGGTATGAGCTGGATGTTCCCGGATATCCCCAAAACAGTACCATGTACTCATGGCGGTTAGGGCTTTCGGATGAGGTAATCAGAAAATCCCGCGAGTTGGGTTATGAATTGATTTGTAGTCCGGGAGAACATGCCTATTTCGATTATCCGCAATGGAAAGGGGAAGAAACCTGTAATTGGATGCCTATACTCAATCTTGAAAAAGTTTATGCGTTTGACCCCGGCTATGGATTGGAAGAAGCAAAACAAGCTCACATTATTGGAGTGGAAGCTACCTTATGGGGAGAATATGTTAAAAATATAGACCGTGCTTTTTATATGACCTGGCCAAGGGCTTTTGCACTGGTCGAAGCCGGTTGGTCGGAAATGGAAAACAGGAGTTGGGAATCCTTTCAAAAGAGGCTTTATCCACAGCTGGAACGATTTAAAAAAATGGGAGTTAATTTTAGGTTCCCGTCAGAATTGAAAATACCATTTAAACAGTAATATTTCAGAAATGTTAAAATCTTCAGTTTTTATCTTGTTTGTACTGCTTTGTTTCTGCTCAATAGCTCAACCCATTAATGACTGGGAAAATCCAGCAGTAACTGGTATTAACAAAGAACCTGTTACTGCATCATTTTCATCATATTCAAATTTTAATGATGCTATCGGTTTTCTTCAGCCAGATACGGAGATATCGCTAAATGGAAAATGGAAATATAATTGGGTAGCAAATCCTGAAGAAAGGCCGCATGATTTTTATAAATCTGATTTTGATATTTCAGGCTGGGATGAAATACAGGTTCCAGGTAATTGGCAGATGCAAGGGTACGGAATCCCAATCTATACAAACATTAAATATCCTTTTAAACGGGAGCAACCTAAAGTTACACTGGAACCACCGGAAGAATATACTGGTTTCAAGCTGAGAAACCCGGTGGGAAGTTATAAACGCAAATTTGCAGTTTCACAGGAATGGAACGGAAAAGAGTTATTCATTCGGTTTGATGGCGTTAAGTCTGCTTTTTATTTATGGATTAATGGTAAAAAGGTTGGCTATAGTCAGGGAAGTATGATCCCGGCAACTTTCAATGTTACAGAATTTGTAAAAACCGGAGAGAACGACCTGGCCGTTGAAGTGTATCGGTGGTCAGACGGTAGTTACCTCGAATGTCAGGATATGTGGCGGCTGAGTGGTATATACCGCGATGTTACCCTGGTGGCCAGAAACAGAACACATATCCGCGATTTTAAGATTACAACTGATTTTGATGAAAATTATGAGGATGCAGAGTTAGCAATTGATGTAAAGCTTAAAAATGCATCGAATGAAATTGCAAAAGGCTTAAAGGTACAGGCAACAGTTTTCGATGCCAATAAAAATATAATTCAGCAAAGCAATACCATTTTG
This sequence comes from uncultured Sunxiuqinia sp., assembly GCF_947495665.1. Taxonomy (GTDB): domain Bacteria; phylum Bacteroidota; class Bacteroidia; order Bacteroidales; family Prolixibacteraceae; genus Sunxiuqinia; species Sunxiuqinia rutila. The sequence continues at coordinate 162,562 of NZ_CANLZV010000003.1, forward strand.
CAAGCACAGCTACCTGAACTTTCTTCGGAAGAGGAGAAAGATATGAGACTGAAAATGTTGGTAAAAAAACCACTTCACTGGAATGCTGAAACACCAAACTTATATACCGTCTTGTTTCAGTTAAAAGATTTACATGGAAATGTAATTGAAAATATTCCGTGGAAGTTTGGTTTCAGGGAAGTTGAAATAGACGGGAACCTATTTAAAATTAACGGACAATTGGTAAAGCTAAAAGGTGTTAACCGCCACGAACACCACCCACGGACCGGACGATATGTTGACAACGAAACCATGCTTGCCGATATAAAATTGTTAAAGCAATGCAACATTAATTTTGTACGCACCAGCCACTATCCTAATCGCATACAATGGTATAAACTCTGTGATGAATATGGTATTTATCTGATGGACGAAGCCAACCAGGAGTCGCATGGCTACAACATCGGGAATAAAATTTTAGGTGATAATCCCGAATGGAAAAAAGCCCATGTTGACCGAGCTGTTTCAATGGTTGAACGTGATAAAAACCACCCAAGTGTAATAATCTGGTCGTTGGGCAATGAAGGAGGTCGTGGACAAAATATGAAAGCTATGGCTGAAAGTATCCGCCAAATTATTTCCAATGCCGTGGTATTTTGCGACAGCGATATGGATGCTTCCGATATGTACGACTTTTCATACATCCATCCTGATAAGGTACGAACAATGGTTGAAGACCATCTCGACCGTCCAATAATTATGCGCGAATATGCCCACGCCATGGGAAATTCTCTTGGTAATTTAAAAGAATACTGGGATGTAATTTACGATTTTGACCGCTTTGCCGGAGGCGCAATTTGGGACTGGGTTGATCAGGGAATTGCGAAACCAATTGATGGTTCGCCTTTAAAATATCCTGAAAACCCGCAACAGTTGGAATTGAATGATAATGAATTTTTTGCCACTGGAGGCGATTTTGGGGATTCGCCAAATGATGCAGAATTTTGCATAAACGGGTTAATTTCACCCGACCGTAAACCTAATCCGCATTATTACGAGGCGCAAAAAATCCATCAATCAATAAAGTTTGAATGGCCTGATGCCGAAAAACCGTCCGTGATAATTACAAACCTATATGATTTTATTAATCTGAATGAGTTTAATTTTGAATGGGAACTTGCCTTAAACGGGAAGGAAATCTCGAAAGGAAAATTAGGATATTTAAATGTTACGCCTGATAAATCAATTATAAAGGACATAGACTTACCGGAACTGAATAATGAAAAAGGCGAATACACGCTAAACATTTTTGCATGCTTAGCAAAAAAGGTTGCTTGGGCAGAACAAGGTTTTGTGGTCGCCAAAGAACAATTTATTTTAAGCGAATATATTACTCCCAAATTGGTGGGAAATGAACATATATTAAAGCTTTCGCAACATGATAAATTAATTGAAATAAAAGGCGAGAACGTTAAAGTAAGCATTGATTCGCAAAATGGTGCTTTAACGGGGTACGTCTTCAATAACAAAGAGTATATAGTTAAGCCGCTTGAACCCTATTTTTGGAAGCCACCCAACGATAATCAGGAAAAGAACAATTATGTGCTTCGCTTGGGCGATTGGAAGGAAGCTGCTCGAAATAGGAAAGTTTTAAAGGTGAATATAGTTGAGGATAAAGAAGACAATCAAGTTGTTGTAACGTTTGCAATTCAACTGGATAAAATTGAAGCCAACTATGATTTAATATATACGGTTTCAGCAAGTGGGGAACTGCAGGTAAACTGCGATTATAATCCAACAGGCAATTCAAACCAGCTAATGCCAAAGTTTGGGTTTCGCATGGCAATCCCAAAACATTATTCCCGGATAGAATGGTACGGAAGAGGGCCGCAGGAGAATTATCCCGACCGGAAGAATGGGGCATTGTTAGGGCTGTATAAATCAGCATTGGATGATTTTATAACACCATACATTTCTCCGCAAGACAATAGCAATCGCTGCGACACACGCTTTGCTCAGTTTACAAGCGAATCGGGAGAAGGAATTAGAATAAATGGCATAAAGCCCTTTTCATTCCGGGCATGGCCATACCTTGAAAGTGATTTGGAAGCAGCTAAACACAACTATGAAATATCCCGTCGTGATTTCATTAACATCAATATTGACTATAAAATTCATGGAGTTGGAGGTGACGATTCATGGGGGGCACGAACACATGAAAAATATACGATTGATGGCAATAAACCTTATGCGTTTGGATTTATTTTGAAACCATCGGAAAATTAATCGCTAAACAATTTACATATATGAAAAACGATACATTTAGATTGATTTTGTTCTTTTCAATAGCATCAATGTTCTCTTGCTCATCCAAAAGAACAAAAGATAAACATCTGGAGCTATGGTACGATAAACCGGCTAATGAATGGATGACCGAAGCTTTGCCTTTTGGAAATGGTTACATGGGGGCTATGTTTTTTGGTGGAGTTGAAAAAGAACAGATTCAGTTTACGGAAGGTACACTATGGAGCGGTGGCCCGCGCTCTAATACGGATTATAATTATGGCAATCGGCCTGAAGCCTGGAAAAACCTTGCAAAAGTACGAAGTTTACTTGATGAAGGAAAAACAAACGAAGCGCACGGGTTGGCCAGCCGGGAACTAACAGGCGTAATTCATAAAAAGAAAGAGGGGGCCATGTTTGGTGATTATGGCGCCCAGCAAACGATGGGCGATCTTTTTGTTGAGATTAAACATACAGGCACGCCGGTCAATTACAAACGTGAACTTGATTTGACCAGCGGAGAAGGACGAGTTTCATATGAAATGGATGGAGAAAGCTACTCCCGGACTTATTTAGGCAGCTATCCCGCAAAAGCCATGGCCTATCGTTTCGAGAGTTCTGCGAAAACAAATTACTCAATTGCGTATAGTTCACCCCACAAAAAGAATAAGGAAGCTTTTTTCAACTCTGTCTATTCTTTTCAAGGTGAAGTTGAAGATAACAGAATGCAGTTTGAAACTTGTTTAAAGGTTGATACCGATGGGGATGTGATTTTTGAAAATGAAAAAATAAATGTATCTGGGGCCAGATACCTGAACCTTTATCATGTAGCTGCAACAGATTATACCTTGCAATTCCCGGAATACACAGGGAACGATTTTCTGGCCAACAATAAAATCGCTTTACAGAAGTTGGAGCAAAAGTCTTTTGATGAAATAAGAACAATACACCAGAAAGATTATAAAAATTTATTTGAACGTGTTGAGTTGAATCTGGGAGAAAACTCCCGCGACAATATTCCTGCCGATCGGCGTTTAACAGAATATGCTAACGGAATGCCCGATCCAGGGTTGGAACAAATTTATTTTCAGTACAGCCGTTATCTCATGATAGCCGCCTCGCGCCCAGGAACCATGCCTTTAAATTTACAGGGAAAATGGAACAACAGCACCAATCCACCCTGGGCCTGCGATTACCACATGAACATTAACCAGCAAATGTTGTACTGGCCTGCAGAGGTTGCCAATTTAGACGAGTGCCACCTTCCGCTATTTGATTATATGGAAAGTTTAGTTGAACCCGGGAAAATTTCTGCAAAGGAATTTTTTAATTCACGTGGCTGGATTGTCAATACAATGAATAACCCATTTGGCTTTACAGCACCGGGGTGGGGATTTCCATGGGGATTTTTCCCCGGTGGTGCAGCCTGGTTGTGCCAGCACGTTTGGGAACACTACGATTTTACACGTGATAAACAGTTTTTGGAAGAAACTGGATTTCCGCTAATGAAAGAAGCCGCTCTCTTTTGGCTAGACTATCTGGTTGAAGATGAAAACGGATATTTGGTATCGTCACCATCTTATTCGCCCGAACACGGTGGAATATCGCTTGGAGCATCAATGGATCATCAAATAGCATGGGATTTATTAAACAATTGCATTGAAGCTTGTAATGTTTTAGGTATTGACGATGAATTTAAACGACAGGCAATAAAAGTAAGAGATAAGATTTTACCGCCAACTATTGGAAGCTGGGGACAGTTGCAAGAGTGGAAAAAGGATGTTGACGACCCAAATAACAAGCATCGGCATGTTTCACATTTGTACGCTCTTCATCCCGGGAAACAAATTACAACCAAAAACACACCTGACCTGTCAGAGGCTGCAAAAGTGAGTCTGAATGCTCGTGGCGATAGTGGAACTGGCTGGTCGCTGGCCTGGAAAGTGAATTTTTGGGCAAGATTAAAAGATGGCGATCGTGCTTATAAACTGTTTAAACGTTTACTACGTCCGACCGGGCAAAAGGGAACAGATATGATGAGCGGGGGCGGTAGCTATTCAAACCTGCTTTGTGCTCATCCCCCGTTTCAGTTAGATGGGAATATGGGTGGGTGTGCTGGAATTGCTGAGATGCTTTTGCAGTCGCACACTGGAACTTTAGAATTGCTCCCTGCCTTACCAACTGCATGGAAAAATGGCCATGTTAAAGGATTGAAAGCACGTGGCGGTTTTATAGTAGATATGGACTGGAGGGATGGAGTATTGGTTTGGGCAAAAATAACAGGGAATCCAGGAGTAATGTCTAAGTATAGGCTTGAGAACGATGTCGTAGAATTTGAGATCCCTGAAAATGGAAATATTATTATTAATTAAATAGTACTAGCAATAATGAGACTGACAATTCGATTAGTTCTGTTAGCCATTGCATTAAATGCAGGCTCTTTCTTACAGGCTCAAAATAAAGTTCTAATAATTGGTATTGATGGCTGTCGACCTGATGGTTTTCTGGCTGCAAAGACTCCTAATTTAGATAAGATATGGGAAAACGGAGCTTATTCCTTTTCTGCCCAAACAGATCCTATCAGTAGCAGTGGAATATGTTGGACTGCAATGTTAACAGGTGTCTGGCATGAAAAACATAATGTGCTTACTAACGAGTATAAGGATCCAAATATAGGGGAGTATCCGCATTTTTATCGTAGAGTGAAAGAGCAGAAACCGGATTTGAAGCTTTATTCAATTGTTAATTGGTCTCCAATCCATAAAATACTACAGAAAGGAGATGCTGATATTGTTAATTACCTTTTGTCGGATGAGAAAGTAACGCAAAGAGTAGTCGATTTACTTCAAAATGATAATCCTGATGCTGTATTTGTTCAATTGGATGAGGTAGACGGAGCAGGACATAGGTACGATTATGTTCCCGAAAGTTCAGAATATTTGAAAGCGATAGAAAAAGCTGATGAGTTAGTTGGAAGCATGATAACGGCCATTAAGAGAAGAGAACTTATAAAAAAAGAGAATTGGCTGATCTTGGTGTCAACAGATCATGGAGGAAGTAAAAAGGGACACGGAAAGGATATTCCTGAGCATACAACAATTTTCTTTATTGCAAATGGGAACGATGTCCAAAAAGGTAAGATCAAACAACAAGTAAATGTAGTTGATGTTGCAGTGACAGCGTTAGAACATTTAGGGATTGAGAGCGAAGAAGATTGGAACTTGGATGGGAAGGTAATTGGTATCAGGTAATAGCAGATTTACAAGTGTCGAATCTTATGCAAAAAAGATTATTGGATTTAGTTGAATAAAAAATAACTGTCTATCAAATAGACAAATCTGCTGTAAAATAATGACAAATGAAGAACACATTACAAAATATGCATGGGGAAAGATTTGAGAGAGAGTTCAATGGAGAGCTATTTAAAATAAATAAATTAGAACAAATAAAAGCTTTATTGTTATGTTTATGTGTCACGTTCTTAAATATTTCTTGTTTAAGAGAACCGAATGTTAAAACTAATCGTGCAGGAATTTGGTTTGATAGTCCCGCTCAAAACTGGAACGAAGCCATCCCTATTGGTAACGGAACCCTTGGCGGGATGGTGTATGGTGGAGTAGAATCGGATACTATAAAAATTAATGAAGAAACACTTTGGTCGGGCGGTCCGCGCGATTTACAGAATTACGAAGCCATTAAACATTTGCCTAAGATTCGTCAGTTACTCAATGACGATAAAACCAAAGAGGCAGAAAGATTGATTAACTCAACAATGCTTGGCGAATACAATGAATGTTACATGCCCATGGGCGATTTGGTAATAAACACAAATTCACAAGAAAAAGCAGAAAATTATATTCGTCAACTTGATTTAGAAACAGGTTTGGTAAATATTAACTATTCGATTGGTGGCGTTCAGTACAAAAAGGAAGTATTTTCTTCTTACCCTGACAAAGTAATTGTTGTTAAATTCACATCCAGCAAAAAAGGACAACTGAATTTCTCTACATCACTAACAAGTTTGTTAAACCATCAGGTAAGTGTTGATGGCAATCAGGTAATTTTAAAGGGAAATGCACCCAAACACGCTTACCCTCATTATCTTGGTGAAAAGCCACCGGTGTACGAAGAAGGACATGGAATGCGTTTCCAAATGAATTTACTGGTTCGTAACAAAGGAGGGCAGGTTAATAAAAATAACAAGGAATTAGTAGTGGAAAATGCTGATGAAGTTGATTTGATTTTAACGGCAGCCACAAGCTTTAATGGTTTCGACAAAAACTCGGTTACCCAAGGGAAAGATTACGAATCGATTTCAAATCAAAAAATTTCAGAATTGCGGAATGTGGATTATGCTGAACTTAAGGAGAATCATATCAGCGATTATTCTGAATTGTATAGTAGGGTAAAACTTAATTTGGGTGAAAGTGAGGCCGCAAACCTACCCATAAATCAACGCATTAAAAAATACAAACCAGGAACCGACCCTGGCTTAACTACTCTATATTTTAATTTTGGACGTTACTTGTTAATTTCCAGCTCCAGACAGGCAAAACATGCTCAGCCTGCACATTTACAGGGAATATGGAGTAGATTGTTAAAACCTGCATGGAGTGCAAACTGGACACTTAATTGTAATGCCCAAATTAATTACTGGGGCGTAGAAATTACCAACCTCTCAGAACTTCACTTACCATTAATTGAGCTTACTAAAGAGCTTACGGTTGATGGTGCACGTACAGCTAAAAATATGTATGGCGCAGGTGGTTGGATTGCACATCATAATGCCGATATCTGGCGAACAACCTCACCAGTTGGCGGAAACGGATTATGGGCTATCTACCAAGTGGGTAGTGCCTGGCTTTGTCACCATCTTTGGGAACATTATGAATTTACGCTTGATAAGAAATACCTAACAGAAGTGTATCCCGTATTAAAAGGGGCAGCTATGTTTTATATGGATAATTTGCAACGAGACCAAGATGGCTTTTGGGTTACTAATCCTTCGGAATCTTTTGAAAACCATTTCCGGAAACCTGATGGTACAATAGGATGGGCTTGTGTTGGTGCAACTCAAGACATGCAAATTATTCGAGATCTTTTTCAGAATTGTAGACAGGCTATTAGAGTACTTGAGAATGACTCTGAATTTGATGTGAAATTGGAAGGTTATTTAAAGGAATTACTGCCTATGAGAATAAGCCCGACTACCGGACGCTTGCAAGAATGGAAAGACGATTGGGAATCAGCATATGCAAATAGTGGGCAGTTAGCTCATGGTTGGGGGCTGGCAGTGGGAAGCCAGATTACACCACGTGGAACACCCGAATTGGCAGAAGCGTTTATTAAAACACTGGAACACCGAAAACCATGGGAACAAAATGAATGTGGAAGCTGGACTGGCAGTTTTGCCGCAAAGTTTTGGGCACGATTAGAAAACGGAGAAATGCTTCAAAAAGTTTTTGATAACCATTTTAGCTGGGCTGTGTTTCCAAACCTGACCTCTAATTTTCGTGGTTTATGGGAAATTGATGGAAATCTTGGGATTATGGCATCTATTGCCGAAATGTTGTTACAAAGCCATTCTGGAGAAATTGTTTTATTGCCAGCATTGCCAAGAAAATATCCAACAGGAGAAGTAAAGGGATTATGTGCTCGAAATGGATTTGAAGTGGATATAAAATGGGAGGATAATGAGCTAACGAAAGCTGTTATTTTTTCAAAGCAAGGAGAAAACTGCAAGGTGAGGTATAAGGAAAAGATTATTGAATTAGATATTAAAAAAGGTGGAAGCCACAGCCTATTTCTAGATGATTATAAATAATGAGAGATGAAATCACGTAAGGCGATTGGAATAATATTAATTTTTGTGTCTCAATGTTTCTGGTTATTAGCCCAACCTAAAACCATCGATCTTTCCGGTAATTGGCAATTTGCACTCGATTCGTTAGGATTGGGAGAAAAAGAGGACTGGTTTAACAAGAACCTTCCATTGCAAATAAAACTCCCCGGAACTACAGACGAAGCTCAACTGGGTGAGAAGCATATTAATAGTACAAACTTATATACCGGAGACCCTGAAATCTGGCAACTGGCACGAAAATACAGGTATATTGGGAAAGCTTGGTACCAAAAAAATATTGAGGTACCAGGCGATTGGGAAGGTGAAAATATCACGCTATTCTTGGAGAGGTGCATGTGGCAAACCAAAGTTTGGGTGAATGGCAGATTTGTGGGTGAAAACCACAGTCTGAATACAGCTCATAAGTTTGAAATAGGAAGCGATTTAAAAACCGGACAAAACACGATTTCATTGCTTGTTGACAATTCACCATATGTACATTTGGGTTCCTGGAGCCATGGTTATTCGCCTGGCATGCAAACTATCTGGAACGGTGTTGTGGGAGAAATAAAACTGATAGCAAAGGATAAGACGTACTTAAAAGATATCCAACTATATCCTTCGTTTAAAAAGCAAGAGTTAAGTATAAAAGGGAAAGTGATAAATACGGGTGACAAATATTTAAAAGGAAATCTGGAGTTTACCATAACAGACAAAGACAGCAATGTAATCCTTTTGCAGGACATGGATTATATTGTGGATAAAGGCAATCAGTATTTTGAAACAATAATTACGCTCAATGAAAAACTGTTGCCATGGGATGAATTTCAGCCTAATCTTTACACCCTTGAGGTAAAGTTGAATTTTGAAGGCAGTAGCGATACAGAGCAAATTCGTTTTGGGCTTCGCGATATTGAAGCTGTTAATGGACGTTTTGTGGTAAATGGGAACAAAATCTTTATGCGTGGGCAGCATGACGGAGGCAGTTCGCCCTTAACCGGATATGCACCTATGGATAAAGCAGAGTGGCTAAGGATTTTTAAAATAGGGAAGGCACATGGATTAAACCACTGGCGTTTTCACTCGTGGTGCCCCCCAAAAGCAGCCTTCGAGGCGGCCGATGAACTCGGCATTTACCTGCAACCTGAGCTAACACTATTTTCACAGGACTGGGAAGGGACATTGGTAGGAACAGATGATGAAAGGGATGCTTTTCTTTTTGAAGAATTAAAGAAATTACTTGAGACCTACGGAAACCATCCTTCTTTTGTTTTTATGTGTATGGGAAATGAATTGCGGGGTGACCCCAAAGTACTGGAAAAGTGGGTGGCCTGGGGTAAAAACCATGACCCAAGGCATTTGTATGCCAGTAATGCCAACCTGGAAGCAATGGGTCTTTACGAAAGGCTTGCAGGAGATGATTACCAGGTTGCCCACGGCGGAAAAAACAAGGGAAAACGCGTGGAACGAAGGATGCATAATTATTTTAATACAGAGTTGCCGAATACACAAAAGGATTTTAGCCACACATTACAGCCTCCATTTAACCAGTGGCCCATCATTAGCCACGAGGTAGGACAGTGGCTGGTCTATCCCGATTTTTCAGAAATTGAAAAATATACAGGCGTCTGGGCTCCACGGAATATGGAAGTTTTGCGTAGCCGCTTGCAACAAAAAGGAATGTTGGAGCAAGCCAACGAATTCTTGATGGCTTCCGGAAAATTATCGGCATTATTGTACCGCGAAGAAATGGAACGCTTGCTCCGGACTCCCGGGATGGGAGGTTATCAATTACTCGATTTACGTGATTACCAGGCGCAGGGAAGTGCATTGATTGGGATGTTGAATGCATTTTGGGAGCCAAAAGGTTTTATTTCAGCCGATGAATTCAAACAATCGAACAACAAGCTCACTTTGCTTTTGAAAATGCCAAAACGTACCTGGCTGAACAATGAAACATTTGATGCAGAATTGGTAGTTTCAAATTACAGCAATTCAGTATTAAACGAATTGGATGTTGAATGGAAGGTCTTGGGTTCCGGCAAAGAATTATTTAAGGGGAAGCTGAATAAATCAATTGTTGAACAAGGTGAAGTTGTTTCAATAGGAAACGTTTTATTTCCTTTAAATGATATCAGAAAAGCTGCCAAACTGGAGGTCAGGCTTGCTGCTCCCGGCTTGCAAATTGAAAATAACTACGACATTTGGGTTTATCCGGAAAACATAGAAGAGGACAATCAAAAAGAAATTGTAATTGCGGCAGAGGCAAGTCCTGAATTACTTGATGAAATTGAGACCGGGGCAACAGTCTTACTTGTGCCGGACAAAGGTTTTGATGCTGAACGGACCCAATTTACTACTCCCTTTTGGTCAACTATTTTGTTTAACTATCAGGTAAAAACCATGGGGCTTCTATGTAATCCCAATCATCCTGTTTTTGCTGATTTCCCAACTGACTTTCATACCAATTGGCAGTGGTGGGAATTATGCAAAGATGCCTCTGCGGTCCGGTTGAACCAAACCGCCAAAGGTTATCAGCCAATTCTTCAGGTAATCGACCATGCAGAGCGCAATGACAAGTTAGGTGCAATTGTTGAAACAAAAATTGGCAAAGGCAAACTATTGGTTTCCACATTCGATATTTTATCTGATTTAGATGAACGACCGGTTGCACGCCAGTTAAAGCACAGTATCCTGAATTATATGAATTCACCTGAATTTAATCCTTCCGAAGCAAAAGGTATTAAGGAAGCCTTTTTTGATGGTGAAGATAAATCGATGGTGAGGTACAAGAAAATAACGGCTACTAACGAAAACTCTGAATCGCCCATTATTTATGCTTTCGATGGTGATGAAAAAACTTTTTGGCAAACAATCAAAAAGGATGGTGAAAAAATTATTATTGAGATTGAATTGCAGGAACCAAGATACATTAAAGGATGTGAATTTTTAATCAATGAGAATCTTAACCCTGGGAAATTTGAAATTTATGTTTTCAATGATAAACAGGATATAGGTGATGTTGTAGTTGCCGGCAATGGAGCCTTAAAATCAACGTTCCAGGCGAAAAGTTGGGATAATGGTTTTACCATTCAGGAAGGGAAGGAAGGTGGGCTTATCCGGATCGAAATGGATCCGGGCACGAGCAGCGGAATGCTGAGTTTGAAAGAATTAAATTGGATTTTAGGCGATTAGTAAACAGATATAATTTAAAAATATAATGATGAAAGAAAAAAAAACAACGGGGTTAAAACAATTGGTTTTATTGGCATTAGTCCTTTTTATTCAGATAGGAAGTTTTGCCCAGAAAAATTTCAATGGCACAATAACAAACCAGCCGGCTACCCGCTGGGAAGAAGCCATGGTAACAGGTAACGGGGTGATGGGGGCTATGATGTACGGTGATCCGTACCAAGAGACCATTGTTATTAACCATTGTGAACTGTTTCTTACGCTTGGTACAAAAGAGTTTGTAAAAGACCTTTCAGCTTCAATGCCCGAAATAAAAAAGGCCGCCCTGCAAGCTGGCAAAAATGGGCCTTCGGTTGCACACCAAATGATGCTGGAAACGGCCAATCAAAAAATTTCATGGACTGACCCCTTCCATCCGGCTTTTACATTTCACATTGAACAGTTCGGGGATTATGGTGAAGTGAAAAACTATCAATTGACCGAGAATTTTGAAACAGGAGAGCTAAAAGCATCCTGGGACAACGAAGCAGGACACTGGGAGCGGAAAATGTTTATTTCCCGCCCCGATAATGTGGTGGTAATGGAATTAACCGGTCCCAAAGGGAAAGTAGATGGTAATTTTTCAATGAAAATGGAACATGAGTTGATTGATGTTGAAATGACAGCAACGGATACCGAGATAAAGGCACATGCTACCTATGTAAAAGGGAAAGGGGGGTACGACAACCTTGTCCGTTTTATTCCAACAGGGGGAAACGTTACGGCTAAGAACAATGAAATAAAAGTTAATGCCGCAGATAAGGTGTTAATTGTCATGCAGGTAGAACCATGGCGTGCACCACTTCCGGAGTCGCAAAGTGAAGTTTGGGCTTTTTCACCAAAGCATCCCGATTTTGTGAATGGATATCCTGAAAACAAGTTGGCTGACATGGAAGCGTATTTGGATGAATTGGCCATGGATTACAAGAGGTTGTTAAAACCACATGCAAAAGCACATGGCGAATTGTTCTCGCGGGTGAAATTAAATTTAGGTGAAACGCAATCTACATCTCAAGAGATGCTAAACTCGGCAGCTGAGAATGGGACAATAACACCGGCTTTGACACAAAAGCTATACGATGCATGCCGGTATTTAATTATTTGTAGCACCGGCAAAAATCCGGCAAACCTGCAGGGGATTTGGACCGGTACCTGGAAGCCAGAGTGGAGTGGGGACTATACCCTCGATTCAAATATTCAACTCGAAATTCAATCCATAATGAGTTGCAATATGCCCGAACTGATGGAAGGTTACTTCAAGTTAATTGAGTCATGGTTGGTGGATAGCCGTTTAAACGCCCAAAAATTATTTGGCTGCCGAGGAATTGTTTCCAATCCAAGGGCTTCAAACACAAACTTGTTCTTGCATTGGGGACGATGGCCCGGCGAACAATCGATTGGTACAATGGGCTGGATGCTGCACTTTTTTTATGATTATTATCGCTTTACCGGAGATAAGGATTTTCTGAAAGAAAGAGTGGTGCCTTTACTTAAAGAAAATGCATTATTCTACGAGGATTTGCTAAAAGGTACAGAAGACGAAAATGGGAAATATACCTTTTGGATTTCATATTCGCCTGAGCAGGATCATTTGCTTTATGCTAACTCTACCTTCGATATTTCGGTATTAAAATCTGTTTTGAGTAACCTTGTCGAATCTTGTGAGCTACTTAACATTGAAAACAACAACTTGCCGAAATGGAAAGCAATGTTGAAGAAACTGCCGGATTACCAAATCAATGAAAAAGGGGAATTGCAGGAGTGGGCTTACGAAGGTACAACGGAGAATTACAACCAACGTCACCATTCTCACTTATTGCCACTTTATCAGTTTTGTGAATTTGACAAAGAAAGTGACCCTGTTTTATGGGCAGCTTCTGAAAAAGCCTTTGAAGGAAAGAAAAAAGGATTTCTAAATAATTGGAAAAACCCGGATAGTAATCACATCACCCATGGAATTATTAATCAGGCACAATGTGCAGCACGTTTAGGGCGGGCTGATGTTGTTCACGAAGTACTATCAAGACTTGTTGCGAAAAAATATGTATTTCCGAGTTTTATGATTTCCTACTGGCCGGATAACAAAGGTTATGGGTTTGATCCCGTCGGTACAATTCCTGATGTGATCAATAATTCTTTGATATTTGCCTGGGATGGAAAATTAGATGTTTTACCAGCATTGCCTAAAGAGTGGGAAAAAGGTTCTCTTGAAAATGTGCTTTTACGTGGACAAATGCAGGTTGAGGAACTTGTCTGGGATGTAAACAAAGGAAAAGTAAGTTTGAATATTAAATCCGAAATTAAACAGGAAATTGAGGTTCGTTTGCCTGAATGCCTGAACTTCAATAACATTGAAATAAATGGGAAACAATACACTTTAGGCTCAGAAAAGCTTATTGTAAAACTATAGCTTGTTTACTTACGGTTTGTTTAAATAATTAATACATTTAGACAATGAAATGCATTTTGATTTTCATCTTGTTACTTGCAATATATGAGATAAATAATCTTAAAGTGCAATTAGAAAAGAACTTTACGGAACGAGGCATTGCACCCTTCTTGTGAGTAAAAGAAAGTTAGTGGAACAAATTGTATTGAAGCAGTTTCAAAGTAAATAGATCTTTTAATGCATGTTTAGGATTAAAATAATATCGAGAGCTTAGTATTTTAGAAAGTAGGATTTGTGCATTTCTTGAGCTGATTTGTGTGATGTATTAAAAGAAAATGCATCATATCATTGTATGGGAATATATCTAACGATTAGCGTCGAAAAATAGTGATCGAAATAAATTATGATAATATCAATGTCGTTTGTTATTCTTTCTTGCCAATTTTTCTGAGTAAACTAGTCTCAAGGCCAAAAATGACCCTTATTGAATTAAGACTTTGGTGATTGTTTAGTAATGGAGTTTGTTTTCTGGAATACTCATTGAAGGACGGAGTTGCTTCATTAACTAAATAATATAGTATGGAAAAAACTAAAATAGCCTTTAATTTTTTTATTATGCTTTTTGTAGGTGTGGTGTTTTTTGCTGCATACTTCACAGCACAGGTAAAATATACCGTTCCCGCCATAGAATGGTAAGAGCCGTTTGGAAATCATCGTGCAGAATTGCAAAACCTAGAGATATTGTTGCCCTTAATTTGTTATGGCGCAAGCATGATAAAAATCTAGAAGACAGGCAATTTATTATAGCGAATGCAGTTACCGGTGATACAATAACCAATATATACCGACATGAGGTAAATAACGAAAGATGTCGAATTGCTTTTGGGCCTATAACACAACCTGGGACTTATCATCTCTATCATTTGCCTTACACTCCGGAATACAAGGATTTTAGTGCAAGGAAATATTTGACAAAAGAAAAAGAACCAGAAAAAGAATGGCTTAACAGAACAGGATTAACAGGTGGAGAGCTACAACTTGATGATCTGCCAAAATGTAGTGTTGATGTTATTCAGGCTAGATCCGAATTTCACTTTTTTTATCCTATGGAGGTTCCTGCTTTGAAAGATGAAATTCAAAAATATGTCAGTAAATACGATGAACCCTATCTTGTGTTTCGGGAAGATCGTATCCGTCCAATTAAAATGTTGGATGCTTTGCCATTAATTTGGCTGCAAAGCCAACCGTCTTTAAGGTTCAGGGGAACGGACTGCAGAAATGAATATTATGCCTTACAGTCTGGTGTTTATGCTTCTAAGGTTTCGTTAAAAGATCTGAAAGTAAATTTTCTGAACTGGTAAATGATTCCGGTGATCGAATACCTGCATCTTCAATGACCTGTTTTAATAAACATGGGGTAGATATTGAGCGAAACCTTTTGTACTTACAGTTAATGTTGGAAAAGGGAAAGTTCAATCGCTATGGATTGGAATTGACATTTTGGAAGAAGCTATTCCGGGAAATTATAAAGGCATTTTTACAGTGGAAGCCGATGGTTTGAAGAGTAAACAGGTTGAAATTAATCTTGAAGTAGAGAATTCTATTTTGACTAACAGAGGTGATGGCGAAACATGCAGGCATTCAGGGGAAAGGTGGCTGAATTCAACAATAGGTATTTACGATGAACCGGTGACACCATGTACAAATATTTCTGTAAAGGAATGAAAATTGTCATGTCTTGCCCGGGATATAGAATTAAACCAGGCAGGATTACCAGAAAAAGTATTGGCATGGGAAAATGATGCACTGGATGGTGCAATTCAGTTTACCATCGAATCAAACAATAAGGTTCTTAATTTGGACTCTAAATCGTTTCAGTACACAAAAGGGAAAATGGAATTGTTGCCTGTGAAGCTATTTCAGAGAATGAAAGCCTTAGATTAACTTGTAAGGGGGCAATGGAATTTGACGGAAGGCTTAGTTACGATTGTATTGTTACAGCAAAAAAGAATATACACCTGCAAGACATCAGGTTGGAGATTCCGTATCGAAAAGATATTGCAGAATATATGATAGGTATGGGAAGAATGGAGGGCTATACTCCTGAATTTGGTAAATCGATATGGCGCAGGGAAGAAGAAAGTTTTTGGTTAGGAAATGCGAAAGGAAGTTTGCACTGTGAACTGTGCGGAGGTTCATATCATGGATCATTGCTGAATTTGTATCAACTTAATCACCCCAGGTCATGGTACAATGGGGTAAATGGCGGTTTTAGAATTGATACGAAAAATGAAACTGTTGAGGCAATGGCTTACAGCGGCTACCGGCCGATGCAAGAAGGAGAAGAAGTGACTAATAAGTTTGCTTTGATTGTTAGTCCTGCGGAACCATATAACCCGAACGATCAATGGAAATATAAATATGAACACAATCCCAAGCCACGCAAAGAGGTAGTAGTTAATGGCAGAAATATGATGAATGTGCATCATGCCAATAAGTACAACAGAGGAAATTGTAACTGCAAATACGAAGGGATTGATCAGCTTGGAGTTGCAAAAAGAAATCGAGTGTTTATAAAAAAAAATGATGAAAAAATAGCCATGATTTGTGGATATGCATAAGGAACCTGAATGTTTAGCCAAGTATCGAGACTGTAAAATAAGCTCTGTTTAATAATATTAATTTAGTGCCGATAGAGAAATTATGGAAAGCGTAGAATTTGAAGCGATGAGTGACAAAGCCCTAGGGCAGTTACGCAATGGGCAATCTCTAACTGGAAAAGATGGTATTTTTGCACCTATTACTGAAAGAGTTTATTGAAAGTGCTCTTGGTGGGGAGATGAGTTCCCATTTGGGAGATTGGGAGCATTTATTAGACAATAATCGTAATGAAAAAAAGCAAAACACTCAAAACTGATTCGAAAGAAATTGAAATTACGACAACACAAGAACGCTAGTGCTGCTTGGAACCGAAACTGGTAAAAAACCATGCCCCTATAATAATTGGATTATAGGGCTGAGATGAGTTTTCTGTACATCTCCAATGAAATCAAAGAGATTTACGATTTCGACATCTCAAATTCTACATTAAACGAGATAGCCGACCGTATCATTCTACAGGTTAAAGCGTGACAAAGCCGCCCATTTGAATCGCTTTACATGATTGTCTACCATTGATGCTATGCACTACAAGGTCAGAGATAAAGGCTGTCTGGTAAGCCGCGTTGTGTATATCGATTTTACTTTTCTCATCTAAATTTTCGACAGCTTAAAGTTGTTTGCTTAGATTTTTCATGCGGAATACACTTGGTGTAACTCCTTCCCATTTCGAAAAAGTGGATGAGAAGTGCTGCGATGAATAAAAACCGCAATCCAGAGCTATACTGGTCAGTGTGCGCACCGGATCTGTTAATAGTTGCTTTGCCTTTTCTAGTCGTATGTAAATTAAATAATTGGCAGGCGTGTAGCCCGTGTGTTCTTTTACAAGCTGGGTTAATGTGGTAATACCTACCTTATTCATGCAGGCCATTTCCTGTAAGGTCCATTTTTTGGCAAGCTTACTTTTTAGCATGGCATCGAAATTTGAAAACCACTTGCGGTTCTCTATCCAAAGACTATCGCGGTTTTGGATGATGCGCACTGTGTTGATCAGAAATTCCTCAACTAAATTGCAAACTCGCTGGTAATACCCGAATTCTTTTGTTTCAAGCTCTTGTTGCAGTTGTATAAAAAGCTGTTTAAATAGTTGGGCTTTCTGAATTATGTGCTTCGGATTTTGAGAAAGCACATTTCCAACTACTTGATTTTCGCAATCAGAAAAACGTGACCAGTTACCCAGATAAAACTGTCCGTTTTCGGTGAAAGTTTCAGGTTTGATAACCATCCAGAATATTTCTCCCAAATCAAGAGCTTCGCGTGGACTACCGTGTTTTTCCCACGGACAGGTTACAAAACCATTGCCTGGAAGAAGCAAATATTTTTGCTCCCCAACAATCCATTCGTATCTTCCTTTGGTGACATAACACAATTCGATTCCTTCATTATAATGCATTTGCAATGGTTTTTGACGAATGTCTTTGTATTCTTCAAAACCAAAGTCGTTGATAAACGGAAACTCCCGCAGAAGTTCAAATCCTGCTGCGTCACTGTCAGTTCGTGAATAGAAAAAGTGCATGTTTGTATAATATCTTTCAGTGTAAAATTATAGTATTTTTTGATTTTGCAAAACGATTTCTTTGTTTTTAATTCTTACTAAAAAAACCATGAATAAACTAATTCCTGAAATGCGTACCCTCCAAAAAGCATTTCAAAACGAGCTGCATCACAATATTTTATCTTTTTGGATAAAGTTTGGTCTTGAAGCTGATGGAGACGGTTTTTACGGTGCAACCGACTTGAATGGAAATCCGATTCTCAATGCTCCCAAATCATGCGTATTGAATGCCCGCATCCTTTGGACATTTGCAGAAGCTGCTAAAGATTTTGGAAATGAAGAGTATGCTAATGTTGCTCACCGTGCATATCAGGTTCTGAAAAATGATTTTGCAGACTCGCAGTATGGTGGATATTTCATGAGTATTGATTCTGAAAATAAACCACTCGATACCATTAAGCACACTTATGCGCAAGCATTTGTTTTATATGCTTTGAGCAAGTATTACGAATTTGCCCCATCGGATGACCTTCTTCAAAAAATAAAAGTCTATTTCTCTTTTTTGGAAGAAAAAGCCAAAGATCAACAACAACTAGGCTACCTTGAGGCCTTCACCCGCGATTGGCAAGTGTATTCCGAAAACCGAATGGCCGATAATAACGAGCCACGGTCGATGAATACGCACCTGCACATCATGGAAGCTTACGCCGCCTGCTATAAAATTTGCAAAGATGAGTTAGTCGAAAAACGACTAAAAGAACTATTGGTATTGTTCATCGAAAAAATTATCCGACCAGACGGGCATCTGGGAATTTTCTTTGATGAAGCGTTTAACGAAACAGAATCTTCGAAAGCAATTTGCTCATTCGGGCACGACATTGAAGCTTCGTGGTTGCTGTGGGAAGCTGCTGAGATTTTGGGTGATCAGGAAATTATTGAAAAGATGAAACCACTTTCAGTAAAAATGCTGAATCGTGTTGATCGCGTGGGAGTGGATAAGGATGGCGGATTATTTCTGGAATCGACTCGCTTTGGCAGCCACGTACGTACCAACAAGCACTGGTGGCCGCAAGCCGAAACAGTGGTGGCCTTTATGAACGGGCTGGAATTGACTTCGGATAAAAAATATTGGGACAAGCTCAAATTGAGTTGGAACTTTATCGATAAGTATATCATTGATCACGAAAACGGAGAGTGGTTCACCAAGGTAAATCGTCTGGGAATTCCGTATCTTATTGAGCCGAAAGACGATCCTTCGCCATATTACCGGAACGATTGGAAAATTGATCCATGGAAGTGCCCATACCACAATGGGCGGGCTATGATGGAACTGATTTCGAGAATTGAAAAGATGATAAGCAGTAAACAAAAACCTTAATCATGAAACTAAACCACATTGTCGTTACACTAATTATTTTATTGACTGGCTTTCAACTGAAAGCGCAGGATGATTCACTGAAAAAATTGGCAACCGAATCAAGCAACTGGTTCGAGGGCTTTCAGAAAAACATCGGAGGTAACGAGTTTACTTATCACAGTTTTCGTAACGATGTATCTGCATCATTGATTACCCGTTGCACCGATGGGGAAATGGGCATTGAATGGGAAACCGCTGTTGTGCCGGAAAACTGGAATAAAAAAAGCACCGGTTTTTTATGGATTGCGGCTATCGATTTAACATCGAACAAGCACATTTTCGATGTGTATGTAAACGGAGAAAAACGCTTTGAAATAACTTCATCGGAACAAAAAAACTGGAAACTGGAAACTGCCGATGGCGGAACACTTTCGTATATCACCCTCGAAACCGACCACAGCAACGATGCGCACGGTTACATGTCAATGATTGCCCCAACCGATTGGCTGAGAAAGGGAGCCGCCCAAACGATTAAAATAGAAGGACGGGCACACAAAGACAATACATGGATCATTGTTTATCAGGCCACCGATGCTCTTTCATTTCTGCAGAACTCGATTGAGTACGATGTTTGGATGGAGATCGAGCTGCGTGAAAACGCAAAAAAGCTTACGGCACAGTTAAAAGCCCCCTTCACGCTTGCCGGCAAAACTCTTCAGTATCGTTCTGATAAGAAAACAAAAACGATTCAACTAAGCGAAAAGGAAGGTTTTGCCATTGGCGAATTAACTCTCCCGCTTTCTGCAAAAAATAAAGCTTTTGCGTTGAATGACCCAATGGGCGAAGTGTTTAAGCTTGATGCGCTGGGAAAAGATTTCAAATCGACTCGCTTGCTGGCAAAAGCTGTTTTACTGAACGAAAGTAAAACCTATGGCGGCAAGACACTGATGACTGCGCGCCGAAATTACAAACCCAATACCGTTTCCGATTTGCTGAAACTCTCGAAGTCGAGCTTGGGAGATGGACAAATATTGCTTATGAACTCGAGCCACCAGGATATTGCCTGGATGGATTCGCCCGAGAAATGTATCATCGAGCGCGACACTATGTTGTTAGCTCCGCTTTTCGAGATGGGACAGAAAGACAAAAGTTACCGCTTCGATGTGGAAGATGTGCTGATGCTGAAAGAATTTGTTGAGCGGCATCCTGAAAAGAAGGAGTTGGTCAGGCAGATGCTTGCTGACGGGCGTATTTCCTGTGGCTCAACCTACATTCAGCCTTATGAAGAGATGTACTCGGGCGAAGCACTGGCACGTCAGTTTTATTTTGGAGCCAAATGGCTGAAAGATCAGTTTAATTACGATGCAACTGTTTATTGGAACGAAGATGTGCCAGGACGCACTCCGCAAATGATGCAGATGATGCGCAAAGCAGGCACCAAATACATGATGATTAGCCGCCACGAGCGTGGTTTGTTCAATTGGTATAGTCCCGATGGATCTTTTGTTACAACATTTACTCCTGGACATTACGGAAATGCTTTTTCAGCACTGCAACGCGATTTTCACGAGTCGGCACAGTTTCTGGCAAATAGCTCTCTCGACTGGGAAAAATATTACAGCCTGAAAACAAAAAGTCCGGTAATTCCTTTATTGTCGGATAACGACATGAGTCCGGCAGTTGATCACAGCAGTTTAGTGCGCAACTGGTCGAATATAAAAGAACTTCAAAATGAAAAAGGGAAGTATGTTCCGGTACAGCTTCCCTCGATAAAGATTGCATCAGCGCCCGAGTTCTTTGATGCTTTGATGGCTCAAAAACCAAAACTTGGAAGCATTAGTGGTGAACGCCCCAATGTGTGGCTTTATATTCATGGTCCCGGGCATCAAAAAGCACTGAAAGCAAGTCGTGAGGGTGATATTTTGCTAACTATGGCCGAAAAATTTGCCACTGCCAATGCGCTGGTTGATGGCTCGTTCGTCAATTACCCGGAAACGGAATTGCGCAATGCCTGGGAAGCCAAAATTTATCCCGACCACGGATGGGGCGGCAAGCAAGGGGATATTACCGATGCTTATTTCCATCAGAAATATGAATTTGCCAAAGCTGAGGCTTTAAGAATTGTGGATAGAAGTTTGAACGAATTGGCTGCGAAAATAAAAACAGAAAGCACGATGGGCCGTCCTTTGGTAGTATTTAACAGCATGAATACCGACCGAACGGATCCGGTTTCGATTGAAGTGCGTTTTGCAAAATCGCAAGCTTTGGGACTTCAACTTCAGGATGCACACGGCAAGGAGATTGATCTTCAGTTAATAAATGTGAAAAACTATTCGGATGGATCGATCCAATCGGCCACTCTAAATTTTATTGCCGAAGAAGTTCCTTCTATAGGTTACAAAACCTTCTATCTGAAAAATAATACAGAAGAATTAGCGACTCAAACATTGGTCTTTTCTCCGGAAGTAGAAAACCGTTTTTACAAACTTCGCTTTGCTAATGGTGGCCTTGCTTCTATTTTTGATAAAGAACTGAATCAGGAGCTGGTCAATTCTGATAAATTTGTAGCTGGTGAAATTTTCACCATGCACTCGGAAGGCAATGGCGCCGGCGAATTTATTGATGTTCAAAAACCCGACATGCTGGGATTCGATAAAACCGGAAACTACAAAACCAATTGGGAGATTGAAGAAAGCGGCGCGGTTTCGACTACCTATAAGTACCGCCAAAAAATACGGCATGCGGTAGTCGAACAACGAATTGTCGTTTTTAATCAACAAAAACGTATTGATTTCGAAACTCAAATATTGAATTGGGAAGGTGTGTTGTACCGCGAATTCCGTATGGCTTTGCCGCTAAACATGACCGATGGCCAAGTGGCTTACGAAGTGCCCTTTGGCGTGGTTGAAGTGGGTGAAGACGAGATTGAAGGAGCAGCCGGCGAACGTTATACAACCATTTGTAAAACGATTCACCCACGTGGCATCGAAAACTGGATCAGCGCTAGCAACGCCCGGTTTGGGGTAACCCTGAGCTCATCGGTAGCAGTGGCCGACTGGATTGATCCCACCGATAAGCCTCTTGCAAATCAGATTTTGCAACCAATATTGTTTGCATCAAGAAGAAGTTGCCATTGGGAAGGCAATGAATATCTGCAAACCGGGAATCACTCGTTTAAGTTTTCCATTACTTCGCACAAACCCGGCTGGGAAAATGGTGCAAACTTTGGTCGTGCTGCAAACGAAACGTTGAAAGCTGTATGGGTTGATCACTCATATGCCGGTGCAAGCCTGCCCGAGTCGTTGAGCTTTTTCCAAATCAACTCGGAGAACGTACTGGTTTCGACAGTAAAAAAAGCTGAAGACAGCAATGATGTTGTTATCCGGATCGCGGAAATGGAAGGAACCGATAAAACAGTTGATCTTGAAAGCTTCAAAAAAATAAGCCAAGCAAAAACGACCAATTTGATTGAAACAGAAGGTGAAAGACTTCCGGTGCAAAACAACCGACTACATCTGAAGTTGGGACACCATGCGATTGAAACCTTCAAAATAAACTACGAAATAAAATGAATAAAAGTCTTCTGATTTCCACATTTGCTGCGGCATTGGGTGGGTTGCTATTTGGATACGATACTGTGATTATTAATGGGGCAATGGTCGATCTGGTTAATTATTTTGAACTCAGCCCCTCCTTGCAGGGATGGACCGTTAGTTCGGCTTTAATTGGCTGCATTTTGGGAACCATCTTGATTGGCAAACCAGGCGATATTTTTGGAGCTAAACGCTTGTTGCAAATCATGGCCGTTTTGTTTTTTATTTCATCTGCCGGATGTGGTCTCGCGTCCAGTATCAGTATGTTTATCATCTCTCGTTTTATTGGGGGGCTGGCTATTGGAGCTTCGTCGGTTTTGTGCACCGTTTATATTTCAGAAATTGCACCTCCAAAGCACCGGGGCATGCTGGCCTCCACCTTTCAGCTAGCTATTGTCGTTGGAATTTTGCTCTCGCTCATCTCCAATTATATGTTGCTGAATATAGGAGAGAACAACTGGCGCTGGATGCTTTTTAGCGGTGCTTTTCCTGCAGTGGCATTTTTTATGATGCTTCTTTTTATCAAGAAGAGTCCTCGTTGGCTGGTGAAAAAAGGGCGCATTGGCGAAGCCCGGGCAATTATTGAAGAGCTTTCGATGCACGAAATTGATACCGAACAAACCATTCGCGAAATTAAGGAATCAATTCATAACGAAAATACAGGAAAGCGAATTCAGCTATTCAAAAAGCCTTATCGGAAAATTATTTTCATCGGAATTTTTGTTGGCATATTCAATCAACTTACAGGGATTGGTGTGGTATTTTACTATTCATCACAGATATTTCGGATTGCAGGTTTCTCTGCCGATAGTTCAATGGCACAAAGTGTTATTTTGGGGGCAACAAACCTAATCTTTACACTAATTGCCATGTCGGTGATTGATAAGGTAGGACGAAAAAAGCTTTTGCTTTTTGGTCAGATGGGAATGGTCGTTGTGCTTGGCTTGTTTGGCTACGGACTGCTTTCAGGCAATATTTCCGGATATTGGTTAGTGGCTTTATTGGTTGGTTATATTGCATTCTTTGCTGCCTCGCAGGGAGTGGTCGTTTGGGTGTTGCTTTCCGAAATGTTCCCGAACATTATACGTGCAAGGGGAGCATCTATGGGGTCATTTGCTAACTGGATGGTTAGTGCTACTCTTAATTTCTTGTTTCCTGTGGTTATCGGATTATTCGGTTCCACACTGGCTGCCCAGCAGCTGGGCATGAGCTATGCCTTTATCTTTTTAGCAGTAGTTTCCCTGATCGGATTTTTCTATCTGAAAAGAAACCTGATTGAAACCAAAGGGAAAACGCTTGAGCAAATTGAAAAAGAAGTACTTTGCTGATAATTCAAAACTTGAATCTTTTATCCTTCAAAAAAATAAACGATGGAAAGACGAAATTTTATAAAATTAACCGGAACTTTTGCTACACTTATGATTGGCTCCGATCTGCTAACAGCTTGCAAAAGTTTAGATAACAGTAATCTCGAAGAAGAACTAAAGATCAAAGCATTTGCAGCTTTCGATCGTTTTTCTGAAATATGGAACTTCAACGATTTTTGGAAACGGGGAAATACCTTCGATGCCTGCCTCTCCTTTGTTGATGCTGTGCTGCAACGTTGGCCTGAAGCACCAAAATCTCAAGAAATGCAACTGAAGGTAAAAGAAATGCTGGAAGAGAATCTGACCTTTTTTAACCGTTTTGATCCGGGTGACTTGTGGGCCGACGATTTTGGCTGGTGGGGACTAATGGGGCTGAATGCTCGTAAACACCTTCAGAAAATGGGTGAGTTAGAACTTGCAGAGAAATACCTGAAACTTTCAACTGATTTGTGTTGGGAATATAAAAAAAAGAATGCCTATGATCATACAACAACCGCTTTGCCTGTTCCTCATGGATGCCGTAATGGCGATGCCAAAGGGGTGAGCAAAGGGGTGAAAAATACAGTAACCAATGTGTTGTTGTTCTTGCTCTCATCGCGCATTTATCGTTTAAGCCTGACTGAAGATATCAGTGACAACGAAAAATACCTCGATATGGCTTACCGTCAATGGTTGTGGTTCGATGAATGGTTTAAACTGGAAGAATATCAGTATCTGAAAAAGCTTAGCAGCGAAGGAGCGTTGGTGCAAGAGCGCCCGATGGCTGAATTTGAGGGGTCGGATTATATGGAAAAAATTCACCCGCCTTGGGCTAAAGGCTGGGTTTGGACTGGTGATCAGGGGATGTTGATTGGTGCACTGACCGACATGCTGGCGGTACGAAAAGAGCTGTCAGCATGGATTGCCGCAAATAATATCGATGCAACTTTTGACGTACTCGCATATGAAAAAAATATTCGCGCGCTTATCCAGTTGCTTGGAGAAGGAATTAAAACAGCTCTGGTTAGCAAGAAAGATGGAATTATCCGTGAAGCCCCATGTTTATCAAGTTTTGGTCCAGCTCACGGAAACGATTATTTGGCCGGACGAGGCATTATGATGCGCTACATCGGATCACCGGAAGAAAGAGCTTTGCTTGGTGTTGATCTTTCCGAAAATATTCTGGCAACGACTGAGGCCATCTGGCAAACCCGCGATGAGTCTAACAATCAATTTCAACCAGAGTTTACAAATGCTGAAAATGATCGGATATACATTGAACAATTCCGTGAACAATGGGGACTGGCAGACGATGTTATTGAGTGGGATTTGAAGAAGATGAAAGAACAAAACAAATTCGGAGTTTGCCAATCAATAGGAATGGATGCTCTGGGAGCAGCTATTAAGTTGCTATGAGAAATATAATTTAATAATTTTTACGAATGAACGGATATGAACGAATACAGGCAGCTCTAAAGGGAGAAAAGCCGGATAAAACACCGGTAATGCTGCATAATTTTATGATGGCGGCTGAAGAGGCCGGAGTGAGCATGGCAACTTATCGGGAAAATCCCAAAGTTGTATCTGACACTTTTATTAAATCGGTTGAAAAATATCAATTTGATGGAGTTTTGGTTGATTTGGATACCGTTACGTTAGCTGGAGCAGTGGGTGTGCCGATTGACTTTCCGGAGCACGAACCAGCAAGGTCTGCCATTGGAAACCTGAATGATTTAAGCGAAGTGAAATCGTTGAAAAAGGTCAATATTGAAAATTATCGCTATGTGCAAAACTGGCTCGAAGCGGTAAGTTTGATCAAGCAACATTTCGGTAATGAGATATTCGTGCGCGGCAATTGCGATCAAGCTCCTTTTTCGCTCGCTAGCATGATGCGTGGTAGCCAGAATTGGATGCTCGACATGCTGATGGAAGAATCCGAAATGATTCAGGAACTACTGGAATATTGCTCCGACATTAGTTGTCAGTTTATTCGCCTGATGGCTCAAACAGGCTGCGACATGGTATCGAATGGTGACAGTCCTGCCGGTCCGGAAATGATTTCCCCTGAGATGTATGAAATGTTTGCCATGCCTTTTGAAAAACGGGTGGTAGATGTTGCTCACGAATGCAAGTTGCCTTACACTCTGCACATTTGTGGAGATACCGAGCCGATTATTGAAGCCATGTTTAAAACTGGTGCCGATGCATTCGAGCTTGACTACAAAACCAATGTGAATAAGGCATTTGAAGTATTTCATGACGATGCTTGTTTCATTGGAAATATCGATCCAAGTTCGGTGCTGGCAATGGGAAGCCCTGAATTGGTTGAAAAGAAAACCATCGAATTGATGAATATCTTCTCGAAAACCAATCGGTTTATTCTGAATGCAGGTTGTGCGATCCCTTCGAATACCCCAGAAGAAAACTTAAGAAGAATGATTCAAACAGCAAGAGAATATTGCTTTTGATAATATAGTTTTATTATGAAGTTGTTTAAATACAAAATGGAATTTCAAATGTTGATATTTGTATTCATCTTGTTATTAACATAATACATGTTTTCTCAGGATTTTCGAGGGAAGGATATATATTAATGTAGTTTTTCAGTTGCTGTCTGATGATGATGGATACCATTTTATAAAAAGCTTAATTTTAGCTTCAGTTTGCTCTTTCTCAAAGTAATCAGCATGTTGGGCTGCAAGTTCTTCTTAATCTGTTTGAAATACTATTTGAAATTCTCGAAATAGATGGGGCTTACTTTTGAAAATAAAAAATAAGAATATTGTGAATCATTAAATTGAAAAGGAACAATTAAAAATATTCCGGGTTGCCGGACAACAATGATTTTTAGCAAAGTAAGATTTTACATCTTTTTCAAAGATCGTACTTTTTTTGAGTTGTTTAATGTTACGACTATTGTAAATAAAAACTAAATCTGAATATTATGAGTGACATATTATCTAAATTATCCGACTGCATTGAATTCGGAAAAATAAACCTTGCATCCCCATTTCCTCCTCAAATGAAAGAACAGGAAGGTGCCGATGAGCTGACTGCAAAAGCCCTTGCGCAAGGAATAAACCCTCAAGATGTTTTGACTCAGGGACTGATGCCCGGGATGGAAAGAGTAGGAGTTAAATTCCGCGAAAATAAAGTTTTTGTACCTCAGGTTTTGATGTCGGCCAAAGCGATGGGGACGGCCATGCTCCATTTAAAGCCTCACTTTCTGTCAGGGGCTGCCAAACAAAAAGGAACATTCATTATTGGAACTGTTTTGGGCGATTTGCATGATATCGGAAAGAATTTGGTAGCTATGATGGTTGAAGGAAGCGGCTACAAGGTAATAGATCTGGGAACCGATGTCGATGCAGCTAAATTTATTGCAGCCTTACGTGAGAATCCGGGGGCAGTGGTTGGATTGTCAGCTTTGCTAACTACGACGATGGTCAATATGGAGAAAATAACCCAAGAGATAAAACAGGCGCTTCCCGATACGTTAGTTACCATTGGTGGTGCCCCCGTGAACAACGATTTTTGCAATAAAATTGGAGCAGATAATTATTCGTCAGATCCACAGGGAGTTGTTGAGTTTTTGAATACTAAAGTTGCCTAAGTTATGAATGGATTGGAGCGTATTGAAAAAGTTTTCCGAATGGAAGAAGTCGACCGGATCCCTTGGGTTCCCTTTGTTGGCGTGCATGGTGGAAAACTG
Organism: uncultured Sunxiuqinia sp.; assembly: GCF_947495665.1. GTDB lineage: Bacteria > Bacteroidota > Bacteroidia > Bacteroidales > Prolixibacteraceae > Sunxiuqinia > Sunxiuqinia rutila. Next base: position 190,447 of record NZ_CANLZV010000003.1, read on the forward strand.
GTTGGTGTTGATGCCGAAGAATATCTCAAATCGGCTGACCGGGTGGTTGACGGAATTAGTAAGGCCGTTGAATTGTATCAGCCGGATGGTATTCCGGTGGTATTCGACCTGCAGATTGAAGCTGAGATATTGGGATGCAAGTTGGTTTGGAGTAAAGAGAATCCGCCTGCAGTGGTGTCGCATCCTTTAGCCGATGGCGTTGAGCTGAGTTCATTGAGTCTTCCTGAAAAATCGGATGGACGTTTCCCGATTGTGTTGGAAGCTACACGTGAACTTCGGGAAAAATACCCTGACGTCGCACTGTATGGATTAATCACCGGGCCATTCACCTTAGCCTTACATCTTTTAGGCACTGAAATCTTCATGAAATTATTTGAAGATCCGGATTACGTGAATGAATTGATGGATTTTTGTACTCAGGTGGGAATTAAACACTCGGAGATGCTATTGGATGCTGGCTGCGATGTTATCGCCGTGGTGGATCCGATGACTAGCCAGATTGATCCCATGTCGTTTGAAACCTTTGTTAGCCCTTATGTAAGTCAGATATTTGATTTTGTTCGGGCAAAGAAAAAATACAGTTCGTTTTTTGTATGCGGACATGCACAGCAAAATATTGAAGTGATGTTTGACTGTCGTCCAGATAATATTTCAATAGACGAGAACATTCCACTGGATTATGTCAAAGAAATTGCACTAAAGAAAGGGATTAGCTTTGGTGGAAACCTGAAGTTGACCAGTGTGTTGCTTTTGGGTAATGAATTGGATTCGAAAAAAGAAGCGGTGGATTGTCTGGACTTGGGAGGAACAAAAGGTTTTATCTTGGCGCCAGGTTGCGACCTGCCAATGGATACTCCCATTGCCAATTTGCAGGCAGTATCCGAGCAGGTTCATAATGAATATGCCCGGCAGGTAACCCGTGAGATGGAACATGTCTCATCGCTGGAGCCCCTTAACCTGGAAGGGCATTGGGTTGAAGGAAAGGTAATTGTTGATATTATCACGCTCGATTCAGCTTCCTGTGCTCCTTGCCAGTATATGGTTGAAGCTGTTAGGAAGGCGGCGAGTGGGTTTGCGGGGAATGTAGAAGTGAACGAGCATAAAATCAAGGATGTGGATGGTATCCGGATGATGATGGCTCTTGGTGTGCAGAATGTCCCAACAACCTGTATTAATGGGAAAGCTGAATTTATCAGCCAAATTCCGAGGAAATCAGAAATTGTGAAAGCCATAAAAAATGTCATGGGGCGATGAGCATTCCTTTGCATTTAGTAACCGGTTTTTTAGGAAGCGGTAAAACATCATTTCTGAATCATTATCTTGAAAATACAGATTCAAAGAGTAATATCGCAATTATTCAGAATGAATTTTCTTCCATCAATATTGATGGAAGAAAATTTCAACAGGATGCAAGTTATCAGGTGTTGGAAATCAATAATGGCTCGGTTTTTTGTGTGTGTCTTCTGGGTTCGTTTATTAAGTCTTTGAATGAATTCGTTGAAAAATATCAACCCGATATGTTGATCATGGAAGCCTCTGGATTATCCGATCCGACAGGGGTAGGGCAGATTTTCCAATCGCCACAGTTGAAAGGGAAAATCTACCTGGAGCATGTGTGGTGTTTGGTTGATGCCTTAAACTTTAAGCGGATGCCATCGCTAAGGTTGCGAATGGAGCATCAGTTGCGTTGCGCCGATACCATCATTATCAATAAAACGGATCAGGTCGGAAACGACACCGATGAAATTGCAACGTGGATTAGACATGTCAATCCTTTTGCTAACCAGTTGAAGGGAGAATATGGACGGGTGGCTACTTCGGGCTTTAAAAAGGCACTAAATCTGTTTCCTGATGATCAGAAAGGTGCCTTAGGAAGGCCTGATGTGGAGTCCGTTGTTATTCGAGGTCATCGAGGGATTCATCTTGAGCAGTTAAGCCGATTTATCGATCGAATAAAAAAGGATTGTATTCGCTCTAAGGGGTTCCTGAAACTTAAAGATGGAGAAGCTATCTTTGTACAGGGTGTCTTTTCAGAGTTTACCTTTCAGGAGATCCCCTCGTTTAAGGGATCGGGAGAATTGGTGCTGATCGGAACATTTAAAGGAACTGAAAATCTTCAAATCATATACGATGAGCATTGTTAAAACAGCAACTGAACTCAAATTTCATTTTAGAGACCTCGTTATTGATCAAGATCAGATCATCAAGCTATTGGGCTATAGTTCGGATTGTTTGCCTGAGCCTTTTGGGAGTTACCTGAATGAGACCATTCGGGATTGCAGCCATCTGGAAGATATTAGAGGCACTTACCAGATTATTGAGGACGTTGAACTTGTGGCCCGGAGATCTTCAATTTTGGCTAACCACCTTGAGTTTAAAGTAGGAAAAACGATACGTAAAGAACTTGAAGGCGCAGAAAAACTGGCTTTTTTTGTTTCTACTGCAGGAAGCACACTTAGTGAAAAAGCGGTTGCCTTGCTTGGGGGAGAAGATCCTGTTTTGGGCTATGTTTATGATATTTTGGGAGGCGCCATTGCCGAAGCAGTGGGAGATAAGCTGCAGCAACTGATCAGGCAAAGGGTTAAAAAGGATGGTTGTAACATTACCAATCGCTACAGTCCCGGGTATTGCCACTGGGATGTTTCTGATCAATACAAACTCTTTCGCTTGCTTGGAGGTAGTCCTAGCGGAGTAAGTTTGACCCCTTCATCACTAATGAATCCGGTCAAATCAATTAGTGGAGTGATTGGCATTGGAAAGGATGTACACTTTCGGGAGTACCAATGTGACTTGTGCCAAATGAAGAATTGTTTTTACAAGAAGTAGTTGTCATGCCCATGGTTGCTTGGCGTTTTATTTTAAGACTTTGTATAGTGATGCAGAAAGAAGATATAATCAAATGGAGACTTTATGAAATAAATTATTAGAATAAGAACTTTATGGTTAGCAGGAGCAGATTCAGAAGTGAGGTTTTCAAATATTTTTCAAGGAGAGTATATATTGGAAATAAAAAGTTGGTTATTTATTTTTTGTTACTTTGTTCAAATCCTTGCACAATTTAATCTTTACGATGTCCCTAAAAATTGGAAATATAGTTGAGAGAGAGCTAATCGTACGATTTATCAATGGTGATATGAAGGCTTTTGATGATATTTATTCCATATTCGATTATAAGCTTCAAAAATTTATATTTTCATTGGTTAAAACAAAAGCGGACACTGAAGATCTTGTTCATGAGGTATTTGTTAAAGTCTGGGAGAACAAGCAGAAGTTAAGGAACCCGGAATCTTTTGATTCCTACCTTTTTACAATAGCGTACAATACTACAGTCAGCTTTTTGAGGAGTAAAGCAAAGAATACGGAGTATATTGAGTATGTTAAGTCGGTTCAGATAGATATTGATGAAGCCGAAGTTTTAGATGGGGTGAATATAGAGGCATTTAATGAAAAACTCAATCTACTGGTAGAGACCTTGCCACCACGTCAGCGTGAAGTTTTTAAAATGAAACATTTTAAGAACTATTCTTACAAAGAAATAGCAGAGACCCTAGGTATTTCTGTTAATACTGTTGAAAATCACATTGTGAAAGCCCACAAATACCTTAAAGAGAACTTAGGGGAAGCCTATTTGTCACTACTTCTCTTCCTATATCTTTTTTTATAAAAAAAATCACGATTGGACTAGTGGTTTTTTAATTTGCTGCGTCTAACCTTTAGTAAGAGTGAAAATTCTTATCGAAAGCCTGTATCTATTTATTCTTTTTTTCAATGCGAGAATGAATTGGTCAGCTAAATCAAAATAGAAATGGACAAAAGACTTCTTCATAAATTTGTATCTGATCAATGCACCTCAAAAGAAATTGATGAATTTTTTGCGAGTCTCGATAAACCACATAAAGTAGATTTAAAGAATAAATCATTATTTGAAAACTACTGGAATGATATCGATATTACTGAGAATCCAAATACCGAAGCTGCGCAAAGGCGGTTGGATCGAATTCACCATTCCATAAACTTAAACCAGTCGAATCCGAAAAGAGATACTAAAACTCTGTTTCTGATTTCGAAAAAACTAAAGGTCTCTCCATTTCTATCAAGGGTAGCCGTATTCCTTTTAATGCCAATTTTGACTTTACTAATCTATACGCATTTTATTCAACCCGAAATTTACTCCCTGTTGAGCATGTCCTCCAAATATGAAATTGAGGCACCTGCTGGTTCCAGAACCCATTTTGTGCTACCTGATGGAACGCAAGTTTGGCTTAATCAAGGCAGTAAACTCGTTTATCCCAAGTGGTTTACAGGAGGTGTTCGAGAGGTTGGGTTGATTGGTGAAGGGTATTTTGATGTCGCTCCGGATAAAAAGAAACCGTTCATTGTTGAATCTAATGGTATGGCGATAAAGGCTGTTGGTACATCGTTCAATGTTAAAGCATACGCTGATGACGATGTTTTTGAAACAACCTTGGAATCAGGGAAAGTGATTGTTTTGAAAAATGCCAATGATAAAAATTCAGAAGTATGCGACATGCAACCAGGAGAGAATTTTTCTTTTAATAAATTAAACAATAAATATTCGATTACAAAGGTGAACACGTCTAAGTATGTGTCGTGGAAAGATGGAAAGCTAGTATTTAAGGATGATGGCTTGGGAGTGGTTGCAGAACGATTATCGCGTTGGTTTAACGTTAAGGTGACTATCGCAGATCCTGATTTAAACTCACTCTCTTATACCGCTACATTTATTGATGAATCATTGGATCAGGTTTTGGAAATGATGAAAATTGTGACACCCATTTCATATACCGTTTCAGGCCGGCATAAACTGTCGGATGGAACATTTTCAGAAAAAGAAATTTTAATCTATAAAAAAGGAGGAAAAGTGGAATAAGAAAAGATTAAAAAAAGCAGCAGGGTAATGCCCCACATCACCCTGCCAGTTTAATTAAAAATTCTCAGAAGAGAGTTATTTCTAACTATTAACAAAACAAATGTATGAAAAAAACAATTCATTTCGTCTTTAGGGCGGGAAATGCGTGTTTTGCGCGAAAATTATTATTATTCATGAAACTAACTACTTTTCTACTATTGTTGTCAGTATTTCAGGTTCTGGGACTCGAATCCTATTCCCAGGAAACAACAATCTCATTGAATTATAAGAGTACCTCGCTACGAGAGATTCTTACAAAAATTGAGGATGAGACAGAGTTCTATTTTCTTTACAGTTCTGCAATGATTGATGTGGATACAAAGGTCAATGTGGAAGTAGAGAAAAAATCGATTCCGGAGGTACTTAATACTGTGTTTAAAGATCTTGGAATTCGATATGATATCAAAGGTCGGCAAGTGCTTCTTTTTGCTGATGATTTTCAGAATAATCACAACTTTGGTTCGCAACAATCGATTTCCATTCAAGGAAAAATCACCGATTCATCAGGTCAGATGTTACCCGGAGTTGCTGTTGTTGTTAAAGGAACCACTATAGGGATTGTTACTGATTTTGACGGAGTCTATAAACTATCCAATGTCCCCGCTGATGCGACTTTAGTTTTCTCGTTTGTGGGTATGAAAACTCAGGAAATAGCAGTCAATGGAAAAGCACAAATTGATGTTACCATGGTTGAAGATGCCATTGGTTTGGAAGAGGTAGTAGCAGTGGGGTATGGTACTTCAACAAAACGAAAACTTACCAGTGCAATTACTGAAGTAGAAACCAAACGTCTTGAAGATGTATCTTTTTCAAATGTAGGAGAATCACTTGCAGGAAGGGCTGATGGTGTAATTGTTTATAAAAAAGGTGGTGAGCCAGGCGCATTACCTACAATCTCAATCCGGGGGGGAGGAGAACCTCTTTATGTTATTGATGGAATTATCTCCAACAAAGAGGTATTTGCAACATTGCTCCCTGAAGACATTAAAGATCTTAACGTTTTAAAGGATGCTGCAGCAACTGCTGTTTACGGTGCAAGAGCAGCAAACGGAATCGTACTTGTTAATACCAGAAGAGGAAGTAAAGGTTCTACGCCAATAATTACTTATAAGGGAACGTACGAAATAAGTCAACCAACAGTTAATCCTGACCGACTTGCTCCACACCAAATTGCTGAAATGACCAATGAAGGTATGACACGAGATGGTTTGGAACCTGCATGGACACCAGATCAGATTGCAAAAATGAAAGATGGCAGCGACCCGGAACATTTTCCAAATACCGATTGGTTTGATTTAGCTTTGAAAAAAAGTGCTCCTCAGCAACGTCATTCGTTATCTGCAACTGGCGGAGGGAAAGTGGCTAATTATTATCTTTCTTTAGGCTATCTCGATCAGGGAAGTATTTACAAAACAGACAACCTAAACTCAAAAAAATATACTTACCGAAGTAATATAACCACCACTTTTGAAAAAATTGGATTGGATGTAGGATTCTTTTTAAGTGGTTCAATCAATAAATACGATGGACCTTCAACCGGACCTAGCCAAATTTTTGGTCACGTTGCACATCGTTTACCTTGGGAACATGCCTATGTTGTTAACGATCCTTCCAAATTAGCAAGGGTTGCCGATTCTCCGATAATTGAATTGGATAAACGTTCTGGGTACGACAGGAAAGAAACTAACTTTAACCATTCGCAGTTACGTTTCGATTGGACTGTGCCAAATGTAAAAGGGTTAACCGTATCAGCTCTTGGTAATTACAGTAGAACCTATAAACACAATAAGTATTGGAAAGCTTATCCCGAATTTTATGATCCAATTACAGGAGAGGTGTCTCCATCTTCTTCTAAACCAAGTTTAAGTACAAGTTTTGAAAAAATTTGGGAGTGGAACCTTGAAGGGCATGTAAACTATAACAGAACTTTTGATAAGCATTCTGTTGGTGCTACTTTGGTATATTCTATGCAAGAAGGTGCCGGGGATTGGTTTAGTGCGTACAGAAGAAACTATGAGTCGTCGGTTGTAGATCAGCTTTTCGCTGGTTCTAACGATGGTAAAACAAATGATGGTAGTGCATGGGAATCAGCACGTAAAGGTGTTGTTGGTAGGTTATCTTACGGTTATAATAATAAGTATTTTATCGAAGGTAGCTTCAGGCGTGATGCAAGTTTGAAATTTGAAGAAGATAAACGTTGGGGATTTTTCCCTTCTGTTTCTGGTACTTGGGTTGTTTCTGAAGAGGGATTTATGCAGGAATTGAATGATAAGGATATTTTTAACTTATTCAAAATACGTTCTTCTTATGGTACTGTTGGGAATGATGGCGATGTAAGTTTGTTTAGTTATATTCCATCTTATAATCTGGTTAATAGTATTTATGCCGAAGGTAGTACAGTTTATAATGGATATCGAGAGGGGGATTTGGTAAGTCAGGATCTGAGTTGGTATACTCAAAAATCATTTAATGTTGGATTTGATTTCGCATCGCTTGGAAATAAGTTGAGCGGGAAATTTGATTATTTCTATGCCAGGACTACCGGTTACTTGGTAAGCCCGGCGGGAAGATATATAACTCCACTTGGAAAAGATTTACCATTAGTAAAATCGGATGGAGCACACCGTAGAGCAGGATTTGAAGCAGCTTTGAGGTATAAAAATAAGATTGGCGAATTGGGATATGAGATTGGTGCCAATATTACCAAGTACGACCAACTTTGGGAAAAGAAAGCAGATGAAAATGAAGTGGATCTTAAAAACCCATTAGTTCGTGTAACACATTCTAAAGATTATTGGGGGAGAGCCTATGTAAACGATGGCTATTACCAAACAGTTGATGAAATACTTAACGCTCCGCGCAGAACCAGCTCATCGGCTACAAAACCAGGCGATATAAGGTATCAGGATATTAACGGTGATGGAAAGCTGGATGGTAACGATTTTGTAAGAACCGGAAGCCAGGATTTTCCTCATGTTTACTACGGACTTGATTTTGTTTTAAAGTATAAAGGTTTAATGGTTGACGCTCTTTTCCAGGGAACAGGTAATAGGTCGTTGTATTTAACACCAGATGTGAATCCATACGTAGCCGGATCTTTCCACGGTGCTGACGATGCAAGATGGACCTACCAGTTGGATTACTGGACGGAGGATAACAAAGATGCGGCTTTCCCAAGATTGGCATCATATCCAAAGCATAATTCTGCCAATAACTATGTAACCTCTGATTTCTGGTTATACGATGTACAGTATTTCAGATTAAAGAGTTTAACCGTTACTTACGACCTAAAACGTGAGTTGCTAAAAGATCTTGATTTCTTCAGCAGTTGTGTGCTAACCTTTAACGGAACTAACCTGTTAACATTCACCAAGTCAGGAATAAAAGATTTCCTTGATGTTGAAACCGCGTCAGCGCAAGGGTATGCTTATCCTGTACAACGTGTTTATTCTTTTGGTGTACGTGTAGGTTTTTAGTGTAATCTTTAAAAATGGAAAAAATGAAAAAAATAATATATAGTTTAGTTCTATTATTAATGATATTTTCTTCTTGTGAAGAAGATATTATGGACAAAAAACCGTTGGATAAGTATTCCGAAATTGATGTTTGGTCTGACAGGAATCTGGCAATGGGATTTGTACGAGATGTTTATAACGATGTTTTAGGTTCTTACTATTGGGATTATACTGATGATTATACAGATAATTCTGTACTATGGAGTTTTGTTGGAAACGCTTCAAACGTAAATCTTGCATTCGACAATATTGATCAGTTCTTTAGCGATGGATACAATCGTTATCCTACTATACGTAAATGTAACCTGATAATTGAAAAAGCAACATCTTCAGAAGGACTTACCGAAGATGATAAAGCTTATTTTGCCGCAGAGGGAAAATTTCTTCGGGGTATGATGTATTTTTGGATGGCCCGCCGTTATGGAGGATTAATGATAGTTGATAAAGTATTGACTCCTGAAGATGAGATGTTGTTATCCCGATCATCATTGGAAGATACCTATGCTTTTATTTTAAAAGATTTGGAAGAGGCTGCTCAGAACTTGCCTGAATCTGCCGCTCCGGGCCGGGCAACTAAAGGTGCTGCTTATGCAATGGTTGCAAGGGCTGCCCTTCAGGCTGCTGCATATACCGGAAATGATTCTTATTTTACAAAAGTAAAAACAGCTGCAGAACAGGTAATTGGTATCGGTTATACTTTGGATGACCAGTTTCAGGATATGCATAACTCCTTTGCTCGTGGGCAAAGTTCGCCTGAAATTATTTTGGCATTCTTTAAGAGTGAAGAGAATAATTCTTTTGAAAGTACTTTAATTCAAGGAATTTGTGGGTTGACTGCAAATGACAGAAACAGACCTGAAGTAACTCCACAATTGGTTGAACCTATGTGGGGATGGCCACAACGTTTTCCTTCCCATAATTTAACTGATGCATATCTGGTTGTTGACACAGATGGTAAAGCAAAAAAATGGGAAGAGTCTTCTTACCACGAAGAATATGTTGCCAATGGAAACAGCGGTTTGGTAAGCGAACTTCTTTACGCCAATCGCGACGCCCGATTTTATGCTACTATTGCCCACGATTCTTCACAATATTTTGTTAATACTATTACAACACGTGAAGATGGCAATATGCATTGGAATTCTAACCATCAATCTTATGGATGGGGATTATCACGCTCAGGTTATTACATAAGGAAAGGCCTTTACGAGGGGAAAATGGTATGGCACAGCGATCCAACTGCTCATCACCGTCCAATAATCAGGTTAGGTGCAGTTTACCTCGATTATGTTGAAGCATTGTTAAAAACAGGTGATAACGGGAAAGCCGTTGAATACTTGAATAAAACACGAACAGTTCACGGTCAATTGCCTGCATTAGATGCCGGATTAAATGCTGAAGAACTTTGGGAAGCATATGAAATTGAAAGACGTGCTGAATTGGCGTTTGAAGAAGATAGGTATTGGTCGCTGATGAGATGGGGAAAATATGAAGGATTGGATATTATTCCTGAACTAAATACTCCAACTACACGTGTTAATATCGCTGCTGATGGTTTGTCATTCTTTGTTGATGATTCAACAGAGGGGAATAACCATATGAGAAAATGGTCGAACAGAAGATATCTTTTCCCAATACCGGAAGGAGAAAGACAACAGAATAGTAACCTTACCCAAAATCCTGGGTGGTAATGTTTAAAATTTAAAAATGATAGCAATGAAGAAATATTATTTATTACTGATACTTATATTGTCACTCGGGTTAAATTCTTGTCTGGAATCGGGACTCGAAGACTTGCCTGCATTTGAAGATGCAGATATCACAAACTTTAATTTTGAAGTACGTTGGAAAGATGCTACGACCGGTGATTTTAGAGTGTATGGATTGCAAAATATCCCTACAATAGATACGGATAACAATACGGTTTCCAATAAAATTACTGTTCCGGCAGCTAATGCAAATTTTCCTGAAGAAATTAGAAATGCGGTTTCGGTGGGAAATATTGTAGGATACTGCGATTTATCAACTGCAGCAACCATTGAGCCGGTTGAAGGTGCACCTAAACTTGGAGTTCCAGGCAATTTCTCCAGCTCAGTGAAATATAAGGTAACTGCTGCCGATAAAAAAACTGAAAAAATATGGACTGTTAATACAACTATTGTAAGCCAATAATAATTTCCGCATAGATTTGGTTTAGTTAGTTAAAGGGGCATCTCTACTTGGATGCCCCTGTTTTTTAATTTTTTATATAATGAAATCAGAAAGACTAAAATCGCTGGACGCCCTTCGTGGTTTTGATATGCTCTGGATTATTGGAGGAGAATTTGTTATCAGAAATCTGGCTAAGGCAACCGATTGGAAAGTGTTTAATGTATTGGCTCAACAAACCATTCATAAAAGCTGGGAAGGATTCCATTTTTATGATTTAATCATGCCATTATTCTTGTTTATGGTTGGCATGTCAATTCCATTTTCTTTCAACAAGAGAATATCGCTGGGAGAATCCCGGAGAACCATTTATTTTCATTCTTTTAAAAGAGCTGTAATATTATTTATTCTCGGAATGGTTTGCCAGTGCAATCTTTTGGCAATTGATCCGGATGACATGTTTCTTATCCATGATACCCTTCAAGCTATTGCAATCGGTTATTTTTTTAGTACACTAATTTATTCAACACTAAAAATAAAAGCACAATTAATTTTTACCTTTGGATTGGTAGGAATTTATTGGGCCATTATGCAGTTTGTTCCAGTACCGGGTTACGAGGCTGGTATATGTACACATGAAATAAATCCCGCAAAATATATCGACAAATTAGTGCTTGGTAAATTTGATGATCCTACCGCAGATTACACATGGGTATTAAGTTCCCTGGGGTTTGTTGCCACTGTAATGACCGGTGTTTTTGCAAGCACAATAATTAGGGCAGAAAAAATTAAAATGCGTTTTGTTCATTCACAAAACTCAATGATTCATAAAACAGTAATACTTGCAATTCTTGGAGCTTGTATGGTTACCGCCGGGCAGGTTCTAAATATTTGGTACCCCATTATAAAACGTCTTTGGAGCGCCTCATTCATCCTTCACTCATCCGGATTAAGCTTTCTGCTAATTTCGGTTTTTTATTACCTCATTGATGTAAAGGGATACCAGCGCTGGGCGTTCTGGCTAAGAGTTATTGGAATGAACAGCATTGCGGTTTATATGGCCAGCTACTTATTTCCATTTCAGAAAATAGGGCACATCTTCATTTTCGGACTGGAACAATATACCGGTAGTTTTTATCCGGTGCTTAACTCAATTGTGTCACTTGCCTTTGTATATCTGATCATGTATTGGATGTACAAGAAAAAAACTTTTGTAAAAGTGTGATAGTTACTGTTTATGTCAACTTATTTGTATGCAATTAAAACAAAAATATAAAATGAGAAATAATTATCTAATCATCCTCTTAATAATTTTGATGATTCCCTACTCAGGAAAGAGTCAGGAAGCAAAAAGCAAAAATGATTTAGCAATAGAAGAGGCTGTAAGTGGAGTCCTAGAACGAACGTTTGGCGACAAACTAAAAGGAATAAAACTGTATGAGATTCCAGAAAAAGATAACCGAGATGTTTTTGAAATTGAAGCTCAAAACGGTAAAGTTTCAATAAGTGGCTCAAGCCCGGTTGCGCTTAGTCGCGGTGTTTATCAGTATATTCGCGATAATAAACTTGGTATGGTTACCTGGAATGGAACACGTCTTGACACTCCAGAAGCCTGGCCGGAAGTGGATAAAACGAGTTTCTCTACTCCATATAAAAATCGTTACTATCTAAATGTTTGTGCATTTGGTTATTCAACTCCTTATTGGGATTGGAACCGATGGGAGAAAGAGATTGACTGGATGGCCCTGCATGGAATGAATTTCCCGTTGGCATTGGTGGCGAATGAAGCAATTGCAACCCGGGTTTGGAAAAAACTTGGACTGAAGAAGGAGCAAATCGATGCATTTTATACGGGGCCTTCATTGTTGCCATGGCAACGCATGGGAAATATAAACGGCCTTGATGGCGATGTACTGTCTGATGAGTGGCACGAAGATCAAATTGCACTTCAGCATAAAATACTAAGCCGAATGAAAGAACTCGGGATGAGTCCTATCGTTCCGGCTTTTGCTGGTTTTGTCCCGAAAGGAATTACCGAAGTTTATCCTGATAATAAATTACTAGAAGTAAGTTGGGGAGGACTTCCTCAGAAATATCATGGTTATCTTTTAAGCCCGGGAACCCCATTGTTTAACAAAATAGGAAAGCTTTTTATTGAAGAATGGGAAAAGGAATTTGGGAAATGTAAATATTTTCTTGCTGATAGTTTTAACGAATTAGATCTACCAAAAACAGATCAGCCGGTAACCGAACTTTTGTCAGACTATGGAAGTGCTATTTATGAATCGTTAAGAGCAGCTAACCCCGATGCAGTTTGGGTTGTGCAAGGTTGGATGTTTACTTACCAACGTAATATCTGGAATAAAGAAACTACCAATGCTCTTTTTAGCCGAATCCCGGACGACAAATTGGTAATTTTGGATTATGCTTACGAATACAACGGCATAGCCTATAAAAACGGGTATAATTACGATGTTTTCGAGGGCTACAACAATAAACCCTGGATTTATGGATTTATGCTGAACAGCGGAGGGAAAACCGGTCACACGGGTGTACACGATTATTATGCGACAAATCCAATTGAGATGTTAAATTCTCCTTACCGAAAAAATCTTTCTGGTTTTGGATTTGCTCCTGAAGGAATAGAAAATAACGATGTTACGTTCGAATTGGTTGCCGATATGGCTTGGCGAAAAGAAGAAATAGATCTTGATACCTGGTATATCGATTATTCAAAAGCACGTTATGGAGCTTGTCCTGAAGCAATGGCTGAAGCATGGCAATTGTTACGCAAAACAAGTTATGGTACGATGACCGACCATCCACGCTTTGGTTTTCAATCTCATGGATTGTGGTTTCAGGGAACAATAAATAAGGATCCACGTGTTTTAGAAGCCATTGAAAAATTTCTTTCGTGTGCCGACGAGTTAAAAGATTCAGAACTCTACAAGGCTGATGCAATGGAATTCGCAGCAACGGCACTTTGCCACAAAGCAGAAGATTGGTTTGGATATGCCTACAATGCGCACCAGTCATTTCAGCCCGAGATTCGTGACGAAGCGGGTGCATGGGCTTTACAATTACTTACCGATGCTGATAGATTGCTTGAAGATCATCCAACATTAAACCTTGAACGCTGGATTAACTTTGCACGCTCGCATAGCAATAATCCTGAGGTGCAGGACAAATACGAACTCGATGCGAGAAGGATTGTAACGGTTTGGGGTGCACCCAAAATAAAATCGGGGGTAAACGATTATGCAGCCCGTATGTGGGGTGGTTTAATTCGCGATTACTACCGCGATAGAATGGCGCTAAATTTAAAATGTTTAAGAGAGAACAAACCCTTTGATAAACGGGCATTTGAAGATGCTTGGGTGTTAAAAAAAGGAGTTAGCGAAATCGAACCTTTTTCAAATCCGCTTGAGGCAGCACAAGAACTGGTAAAAAATGCGATTAATAAACCCATACCTGTAATACCAGAAATTAGTGACCGAATTATTGGCGACTGGACCTCTAGTGAATTGTCAGAAAATTGGATTACAAAAGAATGGGCTATAAAAAGAGAATATATTTCACAAATAAAAGGTGTTAAATTCGAATATATCAAGGGGAGTCAAACCAGTAGAATTCAAATTGTGGAATTGGTTGCCGATGGAAAAGTTATTGCAAGTGACAACCATATCGAGTCAGTTGGACATAATTTGTCACCACAATATGTGCTGGATGTTCCCAATGACACAAAAGCAAATAACGGTCTTGTTTTACGGGTTTCCCTTTCAGCTGCAGAGGATGGGGGGAAAGTCAGTGGTAGGGTTATTTTGATATTAGATAGTGATGAGTAGATCCTATTTGAAAGTGCAACATTTGACAAAATGGGAAGTAAAGTTCATTCCATGAAATGAGCGGAAAGTTAGGTTGATTTTTTTAATCTTAGAGTAATAATTGAATACGACTAAAGATTAAGCATCGGTTAATAGTTGTTTGACTTATGAATTGTACTGAACAGATAAGTAGGCTACTAGAGTAGTATTCCTATGAATTAAATAAGGAATGTGAAATATTTATTGCTTATATTTTCACTTTTGAAGAAAATCCCGAGAGGAAGCTTTTGCTCTCGGGATTTAATTTTGACAAATTAATTATATTGCGATAGAAATAGCTTATCAAAGTAGCATCCTGAAAATCTGAAATTTAATTTGTTAATGGGTTGGTTTTGGGAAGATCCAGAATATTAACACGATTAAATTTTATACTATGGAGATGTATTGGGATATCATCTTTGAACTGAAAATGGAGTTGTCAAAGATAGAGGCCGTCTCGAATAATACTATTGATCAGGTGGAGTATGCCATTGGTCATTGCAAGATTGCTTTGGAAAAATTGCGCAAATTGGTTGTGGTAAAGGGATTCCCCGATCGCGAATCGGAGATTCTGTTTTTCAAGGAAATCAAGCCTGCGGCCTATGGACGGTTACTGTATTATCAATTGGTTTTCGAGATTGAAAGTAAACGCAGAAACGCCGATGTCATGTTAACCAAACGGTACCTTCAGAACTGCCTTTACAAAATCAATGAGTTCATGGAGAAGCGTCATCTGAAAGTACAGTATTACCGTTGTGGCTATAAGCATTTGGATGAGCAGTATTTTCTACGATCAAACGCTGAAATTCCCCTGGAGTTGAAAGACAGCAGAGAGCTATTGGATGAAGCGTTTTTTACCTGGCACGACCATACCTTTTCGGTGATTATGGCCAACGAAATGCTGCTGGATTACCTTGGTAAAGAAATCGAGAAACTCGAAAACCCTGGCAATAATAATGTCAATGGGGCCAATTCAAGCTACCTGTGGTGTGGTAAAAAGATTGACTTGGCAGAGTTGATCTATGCCTTGCATTATGCCAAGATGGTTAATGGAGGAAAAACAACGATTCGGGAGCTTGCGGGAATGTTCGGACAGTTATTTGGGGTGGAGCTGAGTAAGGATATTTACCGGTTCCATGCTGAAATCCAGCAACGAAAAATCGACCGGACCAAGTTTTTGGATTTTTTACGTTCCGTGCTTCAGCAACGGCTGGATGAGGATAACGAATAAATCAGAATATTAACCTTCAAAAAGCTATATATCATGTCAATCGAGACACCAAAAATTCGTAAAAATGTTGATTTGATTAATGCCTTTTCTGGCTGCCCCATGGGCAAACCCTTGGAAGATTGTCCTTTTCGCGCTTACTATGAGCTCAACAATGAACGGGAGCAGATTCTTCAAATTGAAAACATTGAGCAGGAAGAACTGGATCGGATGAGGGAATTTCACCGGGATTGTGTACTGCACTATCGTGAAAGGAAAAGAAAAGGAATGGCAGTGTCTTCGTGATTTTTGCTTTAGTGCCCTAAGTGCTTCGCGATTCACCTGAAAAACCACACATGTCTTGGTGCTACTTTACGATAAAAAACACCTTACCTGACAAGTCCTTGATAACAAATTAATGCTGAAGGCTGCAATTTTGAATGAAATCAAAATGATCGTTTCGATTTAGCGAGTGTAAAGTCAACCTTGGTTGAGTTTTACCGATCGAGAGAAACGACTCCTAATTAATGAATCATTCAAAAGTAAACGCTATGCCATCAGAAATTTTAACCACAGACGATCTTCGTGAGTTCAAAATCGAATTATTCGACGAGCTTAAAAAACTGTTCAAAGAAAACCAGGGGCTGCCTTCCAAGAAGTGGCTTCGTTCGGGCGAAGTCCGTAAGTTGTTGGGTATTTCCCCGGGAACCCTTCAAAATATGCGGGTAAACGGTACGCTTCCCTTTACCAAAATGGGAGGTGTTTTGTACTAACCTGAGTTCGATTATTAACCCACTGAATATAAATGAATTGAATTAAAAATTACCGTTGATTTATTTGAATAAAAGCATGGAATTTACTAATTTAAAAGTCTGATAAACAAATAATTAGAAGTAAAATCCATGCAATTAAGTGACGATAAAATTACCGAAATTTTCTACTTGGCAGACGAATTCTGCAAGGAATTTGAATTAGTAGTTTCAAAACATAGTTTGGGAAATAAACCCAAAAGAACACCCAAAATGAGCCAAAGCGAGGTAATAACCATTATGGTTCTTTTTCATTTTGGTGTATTTAAAAACCTAAAACACTTTTATCAATACTTTGTAAAAGAACATCTTAACTCATATTTTCCACAAACGGTTTCTTACAATAGGTTTGTAGAGTTGATGCAATCTGTTGCCCTACCAATGACTTTGTTCTTAAAGACCTGCTGTTTGGGTTCGTGTACAGGCATTTCTTTTATCGATTCAACACCAATAAGGGTTTGTAAGAACAAGCGAATCCTCCGTCATAAAGTATTCGATGGCATTGCCCAAAGGGGGAAATCGACCATGGGTTACTTCTTTGGCTTCAAGTTGCATTTTGTGATTAACGACAAAGGAGAAATATTGAACTTTGTTATCACACCCGGAAATACCGATGATAGGGAACCATTGAAGGACAAAAAGTTTATTGAGAAACTAAAAGGAAAGCTTTATGCCGACAAAGGCTATGTTTCACAGAAACTTACAGAGGTCCTGTTTGTAGATGGCCTACACCTGATTACCCATATCCGAAACAATATGAAAAACGTGCTGATGGAAATGAAAGACAAGATCTTGCTCCGTAAACGATCCGTAATTGAAACCATTAACGATGAATTGAAAAACATCTGCTCAATTGAACATTCCCGCCACAGATCTTTCGAAAACTTCATCACAAATCTGATTTCAGGGTTAATTGCTTATTACTTTTTTCCTAAAAAGCCTGCAATAAAATATGAGATGATCAAAACCGATCAAATTACTCTTTTTTAAAATCGAACTCAGGTTACTACGATGCTCAGGATATCTACAAGATTCTGGAAAAGAACAAAAGCCAGTCGCTCATTCGATTGGGGCAACGGTAATGAATTACCTCCGGCATCTAAACGGTTTCTTTGAGCGGCTGGCCGGGGATAAACGCCTGTCATCCTACCACATCAGCCTGTACCTGGCCTTGTTTTGGCAATGGAATGCCTGCCGGTTTCAAGACCAGTTTGTAATTTCTAGGGCGGAGATGATGGAGCAGGCCCGGATTGGTTCTGCCAATACCTATGCCCGCTGCATGAAAGAACTAACCGACTGGGGCTACATTCACTACAAATCATCCTCCAACCTGCACCGGGGCAGCGAAGTCCGTTGTATCCGGTTTGATCAGACAACTGACTCACCTGCTGATGCTGATTTTGATACCAGTATCAACGCTGGGACTGCAGAGAATACCGGAAAAGATACAACAGGAGATACCAGTTCTGCCACTAAGCTTAAAACTGATACGACAGGGAAGACAGCAGACGATACCAGTACCAGTTCGAAGACTGCACGAAATGCATCAGTTAATACCGCAGGAAAGACTGGTATTATAGGCGATATCAAAAAAGATACTTCAGCCAATACTACAGATGCTAGTAGTAGGATTACCAGTAGCAAATTGGATACTGCAAAGGATACCTCCAATCCCCAGGATCATTTTACCGGTATACAAGCTGATACCGGAATTGATACAGCAAGTGATACACTTCTTATAAAGAATACAAACAAGAATAAACAAGAAGAGAATCAAAAGAGGGTCGAAAATCATAGAAGTGAAAATCGACTAGAAAAAGTGAACATGGAAAATTGGAGACCTGGGAAGAATCTGGAAACAGAAGAAGAGTCCGGAATTCCGGATTTTTCGGAGGTGTCATTTTTCTTTGAGCAAAATCGATTTCCCAAAAGTGAAGCCCAACAGTTTTATTCCCGTTACCTGTCCCTGGGATGGAAAACCGGAAATGCGCAACGAATTGTTTCCTGGCAAGCCCTTGCCCGGAAATGGATGTTAAACAGCCAAACACAAAAAAATCATGAAAGACCATTCAATCAAATCGGCGCAGGCCGCTTCAGTAGCACGACCGACAAGGATTATTCAGAGCCCTTATGAGCAAATTGCAGCGTTTAAAGGTGGGGTATTCCATTTCAATTTTCAGAGAAGTGTGCTCTGGATGGAAGAAAAAGGGAAAATGTTATTCGGGGATAATTTTGCCATTGCTCCCGCAGATATGAACCTGATCTACAAACTGTTGATCTATGCCATTGGAGACAAGGAGAATGCAGAAAGACTGGGTCTCAGTCTGAGGAAAGGCTTGTTGATTTCGGGTCCAATTGGCTGCGGAAAGAGTTCGCTGGCCAGGCTGATCAGCTATTTTTGTCCGCGCGAAAAACAGTTTATGGTCAAGCCCACCCGGGAAATCAGCTTTGAGTTTGAAAAGAACGGGTATGCAGTGATTAATAATTACAGCAAGGGATCGTATTTTCGGATTGGTGGGGTGCCCGTGCCCAAGGTGTACTGTTTTGACGACCTGGGCCTGGAACAAACCCCCAAGCACTTCGGAAACGAATGCAATGTGATGGCGGAAATCCTGTTGGCCCGCTACGACCTGTTTGTTGCCAAACGTATGCTGACTCATTTGACAACCAACCTTTCGGCCTCGGAACTGGAAGCCATTTACGGGAACCGGATTCGTTCCCGGATGCGCGAAATGTTTAACCTGGTTGCCTTCGATCAAGCGGCGAAAGACAAACGGGTATGATACTCCCTGCGGCCCGTTCACTTCGTTTGCTATGCACTTCGGGAACAAGCCTCGGGCTGCCAGTGAAAGCGGCCTGCCTGGTTTCAACAAGCAGCGTCAGGACAATGCCTGACGAACCGCTCTGTTCTCACACGCAGGCAACTTTCTGCTTTTAACAGGTTTTATCCCTTGATTTTTTAGAGTGTATGATCCTAACTTAAAGGTTTTCCCGTGCACCGGAACCATCGCTCAGGCTCACTCAACCGCTTCCTTTATCCGCTCGCTGCCGCGCACGAAACCAGTCGCTTTTTTGCTCACCTTCACTCCGAATCCGGTTTGCACCTCACGGCAAGAGTCGCCCCGTTTGTTTCGCTTCGCTCCACGCCCGGGCGACACTTGCCTTTAGCCTGCCCACTTCAATAATTTGTCCTTTGAAATTCCCAATCAGCCAAAACCAAAAGGAAAGCCAATTTAACCGGTCTCCCCGAAGTCCTGCGCTGAGCAAACTGCAAGGCCAGAGCAAGTGGCCCACCTTTCCGATTATTTTTCACCGAACCAATTCAACATTTTTGTTTTTGGATTGGTGGCCCAGCCTTGCACTTTTGCCCCGACCGGCTGAGCAATCGGCTTTCTTTCTTTTTTTGCCTTTTTTCTTTCTTTGAGGTAATGGTTTGTGAGCAATTCAAAATCCAATAAAATACCCCATTAAAGACGGGTTTATTTCCCAAAAAAAACCTTGGAACGAACAAAACCATTCAAAGAACCTGAAAATAAAAGCGCTCCCTGTTTTTTGCTTAACCATATAAAACACCCCACCTGACAAAGACTGTACAAAAAGTCAGCGCCTGCTTTCCAACCTTTGTTGCGGTGATTTGAAAAAGTGCTTTTGCCGCTTTCAAACTTCACCAAAGTTTAACCTCTAAAACACGCAGAACATGTTTGGAATTGATCAAATCAGCTGGGGACAGTTTGGCACTTTTATTTTGATACTACTCGCACTCTGGTACCTGTCGGTAATTTTGATGGCTATTGCTCATCAGGCAAGGTTCAAGCGGAATCACCCTTTTGAAGAAGATCAAGCCACCAGCTTTGCTCCGGAAAATTTAAGGCCGATTGCCGTTAGCTCCTTGGATCTTCCTTCACAACTGATCCCATTTTCACTGGAAATGGCTATTGCGCTGCCCGTATCCTTTTACGAGGAGACTGGCCTGGATGAAGGCTATGCCATCAGCTGCTTTGCCCGCCCCAACGATTCCCGTCTTCCTGCAATTCTGGAACAAGTCCAGTATCAACAATAACCCTTAAAAATTTTAGCGATCATGAAAACAAAGGTTCAACGATTCTTTTTCAAGGCAGTCCCCGTGCTTGCAGTTGTTTTTCTCCGTGGTGCTTATGTTTTGGCCCAATCCTCTGCCGGAATTGATCAGGCTACCGCTGAAGTCAGCTCTTATGTCGATCCGGTCTCCAACCTGATTATTGCCATTGGCGCCGTGGTTGGCCTGATTGGCGGTGTGCGTGTTTATATCAAGTGGCAAAGTGGTGACCAGGATACCCAGAAAGCCATCATGGGCTGGTTTGGTGCCTGTCTGTTCCTGATTCTGGTGGGGGTAGTTATCAAATCCTTTTTTGCCTGATGAAAAGCTATCCGGTCAAAAAAGTCGATACCCGTTTGTATATCAAGGGGCTTTCCGGCTCCCTGGTCTTTCGGGCGCTCTATGGGATACTGGCAGCCTTTTTCGGCTTCTCTGGAATCTACATTCTTTGGGGAGTTTTTCCGGCTGTGCTGCTGGTTGTCCCGATGTTCTTTACTTATCTCTACCGGCTGCATAAGATTCAGGCAAAATATGGACCGGAAGGCTGGGATAAAAAACGGACGGCCCGGAAGCTGCCTCAGTTTATCAGTTGTAAACGAAGGATCAAGTGCGCGCATCAAACCCTACAGCCCCTGAAGCCATGAAAATCAACAAGCTTGAAAAAATGCTCCCCATACTGGGATTTAAGGAAGATATCCTGCTCAGTAACAACCTGGATCTGACCCTTGGCTTTCGGCTGGAGCTACCCGAAGTACTGTCCTGTAGCCGGGAAAAGCTGTACCGGCTACACGATACCTTCCAGCGTATGATTAACATGCTGCCCTCGGGAAGCCTGGTACATAAACAAGACCTGTTTTTGGTTCGATCGTTTAACCCACAGGAAAAGATCGCTTTCAGCCGGGGGCATGATACCGGCAGTTTAAATGCCAGCTACCTTCGCCACTTCAAAGGGCGCCAGTCTTTGAGCCACGAATGTTTCCTGTATATCAGCCTGCTGAACCGGGGCCTTTTAAAAAACTACCTGGAGTCGGCTTTGATCTTATCGCGCCGGGAGCATAAGCTGGAGAACCTGCGCTTTGACAGGATTATGGAACTGAAAAGCAACCTGACGGCTGTTTTTACCCAAAACGGAATCGGTTGCCAGCCTCTTACCCTTACTGAAGCAAGCGGAGATGAAAACCGACTGGGCTTAATTGAGCGTTTTTTAAGTCTGAACTTTACCGATGACCATCCGGTGCTGGGTGGAATTGACTTTCGTGACCGGCTGAAGGTGATGGATCAGTTTGTGGAGATCCTGAGTTTGAGCGATTATTCCCATATCCCGGGTGAGCTGCGCCCCTGGACATCGCATCCGCAAACCGGCCTGCCGGTGTCGATGGTGTATCCGGTGAGCTTTCACCTGCCATTTTCACACATCACCAACCAGTTCATCTACCTGCCCGAGCAGCAGGAGATCAAAGCTTACCTGGAAAGTAGCTACAAAAAGATTTTTAGCCTGTCTAAATTCTCCTCGGAGAATAAGGTCAATGCCGGCTTGATTGAATCTTTCCTGGATCAAACGCAAAGCTCGGGAGAGAAGGTTGTGAAAACACATTTTAACCTAATGTTGTTCGATGCGTCTCTGAAGCAGCTGAAACAGCATAAAAGTGAAGCGGCCTCAGCCTTTTCTCTGATGAACTGTTTTCCCTACCGGCACAGCCATGATTTACCACTGTTATTCTTTGCCTGTGTGCCATATTCCACCCAGCTTCCTGAAACGGAGCTGTTCATTACCCAGGTGCCCCAGGCCTGCTGTTTGACCAGCTTTGAAGGTGAAATCCAAAACAGCAGCTCAGCTTTTACCATCTGCCTGTCTGATCGGCTGGAAGGCTGCCCGGTGGATATTGACATCTCGGATGAGCCCATGCAGCGCCACCTGATTCATAACCGTAACAAAATCATCATTGGTGGATCAGGTTCCGGGAAATCGTTTTTCACCAACCATTTGCTGCGTCAATATGCTGAAAGCGAAAACTGCCACATTGTTTTGCTGGATGTGGGACGAAGCTATGAGCTGCTGACCCGCTACCTGGATGAACGGCTCAAAGCCCGGGGAGGAGCTATGATGGTGGAGTTCACCGCAGAGAACCCCATTTCGTTTAATCCTTTTATGCTGGATGGACAACCTGATATTGAGCACAAACAGACCATCCTGTCGGTGATCTACACGATTTACAAAGAAAACCTGTCGGAAATGGAGAAAGATGTGATTGCCCATTCAGTCACGGCCTTTTTTGATTCCGATCGGGTAAGCGAACGCTCCTTTAACGGGTATTATGAGTTTTGCCGGGATTTTATCCCTCAGCTGGTGAAAGAACAAGCCCTTCGGTTCAATGTCAACGAATTCTTCTTTCTGCTTTCGAAATTTTACCGGGGAGGGGAGTACGACTATTTGCTGAACCGGCCCATGAATACCGATGAATTTTTCCGTTGTCCGTTTCTGGTATTCGAGCTTGATGCGATCAAAGACCATGCGGTGATCTTTCCGGTAGCTACCCTGATTATCATCGATATCTTTCTGCAGAAGATGCGGCGGCTGAAAGGCGTGCGCAAAGTCATCTGCATTGAAGAAGCCTGGAAGGCCATTGCCACCCCGCAAATGGCTTCGTACATCAAATATTTCTTTAAAACCATCCGGAAATTTTTTGGAGAGGCGATGGTGGTTACCCAGGAGGTGGACGATGTGATCTCTTCTCCGGTGATTCGTGATGCGGTGATCAATAATGCAGATACCCGCATTCTGTTAGACATGAGTAAGTTCCGCAATAAGTTTGACAGTATCAGTAAAACACTGGGATTGTCGGAGTTTCAGAAAGAACAAATCCTGTCGATCAACCGGAACCTGCCTGCAGGGCGCAAGCTGAAGGAAGTATTTATCGGTCTGGGCAGTTACTCGCAGGTCTATGCCCTGGAAGTCAGCCGACCGGAATACTATTGCTATACCTCTGAGCAACGTGAAAAGGAGGAGGTGCTGAACAGCCTTTCCCGAGGGGCTGGTACTTGCTTTTTAGAAACCTTAAAATCCATTTGTCATGAACTTTAACTACAATGTGAAATCCCTGTTTTTAGCCTTGGTTGTGCTGATGTTAACGCACTGCCTGACAGTTGACAATGCACGAGCTCAGGCCCCGGTAACCGATGTGGGAGCCGGGATCCAACGTGAAGCCCTTTGGGATCAGGAAAAGGGAATTCTATCCGAAATCAACTGGTACAACATCCTGATCAAAGTCCTGAACGGAGATATCAAGGGATTGACCGGTGAGCTGTTAGGCATTGACCAGCAGATGCTGGAAAGCCTGCAGAAAGTATCTTCTCTGATCAAAGACTACAAGCGGGTGAAGGAAACCAAGGACATGCTGGATAAAATCATCCAGGTGTATACCGAAAAGCTTCCCCTGCTGGTGGAGGATGAGAATTTTTCGCCGCGCCAGGCTGAAGCTATCGTGCAATCCTTTGACCTGATACTGGATGACAGCCGCCTGCTGATTACCACCGTTTTGAATGCCATCGTGAAGGACGATCTTTTTTTAATGGATGATAAACAGCGTTATGACACGATCAATGGCATTTATGAGGATGTCCGCAAACATTACGGAACGATCTGCTATTTGTACAACAAGCTGTTGTATGCTTCTTACCAGAAGAGCTTTGAGTCCGGTCAACTGAAAAGCTTTGCCTTTTACTACTCCCTGTACAATTGATGGTCGGTCGATGATAATCCAAAAACAGAAAATGATGCTTAAACCAACAGTCATGAAAACAACGTATTGGGTCCTGCTACTGCTTCTCTTAGTGCTTCTTGGGGAGCGAAAGTCCCACGCCCAGCTATTGAATGTCAAGCCCTGGCACGGATACTATCCGGAAATGAACGGTACTTACCCTCTGAGCTTTGTTGCTTTTAAAGGCTGGTTAATCCCTACACCTCATTTTTTTGTCCGGAGCTGGCCGACACACTACTATGTGGAGCTTGGTGCTTTGCCCGTTTCTGATGCCGGCGGCTATGCCGATATGCTTCGAATCAATTTTTTGAAACTGGTTTCCCGCCTGATTGAAAAGGGGCAGATGAAAGGCCGGTATCAGGAAACTGCCCGGATTAAAGATTATACGCAGGAACAAAAGGAGATCGAAAAGCTTCTTTTTGATACCCGCTCAGACCAATTGCCGGATGTGTATGACCTTGCTGGTGCTTTTATCCGCCTGTATCAAAGTATTAACCGGCTGGACAAGCTGGAAGACTGCCATTGGATGAAACAACTACTGGAAAAGGATGCAGATGGCCTGCTGGTCCGCTTCATCTCGGTCAACCTGCTGCAAACGGATCACGGTCAAAAACTGGAAGCCTTTTCTAAAATCCGCCGTGAACTTAGCCGCCAGACCGGTGATGCGGACTATGCCTACCGAAAGGTGCATTATTACCAGGCTTATGCACAGTCTGGTCAGAGATCCTTTGCCTTTATGATTCAATAGATAACTGTTAAAAATGAAGATAATGCTATTACAGGTAATAAGCACCAATGACTTCTTCTCTTTTACAGAGGTGCTGATCCGGGGAGGGCTGGACAATGCCCGGCTGCTGGTCAATATGGCGCGCGCCATTGGTGGTATTGCGGCCTTTTTTTACATCTCCAAACGGATCTATGAGCAGCTGATTGCCGACAATCCCATTTCAATCCTGCCTTTGCTCAGGCCTTTTGCCCTGGTGCTGGTGATTAGCTTCTGGGGACCGTTTGTTCAGCTGCTGATGGTACCTACCAATGGATTAACCAGATTGTCGGAGGCCATCTATGCCGATAAAAAACACCTGGTAGCCGAGCGTCTGGAACAAAAGCAGGAGGCCATTCTGTATGCTGACCTGCCAGCCTTTCAGGAGAATGAAGAGAAGGAAGCGATGCTCTGGGACAAGGGCATCAACATGCTTCTGACCACTTATAACATCATTTCAGGGAGGGCACTGCGGCACCAGATTAACTTTTACCTGATGGACGGAATCCGTCAACTGCTGGAGGCCTTGTTTGAGGTGCTGATCTACCTGGTTGCTTTTCTTCGGACCATCTTTTGCGTGCTTTTGGTGGTCTTTGGTCCCCTGGTTTTTGCCATCTCCATCTTTGATGGATTCCAGGAAAACTACCTGAGCTGGATTGCCCGCTTTATCAATGTGAACCTTTACCTGCCCATTGCCTTGATCATCCTGTCGCTGGTGCAGGAGGTGCTGATCTTTGTGCTGGAAGCTGAAATTGCTCAGATCCAAAGCTCCCTGATCTATACGCCGTCGCTGTATTATGTCTCCAACCTGGTAGTGCCGGTCTGTGGCATTGTCGGGCTGATGATGGTTCCCAAAATTGCCTCCTGGATCATCAGCGCTTCCGGAACCAATACCGGCGGCGGCCGACTGATACGCACCGCAGCAGTGATGGCCATCACCAAAGGAGCCCTGAAATAACAGGCAGTAACTTAAAAAGTCAATATTAAATACCATTTGTCCATGAAAAAGATTTTTGATATCCAACGCAAGTTTCGGTTTACCGTCTATGTCCTGCTGGCAGTCAGCCTGGTGTTAACGGGTTTTAGCTCCTTTGTTTTTGTCCGCTCGCTCAAGCTGGTGGAACATTCCCGGGAGAAGATCTACGTGCTGGATAACGGGAAATCGCTGCTGCTGGCGCTTCGGGAAGATATCTCTGAGAACCGTCCGGCTGAGGCCCGCGATCATGTGAAGCGCTTCCATGAACTATTTTTCACCATGGAGCCCGACAAGCAGTACATCGAGAACAACACGCGGGAAGCTCTCCACCTGGCGGATGGTTCGGCCATGAAGCAACACCGTTCCTACAAGGAAAACAATGTCTATAACCAGGTTATTGCCTCAAACATCAGCATGACCCTGCAGACGGACTCGGTGCAGATCGATTTTTCGGCTTATCCCTATCGGTTTCGGTATTTCGGGAAGCAACGGATCGTCCGGAAGTCAACCATCACCCTGCGTAAGCTGCTAACCACCGGGCAGCTTCGTAACACCTCCCGCACAGACCATAACCCACACGGTTTTCTAATTGAGAACTGGCTGATTACCGATAATCGGGATCTGGAAACCCACAAGCGCAAATCTTTTTAACCCTTAAAACCCGGAACAAGTGACTCGATTTTATTCATCAACTAAAAGGCAAAAGCCGGAAACGCCAAGCTTTCAGGACGTGAGCCGTTTTACGCGAATCATCAACCAGCTGGACAGCCAGGACCGGAAGCTCGATCCCCAAAAGCGAAGAAGCAAATGGATGCTTGTTCTTTCCATTCTGTTCCTGCTTTTCCTGGCCTCTTTCCTGATTCCCTTCCCGAACTTTTCCCATGAGAAGATTGGAACTAAAGAGCAGTTCTTTCCCAGTGAACCAGAAAACTCCGGGCAAGCAGCCATCCCCGGTTTTGAGCTGCCGGTGGATTCCTTTGAAAACCTTTTAAAACAACATATCCATGAGAGCATACCTGAAACGAAATAAACCCTTATTGTTCCTGCCCCTGGTGATGGTTCCCTTTCTTGTGCTGATTTTTTACATTCTTGGCGGAGGGGAAAACCCCAAGGGAAAAGACCAGAGTCAGACACGGCAAGACAGCCTTCAAGGGGCCAATTATGACCTTCCTGATGCCGACTACAGCCTGGAGATCCTGGATAAAACAGCGGTAAGTCAACAGACCGGTGAAATCATCCTAAGCCAGGATTACGGTCTGTTTGAAGATTCCTTTGAAGAAGAAAACGACTTGTCAGATCGCAGTACCACAGAGGAAGCGTCGGGAAAGGGGAATGAGTCAGCAGTCGTGGCAGAGCAGGGAGCACGTTCCACTGATCCTGATAACTTGTTACGCCACATCCAGCGTCGGGAGCGAGAAATACGCCGTGAGCTGGAAGCCGGTCAACCCAAACAATCAAACCCCAAAGTCAGGGTGTCAGAGGAAAAACGCCCGGTAAAGTCGGTTGAAAAGGAGAATGTTGTAAATAAGGCTAAGCCAGCAGATCAAGCCTTTCCAGCAAGCGGAATCGAAGAGTTAGACCGTGTTTTTCGACAGGCCCAGCAATTGGCCCGGCAAAATGACTCCCTGAAAAGCTCCCTGAAGGAAGCCAATGCTTTTCGGGAGAAGCTGGAAGCCGAACGCTCCCGATCGTTTACCCTTGAAAAAGGGCAGCGTTCTGCATTTAAGCCTGCTGAGGCCCCGACCACCTTATTGAAAGCTGAGGTGTACGAAACAAGCACAGTACTGACTGGCAATCGCATTAAACTGCGACTGCTGGAAGAGGCTTCAGTCGGGGGAATCACGATCCCGGCAGGTACCTTTATCTACGGAATTTGTGAAGTTGCCAATGAACGGCTTCGCATCACGGTCCATCAGCTTCCGCATCAGGGAGCGTTTATCCCGGTTGACCTTAGTATTTATGATCTGGATGGACTGGCCGGGCTGTATGTGCCGGACAATGCTGCACGGAAAGTAGCGAAAGAAGTAGGCAGCTCAACCAACACCTCTTCCATGTTTGGGATGACGGGAAACCCCTTAAGCTATGCCGGTGTTCAGGCAGCTGACCGGACCGCACGCTCCCTGCTGCGGATGGTCAGGCTCAGAAAGGTCACCATCAAGAAAAATACCCTGGTTTATTTAATCAATCAACCCAAATAGAAACCCTTATGAAAGCATTAGTTATTCTTATCCTTGGCATCTCGCTGTACTTGGCGGCGAGCGCTCAAACCACGACCAATTTTATTCAGCTATCCGATACCAAGACAAGCCATCTGGTTTTTCCTGAACAGGTGGACTATGTGCAGGCAGGCGATTATTCCCTGGTACAGGCGGAAGTCGTGCCGGAACTTTCTAACCTGGTACGCATGAAAGCGAGCCAGGCCTTTGAGAAGCCGGTGTCTTTGACGGTGGTTTGTGCCGGCCGGATTTATGCGTTCGAGCTTGGCTACGGAAATGAGGCACCTATTATCTACCAGGCCGAGTCTTTTCATGCTGAAGATGCCCAAACTTTTAGTGGCAAGCTGCTACCCGATGGTGTGCTGAGGAACTTGTGTGATCAGGTTTTGGATAAGCACCGGAAGAACTACCGGAACCGAAAGGTTCAAAGGGAGGGGATTCGTCTTCGACTAAACTCCATACACCTGCATGATGATGTTCTGTTTTTGGAGTTGGAAATTCGAAACCGGACTCCCATGGCCTACGATGTGGAGAGTGCTCATTTCTGGATTACCGATAAACGCCAGGTAAAAGCAACCAACGTGCAGGAATACCTGATTACGCCGGATTACATCCGAAATAAGATCAGTCGTATTCCGGGCTACACCACGGTTCGGGAAGTGTTTGTCTTTGAAAAGATGACTATCCCCAACCAGCGCATCCTTCTAGTTGAACTGAACGAGAACGCACTGGGCAATACCGGACGAAAACTCAGTCTTGAGCTTAAAAATAAGGATATTCTTCAGGCGCGTAAACTCTAATCTCTTGTCATCTGAATACTCTAATCTTCTCATTCTTCAACATTCCAATCTTCCAACAATGAATCATGAGCCACACGACCTGGTCAAACTGCACGAGGGATTCCGCTTTTTCAGCTACCTGTTACTGATCTTGTCTTTGTACGTGGGGAGTATCGGTTACTTCACCCGGCAGGGGCTGGTAATCCCGGAGTTTTCTCCTTTGCTGGAAAAGCTGCAAGGCCTGCAATTTCTGTCGGATGTGCAGCTGTCTAAACTGGTATGCCTGGTCTTTCTGGCCATCACCTGCATTGGAACCAAAGCACACAAGGATCGGGAACTGGTAGTACCTGTTGTTGTCCGTCAGGTGGTGTTCGGACTCCTTGTTTACTGGGGAAGTTTACTCTTTTGGGATTGGTACCCGTTGACTTATATGGGACTGAGCTTCGCCGGCTTTGTACTGCTGAATATAGGCTTTGATAACATCTCCAAGCTAATTAATGTGAACCTGATGAAAGATCGCTTTAACATCGAGAACGAGAGCTTTCCACAGGAAGAAACTTTGCGGGAGAACGAATATTCGGTGAACCTGCGCTCCACTTACCTGTATAAAGGCAAAGAACATTCGGGATGGATCAACATTGTGAATCCCTTCCGGGCCACGATGGTGATTGGCACTCCCGGTTCCGGCAAATCCTTCTCGGTTGTTTTGCCCTTTATTCGTCAGCATCTGGCGAAAGGCTTTTCGATGTGTGTGTACGACTTTAAATATGCTGATCTTTCAGAGGTCGCCTATAACCATTTTCTGAAAGCCCAAAAAAGCGGGAGTCTTCCAGGCTCCGCCCGCTTCTATGTCATCAACTTTGAGGATATTCGAAAATCCTTTCGCTGTAATCCCTTGGCTCCGGAGCTCATGGAAAGCCCTGTCGATGCCTTTGAATCCTCCCGCACGGTGCTGTATAACCTGAACCGGGAATGGATCCGTAAACAGGGGGAATTTTTCTCGGAAAGTGCCGTGTCCTTTTTTGCTGCGGTGATTTGGTTTTTGAAAAAATACCGGCAAGGGGAGTTCTGCACCCTGCCGCATGCCATTGAATTGTTGCAATTGGATTACGATGAGCTGTTTGCCGTCCTGGAACAGGAAAACGATGTAGCCAATATCATCAACCCTTTTATCAATGCTCACAAACGCGGGGCTAATGAACAACTGGAAGGGCAGCTGGGAAGTTTGAAAATTGCCATTTCCAAAATCATTAGTCCGGAGATTTACTGGATCTGCTCCGGGAATGACTTTTCGCTGGATATCAATCACCCACTGGCTCCTAAAATCCTGTGCCTGGCCAATAATCCATTGCGTGTGGAAATGTACGGGGCCGTTCTTTCCCTGTTTATCACGAGGATGCTGAAAATCATAAACCGAAAAGGGCAGCACCCTTCATCCCTGATCTTTGATGAGCTGCCAACCCTATACTTTCGGGGGCTGGACACGCTGGTTGCCACGGCCCGGGCCAACCGGATTGCGACCCTGTTGGGCGTTCAGACCATCGACCAGTTGATTCGGGATTACGGGAAAGAGCAGGCCAATGCGATTACCAGCAACATTGGCAACGTGTTTTCGGGGCAGGCAGCCGGTGAAACGGCCCGGTTTATCCAAAACCGGATGGGCAAGATTTTGCAGGAACGCCAAGCCATCAACATTAACCGGAATACCCAGTCTTCGACCTTTTCAACCCAGCTGGACTACCTGATGCCGGAAGGCAAAATCGCCACCTTGCCCCAAGGCTGGATGGCCGGGCAAGTGGCCGATAATTTTGGAGAGACCGTGTCCCAACGAAATTTCAACGGACTGATTCGGGTAGATGTCAATGCCTGGCAGCGTGAAGCGGCCCGTTATGTGCCCATTCCTGATTGTTACAGCTTTGATAACATCCCGGAGGTACTGGAACGAAACCGGATTCGGATTCAGAACGATATCCGCTTGATGGTTAATCAGAAGCAGATGGGGCCTAAAAAGGCTCAAGTATAAACACACGAAAAAAAGACTTCCTATGATTGAACATGCAAGCTACCTTACATGCCGGCCCTCTCAATTGCTTAACCTGGGGAACTTTTTACTGGTATTGATTCCGGTACCGGCGCTTTTATTGTTGAATGATCTTATTGATAGGCATCTGCTGGTAAGGTTTATCCCGGAAAATATGGAAGATCCGATGCTTTGGATGCTGGTTTTTTGGGGAATCGTCACTGGCGCAAACTTAGTCTATCACATGCTCCGGATACAGAGTATCCGTTATGAAATTACAGCCGAAGAACTGCAGTTTCACTCGGGTATTCTGAGCCGGAAACACGAATACATCGAGCTTTACCGGGTAAAGGATTTTCAAGTTCAAAGGCCTTTGATCTACCGGATTTTTGGTCTGGGCAACCTGCTTATTTATACCTCGGATAAAACCACTCCGGTATTAAAAATGGCAGCAATCCGGAATCCGCGAACGATCTACAAAACCCTTCGCGATTTGGTAGAACAGAATCGCAGGGAAAAACATGTTTTCGAAGTTGATTAATAACCCTTTAAAAATTAGAGATTATGGAACAAAACACACGCATGAAGGTGGAAGATATCCCCTTCGACAAACTGGAAAAAGCCGGAATTGACCGCAGTTTTGTGGACCGGATGGAGAAACGCGAACTGAACGATTTTTTGAACGGATTCCGTTCCGAAAAACTTTACACCATCAAGGCCCGGATCAATGACCAGGATTATAAGATTCCGGCTAAGATTCGCCTGAGACAAGATCAGGATGGGAACGTTGATGTGAGAGTCCATCCCATTCAACGGCTTCATATCCCTGATGAATACCTGGGGCACAAGTTCAGCAAGGACGAAAAGGGGGCGTTGCTGAATGACAAGAACCTGGGAAAGACCGTTGAGCTAACCAGTAAAAATGGGCAAAAGGATACCTACTACCTCGGAATTGACAGCAAGACCAATGAGTTGATTGCCTTGAAGACCCGCTATATCCAGATCCCGGATAAAATCAAAGGGGTGAGCCTAACAGCGGATCAAAAGGAAAAGCTTGCCGCAGGGCAGAAGGTGACCATTGCCGGGATGACCGGTAAAAACGACAAAAAGTTTGGAGCAACACTTCAGGTGGATGCTGCCGGCCGGAATATCAGTTTTAAAGATTTTAAAAGTGAAAAGCAGGAGCAAAGTCCGGAGCAAAAGGCTGAGAAAAGCAAAGGAACCCAACAAAAAGTGAGTTAATCGTTAGTCAGTCTCGTTTTCAGGGAAGGGGAAATTCTGAAGTCAGGTTTCCCTTTCTTTTGCCTCGTTCAGCGATGAAACGAAGAAGAAATTCAGAAGGGAAATCTTGATAGAAAGAGGGGAATGCAAGATGTGTTTTTATGGCCATAAAAACCTTTCATCCTGAACCCGACGCTGTCGGGAGACATTCCCCAAAGGCATCATGCATTCCCCTCTCAAAAAGCAAGAAGTTACCAATTGATAATCGATGCGACCCAGATTGATAGATAAAGAGAAACGGACGATTGTCGTTAAACTATTAATGACTCCGGAAGAAAAGCTTCGGCTTGATTCCTGGGTTAAACGGGGAAAGTATGCTTGCCGAAGTGACTATATGCGGAGCCGAATTTTCAGGACTGTGGACCGAAAACAGATTTCCCTGGATGCTGAGACTACCGAGCAGTTGAAAAGCCTGGACTTTGAGCTAAACAAGATTGGGGTCAACCTGAACCAGCTTTCTAAGCGCATGAATTCTTTCTCTGGTTACAGAATGAGTGATCAGGACAGGCATTTGTTAAGGCAGGCTTTTGATCAAATGCGCGATTGTCTACTTATCCTGCAAAAGCATTTGCGGTAATTTCAAAAAGGGAAGGAGTAAGTATGGTTATTAAGATCCACCAGGCCTGCAGTACTAAAAACGCTTTGTTCTACAACGAGCGGAAGGTCGAAAGGCAAAAAGCGTGTTTTTACCACAGTCAGAATTTGCCTGTGGTAAATCCATTTCTGGGAGATAAGAACGATCGGTATAAGATATTTCAGGAGATTGAGGATCGGAATACCCGTGTTAAGAAGCCGGGGCTACATATATCAGTGAATCCGACAGTCAGCGATTTGGTTCTTCTGGGCGATGCCGGTATCAGAAATGAGATTGGCAAGCTAATGGAACATCTGGGCTACGGGAACCAGCCCTACCTAGTTTATAAGCATGCCGATTTGGAGCGCGTGCATTTTCATATTGTCTCCACGCGTATTGATTGTGATACCGGCAAGAAGATCAAAGACAGCTACGAGAAGGAAAAGACACAGCGATTTATTAAGTCACTGGAGCAGAAATATGGGCTTAGCAAAGATGATCAACCAGAGAAACTCAACTATCGCTTTTCCAGTTCGAGCAGAAATCTGAAGCAAAACCTGGAGAGTTTGTTTTCTCAGCTCAACCGGATGGAGTTTATCACTTCCAAAGAACTGTATGAACAGGCGCTTGAGTTGTTCCAGGTGGAGATCAGAAGAGCGGGTAGGGGGCACCTGGTTTTTGTCACCGATGAGAATGGAAATCCCATCCGGTATCCGGTTCGGATGAGTGATTTTGAGGAAAGGCCGAGGTTTTTTAGTGGTCAAACATACAGGCATGCTCCAGTGGAAAACCGGTATCGTGAACCCCGGCTCCCGGATCATTTTAAACGTGAGTTGTTGAAAGCCTTGGTTTA
Organism: uncultured Sunxiuqinia sp.; assembly: GCF_947495665.1. Taxonomy (GTDB): domain Bacteria; phylum Bacteroidota; class Bacteroidia; order Bacteroidales; family Prolixibacteraceae; genus Sunxiuqinia; species Sunxiuqinia rutila. The sequence continues at coordinate 224,214 of NZ_CANLZV010000003.1, forward strand.
CCAGCTGGAGGAGTCTTCGACAAGGCGAGACCAAGCAGGGCGCAAGCGAAAGAATAAGATTGGAAGAAAGAAAGGAAAACGGCATTAGAACGCTAGTCAGACGATTTAGCCCTCAGCAGATTCTATATTTTAAAGCATATAATGATCAATTTTATTGTTGTGTTATATTTCTTTGCATATAATTGACTACCTTTGTTTGAGATTATATCTAAATACATGTAATGAAACAACTTGCAGACTTTGTTAAAGAAAGGCGAAAGGAAGTGAATCTGACTCAGGAAGAGTTTGCCGAACGTGCAGGAGTTGCCCTGACTGTGATTCGAAAAATAGAGCAGGGGAAAACAAACTTGAATATGGATAAGGTTAACCTGGTACTCAGCATGTTTGGACATGAACTGGCTCCGGTTAACAGCAAAGAACTGAAAGCATGAGGTGTGGAAAGGTCTATTATAGAGAGTATCTGGCAGGAATGATAACCGAGACAGATGATGGTGACTATGTATTCCAATACGAAACGGAATATGTGAAAACCCACCCGGATTTATTCATCACCTTTACGATGCCGGTAAGAGAGGAGGCATACAGTGAGAACCGACTTTTCCCGTTTTTTGAGGGGCTTATTCCGGAAGGATGGTTACTTGAAATAGCGTCAGAAAGCTGGCGAATCAATAAAAATGATCGCATGGGGCTGCTATTGGCGTGTTGTCAAAATTGCATCGGAGCCGTAAGTGTTGTACCCGTAACAGAAGAATATGAAGCCTAGATGTTTGTATTGTTATCAGCCGCTTGAAGGGGAGCAGGATTTTCATCGTAAATGTTCGATGGACTTTTTTAGAACTCCAACACCCCCGGTCATTGACTATTCACTTAACCAGATGAGTGAGTTGGCCAAGTCAGTAGTGGAACGAAGTATTGCAGTGCCCGGAGTTCAACCCAAATTATCGATGTCATTGGTTAATGCCGTGAAAGGCAAAACAGATAGCCGCTTAACGGTTGTTGGGGCCCTGGGAGGACAATATATTTTTAAGCCGCCATCCGATCGTTTTCCGGAGATGCCGGAAAATGAGCATGTAACCATGCGGATAGCCGAAGCATTTGGAATCAGAGTGGTTCCATCTTCCTTGGTTCGTCTGGCCTCCGGCGAATTATCCTACATCACCAAACGAATTGATCGCAGCGATTCTGGCGAAAAAATACATATGTTGGATATGTTTCAAATCACGGAAGCTTTCGACAAGTACAAAGGTTCTTTGGAGCGGGTAGGCAAAGCCTTGAATCGTTATTCAGCGAATACCTTACTTGATAAAATCTTTTTCTTTGAGCTGGCCCTGTTCTCTTTTCTCACCGGAAATAACGATATGCACCTGAAGAATTTTTCGATGCTGAAACAGCCTTTTGGCTGGGGACTGGCTCCAGCTTATGATCTGCTGAATGTGGCTATCGTGCTTCCAGAGGATGAAGAAGAATCGGCCTTGACATTAAGTGGTAAAAAGAAGAAATTGAATCGTGAGCACTTTGAACTCCTGGGCGAGGGGATGGGACTGACCGACCGGCAAATAAAGGGAAGCTTTAAGCGAATGGTTAAAAACCACACCAAAGCCCTAACATGGATAAGCGAATCCTTTCTTTCGGAGGAGATGAAACAAAGCTACAGGGAAGTGCTGCAAGCCAAATACCAACAATTGGGGCTGATTGCCACGCGATGAAGCAATGGATGCCAAAGACGAAATTGCATTTAACTGAACCGTGAAAGATTCAGTAAAGAAATAGCTTAAAGTGATCGTTAAGCATTCACAGCGACAATATGGTTACCTTCCTGATTTGCAAAAACTGGCAACCGATACGGTATTGCAACAAGCCGAGGCCTTGGCTGAGTTTTGGAATAATTGATAATGTGAAAAATAAAGTGTCAAAGAAATCCCTTATTCATGTTGGTTAATTTTAAAGCTTTGTATAAAGATGAATGAATAAGATATATCAAATGGAGACTTCATCAAGTAGATTATCAGAATAAGAACTCCATGATTATCTGCAGCAGATTCAGAAGCGAGGCTTTCAAATATTTTTCTAGGAGAATATATATTGGGAATAAAAGTTGGTTATTTATTTTTTGTTACTTTGCGCAAATCCTTGCGCAATTTAATCTTTACGATGTCCCTAAAAATTGGAAATATAGTTGATAGAGAGCTGATCGTACGATTTATCAATGGTGATATGAAGGCTTTTGATAATATTTATTCCATATTCGATTATAAGCTTCAAAAATTTATATTTTCATTGGTTAAAACAAAAGCGGACACGGAAGATCTTGTTCATGAGGTATTTGTTAAAGTATGGGAGAACAAGCAGAAGTTAAGGAACCCGGAATCTTTTGATTCCTACCTTTTCTCAATAGCGTACAATACTACAGTCAGCTTTTTGAGGAGTAAAGCAAAGAATACGGAGTATATTGAGTATGTTAAGTCGGTTCAGATAGATATTGATGAAGCCGAAGTTTTAGATGGGGTGAATATAGAGGCATTTAATGAAAAACTCAACCTACTGGTAGAGAACTTGCCACCACGTCAGCGTGAAGTTTTTAAAATGAAACATTTTAAAAACTATTCTTACAAAGAAATAGCTGAGACCCTAGGTATTTCAGTGAATACCGTTGAAAATCACATTGTGAAAGCCCACAAATACCTTAAAGAGAACTTAGGGGAAGCCTATTTGTCACTACTTCTCTTCCTATATCTTTTTTTATAAAAAAAATCACGATTGGACTAGTGGTTTTTTAATTTGCTGCGTCTAACCCTTAGTAAGAGTGAAAATTCTTATCGAAAGCCTGTATCTATTTATTCTTTTTTTCTAGGCGAGAATGAATTGGTCAGCTAAATCAAAATAGAAATGGACAAAAGACTTCTTCATAAATTTGTATCTGATCAATGTACCTCAAAAGAAATTGATAAATTTTTTGCGAGTCTCGGTAAACCTTATAAAATAGCTTTAAAGAATAAATCATTATTTGAAAACTACTGGAATGATATTATTGAGAATTCGAATACAGAAGCTGCGCGAAGGCGGTTAGATCGAATTCATCATATCATAAATTTAAACCATTCGAATTTGAAAAGAGATACTACAATGGGCTATTTGATTTCGGAAAAACTAAGGGCTTCTCAATTTTTATCAAGAGTAGCCGTATTCCTTTTAATGCCAATTTTGACTTTACTAATCTATACGTATTTTATTCAACCCGAAATTTTACTCCCTGCTGAGCATGTTTTCCAGATAAGAGATTGAAGCACCTTCCGGCTCCAGAACTAATTCTTTAAATAAAAACTAATAAATATTTTGCTTTATGGTGTTGATATGTTGTGAGTTAAGTTGGGTGGATTTGAAGTTGTTTTAAGTGATTGAATTACTGTTTTTTAAATAAGAACTGTTATCATGATAAGGAAGACTTTTTGTGTTATTACTATTATTATAGTGACCTTGTTCGGAAATTTAAATGCTCAAACTACAATTTCTGAAGAGCTAATTGAGTTTAAAACTTATCCCTTTTCCGATCCTAATCCGGTGCCGGAAATAAACCGTATGTATCCGTATTTCTATTTTCATGGTTACACGAACCATGCCGTTCAGCAAAAATGGAAAATGGTTGTATTGGAAAACGAATACATAAAAGTGTTTGTTTGTCCTGAGATTGGAGGAAAGATATGGGGAGCCATAGAAAAATCGACTGGCAAAGAATTTCTCTACTACAATGATGTCGTTAAGTTCAGAGATGTCGCCATGCGGGGAGCTTGGACATCTGGTGGACTGGAATATAATTTCGGAGATATCGGGCATATTCCAACCTGCGCTACTCCCGTTGATTATGCTACGATGGAAAATGAAGACGGAAGCGTTTCGTGTGTGGTCGGGGCAATCGATTTACCATCGGGAACCAAATGGAACGTAGAAATTAAAGTTTCGCCGGGAAAAGCTTTCTTCGAAACAAAGGCAAGCTGGTTTAATAACACCGAACTGCCTTGCACCTATTACCATTGGATGAATGCAGCCGCCAAAGCCGGGGATGATTTGGAATTTATTTACCCTGGTAAAAACTGGATTGGACATGGCGAAGAAACCGGCAATTGGCCAACCGATAATAATCGTGAAATAAATTGGTATAAAAACAACAATTTTGGAAGCTATAAATCATACCATGTAATGAACTCTTACTCCGAATTCTTCGGGGGATATTGGCATAACGAAGATTTTGGCTTTGGACATTACGGTAATTTTGATGAAAAACCAGGGAAAAAACTCTGGATTTGGGGACTTGCACCTGAAGGGATGATTTGGGAAGATTTAATGACCGACACCGATGGACAATACATCGAATATCAGGCGGGGAAGTTATTTAATCAAGCTGCCAATAGTAGTACTTTAACACCATTTAAACATAAAGAATTTGTACCTCACGATGCCGATATTATGAACGAAATCTGGTTTCCCCTGAAAGGAACCAAAGGAATGAAAGCTGTTTCAGAATATGGAGTGCTGAACATACTGAAAAATGAAAGAAAGCAGAAAGTTGTTTTAAGTGCTTTGCAGCCATTAAACGACCAACTTTATATGTATAAAAATGGCGATCTTCTTTCTTCTGCAAGAATTGAATTAAAACCGTTGGAATTATTTGAAACTTCAATAAATGTTAACCCAAGTGATGAAATAAAAATTGTTTTGGGAGATAATAAACTTAGCTATTCATCCAACAAAAATGAAACACTGGTTGATCGTCCAATATATCCCAATAACAATTTTAACTGGGATTCAGCATACGGCCAATTTATCAAGGGATTAGAGTTGGAAAAGCAACGCGAGTATACCCGGGCAAAAACGCACTATGAAAAAGCATTGAAAGAAGATCCCGGTTTTTTGCCGGCCATCAATCGTCTCGCTCTTTCTTATTACCGACAGATGGATTACAAAAAAGCTCTGGCGTTAATTTATAAAGCGCTGTCGATTGATACCTACGATGGAGAGGCGAATTATTTGCTTGGATTAATTTGCAGGGAGGGTGGTAACATTACACTGGCCAAAAGCGGTTTTTCAATTGCTATGGGTAAAGTTGCTTTTCGCTCTGCAGCAGCTACTGAGCTAGCTAATTTATTTCTGAATGAAGAAAACAGGTCGAAGGCAGAACAATATGCCAATAAGGCTCTGGCTTATAATGCCTATAATTTGGATGCACTAAAAATACTGGCACTTTCTAAGCGGAAATCCGGGGATAAGGAAAGAGCAAAGGAAGTTTTAAAAACAATAGCAGAATTGGATGGAACCAACCATTTTCAGAAATTTGAGACCTTTCTTCTTTCTGAAAACCTGGAAGACCAAAAGCTTTTTGTGTCAGGGATCAGCAATGAGCTACCCCATGAATCCTATCTGGATCTGGCAATTTCTTATTACGAGAAAGGGTGTAAACAGGAAGCAATAAAAGTATTGGAACTCGCTCCTGAAAATCCGGTTGTGAACCTGTGGTTAGCACATTTGAAAGGCACTGGTAGGGAAAATTACCTAGATAAAGTGGTATCGCAGTCAGCTCAATTTGTATTTCCGCATCGTGCCCAAACGGCAAAATTAATTGAATCGTTTTTAAACACACACAGTCACTGGAAGCTCAACTATTATCTTGGGCTTGTTTATTGGAACAAAGGACTGCTTGAAAAAGCCGTCCAGCAATTTGAGCTATGTGAGAACAACCCTGATTTTGCGGCCTTTTATCTGGCAAAAGTGAAGTTGTTGGAGTCGATAGAAGAAAAGCTGCAATGTGCAAAAATGGCCTTGGAGCTTGAACCCGAAAGTTGGAGGGCAGCTCTGGAGGTAGCTAATTTTTATTTAAAGGATAACAGGGCTTTAGCCGCAAAGAGAATCATCCAGCCATTCTTGCAAACTCATCCCGAACAGTCGGCAATAGGATTGTGTTACGCTCAATGTTTAAGTGGTGAAGAGAAATTTGAGGAGGCCGCTTATTTTCTGGAGAACTATGAGCTTTTACCCTTTGAGGGAGCGACTGTAGGTCGCGATTTGTATAATGAGGTATGCATCCGCTCAGCTGCGCGGGCATTAAATGGCGGAAAATATAATAAAGCCATCAAACTGGCACAAAAAGCAAAAAAATGGCCACTGAATCTTGGAGTGGGCAAACCTTTCGATGTGGATGAAAGAATTGAAGATTACATTCTGTTTTTAGCCTACAACGCCAAAGGAGACAAGCAAAAGGCAAAAGCTACTGCATTAAAAATAACAGATTACAACCATCCCGACTTTAAGGAAGAAAATTCTAGCTTATTCCTTCAGTTAATGATGTTGAAACGGACTAACAGGGAAGAAGATGCCCAATTGAAGCTTTCTGGCTTTTTAAGAAAGTATCCTGAAAGTAGATATCTGAAGTGGGTAGAAGCAAAGTTTCGGGGAGCTTCTAATGTTGGAGACATTGAAGAGGCGATTCTGGGCAATTCGGGCACAACGATGGCTTACGACACAAAGTTTAAAGATAAACGCGTTGAATTACTGCTTTACCTACTAATAGAACTTAATCAATAATTAAATCTTTTCTTTTTATAATGTATAAGAAGTAGAACGTGATTTATACATTATGCCTGTATTGCACAAAATAACATTATTACCATGACAGAATCAAACTGGAACAGAAGGAACCTATTAAAATCGTTAGGATTAGCAGCGGTTGGAGCGCCACTGGCTTCAAATGTCTTAGCTGGCGAAAAGCAAAACCATCTTATTCCTATTAATAAAGTAAATGATAAAAAGCTGGATAAACCACTTAAGGTTATTGTTATTGGTGCCGGAAGTAGAGGTTGGGGAGCCTACAGTTCGTATGGCTTAAAGTTTCCGAAGGAATTAAAGGTGGTTGGTGTTGCTGAACCAGTTCCTTATCGCCGCGAGCGTATCTCAAGGGCTTATAACATCCCTAAAGAGAATCAGTTTATTACTTGGGAGCATGTTTTCAATGTGCCCAAATTTGCAGATGCTTTGTTTATCACCACACCAGACGATTTGCATTATGGTCCTGCAATAGCTGGCTTAAAGGCTGGTTATCATCTCTTGCTGGAAAAAGTAATTGCTCAAACATGGAACGAATGTAATGACATTTTAAAACTGGCAGAACAGAAAAATTCGATTGTTGCAGTATGTCATGTATTGCGATACACGCCATATTTTAAGAAGCTTAAGGAGATTCTGGATGACGAGGAAATTGGCGAAGTGGTAAGTATACAACATCTTGAACCTGTAGAACGAATTCACATGTCGCACTCTTTTGTTCGGGGGAATTGGGGAAATACAAAAAAATCGAATCCGATGATTCTTTCAAAATCATGCCATGACACAGATATTTTGCGTTGGTTGGTGAATAAACCTAGTAAAAAGGTTTCTTCTTTTGGCTCGCTGACTTTGTTCCGAGAGGAAATGGCACCCAACGGTTCTACCGATCGCTGTACAAACAATTGTGCTGTTGAAAGAGATTGTCCTTATTCTGCCATAAAATTGTACAAGGGAAAAAGGGTATGGTTACAGCACCTGAATCTGGAGGAAGTAAACGAACATACGATATTACGCGAATTAAAAAACGGACCTTACGGACGTTGTGTCTATCGTTGCGACAATGATGTGGTTGATCATCAAATAACCAATTTTGAATTTGAAAATGGGGTTACTGTTGCATTTTCGATGGAAGCATTAACTCATTACGGGGGGCGTAAAACCCGTATTTTTGGAACTAAAGGAGATGTTATTGGTGATGAAAAAAACATAATTGTTACCAATGCTGAGACAGGTAAACAACAAACATGGGATGCCAGTAAAGCTCAAAAATTTGAATCAGGCCACGGTGGTGGCGATCACGGTTTAGTTTACGATTTTGTGCGTGCTGTAAGTTTCGAAGATCCTACTTTGCTTACATCAACCATTCAGGCATCAATGGAAAGTCATTTAATGGGATTCCAGGCTGAGGCATCGCGTTTGGAAGGTGGAGCTCTAAAATATATTAAAATGTAGTTTAAGAATACACACAAAACTTAGTTATGATACAAAAAACTCTTCTTGGCTTATTTCTCGTTTTTATCTTTTTTTCATGTTCCAAACAGTTGGGGCAAAAATCGTTGACTTGTTCAGGAAACAATCTTATTTTTTACGAATTAGCCGATGTTTGGGACGAAGCCATGCCTCTTGGAAATGGAATGGTTGGCAACCTGGTTTGGCAAAAAGATGGCAAACTACGCTTCTCGCTAGATCGGGCCGATCTTTGGGATTTACGCCCGATGCAAAACATTGACTTTAATAAATGGAAATTCCAAAACGTTTATGAGCATTGGAAAGCCGGTAAATACAACGAAGTACAAAAGGTATTCGATGTACCCTACGATAAATTGCCGGCACCATCTAAAATACCTGCAGGGGCCTTGGAGTTCGACATTGAAGAACTAGGAAAAATAAAGCAGGTAAGTCTCGATCTTAAATCGGCAACTTGTGTTGTAGAATGGTTGAATGGGGCAAAACTTACCACCTTTGTACACGCCGAAAAACCAGTTGGTTGGTATAGATTTGAAAACCTGCCTGAGCAAATAAATATAGAATTAATATCACCGGCTTATAATCGTGAGAATAAAGAAGGTTATACCAGTCAGTCGCGTAACGACCTGAACCAATTAGGGTATGAGCAGGGTGAAATAATAAAAGGAGAAAATTCACTTACATACGATCAAAAAGGATGGGGAGAATTTGCATACCAAATTCATACTTCGTGGGAAGCAACAGAAAAAGAACTAACCGGTTGTTGGTCGGTTTCTTCAGAAAATGAAGGATGGGAGAAGACTCCTTTGGCAAGCGAAGTAGTTTCGACCGAATTTCAGCGCGGTATGGATAACTCTTTATCTACGCATTTAAACTGGTGGGAAAATTACTGGTCGAAGTCGAGTGTATGTATTCCTGATTCATTGTTGCAAAAACAATATTACCTTGAAATGTATAAGTTTGGTGCAGCAGCCCGTGTGGATGCGCCACCCATTTCCTTACAGGCTGTATGGACTGCAGATCATGGTAAACTTCCACCATGGAAAGGCGATTTTCACCACGACTTAAATACGCAATTGAGTTACTGGCCTGCTTATGCCGGAAACTACCTGAATTTGGAAGAGGGCTTTTTGAACTGGTTATGGAAATATCGTCCTGCATTTAAAAAATATACCAAAGATTATTTTGGAGTAGAGGGAATGAATGTACCAGGAGTTACCACTCTGGAAGGAGAACCAATGGGAGGCTGGATTCAGTATTCGATGGGACAAAGTGTTGCTTCGTGGCTGGCACACCATTTTTATCTGCACTGGAAATTTTCAATGGATCGGGATTTTCTGAAAGAACGTGCTTATCCCTGGATTAAGGATGTTGCTGTTTTTCTCGGTCAAGTTTCGGTAAAAAGCGAAGATGGCACCCGAAAGCTGAAGATGAGTTCAAGTCCCGAAATATACAATAATTCTGCAGAGGCTTGGTTTGCCGAAACCACCAATTTCGATTTGGCACTTATTCGCTGGACCTATGAAAAAGCAACAGAAATGGCTGAAGAATTGGGTTTGCAGGAAGAAGCAAGTCAGTGGCAAGGAATCCTGAAAGAATGGCCAGAGTTGACCGTTGATAAGGAAAACGGATTAATGTTCGCTCCGGGATTCCCATATGATGAGTCGCACCGTCATTTTTCACATTTAATGGCTTATCATCCGCTTGGATTGTTGGATGTGGCTAATGGTGAAAGCGATAGAACAATCATTGAAAATACCCTAAAAAATCTTGAAAAGCAGGGATCAGGTGCCTGGACTGGGTATTCTTTCAGTTGGCAGGGAAATTTATATGCACGTGCCCTTGATGGTGAAAATGCTGCTAAAGTTCTGCGCATATTTGCCGAATGTTTTTGCCTGAAAAACTCGTTCCATGTAAATGGCGACCAGTGTAAAGCGGGTCATTCAAACTTTACCTATCGGCCGTTTACTCTCGAAGGCAACTTCGCTTTCGCTTCCGGTATTCAGGAGATGTTGATACAAAGTCATACAGGTGTTGTAAAGCTTTTTCCAGCTATTCCCGAAGATTGGAATGATGTAAGCTTTGAGCAACTTCGTACTTATGGCGCTTTTGTTATTTCGGCTAATAAAGCAAACGGTTTGGTTCAGGATGTGAAAATTGTTTCTGAAAAGGGTGGGCTTCTCAGGATGCAGAATCCATTCGCAGGCAAGTTCGAAATGAATAAAAACTATCAATTTGAGGGCGATAATATTGTCATAGAAATGCAAGAAGGAGAAGTCATTAATTTAAAATCAATCAACTTATGAAACTAAGAATACCGATCTGGACTATCTGGACAACTACGCTGATTTTGTTATTCACTGCATGTCAGCCTGAAACAAACTCTTTGTATTCAGTGGCCGATAGGCCTTGGGAAGAGTCACTTGGCAATCATCGTGCTGTAGTTAAGATAAACCAAGCTGCGGATGCCGTAGCTATGGATATTGTTTGGCGTCGACACGATCGAAATCCTGATGAAAAGCAATTTATAATTATCCACGAAAGTGGCGAAAAAGTTGAAAATATTAAACGTATTCATGTGGATAATGAGCGTTGCAAGTTGGTTTTTGGGCCAGTAGTAAAAACGGGCACGTATTACTTTTATTACCTGCCTTATATTGTTCAAGAAGAATATGGATTCTACAATAAAGGCTATTTAGAACCAGAAAAGAACTGGTCGGATAAATTTGATTTTTCTGCGCTTCCAAAAGCGGAATTTGAAGAATTCCAGTCAAGAACTGAATTCGATAGTTTTTATCCTATGGAAGTAATTGCAGTTCAATCCGAAAAAGATTCGTTGCTAAAAGTTTATGGTAATGATTTTCTGGTTTTCCCTGAAGATCGCTTATTTCCCATTCGAATGTTGGATGAAATTCCGCAGCGGTGGATTAAAAAAGGCCCATCCAATAATTTTAAAGGAGAAGCACAAAGAAATGAGTACTACACTTTTCAGTTGGGTGTTTTTGCAGCACAAAAGGACTTAGCTGATCTAAAAGTTGAGTTTACATCATTAAAAAATGGAGATACTGAACTTCCGATTTCGAAGCTGACTTGTTTTAATACAGGGGGAGTGGGACCTTACGGCAAGCCTTTTGTAAAACGATTGGATTTAAAGCAGGGAAATGTTCAGCCGCTTTGGATCGGAGTGGATATTCCTGAAAATATAAAAAGTGGAAACTACAGAGGAACAGTAAATGTTATTGCTGAAAATGCCGAGCCACAAAGCATAAATATCAGTATTAAAATTACCGATGAAATTATAGGCGATCGCGGCGATAGCGAGGCATGGAGGCATTCTCGCCTTCGCTGGTTAAACTCAACACTTGGTATCGATGACCAACCCACTAAAGGTTACAACCCAATTTCAGTTTTGAGTGACAGAACCTATGGTTTTACAGGGAAAACAATGCAGGTGTCGGAAAGCGGATTTCCAGGTAGCTTTAAGGTAAAAGAAACAGAAATTCTGAACCGCCCCATTTCTTTTGTGGTGGAGACTCAAAAAGGCAAGGAGAATTTCACAGCACCTCAAAATGTGCAGTTGGTGAAAAATTCGCAAGGGAAAATGATTGGCTCATGGGAAAGCACCTCCGAGAATATAAAAATAGAAGGGCTTGGAACGATCGAATCTGACGGGTTTATTAACTACAAATTAAAACTGAAAGCCCTGAATACTGTTGATGCAAAAGACATTCGTTTAGAGTTACCATTTAAAAGCCAAGTGGCAAAATACATGATGGGCATGGATTTGCCGGGAACCACAGTGCCACAACAACATAAGGCAAAGTGGAATGGTCCGCACGATAGCTTTTGGATGGGAAACGAAGAGGCCGGAATTTGGTGCGAACTAAGAGGGGGTGAATATCATGGTCCGCTTTTAAACCTTTATAAACCAGATTTCCCTGAATCATGGTATAACGCTAACAAAGGTGGTTTTAAAATAAAAAAAGCAAATGGTGAAGTAAACGTACAGGTTTTCTCCGGCAACCGTAAGCTGCAAAAAGGAGAGGAAATAGAATTTGAATGGTCGTTTCTGATAACACCGGTAAAAGACATTGACTATGAAAGCCAGTTTACCGACCGATATTACCACAATGGAGGCAACCCCATTCCATCGGATGAAGACTTGGCGAGTGGTGTCAAGATTGTTAACCTGCACCATGCCAATAATTACAATCCGCATATTAATTATCCTTTTGTAGCGGTCGATTCCATGAAATGGTTTGTGGATCGGATGCATGAGAAAGGGCAAAAAGTAAAAATCTACTACACCATCCGCGAACTGACCAACTATACTACTGAGTTGTGGGCGCTGCGTAGCTTGGGTGATGAGATTCTGGGTGATGGTCGTGGTGGCGGATACCCTTGGTTGCGCGAACACCTTGTTTATGGCTACCGTCCTCAGTGGTATCAGTGGTTTCCTGATAAAAGTGCCGATGCATCTGTAGTTAACGCCCCGGGCGATTCACGTTGGTACAATTACTACATTGAGGGTTTGAAATGGATGGTTGAAAATATCGACATCGATGGCTTGTATCTCGATGATGTATCATACGACCGTCGCACGGTAAAACGAATTCGTAAAGTATTGGACAATACTAAACCTGGTTGTATGCTAGACTTGCATTCGAATACCGGTTTTTCAAAAGGACCTGCAACACAATACGCTGAATTTTTTCCATACCTGGATAAATTGTGGTTTGGCGAGAGTTTTCATTACGATGAAATGCCACCTGAAAACTGGTTTGTCGAAGTATCTGGAATCCCATTTGGTTTAATGGGCGACATGCTTCACCGCGGAGGAAACCGTTGGTTGGGAATGCTTTATGGAATGACCGTCCGCCATCCATGGATGACTGATGGAATAATTTGCGACCCGCGTCCGATTTGGAAAATCTGGGATGATTTCGGAATAGAAGAAGCAAAAATGACAGGCTTCTGGAATTCCGATGTACCTGTAACAACCAACAATCAAAATGTAAAAGTAACGGTTTATAAAAAAGAAGGAAAAACATTATTGTCCATTGGTAATTTCTCCGATTCTACTCAAAAGGTTGCATTGAAAATAGATTTTAAAGAGCTGGGAATTAATGCGGATAGAGCAACGCTTATTGCGCCTGAAATTGAAGATTTTCAATCGGCTAAAGAATGGAAAAACGGTGAGCAAATTAGTGTTGATGCACGAAAAGGATGGTTGATTTATGTTGAATAATATTTCGAGTAAAACATGTGTGGAATGTAGGTGCCATAAGAGAATCAATAGATAGATTTATATATGCATAAGATATAGGAAATGAAAAATCGAATTCTTACTACGCTACTAACGCTACTTTTTTCAATCCAATTGTGGGCTCAAATAATCGAGCGCGAACGCCCAAAAGAGTGGGGAAACCTGATAGAAGGTGGACGCTTTATAGACCGCTTTCAAGCTATTCCGATAATTGGAGAATTAACGGATGAAACATGGGGGGCTGATGATGTTATACCTCGTTATGTGGATAATGGCATTGAGGAAAAAGAATGGTCGTACTGGGGGGGGAATATTTTGGTTGGCGATGATGATAAATTTCATCTTTTTGTTTGTCGTTGGCCTGAAAATGCAAAAAAAGGACACATGGAATGGCCTCGTTCCGAAGTAGTACATGCCGTTTGTGAGAACAGTTTTGGTCCATTTCAGGTGAAAGAAGTAATTGGAAAAGGGCATAATCCTGAAATATACCGCTTAAAAAATGGTGGCTATGTTTTGTATGTTTACCAAGGCTACTATTATTCTGATAAAATTGATGGACCATGGGAGTACCACCAATTTGAATTTAATGCCCGCAATCGAAAAATCCCCGATGGCTTGTCGAACTTGACTTTTGCACAACGCGAGGATGGTTCGTACATAATGCTGTGTCGCGGTGGAAGTATATGGTTCAGCGAAGATGGACTTTCTGGCTATAATTTGGTGAGCGAGAATAGTATTTACCCACCTTATAAAGGAGAATATGAAGATCCGGTAATGTGGAAAACAAACATTCAATACCATGCTATTGTACACGACTGGAAGGGACGAATTGCCTATTACATGCGCTCGAAAGATGGTATAAACTGGAAATTAGACCCTGGAGAGGCTTATGAAACCGGAATTGCTATTTACGAAGATGGAACCAAAGTAGATTGGTATAAATACGAACGTATAAAAATGTTGCAGGATAAATACGGACGTGCCGTTCAGGCTAATTTTGCAGTAATCGATACCATTAAATGGGACGATTTGGGAGGCGACAATCATAGCTCAAAAAACATTGGAATTCCTTTAACTTATGGCAGGTTGCTTACCATCTTAAATAAAGAACCAATTGATGCAACAACAAAATCAATAAAGGTTAAAGTAGAGGCAGAAAAAGGCTTTAATCCACATAAAGACATCGATTTGATTTCGTTACGATTTGGAGCACCTGAAGAAGTTAATTTTGGGAAAGGATGTAAATTATTGGATTCAGAAAAAGAGGGTAACGATTTGGTATTAACTTTTGAAGGAACAGGAAATGGGATTACGGAAGATAATTTCACCGCCAAATTAATAGGACAAACCACCAAGGGGAAATTGCTTTTTGGTTATGCTCGATTACCGGGAGTAGATTATCTGCAAGCTGCCTTATCGGCTTGTTTGCCCAAAATTAATAGCGGTGAAAATGGAAGTGTTGAAATTGAGGTTCAGAATTTTGGACAGGTTGAATCTGAAAAATCAGGATTAAAAATAGAAGTGAAAACGGAAGGCAACTGGAAACGCTTTGCCTACACCGAAATAGAACCTTTGAAGTCTTTTGAGAAAAGAATAGTAAGGGTCAAAAAGCCAATAGATTATGCTAAAAATGAATGTTTGGATGTTCGGGTGGTTATACTTCAGCCCGGACAAAGAGAGGTAAGCCTTACGGGCCAATTAACAGTTAAATAAAAAACGATACAATGAAAATAACTCTACAGCTATTAACTCTTGGTTTTTTACTACTTGGTGCGTGCAGTTCAGGTGAAAAAAAAGAAAAACAGCTAACGCTTTGGTACGATGAGCCTGCCACGGATTGGATGACCGAAGCTTTACCCATTGGAAATGGTTATATGGGAGCCATGTTTTTTGGTGGAGTTGATAAAGAACAAATACAGTTTACCGAAGGAACTCTTTGGAGTGGAGGGCCAGGTTCAAATCCTGAATATAATTTTGGTACGCGTGAAGAAGCATGGAAGAACCTTGAGAATATTCGGGAGTTGTTGGATGCCGAAAAAATGGACGAAGCCCATAATCTGGCAAGTCGACAGTTAACCGGTGTGATACACGAAAAAGGAGGCGCCATGTTTGGCGATTACGGGGCACAACAAACCATGGGCGACCTTTTTATAAAGGTTGAACATGCAGGCACTCCCAGCAGTTACAAACGTGAACTTGATATTACGAATTCTGAGGCGCGGGTGTATTACGAAATTGCTGGAGAGAAGTATAAAAGGACGTATTTTGGAAGTTACCCGGCAAAAGCAATGGTTTATCGTTTTGAAAGTACTACCCAAACAGATTACTCGATTGAATACAACTCGCCTCACAAAAAAAACAAAGAGTCTTTTTCCAATTCAATATACTCCCATCAGGGAGAAGTTAAAGATAACGGAATGCAATATGAAACCTGTTTGAAAATTGATACCGATGGTGAGGTATTGTTTGAAAAGGGAAGTTTACTTGTTACGGATGCCAAATACCTTATCATTTATCACGTTGCTGCAACCGATTATACTTTAAAATATCCAAACTACAAAGGCTTTGATTTTATTGCCGACAACAAAAGATCCCTGTCAAAACTAGAAGGTAAATCATACGCAGAAATACGGAATGAGCATCAGAAAGACTATCGGAATTTATTTGCTCGGGTAGAATTAGATTTAGGAGAAAGCAATCGTGACTCGGTTCCTACAAACCAACGTTTAATGGAATATGCAGAAGGTTCAACTGACCCGGGATTGGAGCAAACCTACTTTCAATACAGCCGATATATGATGATTGCTGCTTCGCGCCCCGGAACCATGCCATTAAACCTACAAGGGAAATGGAACAACAGCACCAATCCACCCTGGGCATGCGATTACCACATGAATATAAACCAGCAGATGTTGTACTGGTCAGCCGAAATTACCAATTTAGACGAGTGCCACCTTCCGCTATTTGATTATATGGAAAGTTTAGTTGAGCCTGGAAAAGTATCGGCAAAAGAGTTTTTTAATACCCGTGGCTGGATAGTCAACACGATGAATAATCCCTTTGGTTATACTGCACCGGGCTGGGGATTTCCGTGGGGGTTTTTCCCCGGGGGGGCCGCCTGGCTGTGCCAGCACGTTTGGGAACATTACGATTTTACCAGAGATGAGAAGTTTTTAAAAGAAACAGGCTATCCACTGATGAAAGAAGCCGCACTTTTTTGGATAGACTATTTGGTTAAAGACGAAAATGGATATTTAGTATCCTCTCCTTCTTATTCGCCCGAGCATGGAGGAATTTCGCGAGGAGCATCGATGGACCACCAAATGGCATGGGATTTATTAAATAACTGCATTGAAGCCTGTAATGTGTTGGGAATTGATGAAGAGTTTAAAAAAGAAGCCATAACAGTAAGGGATAAAATATGCCCGCCAAGGATAGGGAAATGGGGGCAGTTACAAGAGTGGAAAGAAGATGTTGATGACCCGGAAAATAAGCATCGTCACGTTTCGCATTTGTACGCCCTACACCCTGGGAAACAAATTACAGTAGAAACAACACCTGATTTGGCCGAGGCAGCAAAAGTTAGTCTTAATGCACGTGGCGACGATGGAACAGGTTGGTCGTTGGCATGGAAAGTAAATTTTTGGGCACGTTTGAAAGATGGCGACCGCGCTTATAAATTGTTCAAACGCCTGTTACGCCCGACCGGAGAACAGGAAACTGAAATGATGAGTGGAGGCGGAAGTTATTCCAATCTTTTGTGCGCACATCCGCCATTTCAGCTCGACGGAAATATGGGAGGGTGTGCTGGTTTAGCTGAGCTTTTATTGCAATCCCACACGGGAGTAATTGATTTGTTACCAGCCTTGCCTTCTGCATGGAAAACGGGAAGCGTGAAAGGGTTAAAAGCGCGTGGTGGCTTCATCGTGGCTATTGATTGGCAAAACGGTCAATTGACCCAAGCTACAATAACATCTCTTAATGGCTTGCCTGTGAAATTGAAATATGGAAACAAACTGATTGAGTTTGAGCAAACGGAGAAAGACCAAAGCTATCAATTCGATTCAAACATTCGATTAGTTAGAGATTAAAATGATTTGATCCATAAACATCTTTACAACATATGAGGCTCTCTCAAAACAAGTTTTTTTGGGAGAGCCTTGTTTATTTATGTTGATTTTATATTCAGTTCTTCTCCTGACTTGAACTGCTTCAGAAAGTCATCATTCAATAATTCTTCTTTCTTCATCTCTGTGTAAATTTAAGTAAACAAAAAATACCGGGAGATAACCCTCGGTATTTTAGACTTTACTCAGTTTATGAGATAGTGCTACCGTTAACGTTAAATGCTTTTCCTTCCTTGTAATAAACTATATAACTACTCCTATTGAACACTCGCTACGCTTCTCGAACAGTAAGCCCGACGCTTTACAGCCCTCAATCAATTCTATGCATTCTCAGTAAAAATAAAAGCCACCCCAAAGGAGCAGCTTTTAAGCGGAAAATCAACAATAGAAAGGAACAATCAGTCCTGCGTTGTATCTTTTTCAAATGACCAGCCAAAGGCCAGGCCAAACACATGATAAACCAAAACAAATACCCCGGCAGCAAAAATCGTATCTCCAATCACCCGTAACCATTTCAGCGTTGCCATAAAGGGCTGCTGCATAAACTCGGCCGAACGGGCATACCACAAACCAAACTTAACACTGGCCCAGGTTTGTGCCAATCCAACCGGCAGAACACTAATCAACACCATCAGCAAAAGGCCAATATTAATGGCCCAAAAAGCAAACTTAATTGGCTTCTCTTTCCATTCGCTTTTCAGATTCATATCTCGCAACACAAACAACATCAAGCCAATTCCAAGAAAACCATAAACCCCGAATAAAGCAGTATGACCATGAACCGGAGTGGTATTCAAGCCTTGCATGTAGTAAAGAGCAATGGGTGGATTGATCAAAAATCCAAAGATTCCGGCTCCCAGAAAATTCCAGAACGCAACAGCAATAAAACAATAGATCGGCCACTTGTAAGCTTTTACCCATTCCCCCGAACGACTCAAAGTCAGGTTATGGTAGGCTTCGAAGCCCATTAATACCAGCGGGACAACTTCAAGCGCGCTGAATGTAGCCCCCAAGGCCAACACGGCTGTGGGCGTTCCGGTAAAATATAAGTGATGGAAAGTTCCCAAAATACCTCCACTCAGAAAAATGATGGTGGAAAACAAAACCGTAGTGGTGGCTATCTTCGAACCAATCAGCTGCATCCGTACAAACAGGTAAGCAATAATCACCGTTGCAAATACTTCGAAGAATCCTTCCACCCAAAGGTGAACCACCCACCAGCGCCAATATTCCGCAATAGCCAGGTGTGTTTGCCGCCCCCACATCAGTCCGGCACCGTAAAACGAGGCAATGGCGATAGATGCAATCAGGAACATGATGAGCAGGTTCCTATTTTCTGACCGCTCGCGCAAGGCTGGTAACAGGGCCCGCCCCATCAAAAACAACCAAATAAATAAACCAATAAACAGAAAGATTTGCCAAAAACGCCCTAGTTCAACGTACTCATAGCCTTGGTGTCCGAACCAGAAATTCTCAACCAAACCCAGTTTCTGCATCACCCCAAGCCATTGTCCGGCCAATGATCCGACAACAATAACCAGCAAGGCAAAAAACAACAGGTCAACTCCCAGCTTCTGAAATTTGGGTTCTTTACCGGCAATGGCCGGAGCAAAAAACAAGCCGGTAGCCAGCCAGGAAGTAGCAATCCAGAAAATACCAATTTGAACATGCCAGGTTCTGGATATGGAATAAGGCAACCATTGATCCAGCGGAATGCCATAAAAAGCACTGCCTTCAACCCCATAGTGAGCCGTAATAACTCCGGCAATAATCTGCACCAGCATCAGCAGAGAAACCACCCAAAAATACTTTAAGGTAGCTTTCATCGATGGAAACAATTTCATCCCACTAACCGGGTTCACTTCCGGCACGGGCTGATGTTCTTCATCACCTTTGGAAGAAGCATAGTACCACGACAACCATCCAATACCAGCCAGCAGAATAATTACACTGAAACCCGTCCACAAAATCAAAGCACTGGTCGGTCTATTGCCTACCAGTTCTTCCGGGGGCCAGTTGTTGGTGTACGATATTTCCTGTCCGGGGCGCTCCGTTACCGTAGCCCATGTCGCCCAGAAGAAGAAAGCATTCATTTGATCCATTCGTTTCTGTTCCTTAATGGTATTCTCCGGAATAGCATAAGCTTCCCGCAGAGCAGCTTCCTCAGGGCCATCCTGAAACAAACCGGAATAGTGCTTACTAACCTCCCGGATAGCCAAAGCCCGAAGTTCTGAAATAACAAGATTTCCCGTTGACTCGTCGTAGGTGTTGGTTCGCATTTCCTTTTGAACCCGAGCCTCCAGAGCCGCTTTTTGCTCTTCATTCAACAGCTCATAAGCCTTTCCAAAATCTTTTTTGCCCCAATAGTTCAACAAAAACATGGCCTCCCGGTGAAGCCAGTCTGCTGTCCAGTCTGGGGCCTGGTACGCACCATGCCCCCATACCGTTCCTAACTGATGTCCACCAATTGATTGCCATACATTCTGACCATCCTTAATGTCTTGCCCACTAAAAACAGTTTTTCCGGAGCTTGTCACCACCTGATCAGGCATTGGTGGAGCCTGCCGGTAAATTTCGTAACCATAAAACAAAAGTACCGCGAAAGACAGCACCATTACTGCGGTAAATCCATACCATAACTTCTTCGTGCTCATAAAATTTTAGTTTAGTAGATATTAACCTCCATTGATCTTCTATTGCAAATATAAAAAGATTGCGTTAGATTTGTAGATCAATGGATGTGCTTATCCACAAATATTTTTACAAAGTCTTTATCCCTAAAAATTAAACGTCATGATTAGCTTAGAAACACCCGTTGGCGAAATTGCCAAAACCCATTTTCAAACCGTTAAAGTTTTTGATGATTACCAGATTGACTTTTGCTGTGGAGGAAAAGAAAGTCTGGAAAGAGTCTGTCAAGAAAAATCGCTCAATCCTGGCGAGGTGATTAGCCGACTGGAAGAAGCCATTCAGCAACCGACCAATGCCCCTAACTTTGATTCGATGGAACTGGTCGACTTGATTCAGTACATTATTAATACCCACCATAGTTTTGTCCGGGAGACCATCCCACTGCTTTCCCGGATGCTGGATAAAATCGAAGAAGTACATGGCGAACGCCATCCTGAGATTATTGAGGTAAATGCCCATTTCAAAGAGTCGGCAGGGCAATTGACGATGCATATGCAAAAAGAAGAAATTGTTTTGTTTCCTTTAATTGAGAAGTTAAGCCAGTTGAAGCGAGAAACCAAAACCATCACGATTTCCAACAATGCGTCGGTAAACAACCCCATCAATGCCATGATGCAGGAACATGAAAATGAAGGAGCCCGTTTCGAAGAAATAGCCCGTTTAACACAAAATTACACCATCCCACAGGATGCGTGCAATACTTATCGGGCAGCTTATGAAACCCTGCACTCTTTCGAAAAAGACCTGCACCGGCATATACACCTGGAAAACAACATTCTTTTTCCAAAGGCAGCGCTACTCGAGCAAGAAGTTGTGAAAAAGAACTAAATTTGCGTTCAAACAAAAAAAACATGCTTTCAAAATCTGCAGAATATGCTATTCGTGCACTGGTTTACATCCAAATGCAAAATTGGGAAGGAAAACGTCCGGGATACCGGCAAGTAGCACGGGAGATTGATTCTCCGGAACATTTCACGGCAAAGATTCTTCAGATTATGACCCGCTTCAGTTTGATTTACAGCTTGAAAGGGCGCAATGGTGGTTTTACCTTTGATGAGCAGGATGGCCCGTTAAAACTGTATCGGGTTATTGTGGCCATTGACGGTGAAAAATCCTTTACACGCTGTAGTTTTGGATTTAAAAATTGCGATGCGACCAACAAATGTCCGTTGCACGATGAATTTTCCAAAATCAGAGACAACTTTGCGGAGATGGTAAATAAAGAAACCATCCAATCGCTGGCTCAGCGCATCAAAGCCGGCGAAGCTGTTTTAACACAAAAAATCCATTAAAATAGAGTAGGAGGGAAATTAAATAGGTTTTCCTCCTTTTTTATTTCCTCTGGCTAGTGCTAGTCGCTAGCGAGGCCCAGCTGTATTATGCTTAAATTCTCTTATAAAAGTTCTTCTGGCTTTTTATATAATACTCAGGTGTAATTTAAGGCAATCATACCTTTACTTTCTGTCTGTTCAAATATAGCAACTCCAGTCTGATTTGGATTGACCACTCCTTTTTTCGTTTCATTAATTCTAGGGAGATCTGTATTGAGGATTCTTGTTACACTCAAATTTCTGACAAAGTTATTAATCACTTCCCGGAACGGTAAAGGGGAACTCGCTTTTCGCGGCTCGTTTCCTTCGGATGCGTTCAGCTTTTCATTTTTCACACGGCACATACTCTCCGCGCGAAAACCTGACATGCACCCCATTGACCTCATCCGGGACAGCTCAATAGAGGTACGCCAAAAATTTAAGTTTAATGGCGTGCCAGAGATTTCCTTGGATACTTCAAGGGTGCCAAAATAAGTCTGCAGGGCAGCAGCATTTTCCAATGAAAACTTCATTTGATATTTATGAAATGGTTACCAACCTGATTGTTGAGCGTTTGGAAAAAGGTGTTATTCCTTGGCAAATGCCGTGGAAAGTAGAAAACGGGTTACCGCAGAATATGATTCACCGTAAAGTTTACCGTGGTTCTAATTTCTGGTTTCTTCTGACGGTTGCCAGTCAATTTGATTCCCCGTTTTTCCTCACCTTCAGGCAAGTGCAAGAACTTGGAGGTCATGTTTTGAAAGGGCAGAAAGGATTTCCTGTTGTTTTTTGGAAGATATTGGAAAAGGAAGAAAGTATTGACCAAATTCCGTTTCTAAGGTATTACACCGTTTTCAATCTGAAACAAACCGAAGGAATTGATGAAGGTAAAATTCCATTGACCGAAGCCTACGATCATGATTTTAATCCGATTGATCAGGCTGAAAAGTTAATTGAGTGCTGGTCCGATTGTCCGAAAATTAGCCTTGATCAATCTCATGCGTTCTATTCCCCTTCCGGGGATTATATTGGAATGCCCAATCCACGAACCTTTTTTAAGGATGAACAATTTTATTCAGTTCTATACCATGAATGCACACACGCAACGGGGCATATCAAACGAACCGGGAGGCATGAAAAACTACCTAATCATAAGTTCGGCTCTTCAGATTATAGTATTGAAGAACTTGTTGCTGAAATGGGGGCTGCTTACCTGTGCTACCTCACCGGTATTCAGAATGCCACAATCGATAACAGTGCTGCTTACATTAAAAGCTGGATCGGGAAATTAAAGGAGGATAAAAAGTTATTGCTTACAGCTTCGTCAATGGCTCAGAAAGCAGTTGATTACATCCTGGAGCATCGGACTGAACCGGACGGACTGGTAAGTTTACAAGGATTGGGAGCATTAGCGAAGGCCGAATAGCCTTCGCCTTTTTTACTTTAGAAATTACAGGAATGGCAATTAATCTTTGGGAGGACTGGTCTGGACTTGATTTAATTTCGATTCTAATAATTCCATGTCCTCTGCAATTTTCGTATCCAATACTTTGGCATATATCTGGGTTGTTTTTAGCGAAGAGTGCCCCAGTAACTTTGATACGGTTTCAATTGGAACACCATTGCTGAGGGTGACTGTCGTTGCAAAAGTATGTCTGGCAATGTGCATGGTAATATTCTTATTGATATTGCAGATATCACCTAACTCTTTGAGGTAGCTGTTCATTTTCTGGTTCGTCAAAACCGGAAGGAGAATTGCTTTGCCGGATATTTTCGGATAATCTTCGTATTTCTTTAATATCTCCTTTGCTTTGGGGAGCAATGGTATCCGACACCGGTTATTTGTTTTCTTTCGGTCGATAATAATCCATTCCCTTCCATCATTTTTTTGTTGAAGATGAATTGCACTGAGTTTGGCTATATCAGAGAATGAAAGCCCCGTATAGCAGGCGAAAACGAAAATATCACGAACAACAGCCAACCGTTCAATCTGGATTTGCTTTCCTTCAATCCTCTTCAACTCATCGCTTGACAGAATCTCGCGATGAGTTTCATCCAAGCGAACTTTAAATTTTGAATAGGGATTTTTATCGATGTAATCCAAAGAGATTGCCAGGTTTAAAACCCGTCTGAGGTGTTTGTGATAATTCCATGCCGTATTTTGGGAATTGTTGAAGTTCTTTTTGATGAAAACATCAAAGGCATTAAGGAATTTATAATCAATGGATAAAGCTGAGATGTCTGAACGTCTTAATTTCTTGGTAATAAACTCAGACAACCTTTTTCTGGACGACTTATAGTGTTTGTAGGTTTCCATTGAATAGCCCTTGTTTAGCTTTGCAAGGATGCTATCCAAATAATAATCAAAGACGTCCAAAATACCTTTGGAATCCTGAATTTTCAATAGTCTCTGCTTGATGGTAATTACATCAAACTCCTCATTAGAGGATCTGAGCTGGTTGAAAATATCTAAGATCTCGATTTTAATCCGGTCAAGGTTTTCATTCAGAATCTTTGATCCTTTGACTTTGCTATTAATCTTTTGCCTGGAAATATCCCAATGCTCCGGTAAAGCGTATAGGCCAGTTGAGAGTTCGGTTCGACTACCTCGGTATGTGTACCTTACACAGATCGATGATCGGCCATCTTCTGATTTTCTGCTTTTTCGTAATAAAAAGTTGATACTAATCTTCATGGTGCAACAATAAAAAAATCAAAAACTAAGTCCTTTGGACTAATTAAAATACCTCATTTTGACTTTTTTAAAAAGCGGCAAAATGAGTCAATGTGAATCAAATAAAATGTTTTGAGTCAATTTGTTGCGTGATTTGCCGCGACCAGAAGTTTTTTTGGGTGGCTTGGTCTCGATTTTGTCGCGTTTTATTTGTTTTCCGCGACCAATTTTTGATTTGGTCCCTTAAAACAAAAGCGCTTAAATCGTTGAATTTAAGCGCTTTTGTTTTAATTTGAATCTCTAAGTGTGCCCAGTAAAGGACTCGAACCTTCACGTCCAGATGGACACTAGTCCCTGAAACTAGCGCGTCTACCAATTCCGCCAACTGGGCATTTCTGTTAAGAACGTAACCGGATGTTAATCCGTGTCTCAATTGTGTGTGCAAAACTATAAAAAAATCCAGAACGACGACACTTTTATTTAAAAATATTATCGCCAATTAGAGTCTTTTATAGCTGCTATTATATTGCGTATTGATAATCAATTCGTTTTCGTCGACAATAAAAATGAACTGTTCAACCTTTGTTACGGCCGGCGAGCTCATCGGGTCCAAAGATTTTGTTCCTTGACTGATGGTTGTTTCAGGAAGCCGCTCTTCTTTGGTGAAAATATACTTGGTGTGGTCATTGTTCATTGGGATTTTTGATAGTGGAAGGTTTGAGAACATTTCGGTGACTTTTTCTATCCGTTCACCTTTGAAATCACGATTAAGTTTGCTTTGCATGCTGCAACCTGCTGCGATAATCAATATAAATAGTATACCCAAAATTCGATTCATAGTTTCCAAGTTAACTGTTTGCTGAATGGAAATTCAAAGGTAGAAGAATTCTATTTGTTAAAATGCAAACAAAGGCTAATAAATGTGTAAAAACAGGCACGAAGTATTGTGTCGTGTGATGTTGTGGGATGGCTACTTTTGTTTGGAGAGTGCAGCTGGATTGTGTGAGGAGTGCGTCAAATATTTGTCGAAGAGACGAGTAAGCAAAAATGATTGCCGGCAGAATTTTCTGCCAACAACCATTTTGCATAAATCAACCAATAAGCAGACAATCAACTACTACGTTTTCTTAAAGTTTCTTTTTCATATTGTTGAATTTCAGCAATGTAATCAGCTCCGGAGGGAACCCCTTCCTGCAGGCAGTAGTAGTCCCAAACAGCAGCGAAAGGCATTGTTTTCAATTCTTCCAACATAGCCAGGCGTTCAAAGTTTTGGCCAGCCTCTTCCAGTTCAACCAGTGTTTTAGTTGGCTCCAGCATGGCAATAAGGAAGGCTTTTTGCGCGGCACGTGTACCTACCACATAAGCGCCAATCCGGTTGATTGAAGCATCGAAGAAGTCTAAGCCTACATTGACACGGCTCATAAAGTCGTTACGAACAATTTCTGAAGCGATTAGCTGCACGTCTTCATTCAGGGTAACCACATGGTCAGAATCCCAGCGAACCGGACGTGTTACGTGGAGCAACAGTTCATCGACAAATTGCAAACAAGACGAAATTTTGTCGCCAACCACTTCTGTTGGGTGAAAGTGCCCGCTATCCAGGCAAATCAGCTTGTTATTTTTGATGGCGTAGCCTAAGTAGAAATCATGCGAACCAACAGTCATTGACTCAACACCAATACCGAACACCTTGCTCTCTACGGCGTCTTTCATAAACTCTTTTGGGTATTCTTCAGCAAAAGCTTCATCGAGCGACTTGCGCAGGGTGGCACGATAACCATTACGGTCTACAGGAATATCTTTTGTTCCGTCCGGAATCCAAGTGTTATGCACGCAGGGAGTTCCCAGTTGTTTTCCCATTTCAGCCGAAATTGCCCGGCAACGTTTAACGTGTTCAACCCAAAACTTACGGTTTCCTTCATTTTTACTCGATAGGGTAAAACCATCTTCTGCTTTTGGGTGTGAGAAGCAGGTTGCATTGAAATCCAATCCTATACCGCGGGCTTTGGCCCAGTCAATCCAACTCTGGAAGTGCTTGACTTCAATTTGGTCCCGATCAACAAATTCGCCTCCAAAATCTCCGTATATTGCGTGCAGGTTTAAGCGTTGCTTGCCAGGAAGCAAGGACATGACCTTGTCCAAATCAGCTCGCATTTCTTCAATCGTACGTGCCTTTCCAGGGTAGTTGCCAGTTGTTTTAATACCGCCGCCGCCAAGCTCAGCATCGGGAGTTTCAAAACCACCTACGTCGTCGGTTTGCCAGCAGTGCAGAGAAATAGCCAGTTCGCCCATTTTTTTCAGTGCAGCATCCGTATCCACACCAATGGCCGCATATTGTTCCTTGGCTAGTTCATAAGCCTTTTTAATCAACTCTGTTTTACTCATATTTATAGAAATTTAATTTTTAGATTTTTGATAAATGGATTTTGAAGCTCATTAGCTGAGCCTTCCTATTTCATATAGAAGACCTCTTTTAATGGAATGCTTACCGGTGAATTATCCGGATTGGTTTTCATGATATCGGCCATAAAAGCCCACCATTGTTGCACAATCTCCGTTTTTCCAAGATTTTGAGAGCCTTCTTTCCCGTGCGTATGCTGGAAAGCAAAAAGCGTGTTGGTTTCTTCGTCTAAAAAGATCGAATACTCACTGATACCGGAATCCTTCAGGAGCTTTTTCAGCTCGGGCCAGATTTTCTGGTGCCGCTTGATGTATTCTTCTTTTTGACCATCATTCAGATACATCTTAAATGCTAAACGACTCATGCGATTGGTGTTTTAATTTAAGAAATCACTTTTCGCAATACCCATGATGATGATGGATAACAGAATCAGACCAATTCCAAGAAAAATGGCCGACCGCGTTTTACTCGAAACGCCTGCCCATTCTTTTCGGTAAAAACCCCAGAAGTTGGCCGTAAGAATAATCGTAGACATGTGTAAAATCCATGAGCTGGCGCCGTTTCCAATTTTTGTTTCACCCATTCCGTAAAAGAAAAACTGAAGGAACCAGGTGGTACCGGCTAAGGCACAAAGCAGGTAGTTTCTGAGTAATGGCGAAGATGAATCAACAAAATCACCCCCGGTTTTATTTTTCAGAATAAGAGCCACTGACCAGATTAAATTGGTTGTTAATCCCCCCCAAAGAATAACCAAAAAGATGATGTTATTTTCGAACAGGTAAGTGCCGTCGCTAACAAAGGGAAAATTGTTGGATACAGCAATTTCACGCACGGCTTCTCCCATTTGCTTACCGGCATCGATACCAAAGCTGAAGAATGCACTTAAAATACCCGAAACTCCGGCAATAATTAAGCCTTTGGTCAATTTAAACTCTGTGTTTACGCCATCTTTATGGCCCAGAAGATCCTTGTCTTTCATCAGTCCGGCTTTTCCACAAAGAACAATTCCGACCATGAGTACCAGGATTCCGAACAAAACCACCTGACCGCTTGCGGTTGACAGCATATCGGTAAAAGAATCTCCTGCAGGTAAAACTTCGGCTAAATTTCCAACATCGCGAAGAATTGGTAAGCCCAGCGAACCCACGAGCGAGGTAATTCCCAATAAAACCGAATTACCCAACGACATTCCCAGGTAACGAATACCCAAACCATAGGTCAGCCCTCCGATTCCCCAAAGCACGCCGAGAATGTAAGTTGTTCTTAGGACGGAAGAATCAGCAGCAGCTAAAATTCCCTGCCATTCCGGAGTGGTTAACAAAACTGCGATGAAAGGCATGATTAGCCAGGAAAATAATCCTCCGACAATCCAGTAAACTTCCCATCGCCATTTTTTAACAAGATTATACGGCATGTACCAGCTTCCGGAGGAAGCGCCACCGAGCGAGTGAAAAATAATTCCTAAAATTGCTTGCATGTTTAGTTTGATTTAATCCTGTGAAGCCACAGGAATTTAGTAATTTTGATTTTGTTTGCTTACTAGTCCAATTTCAAAAGTAGCTTGATTAGTAGATTTGAACAATGCACAATCTGGCAGATAGTTTGCACTTTTTGATACCAATTATGAATGACTTTTTTAAATACCTGACCGCTGGTGAGGAGGATCAAAACTGGGGATTGTATTTGAGTGTGGCAGGTGCCTATCGGGCTATGCCCGAGAAGGCTTATCCGCCCATGAAGCACCCCAGTGGGTATTATTTTAGCTGGGATGGTGGCCGGATTCTGCAGGAATATCAGCTTAATTACATAACCCAGGGGAGTGGCGTGTTTGAAAGTCGGGAAGGGCGTTTGCCTATACGGGCCGGCGCTGTTTTGCTGATTAAGCCGGGAGAATGGCACCGTTATCAGCCCAGCCGAAAAAGTGGCTGGCAGGAGCACTATATTGGCTTTGACGGGGAGCTGGCTTCCCGCTTGTTGACGCATCCGCTGTTTAACCGTAATCCGCCGGTTTTAAATGTTGGGGTGCGCGAAGATTTGATTGATACTTACTATAAGATTTTTGACCTGGTGAGTGATGAGAAGCCCGGTTTTCAGCAGATTGCCTCGGGCTTGATTATGAAAATGCTGGGACAACTCATTTCCATTGAAAAACAAAAAGAATTTACCGGGAAGCGTATTGAAGCGATTATTGAAGGGGCCCGCTTTAAAATAAGGGAGCAAGTTGACCAGACTTTGGATATGAAAGAACTGGCACATAATTATAACATTGGCTACTCCTATTTTCGTAAGATGTTTAAAAGCTATACGGGCATGTCGCCGCATAAGTATCATTTGGAGTTAAAAGTGATGCGTGCCAAGGAGCTTTTGCTGGTGACGGATAAAAGTGTGAAGGAAATTAGCTATGAGTTGGGTTTTCAGTCCATTCATTATTTCAGTCGCTTGTTTAAAAACAAAGTAGGGAAGAGCCCTTCCGAGTTTCGTTGTTAAGAACAAAAAGCTTTAAAAACGAATAAATTGTCATTATGAAAAAGATTGCACTGGGAACAGACCATGCCGGTTACCGTTTGAAGGAAGCTATAAAAGCATTCTTGCTGAAAGAAGGTTATGAGCTTGTGGATTTGGGAACTTTCTCGGAAGAGGCCGTTGATTATACCGATTATGTGATTCCTGCTGCTGAGGCGGTTGTCACCGGCCAGGCCGATTGTGGGGTTGTTTTTGGAGGAAGTGGTAATGGGGAGGCTATGGCCGCCAATAAGGTGAAGGGCATTCGCTGTGCGCTTTGTTGGAATGAAAAGTCGGCTGTGCTTGCCAAGGAACATAACAATGCCAATGTGATTGCTTTGGGCGGGCGAATGGTTTCGGAAGAAGAAGCAATCAAATTGGTTGCAGCCTGGCTGGGAGCCAACTTCGAAAACGGCCGGCACTTGAAACGTATTCAGAAATTAGCCGACTACGAGGGCTATACCGGTCCGCTAGGCTAGCATGTGGATTTTGTTGCTTCCATCTTGAGTAAATATTCCACTAACGGTTGCTTTTAATTTTAACAATTGGGTTTTGGTCGTTTTGAAAGAGTTGAGAAGCTAAAACTTCGGAATATAAAAAAGCCCAGGCAGGCAAAAAAAAACTTGTATCTAGACTCAGCTCATTCTAAATTTGCAGCACAGAAAAGCCACGATGCATGCATGCGAAAAAGAAAATTCATCCGAACGAAAAATCAAACTTACATCCACGAAATAAAAACCGATGCCGCTATGATTTCCAACGGCTGGTAACTGCTTGCTCCGAATTGAAGCCCTTTGTACGGCTGAATGATTATGGTGATGAATCCATCGATTTTGCAGATCCGAAGGCCGTAAAAATCTTAAATAAGGCCTTGCTTTTGGCTAATTATGATCTGGCATATTGGGAGATTCCTGACGGTTATCTCTGTCCGCCTATTCCTGGGCGCGCAGATTATATCCATCATATGGCGGATTTGCTTGCCCGTTCAAATCAAGGTAAAATCCCCAGTGGAGGTACCATCACCGGCCTTGATGTCGGTGTTGGAGCCAATTGTATTTACCCCATCTTGGGGACACTGGAATACGGTTGGTCGTTTGTTGGCGCAGATATAGATGCCGTGGCTCTAAAGTCAGCTGCCAACATTGTTTCAAAAAATGAGGTGCTAAGCGGGAAAATAGACTTGCGTCAGCAACCCAATTCGAAGGATATCTTTCGGGGGATTATTCGTGCCGATGAGCGTTTTGACCTGACGATTTGCAATCCCCCCTTTCATGCTTCGGCAGCGGAGGCGCAGGCTGGAACACTTCGGAAGCTGCGTAATTTGAACAAGCAAAAAGGCGGCAAGCTCAAATTGAACTTCGGAGGTCAGAATAATGAATTGTGGTGCGAAGGGGGAGAAGCAAACTTTGTGCGCAGAATGATTCAACAAAGCCGACAGTTTGCGAATTCCTGCTATTGGTTTTCTACTTTAATTTCCAAGAAGGAAAATCTTCCGACAGTCTATTGCGCTTTGAAGCAAGCTGAAGCCGCTGAAATAGAAACGTTGCCAATGGGACAAGGCCAAAAAAACAGCCGCATTGTAGCATGGACATTTCTGACAAAAGAAGCGAGAGCCAGCTGGAGAAACAGCCGATGGAAGTGACGGCAAACTGAAAGGACTGAATATGACAAAGGCAGCGCAATCGGAATAACCGACTATGCTGCCTTTGTTGTTATGGTGAAGTTAAAAACCGGTATCCAGCCAGGTTTCTAGTTTGTTTTCTTGGTAAACTTGGTCAGAATAACAATTTGTTGTCCGTTTACGCGACCTTCAATGTGTTCCGGATTATCGTGCACCAATGAAATTCCGCGTACAGCCGTGCCTCGTTTGGCTACAAAGCTGGTTCCTTTTACGTTCAGGTCTTTGATCAGCACAACAGTATCGCCGGCTAAAAGGGGAACTCCATTGCTGTCCATGTGTTTCGGGGCGTCATCTTGTTCTGCTCCGGTGCTTTGTCCTGTTTTGGCCCATTCCAATACGTCTTCTTCCAGGTAAAGCATGTCCAGCAGGTTTTGCGCCCAGCCTTCATTCCGAAGTTGGTTTAACATGCGCCAGGCCATGACTTGAACAGCGGGCTCCTGGCTCCACATGCTGTCGTTCAGGCAATGCCAGTGGTTGACATCCAATTGGTCTGGATTTTCAATTTGTGTCAGGCAGTGGTTGCAGACAAGAATGCTTTCATCAACCGATCCACTGGTTTTAGGGGGTACTTCATAAGCTTTCAGTTCTTGGTTTGATCCACATAATTCGCATACCGATCCGCTGCGCTCCAGTAATTTTTTCTCCAGGCTCATCTCGTAATAATTCTATGGTTATGATTTTTTGTTTTTTATGAGGGGGCAAAGGTAAGGCAGAATGCTTAGATTGGAACACTTCAGGCCGTTTATTTTCAGAAAAGCACTTTTGATAGGTGTAAGTTTGAAGGTCAGTCCGGATTGGTTAAAGTTGATGTAACCGATTTATTTGGAGTGTGTTTGAGAAATTTGAAGCAAAAAAAAGGAGGCCGTATCGGCCTCCTTCTATGCTTGTTTGATTGGACTATTTTGATTTGTCCGGTGCTTGCGGAACCGCGGGTAATGGTTTGTATTCCGTTTTAACTTTTGCTTGGATCAGCTCAATTGCTTTTTCCAGCTGAGCATCATTGCCCAGGTATTCCTGGTAAGGATCATTGTCTAAAACAATGTCCGGATCAACGCCGTATCCTTCAATAATCCACTCGCTTTTTTCAGACGAGTAAGAGGCGAATTCCGGTTTGTTGAGTTCGCCACCATCGATAAACGGAAGTGAACCGCTGATACCGACAACACCACCCCAGCTGCGTGTTCCGATAACTGTTCCCAGTTTGTAATGTTTGAAAGCATAAGGGAATAAATCGCCATCAGAAGCAGAGTAACGGTCAATTAACAATACTTTAGGACCAAGAACCATCTGGCTGGGAACGGGAGTAGGATGTTTGACATTTCGGCGAACATTGGCGCGTTGTGCCACCCGCTGCAGGCGTTCAATAAGCATAGGCGAAACATTTCCGCCACCGTTGCCACGATCATCAATAATCAGCCCTTTTTTATTCAGCTGGGGATAAAACAAGCGGGAAAATTGATTAAGCCCATCACGCCCCATGTCCGGAACATGAATGTAACCTACTTCGCCGTTTGTGGCTTCGCTTACTTTTTTGATGTTGTTTTGTACCCAGTTGTAGTAATAAAGATTGGCCTCATCGGCAATCGGAGTTACCAGCACCTTGCGCGCATCGGTTTCTGATGGTTTGCTGTTGAGGCTGATTTCTACCTCTTTGCCGGCTTTGCCTACCAGTAGAGCGTAAATATCCTTGGTTGATTGGGTGCTTACGCCATTTACGGCAACAATGTAATCTCCTGCCTGGGCATTAACACCTACTTCGGTTAATGGCGAGCGCAATTCCTTACTCCAGTTCGCTCCCTCCAAAATTTCATCAATCTTGAAATAGCCTGAAGCATCGGCACTGATTTTGGCACCAAGAAGTCCGGTTTGAATACGGGCTGGCTCGGGGCGTTCGCCGCTCTGCACGTAGGCGTGGCCAACATTCAGTTCGCCAATCAATTCGCCAATAATGTAGGTCAGGTCATCGCGGTGACGGGCATGGGGAACTAATGGAGCATATTTGTCGTGCATGGCTTTCCAGTTCACTCCGTGCATATTTTCTACATAGAAAAAGTCACGCATTTGCCGCCAGCTTTCATCGTAAATCTGTTTCCATTCAGCCTGGTAATCCACCCAAACGTCCATGTTTGACAGGTCAATCGTTTCTTCAAGTGAAACTTTAGAGGAAGGGAGGTCGATAACAGCCCATTTCCGGTCTTTGACCACCAGCATTTTTTTGTGGTTGGCAGAAATACTGAAATTGAAGTTACCCAGTACCGTTTCCTTTTTCTTTTCCAGGTCGTAAAGTTTTGCATTGCGCTCATCGCCATAGTCGTAATAGTAAACTTTATTGTTCACACAATTTACATTGTAGTAGTTTGAAGCTGGAATAGGCAGCGAAACAATCCGATCCGACAACCCTTGCAAATCAATTTTTACTGCTTTATCGGTTGACTTCTGCTCGGCAGATTTGGCCACATCTTTCTTGCTGTCTTCTTTCGATGCGTCTGCAACTTTTACCGTGTCGTTTTCAGGCGCAAAGGGCGATGTGGTTTCACTGGATAAAATAGCCAGGTAGATGCGTGACATCTTGGTGTAAGCATGGTTCCATTCGGTGTGGCTGTATGTGGGATTGAAGTCGCGCGCCGAAACGAATACGATGTATTTTCCATCGCTGGAGAAGGACGGCGAGCCGGAATCGTACCAGTTGTCAGTCACTTCATGCAATTCCTTGGCTTCGGTATTGTAGACCACAATTTTTGAAAAGCGGTTATCTGTTGGGAGGCTGAAGGTGATCCATTTACTGTCGGGTGACCAGTTATAAGCCCGGATTAAACCATACTCAGCCGTATGAACCGTGGTTATTTTTTTCGAATCAATATCGACATAGCGGAGTCTTAGTTTACGATCCGACCACATGATTTTTTTGCTGTCAGGCGACCACTCGAGGCTAAATTTATAGGTGTCGGCTCCTTTGGTGAGCTGAATCGGGGCCTGGTTGCCCAGTTGATCCTGGATGTAGACTTCAAACTCACCGGATTGATCGGACAAGTAAGCGATGTATTTGCCGTTAGGCGACCAAACCGCACTGCGATCGTGGGCTCCGGAGCTTTTGGTCAGGTTGTAAGTGATCCCTTTTTTAGCCGGAACACTAAATACTTCGCCGCGAGCTGAAAATGCGACACGCTCTCCGTTGGGCGAAATGTCGCCGTCAGTAATGTGTTTGGAAGCATCTTTCCATTCGTTACGGGCATATGTAAAATCGTTGTTGATGTGAACAGGAACCTTTACCGGTTGCTTGTCATTCACATTCATTTTATACAGGTAACCACCGTTCTCAAACACAATGTAATCTCCGCCGATCGATGGGAATTTAACATCATATTCGGTGAAGTTGGTTACTTTTTCAACCGATTCGGTTTTGGTGTTGTACACAAAGATGTTCATGGTTCGGTCGCGGTCGGAGATAAAGAAAATCTCGTCGCCGGCCCACATGGGGAAAATATCCTGACCATCATTGTCTGTTATTTGTTTGATTGCCTTGGTTTTGAAGTCGAAAACCCAAACGTCGTCAGCCATCCCTCCTTTGTAGTATTTCCAGGTTCTGAATTCGCGAAAAACACGATTGAAGGCCAGTTGTTTGCCGTCAGGAGAGTAGCTGCAAAATCCGCCTTCGGACAGTGGCAGTTCAGAAGATAAACCACCATCAACAGATACCTGAAAAAGCTGTCCTTTAAAGGAATTGAAGCTTTGCTTACGCGAACGGTACACAATGTTTTTCCCATCCGGAGTCCAGCTCATCACAATGTTGTTAGGTCCCATGCGGTCCGAAACTTTATCGCGGCTCAGGGTCGCCGTGTGGGTTAGTCGTTTGGGAGTGCCTCCATTGGCAGGCATTACAAACACTTCGGTGTTCCCATCATATTGGCCGGTAAATGCCAGTTGGCTTCCATCCGGAGAAAAGTGGGCAAAGAGTTCAAAGCCAATGTCGTTGGTTAGTTTTCTTGCGGTGCCTCCATCGGCTGGCACCGAGTACAAATCGCCGGCATAGGTAAAAACAATTTGGTTGCCGGAAATTGCCGGAAAACGCAGGAGTCGGGCTTCAGCGTTTTCTGCGGAAACCGTACTGATTCCCATAAGAAGAACAAAAATGAACGAAAGATAAATTTTAAACATACTGAATCGTTTTAATTGATATCGATAAGGTTGTATTGGATTTCGTACCCAATAAGTATCATTTGCTCAAATGAATTACACTCAAATTTAGGGGTTTGATTTCGTTTTATTAACAAACAGATGCTTGAAAGGTTATTTCTTAGTAAAGGTAATTCCTGTATTAAGGGGGCATTGAACAGAAACTTTTCATCTTTGTCTTAGTTAGTTCATATTTGTATGCAAATACTATAAATAGTCAGTTAAATAATGTCAGACTTATGGTTCAATTGATGATTATACGGCACGGAGAGACGGTTGAAAACGCAAATAATATTTGTCAGGGGCAGCAGCATGGTTGCTTGTCGGAACTGGGGATCAGGCAAGCCCGTCAATTGGGCGTTCAGCTGAAAGAAGAACCTTTGGATCTGGTTTATTCCAGCGATTTGCAGCGGACGATTGATACAGCTAATGAAATCTTAAAGTTTCACCCGGAGATGAAGTTGATTACAGACCCTCTCTTGCGCGAACGATCGCTCACCTCGTGGGAAGGCAAAGCATTTCCCAAAAACTGGAGTTGGGATTATTTACCTGAAGGAGCGGAAACCAATGAAGACATGCTGGAGCGTGCAGAACAGTTTATTGATAAAATGCTGAGGCTGCATGATGGACAGCGGGTGGCTGCCATTACTCATGGCGGCTTGATTCGGGCTTTTTGGACCGTACTTGCCAACAAGCCGGCTAGTGAGTATTTTTCGTGGGAAGTAACTAAAAATACCTCGGTCAGCCGGGTGGAGTTGTATGCCGATGGCAGGCACCGTGTGGTTGAGCTGAACAATGTCGATCACCTGGACGCAGAAACTCCGGGAACCATGCAGCACTTTTCCTGATTTTAATGGGCGTGCATTAAGCTCGGTTCATACTGAAAATTAAAAGAAGTTTAAATTGCCGGTATTCCCTGCGCTAAACCAAGGGCTTTATTTTTTAGGGCGAAAAAAAGCGTAATTTCGCCGCAAACATCAAGAAAAATAGTTATGAAACTAGATAAGCACCCCGAGGCTAAAGCCTTAATTTTTGATTTGGATGGAACTTTGTCGGATTCGCTTCCGGTACATATTGCCACTTGGCATAAGGTATGTGAGCACTTCAATTGCCGTTTCGATGAAAGTATGGTCGCCGAGCTAACTGGCATGCCAACCATTCAATTTGCCTACCGCATTATCAGCGATAATCAGTTGGAAGGGGTTGATCCGGAGGCACTGGTTCGCATGAAGCAAGAAATATTTTGGCAGAGCGCCGATCAGTTGCGTGCGCATGATTCAGTGGTTCAATTGGTGCATGACTATTTTGGAAAAATTCCACTGGCCGTGGGAACAGGCGCCAGCCGCAAAAGTGCCGAAATGCAATTGCAAACGCTGAAGATTATGGATAAGTTTGATGCGATTGTTACGGCTGACGATGTGACCGAGCATAAGCCGGAACCGCAGACTTTTCTGAAGTGTGCTGAGTTAATCAATGTTACGCCAGAGAAGTGTCATGTATACGAAGATGGGGTGTTGGGAATGCAGGCAGCCAAAACTGCAGGCATGTTTCTGACCGACGTTCGTCCTTTTGTTGAGAAGGTTTAAGTGAGCTTGTTCAGCTTCGGTTGGCCGCGTTTTTAATCCGCAAATAATGAAGGTATTTAAACAACTTTTAATTCTGTTGGGAATTAACTTTATGGGAGAATTGCTTTCCCATTATTTGAGTTTGCCCATTCCAGGGAGCATTACCGGCATGATTTTATTGCTCGTGCTATTGTTTGCCGGAGTAATCAAGGAAAGGCAGATTGCAGAAACTGCGGATTTTTTTCTGAAGAACATGGGGTTCTTTTTTATCCCAGCCGGAGTTGGCGTTATGGTTTCGTACCAATCGCTTGAAGGACGGTATGTTCAAACGATTGTTGCTATTTTGGCTTCAACGCTTATTGTTATGGCTTGCGCTGGCCTGGTGACCCAATTTTTAATTAAACGAAGAAAAAATCACGATGAAGTTTCTGACTGATACCCACTTGTTTGGCATTCTGCTATCGGTAGCTTCGTTTTATGGAATTAGCTACCTGAGGGACAAATTGAAAGCCACCTGGCTGAATCCGTTGATGTCTTCCATCGCTTTGATTATTGGGTTGCTACTTCTTTTCGATATTCCTTTTGAACACTTTATGGAAGGTGGTAGTGTTATCCATTCGTTTTTAGGACCGGTAACGGTGGTGCTGGCCCTGCCTTTGTACCGCAACCGAAAGTTGCTGAAAGCCCATAAATTCGCCATCATGGGAGGCATTACCGCTGGTGTTTTTGCGGCCGTGGCATCGGTTATTTTACTTGGGCGGCTGTTTCAGTTGAATGAGCTGTTGGAGCGTTCCATTATGGGGCATTCGGTAACGACTCCGATTGGTATCGGAATTAGCGACAGTTTAGGTGCCAATGAAGGAATCACAGTGCTTTCGATCATGATTACCGGAATTTTTGGGGTGATCATTGCACCTTCTTTGTATCGTTTATTGCGAATAGTACATCCGGTAGCTAAAGGAATTGGCCTGGGAACTTCGGCTCATGCCTTGGGAACGACCAAAGCCATGGAAATGGGGGAGACGGAAGGTGCCATGAGTAGTCTGGCCATTGGAGTTACCGCCTTGACAACGGTATTGGTGGTCATTATTCTTCAGGTGCTGGGCTGGTATTAATTGAACGTTTATTCCTTGTTTAGGTAGTGATCAAGCTCAAAACTGATCCGGTCAAAATCAATTTCCTTTCCGATAAAAACCAACCTGTTTATAGGTTTTTCACCAGGTATAATCATGCTGCCTTCGGCATAGCTGGTTGCTCCGCCAACAGATTGTACAATGGTCTTGGTAGGAGAATTCTGAGAGAATAAAATGCCTTTGATGCGATAAATCTCGCGTTGATTGATGGCCGCAAAGTAATTGAACCAGTATTTGAAGCGTTCCAAAGAAATTTCACCCGAAAACTCATGGGTGAAAGTGGTGTACTTTTTAGATTGCACGAGGCGAAACATAACAGGTTCTGCCATCTTCTTCTCCAGCTGTCCATGCACACTTTCAGCAAAATGATCCAGTTGAAGTTCGTTGCATTGTCCAAACTTTGTAGTCTGTATTTGGGCCGTTCGGTTCCAGGCTGTCAGGTTCTTTTTAATGGCGTCCAGTTTTGTTTCATCAACCATATCTGTTTTGTTTACAACAAGCAAGTCGCTTAAAATAACTTGCATTTGTTGCTCGCGCTCACTCATCTGTTGATCAAAATTACTGGCATCAATCAGGCACACACTGCCGGCGAGCGTGTATTTTTCTTTCAATTCCTGGTCGTCATAAAACGGTTTAATAACATTTGAAAGGTCGGCAACCCCCGTGGTTTCAATTAGTAAGTAATCAATCTCACCAGCTTTGTCAGCCAGGTCAAGCAGGGTGAGTGAAAACTCATTGGAGATGGAGCAGCAGATGCAGCCATTGCTCAGGTCAAAAATGTTTTCACTGCGCATGCCGACAATCAAATCCTGATCAATGGATTGCTGTCCAAATTCATTTTCAACCAAAGCCAGTTTCAAATGCTGGTGGTGGTGGATAATTTCGTTGATCAAGGTGGTTTTTCCGGCGCCTAAAAAGCCGGTAACCAAAACGACGGGTATTTTTGTGTGCTGTTCCAAATTTGAATGTTTAAGAATTCCGGATTGTTTGCTTCAAGGCAGGAAGCAGATTGCCATACTCAAGTTAACCTGCATTGATTTAGCAGGGAGTTGAATGGGCTTTTAATTAACAAATAGGCACGGACGAAAGATTTAGTCATTGATGCTCATACGGGCAAATGGAACGGCATCTTGCGCGGCAAACTGTTTGTTCTGGTACTTGTAATAACCCGTAATGGCAATCATTGCTGCATTGTCCATGGTAAATGCAAATTTAGGAATGTATATGTTCCAGCCACGTTTTTGGGCTTCTGCTTTCAGTGCATTCTGCAAGCCTGAGTTGGCTGAAACACCACCGCCTACCGTAACTTCCTTAATGCCGGTTTGCTT
The DNA here is from genome assembly GCF_947495665.1 of uncultured Sunxiuqinia sp. GTDB lineage: Bacteria > Bacteroidota > Bacteroidia > Bacteroidales > Prolixibacteraceae > Sunxiuqinia > Sunxiuqinia rutila. The sequence goes on from NZ_CANLZV010000003.1 coordinate 263,123, forward strand.
GGCTGCTTTTACCAGTTTATCCATTAAAATATCGATGATGGTTTTTTGCAGCGAGGCGCACAAATCAGCCTGGTTTTCTTCAATGAAGTTCTCATTTTCCTTGAGTTGATCGCGCAGGAAATACAAGAAGCTGGTTTTTAGTCCGCTAAAGCTGTAGTCGAGCTCTTTGATTCGTGGTTTGGCAAATTTGAACCGGTTCGGATCGCCGATTTTTGCCAGTTTGTCAATCAACGGACCACCCGGATAGGGCATGCCCATTACTTTGGCACATTTGTCAAAAGCTTCGCCGGCAGCATCGTCTATGGTTTGGCCAATGACTTCCATTTCCAGGTGATTTTTCACAATAATGATTTGCGAGTTTCCGCCTGATACCAGCAAATTCAGGTGCGGGAATTTGGGCTCGCGAAACTCTACTCCTTCTTCCTGTATGAAATGTGCGAGCACATGGCCTTGCAAGTGATTAATTTCAATCATTGGAATGCCGGCAGCCAGCGAAAATCCTTTGGCAAAAGAAGTACCCACCAACAGCGAGCCAAGTAAGCCCGGGCCACGGGTAAAAGCAATAGCGGAAATCTCGTCGCGGCTAATGCCTGCCTGCTTGATGGCCTGGTCAACTACGGGAACAATATTTTGCTGATGGGCCCGTGAAGCCAATTCGGGGACAACACCGCCATAAGCCTCGTGAACTTTCTGGCTGGCTATAATATTCGATAGCAAATACCCGTTCTTGATGACAGCGGCCGAGGTATCGTCGCATGATGATTCGATCCCTAAAATGATGATATCTTTTTTATTGTTCATGAAAACCAATTTTCAGCGTAGATTTCAATTATTTTAACTGTTGAACCTAACGATTTACGTGGATTTTAGTTTATTTTGTTTTCTAATTTTTTAAAGCCACAAAATTATTAAAAAATCAGTCAAAATAGTCATTTGGATAGTTGGGGCATTTCTGGTCCTGATTTTGGGTGTGTATCTGGCCTTTCAGACCAGTGTGGTGCAGACTTACCTGGTACGGCAAATCGCCAACCACTTTTCGGAGCGCCTGAATACCCGAATCACTTTGGCTAGCGTGGACATTCGTTTTTTTAACCAAGTGGTTTTAAATGAATTTTTGATTGAAGATCAGCAGCAGGATACCTTGTTTTATGTGGATAAAATGGTGGCATCGATTGATGACCTGAAGATCAAACGAAAACTGATCAATCTGTCGTCCATCGAAATGAGTAAGACGAAGTTTTTTGTGTCGTTAACCGAAGATCAGTTGCCCAACTACAAGTTTATTTTTGATGCCATGCGCTCGAATAAACAACAGGATAACTGGGACTTCTTTTGTCAAAATTTTCTGTTTAATGATACTCGTTTGGGCTACTCCTATTACAAAATGGAAAAGCCTAAAACCATTGATTTATATGACATTCAATTGGATGTAAGTGATTTCGAACTGCATCACGATTCGTTATCATTCAGCATCAATAACATGAGTTTTGATGATCATAAATCCTTTCAGCTGAGTTCGTTAAGCACTCAACTTGTTTCCTCGAATCATGTTGTCAAACTTCAAAATCTGAATGTTTCCACGCCTCATTCTTCCATCGGAAATGCCGATGTTACTCTGGACCAGTCGGAGATGGGAACGGGAAGGGACTTCTCATTTTTAAAGCTGGATGTTGATTTAAAAGAATCGGTGGTTGACTTTGTGGATGTGAGTCAACTGGTGCCTTCTCTGCGAGGAATGGATTTGAAAATTGACCTGTCGGGCCGGGTTTATGGAACCATAGCCGATTTGAAAGCAAAAGATCTGCAACTATCGACGGGACAAAATACCCGGTTGATTTGTGATTTATACAGTAATGGTCTGCCCGATCTGGATCAAACTTATATTTTGCTTGACCTTAAAAATTCAACGGCTGACTTTAAAGATCTGAGCAAAATTAAACTTCCGGATGCTATGGATTCCGATTTTCTGGAGTTTCCGGAGTTGCTTTACGATGCAGGCGTGGTGCGTTATGAGGGAAATTTTACCGGTTTCCTTAGCGATTTTGTGGCCTATGGTTCGGTGCAGTCCAACTTTGGTCAAATTAAAACCGACCTTTCTTTTGTTCCGCAAAAGGGTAACCGGCTGAAAGTAAACGGAAGCTTGCGGACTGTGAATTTTGAGTTGGGCGAATTCACTCAAATTAATCAATTTGAGCAACTGACTTTCAACGGAAAAGTTGATGGTTCATTTAATCAGGTGACGCGCGCTTTTGATGTGGCTGTTGCTGGAGTGGTGGACAGCCTGGTGTTCAATCAGTATAAATTCAAAAACCTGAGTCTGGATGGTGCGCTTCAGGATAAAAGGTTTGAAGGGAGTTTCAATATTCAAGACCCAAACCTGGATGCCAACTTTGTGGGAAAGCTTGATTTTAACAAAGTCATTCCGGAGTTTGATTTTGAAATGAAACTGGGGCAGGCTAATCTAAAAGCGTTGAATATCGATCGTCGGTACGAAAAATCAATGCTTTCGATGTTTCTGAATGCCAATTTTAAAGCAAGCAGCATTGACAACCTCGACGGGAATATTTGGGTGGAAGAAGGGCAGTATGTGAATGAAAACGATACTTTACTGTTGAATAGTTTTAGTGTAAATACTTTTTATGAAGATTCGGCTTACCTGCAAATTCGCTCCGATTTTGCCGATGCCGAAATCACAGGAAATTACTCTTTTCGGACCATTGTTGGAAGTGTTAAAAATTTACTTTATCACTATTTACCTTCTTCCGGCCTTGCTTTTGACGAAACTAAAAGTCTGAACCAGTTTAACTTTAAGGTGATGGTGAAAGACGTTGATCCCATTACCCGGACACTGTTACCCCAGTTGTACATTGGCCCGTCAACAATCTCCGGACGGTTTGATGATCAGCAGTTTCATCTGGATTTGCATGCCGATATCCCTGATATGAGGTATGGAAACCTGATCTTCAATGGTTATTCACTTCGCATCCATTCCAACGACGAATTGGAAGTCAAGAGTCGCTTGGAAGAATTGATGATCAACGATAAACAGCGTATTTATAATTTGGCATTTTTGGCCAATGCTGCCGATGATCGGCTGGATTCTAAAGTAGTGTGGAATAACTTTCATGAAACGACCTACAGTGGCGAGCTGGAAACTCAGATTGACTTTCAGAGTACCGGTTATGGCCAAACGCATGTGGAAATTGCGGTCAAGCCTTCCAATATTTACATTGCTGATACGCTATGGATTGTCCATCCTTCAGTGGTTACCATTGATTCGTCGCGCATTGCAGTGGATAACTTTCGAATCTCGAATAAACAGCAGCAACTTACCGTGGATGGGGTGGTCTCTAAGGATAAAGCCGATCGGCTAAACTTGAAAGTAAACGAAATTAACCTGGGAAATTTGAATTCGTTTGCTCAAAAGGACGTTGCAGTCAGAGGTGTTCTTAATGGTTCGGCCAGTTTGTTTGATGTTTATGAGCGGGCCATGTTGTTGTCCGATTTGAAGGTTGACGATTTGAGTTTTCGAAATCATGCTATTGGCGACGTGAGTTTGGTTAGTAAGTGGGATCGGCCTTCGGAAGAATTGCAGGCTGAGCTGAGTGTGAACACGAAGAATCACCAATCGCTCTATGGCTTTGGTTCCTACAAGCCTGGAAATGACTCGATCGATTTTTCGGTGAGGTTGAATGATTTGTCATTAACTATTTTACAGCCCATTTTGCAGAACAGTTTTCAGAATGTTCGGGGCCGTGGTACGGGTGAAGTGTGGATTCACGGGACTCCTCAAAAGCTGTTGTTGGATGGTGATGTGCTGGGACTGGATGCCGGATTGGCCGTAAAATCCATGCAAGTGGATTATTACTTTAGCGATACGGTGAGCTTTCGTTCTGATTCAATCATTTTTGATCAGATTCAGATTAACGATTACCAAGGGAATAAAGGTGTTTTTGATGGATCAATTCGCCATGATAATTTTCAGAATATGGATTATGACCTGGAAATTAGTTCTCCACGCTTGCTGGCCATGAATACGACTTTTAGAGATAACGAACGTTTTTATGGGAAAGCTTATGCCCGTGGGAGCTTTCAGGTTCGAGGACATGGCAAGGATGTTCTTTTAACCTCGGCAGCCAGCTCCTTAAGCGGAACGTCGATCAATATTTCATTGGACTATGAAGAAGAGGCCCAGGAGTATGATTTCATAAATTTTGTGAATCGGGAACGTATCAACACCAGTAGCCCAATAACAAAGCCACAGAGTCAAAAGTCGAATTTGCAGATGAGCTTCGATTTCAATGTAACTTCCGACGCACAGGTTCAGCTTATTTACAACTCGCAAATTGGTGATGTTATCCGTTCGCGTGGAACGGGCGATTTACAGGTTCGAATTGACCCTGATTTTAATATTACCATGTTTGGCGAGTACCGGGTAGAGCAGGGCGATTACTTGTTTACGCTTCAGAATGTAATCAACAAAAAGTTTGAAATAGCCCGTGGCGGAACCATTCTCTGGAACGGAGACCCGTATGATGCCACCATTGATCTGGAAGCCATCTACAGGCTCAAAGCATCGCTGACGGAACTGTTTCCTAACCCGGTTGACAATATTGATTACAGCCAACGAATTCCGGTTACATGTGGAATCGTCTTAACTGAGAACCTGAACAACCCGGAGATTGCATTCGATATTAATTTTCCAACGGTTGAAGATCGAATCAAAGACCAGGTTCAGCAGTTTTTCAGTACGGATGAAGATATGAACCGGCAGATTTTATCATTGCTGGTTTTGGGACGTTTTTACACGCCCGAATATCTCAGAGGATCCTATCAAGCCACCAACCCGAATCTGGTTGGTTCAACAGCCAGCGAGCTGTTTTCCAATCAACTGAGTAACTGGTTGTCTCAAATTAGCAATGATTTTGACATTGGTGTGAACTATCGTCCGGGTAATCAAATATCGGATGACGAAATTGAATTGGCTTTGAGCACCCAGATTTTTAATGACCGGGTGACGCTGAACGGTAACATCGGGAATAACAGCACGACCAATGCAGCCCGCTCAAATAACAGCAATATTGTTGGTGATTTTGACTTGAATGTAAAGCTGACCAATAACGGGAAGCTGCAGTTAAAAGCGTATAATCGCTCAAACGATAACCTGATTTATGAAACATCACCTTATACTCAGGGAATTGGTGTTTCGTACCGTGAGAACTACAATAATCTGGGCGAACTTTGGCGAAAGTTGAAACGTTTGTTTGTCAAAAGGGACGAGGAGTAGATACGAATGGTCATCGGAGGGCGCTTCCTAAAAACTCTTGAGCGATGTTCCGACTTTAAGTCGTAACTTTGCAAATAATCATTATTTTTGGGGGGTATAATAATTGTTATTATACCTCGTTTTTTATGTGTTTCTCTAAATGAAGACTTATGTTTGGATATATTTTGTTACAAGTTTCAAATGCAGCTGGAGAAAGTGCTGAGGCACTGGCTGAAACAGTTGAACAGGATGGCATTGTGACCCGCTTTTTTGATTTAGCACTCAAAGGAGGCTGGATCATGATTCCCATTGTGGCGCTTTCGCTGATTGCTGTTTTTATTTTCTTTGATCGTTATTTTGCCGTTAAAAAAGCCGGAAAGGTTGACGACTCCTTGCTTGAGCGTGTGAAAGATTACATTTCGCAAGGGAATATTGATGCTGCCTTATCTTTGGTTCGTTCACAGGATAACCCAACAGCACGAATGATTCAGAAAGGAATTAGCCGGATTGGCCGTCCGATGTCGGATGTCAATTCTGCCATTGAAACTGTCGGAAACCTGGAAATTGCCAAGCTGGAAAAAGGATTGCCTGTTTTGGCAAGTGTTGCCGGGGGAGCTCCAATGATTGGTTTCCTGGGAACCGTAATTGGGATGATTCAGGCATTTTACGATATGGCCAATGCTGGAAACAATATTGATGTGACGCTTTTGTCTTCAGGTATTTATCAAGCCATGGTAACTACGGTTGCTGGTTTAACGGTTGGAATTATTGCCTATTTCGCCTACAATATTTTGGTGGCTAGTGTTGAAAAAGTGATTTTCAAGATGGAAGCAGCAACATCCGAATTTCTTGATCTTTTAAATGAACCAGCAAAATAGGAATAATGGCCTTAAAACGAAGAAATAAAGTCGATGCCAGTTTTAGCATGTCATCCATGACTGATATTGTATTCTTGCTGTTGATCTTTTTCATGGTTACATCAACACTTATCGCACCCAATGCATTAAAGTTATTGTTGCCGGAAAGTAATAACCAAACTGCAGCAAAGCCGATAACAACAGTATCTATAACGAAAGATCTGAAATATTACGTGAATACAGGGAAGGATGTTGAGCGGGTTGCCTTTCATGAAATTGAGCCTGCACTGCAAAGTGCAATTGGTGACACACCTGAAGCTTATGTCTCGCTTCATGCTGATAAATCAGTTCCTTTTGAACAAATTATAAAAGTAATGAATATTGCGAAACGCAATAAATACAAAATGATTGTGGCTACAGCGCCCGAAGGACGTTAATGAGTTATTTTGAAAAACATAAAAAGGGATTTATCGGGACGATTGTTGTGCATACAATCGTTTTAATTTTGCTTCTGTTATTTGGTTTTTTCACCCCACTGCCATTACCCGGAGAAGAAGGAATTCTGGTGAATTTTGGAAACTCCAGTCAAGGGGCAGGCCCGAGAGAGCCGGCACCAAGCCGGAAAACTCCAGCTCCTGTTGTTAAAGAAGAAAAGAAAACGGTAACTCCTCCGGCTACAACGCCAACGCCACCTCCGCCTGCGGGCAAACAACCTGAAGCAAAAAAGGAGTTGCTAACACAGGATTATGAGAAAACGGTAGCCTTGGAAGCGGCCAAAAAGAAGAAGGAAGAGGAGCAAAAACGGCAGCAAGAGCTGGAAAATAAGCGGAAACAGGAAGAGCTGGAAAAACAACGCCAGAAAGATTTGGAAGCTCAGCGTCAAGCTGAATTGGAACGTGAGCGCAAGGAAGAGCTTGAGCGTAAACGATTGGCTGAAGAAGCTGAACGGAAGCGCAAGGAGGAAGAAGAGCGCAAAAGAATAGAAGCTGAGCAGCAAAAAATAGCAGAAATTAATAGTAGGGTGTCCAATGCTTTTGGAGCAGGAGGAGCTGGTAGCTCCGATTCAAAAAGTACCGGGGAGGGTGTTACTTTCCCCGGAGGAAACCAAGGCTCTCCGAATGGTTCGGCCAACTCAACCAACTATGGCGAGGGTGGTGGACAAGGAAACGGTATTTCATTCAGTCTGGCTGGACGTTCAGCTAAATCGTTGCCCAAACCGACCTATCCGGGAAATGAAGAAGGTGTCGTGGTGGTTCAGGTTACAGTGGATAAATATGGAAAGGTGACAACTGCCGAGCCGGGTGCACGGGGATCAACAACCTACAATGCCCAGTTGCTGAATGCAGCCAAGCAGGCAGCCCTTAAGGCTAAATTTAATCTCGATGAGTCAGCGCCGGCCTTTCAGCAGGGAACGATTACGTATCGGTTTGTACTGGATTAGATTTGATATCTGAAGGTTTGAGGAATTTGGAATGAATGGTTATTCATTCCAAATTTCCCAAGCTTTGATGGCTTGAAGATGCAACATCTCCAGGCCATTTTTTATGCTCGCTCCTTTAGCCTTTCCCTTCTGCAAAAACAAGGTTTCTTCCGGATTGTAAACCAAGTCGAAAAGAACATGATTTGGAGTGAGAGACTCATAAGGAATCGACGGGCAAGTATCTACTTTAGGGAAAGTTCCAAGCGGTGTTGCATTAATGATAATGAGGTGGTCCTTTATCAGTTGCTCGTCAATCTGTTCATAGTTTAATTCCTTTGCTGACAAGCTCTTTTTCGTTGTGGCTGAAAGGTATTCAATGCCATGTTTATCCAGGATGAATTTGACTGCTTTGGAGGCTCCACCTGTCCCTAAAATTAGTGCTTTCTGATGCTTCTCTCCTAACAGAGGCAGGAGTGATTGTTCAAACCCATAACAATCGGTATTGAATCCTTTTAGGATTATTTTTTCGGCTTTCCGGATAATTTTAATTGTATTGACTGCACCTACAGTTGCAGCCTCTTCGTCAATTTCATCCAGAAAAGGCATAACCTCCTGCTTGTAGGGAATAGTGCAATTTAGTCCGGCAATGTGATCATTTTCCTGAAAAATGGAAGGAAAAAGACTGATATCATCCAGCTCGAAGTTCAGATACTCGTGATTATTAAGGCCCTCTTCTTCAAATTTTTCAGTGAAAAAACGTTTGGAAAATGAGTGCCCCAAGCGGTAACCAATTAATCCGTAAGTTTTCATTTCTGGAGTTTTTTGGATAAACCTTCAACAACAAAGATCAACGCAAAACCGGCCACAGCAAGGCTAATGGCGCCTATTAAAAGCGGTTGGTTGCCTGTAATTACTTCGTAGTTGGTTGGTAAAATGTTCTGCTCAATGAGTGGTTTGAGCTCTCCATGACGATCGACAAAGGTTTCTACCACTTCTTTCCAGGGCCAGACTTTGTTCAAAGAGCCAATCATAAAACCGGCCAATAGTGCAATGGTCAGATCATAGTAGCGTTTGAGCAGCCAGCTAAGCAAGTTTGAAAACAGAATGATTCCGATACTGGCACCACCCAGAAAAACGGCAATAACTGGCAAGTTAAAGCTTGAAACGGCCCCCAAAATAAATTTGTACATACCGAGTAAAACCAAAATGAAACTGCCTGAAATACCTGGCAGGATCATGGCGCAGATAGCGATGGAGCCCGACAAAAAGACAAAGGTGTAGCTGGTGTGGGCTTCGGATGGTGTGATGACCGTTATGAGGTAAGCAATTACAGCACCGGTTGCCAGCGAAAGAAAAGTGGAAGCTTTCCATTGGGCAATATCTTTACCTACGTAGATTGCCGAAGCAATAATCAACCCAAAAAAGAAAGACCAGATCAGAATTGGGTGGTGGTTAAGCAGGTACTCAAGCCCTTTGGCTAATGAAAGTACACTAATGCCGATACCAAGTACCACGGCTAGTAAAAAGTTGCCGTTTACGGCATTCCAGAAATCCTTAAATTTTCCGGTGAAGAATAATTGCAGGGTCTTAAAATTAACGGATTTGATGGAGTTGATTAATTCCTGGTAAATTCCGGTAATAAACGCTATGGTACCTCCGGAAACCCCCGGAACTACATCTGCGGCCCCCATTCCCATTCCTTTCAGTACAATCAGAAGATATTCTTTTATTGATCGGTTCATTTTTCCCTTTTTTTTTGATGAAAGGCAAAAATAGGTCAGGAATTATGAAAAAGAAAGACTTGATGAATATTTTAGGTGAATTTGATTTGAATAAATAAGAAATGGGAACCTGATTTTAGGATTTTAGCAGATTAACCGTATGGCAGGCAACCACGGCAGCCGTTTCAGTCCGTAGCCGACTTTGCCCTAAGCTAACCGGTATGAATTGTTTGTGGATTGCTTTGGCTACTTCATCTTCGGAGAAATCGCCTTCTGGTCCGATGAGAATCAAGTTGGATCCACTCTCACTTAGCTCATCTTTTAGCTCTTTCTTATTTTGCTCGTAACAATGAGCAATAAATTTTTTCCCTTCAAAGTCAGTGTCAAGTAAAGTTTTTAAAGGAGTAAGCGGGTTTAATTTTGGAAGATAAGCTTTGAGTGACTGTTTCATGGCAGAGATAATCACCTTTTGTAAACGCTCGTCTTTTATGACTTTTCGTTCTGAATGGTCACACAAAACCGGGGTAATTTCATCAATTCCAATTTCGGTGGCTTTTTCCAAAAACCATTCAAAACGATCGATATTTTTAGTTGGTGCAACTGCCAGGTGCAAGTAATGTGTGCGCTTATTATACTCGCTTATTTTCTTAATGATTTCAACCTGACACCTTTTGGGATGTGCATCGCTGATTTGAGCCTCAAAGAAGTTTCCTTTTCCATCAATAAGCTGGATAACATCACCGGCTGTTAACCGAAGAACGCGAACAGCATGTTTTGATTCTGTTTCATCTAAACAATAAGTAGACTCGCTGATGTCGGGCGTGTAAAAAAGCTGCATATTCAATATTTTTGGCAAAAGTAGCGAAATATTTTTTGACAGAAAGAAGTACTATACAATTAGAATCCCCGGAGATCAATATGAAGTCCGGGGATTCTAAACCTTAAGTTTACACTGAAAGGGTGGCTATTTAAGCATTCGTGGAATAAGGTGGAAAGCCAGGTCGCCTCCTCGTGCTGAAACACCTTCCCATTCGTCAACATCAAAGTCAACACCAACTGTAGAGCATGTTGGCATATCACTATTAAATAGCTTAACCAGATTGTTGGTCAGATGATAAACCATAGGATTATGCCCAAACACAAAAACAGTTTGTATGTCATTTGGTATTTCACGCAAAAGGTCAATAAATTCTTGCGTGGTCATTCCCTCATATAAGTCTTCTTCGAGTTGGATTGAATTGAGAGGATAACGAAAATTATCAGCATATATTTTGGCTGTTTTTAAAGCTCTTTTTGCTGGGCTTGAAATAATGAGATCTGCTTTTACGCCATCACCAATTAGCTTTAAACTAATTCGGTTTGCATCACTTTTTCCGCGGTCCCGAAGTTTTCGGCTAAAATCTTCATCGTAGCCATAAGGGACTGCTTTTGCATGACGAACAATCACAACTCTTTTCATGGGGTTAGATTTTGTATGTTTAACTATAAATATTACACTTCGTTTCGATTGTAAAATCGGGATAAATAAATGATTTTACAACTAAAATAACCCTATTTTTGACGACTACACGTTAATAAAATTTGCAATGAAAAGAATCGGATTGATATCAGATACCCATGGAAAACTAAGCAAACGAGTGGTTCGTTTTTTGGAAGAGGTTGATGAAATTTGGCATGCCGGAGACATTGGTTCCGAAGAATTAGCCGATAAACTGATGGAGTTGAAGCCGCTGCGAGCAGTCTATGGAAATATTGATGGCCATGTTTTGCGTCGGATGTATCCTGAGAGTCTGCGTTTTTTTTGTGAAGAAGTTGATGTCCTGATAACACATATCGGGGGATACCCCGGGCGGTATGAACCCCGCATTAGAAAAGCAATGTACGCTAATCCTCCTCAGCTCTTTATTTCTGGGCATTCTCATATACTGAAAGTTGTTCACGATAAGAAAATCAATACGTTACATATAAATCCCGGAGCTGCAGGAAATAGTGGATTCCATAATGTTTGCACTGCAGTTCGTTTTAAGATTGATGGAAAGAATATAAGTGACCTTGAAGTGTTAGAGTTCGAACGAACAAAATTCTAGATTATAGTCTATTTGAACTATATTGTTGTTGTATAGAATTATTAATCTATATTTGTAAATATAGTCTAAATGTTCTAATTTTGACATGTGGAAAAGATAGCCGTCATATCGTCTGATATAATAAATTCATCACAATTTGATGAGCAAGCCTTTTTGAACACGATGCATGTTCTTGAAGAGCCTGCCGGAACCTACTTGACCAATAAAGGGGAGCCTGTTTTATCAAGTAGAGGCGATAGCTTTCAGCTAATGACTGTTGATATTCAGCATAGTTTCATGAAAGCGATTTATTTAAAATCCTTTTTTAAGAAGCAGCAGATTGGGTTAAAAGATGAAAGAGAAAAAGCTCCTATCGATATTCGAATATCTCTGGCTGTTGGATATGCCAAAGAAATACCTGATCATATCGGTAAATCAATGGAAGAACCTTTTGTGCTTTCCGGACGTGCACTTGATCAGATGAAAAAAAAGAAGCAAAGCTTTATTATTACGACAAGCCATGAGGAGTATAATAAAGAGTTCGAATTGATTTGCTCTTTTTTAGATCATCTTTTTAATGGATGGACACTGGCACAGGCTGAAGTAATTTATTATCTTGTTCAAGGATATAAACAGAAGGAAATTGCAGGTATACTGAACCTCTCACAACCATCGGTAAGTAACCGAATTCAGCTTGCCAATTGGAACCTTATTGAGAAAACGAACAGGCGGTTTCTTGAAATTGTTGAAAAAATTGACTAATAATGGTTTTATTGCTTCGATTGTTAATTGCGCATTTGTTGGCTGATTTTTTGTTTCAGCCTGGCTCTTGGGTGACGGAAAAGAATGAACGCGGAATTAAATCGGTAAAATTACTCCTGCATGTGCTTGTTGTTACTTTTCTATCGGTCGTTTTAACATTGGACTATTTTTCATGGAAAATTCCCGTTTTTATATTCGTATTTCATTATTTGATTGACCTGGGAAAGATATACTTAAAGCCAGCCAAACTCAATCATTTGCTATGGTTCTTGTTTGATCAGCTGGTTCATTTGGTGGCAATAGTGGCTGTTGTTGCAATAACAAATCATTTTTCATTTGATTGGAAAATGAAGTTTACGGAGTTAGTTACCGACCCAAACCTATTGGTTTTAATTGTAGCCTATATTTTCGTCATTTGGCCATCTATGATCATTATTAACCTGGCAACAAAACGATGGCAAAATCAAATGAATGAAGGAGCAGAACCCAGTTTGCCTAATGCAGGGAAATGGATTGGTATTTTAGAACGCGTTTTAGTTTTGACTTTTGTTTTGACAGCCCAGTTTCAGGCGATTGGTTTTCTGATTGCAGCCAAATCCATTTTGCGAATCTCAGTAAAAAGTGAAGCTCATGCCCGTTTGCTTTCCGAGTATGTTTTAGTGGGAACCTTTATCAGCTTTGCCATTGCTATTTTAATTGGGCTATCTGCTCTCTCCTTTTTGTAATAAACTGCATGGCAGTAGAATGCCGATATTTCACTCTACTCCATGCTGTCTTTTTTAGTTTCTTTTTGTTGCAACTACAGTTTGGCTGTCTGTCAGATTCTGCTTATTTCTGGAAGGCACAAGCAATCCAATTATTTTGTTCTTTTATTTCAACTTTTCGTAGCCCAAGCTCTGTAGCTTTTACCAAAATATCCTCTAAATCTTCGTTGTAGAATCCGCTGACAATTAAAAGTCCTTCATCATTTAAAACAGAAATGTATTTTTCGATATCCTGAAGAATGACATTCTTTTGAATGTTTGCGAGAATGACATCAAATGTTTTTTCGCCGAGCAGCTGGGCATCGCCTATAAGGGCCTCGAGGTTGGAAACATTGTTTAGTCTGGAATTCTCAACAACGGCTTCGAATGACCAGCTGTCGATATCAATGGCTGTAACGCTGGCTGCACCCAGCATTGATGCGTAAATGCCTAAAATTCCTGTTCCACACCCCATGTCCAGTACCGTTTCGTTTTCCAGGTTGATTTCCGAAAGGTGGCTCATCATCAGGCTGGTTGTTTCGTGGTTTCCGGTTCCAAAAGCCATGTTGGGTTCAATAACAATTTCGTATTGAGCTTGCGGGTAGTCTTTGTGAAACGGTGCCCGAATCAGTACCTGGTTGTTGATTAACAATGGTTTGAAATAGTTTTTTTCCCATTCTTCGTTCCAGTTGATGTCAGGCATTTGCTCTTCCGAAAAATTTACCTGAAACGGAAGCGTTGACAGGCAAGTTTCGATTGCTTCAGTGGAAACCTTATTGATTGGGAAAAAGGCATTGACCTCTTGCTCGGTTTCATCAAAGCTCTCAAAATCAAGTTCAGACAAGTAAGCTACCAGAATTTCACGGTTGGTTTCATTGTCTGGTGTAAGTTTAAACGTGGCTTTCGTATATTTCATCTCTTTTGTTGTCTAATTTTGTACGAAGATAAAAAAAGCCATCCGGTAAAAACCAGATGGCTCATGATTATTTTTTGTTTCGCGTGCTGACTAGTAGGCGTTGATAATAGCCAGGAAGTCTTCAGCTTTCAGCGAAGCACCACCAATCAAACCACCGTCGATGTCTGGGTTAGCAAACAGTTCGTTGGCATTTTTAGGGCTGCAGCTTCCACCGTAAAGGATTGAAGTATTTTCAGCAACTTCAGCACCAAATTTGTCGGTAATCAATCCACGGATGAAAGCCAACATTTCCTGAGCTTGTTCTGAACTGGCAGTAACACCTGTTCCAATTGCCCAGATTGGTTCGTATGCGATAATGATTTTTGAAAAATCTTCAGCTGAAAGATTGAAAACTGTTTCTTCCAATTGCGTTTTTACAAAATCGTTTTGAGTTCCTGCTTCGCGAACATCTAAAGCCTCGCCGCAGCAGTAAATAGGAGTCAATCCGTTTTCCAAAGTCAAAGCTACTTTTTTGTTCAAAATTTCGCTTGTTTCACCGTAGTACTCACGTCTTTCAGAGTGACCTAGGATTACGTATTCGGCTCCGGTTGATTTTACCATAGAAGCAGAAACTTCACCAGTGTAAGCTCCTTTTGCTTCTGCGGCACAGTTTTGAGATGCTACACCAATACGGTTAGTATCAACAGCATCAACAACACTTGTAATATGAGTGAAGGGAGTTCCCAGAACAACAACAACATCTTTAGCGCCTTCTTTAGCAACTAATTCATTTACTGCTTTGGCTAGTTCAACACCTTCCTGAACGGTTGTGTTACATTTCCAGTTACCCGCAACAACTTTTTTTCTCATGATTTTTTATTTTGTGGAATGTAAAAATTGATTCAAAAAATATCGTCTCAAAAATAGGAAAAGCAGCCAAAACCACCTAACGAATCTTTCTCCAACTTTGGAATTTAACTTTAGGTTAAACCCGCTAAGTCAGAAAGTAAGAGTATGCCAACCCTCTTTTAAATAGTTGCTTAACGGGATGCCCATGCCTTTTACATCAATGTCCATTGCTTTTAATTTATCTACAACGCCATACATGTCAGCACAATAGTAGCATGCTTCAATTTTTACGCCTGATTGCTGCATGGTTTTGATGTAGTCTTGAAGCATCTTGTTTTCGGTCAGTAGTTTGGCAGAAGGGCCCCAGACAATCAATACAACTTCGTCAAACCATCCTTGTTTTTTGGCATTGTTGGTATACATGAAGCACACTTTTTCAGCAACTTCCGGATCGCCGCTGGTCCATAGCACTGCCAGCTTATTGCTGTTATCGTCAATTGTTTCGAGTTTGGTTGCAAAACTGTTGCCAGAAAGCGTCAGAATAGTGATTAGTACAAGTAAATAACTTTTCATGATTGCTTAATTTTGTGGGTTTCAGCTTAATTTAGAACTAATGTATGGAAAATCAAAATCAGGTAGGATAGGGAGGTTTGTCGTAGTCCTATTTTGTGCGGAATTTTGGTTGTGAGTCTTAATTTGGAGCTATGATAAACATATTTTGTTGGCTACACACCTCAAACTTTTTATGAGTAACTTTACCCACTTGCACGTAAAATGAATTGAGAGGCATGGAATTGGTTGAAAACGATTTGAATATTACCCTGGTACAATGCGATTTGTTTTGGGAGCAACCCGCTGAAAACCGGAAACATCTGACTCGCTTGCTGCATGATTTGCCGGAGAATACGGATTTGGTGGTTTTCCCCGAGATGTTTGCTACCGGGTTTAGCATGCAGGTTGTGCAATGGGCCGAGCCAATGGATGGAGAAACCATTGCCTGGATGAAGGAATTGGCGATTGCCAGGCAGGCATCGATAGCCGGAAGCTTGATGATTCATGAGGGTGGTTCGTTTTTTAACCGCTTTGTTTTTGTACATCCCGATGGAAGGCTCGACTATTACGACAAGCGGCATCTTTTTTCGATGGGAGAGGAGCATGTTCATTTTACGGCAGGGCAAAACCGAAAACTGATTCAAATAAAATCTTTTCGAATACTGCCTCAGGTTTGTTACGATTTGCGTTTTCCGGTATTTAGCCGCAACCGGCAGGACTACGATTTGTTAATCAATACGGCCAACTGGCCCGCTCCCCGCCGCGAAATATGGCAAACGCTGCTAAAAGCCCGGGCCATTGAAAACCAGGCGTATGTTGCCGGCGTGAATCGAATTGGCCGTGATGCCAAAGGCATCAATTATAAGGGCGATAGCTGCCTGGTGGACGCAAAAGGAAAACCCATGTTGATTGCAGAAGAGAATAAAGAGCAGCTGCTTCATGCTAAACTCTCTAAAAGCTCGCTGGGGCGCTTTCGTAAAAACTTTCCAGTACTACCTGACGCAGATGATTTTCAATTAAATTCATAGTTGTAAGTTGCAGATAGTTAAAGGTATGTGCCTTTGGTTGTTAATTCAAACTCATCATTAACTATGAATTTAGTTTGAAAACTAATAAATTAGTTGTAGGTTTGAATTGGAATTCCAAATCAGTATTCATTTAAACTCAATTGTATGAAAGCAAAAAACGAATTAACAAGCAAAGAGCCTTTTCCCTAGCGCTTTTTTTTTAACCAATAAAACTAAGAGTTTAGTTTATAAACTATGTTTCTAGTTTTGTGGCTTGATTTTTGTTATTGATTCAACCTATAAAAATTGACCCCATGAAAGAATTGACCAAAGCCGAAGAACAAGTGATGCAACTACTCTGGAAAAAGGAGAAAGCCTTTGTAAAGGAGTTGATCGAGCAAATGCCTGAGCCAAAACCCGCGTACAACACAGTTTCAACCATTGTTCGCATATTGGAGAAAAAGGGCTTTGTAGGTTACGAGGCTTTTGGAAAGACTCACCGGTACTTCCCACTCATCAGCAAAAAGGAGTATACCCGGAAATACATGAAAACCTTTATGAAAGGCTATTTCAGTAATTCCTTTAAGGAAATGGTTTCCTTTTTTGCCCGCGAAGACAATATGAGTATTGCCGAGTTGGAAGAGCTCATGAAAGAAGTTGGAAAAGATTTGGAAAACGAAAAAGGTAAAAACGATGAATAGTTTTATTAACTACATTCTGGAGTCGGGGATTAGCCTAGGAGCTTTATCTCTTATCTACTTTGTGTTTTTGCGGCATGAAACGTTTTTTAAAACCAACCGCTTGTTTCTGCTTTTTGCCGTTGTATTTTCCAGCTTGCTGCCTTTGTTGCATTTCAAAATCTATGGTTCAGGCGGAGTGGTGGCCTTGGAGAATTCCGGAGCCACCAACATGTTGGAAGCCATTACGGTTAGCAGTTCTGCTGTTTCCAATTCTTTGATTGGCTGGATTTCAGCCAGTCAGGTAATCATTGGTGGCTATTTTACGATAGCTGGTTTGATGGCTTTGGTGGTTGCCTGGCGCATTTACCAGCTGGTTCGGGTGATCCGGCAAGGAGAGCTCGTTTCCAAACATGGAATCAATTACGTTTATATCGATGATAATTCAAGCCCATATTCCTTCCTCGATTATTTGTTTGTGAGCCGAAACCTGGAAACGAAACCCGGGTGGGAGAAGATGCTTGCACACGAATGCGAACATATTCGCCAGGGACATACGGTGGATATCTTAATACTCGAACTGATCAGTATTATTCAATGGTTCAATCCATTCTTCTGGTTGCTTCGGAGAGTGATCAAGGAAAACCATGAGTATATGGCTGACCAGGCAGTATTAAATAAAGGAGTGGCTATAAATCATTACAAGGAAATATTAGTCACCCAGTTTATTGGCGAACAATTTTCGATTGCCAATAATTTCAACTCTTCCTTAATCAAATCAAGACTAAAAATGATGACAAAAATAAAATCTTCCAAGAAAGCGAATTTCCGTTATTTAATCGGATTGATGGCAGCTATTACGCTGGTGTTGGTTTTTGCCTGCGAAAACAAAGAAGCTGCACTGGTTGAACCGGAAAGCGGTGTTGTACTGAAGTCGGCAGCAAGCGAGCAGCCTTTAATCATAATTGACGGAGAACTGGCAGGTAAAGAAACAATGGATCGGCTGGACCCGAAAGATATTACCAGTGTGAATGTCGTTAAGCAAGCTGATGATGTCTATATCCAAAAGTATGGCGACTTGGCCAAAAACGGGGTGATTGAAATTACCTTGAAATCCGGGGCAATGGATGCTCAAAATACCGATGTAGATGACGTTGTTGTTGTGGCGTATGGTAATTCGTCGCCTGAATCGTCTGATCCTGTTTTCCATGTGGTTGATGAAATGCCTGAATTCCCGGGTGGAGAATTGGCCTTGCGCAAGTTTATTGCGAGGAATATTAAGTATCCTGTTTCAGCGAAGGAAAATGGCGTTCAGGGCAAGGTTTATGTAACTTTTGTGGTCGAAAAAGATGGTTCGGTTGGCCGCACCAAAATTGCAAGAGGTGTTGATACCGCACTGGACTATGAAGCTTTACGCGTGATTAACCAATCACCCAAATGGACCCCTGGAAAGCACAAAGGGGAGCTCGTTGCTGTGTCGTTTACGGTGCCCATTAATTTTGTTTTAGAATAAGTGATTAAAGGGACTTTGGCATGCCGGGGTCCCTGTTTTTTTCATACCGAATAAGCCATGTTCAGAAAATCAGTCTTCCTGTTGCTTTTGCTACTCCCTTTTTTCGGGAAAGCTCAAAAAATCGATATCCTCTTGTTGAATCAGAAGTATCCTCAGGCTTTGGAAACTATTGACGCTGCCTTGAGTGAAAAGCCAACTGCCGAGCTGTACTTTAAGAAAAGTATGGTGCATCAGCGGCTGATGGATTACCCGGCAGCTTTAGCTGATTTAAATGCGGCCCTGAAACTTGACTCACTCAACGTAACTTATCTTCGGGGACGGGCAGACCTTTTTCAGGCCATGGGAAACAATACAAGGGCGGTGACTGATTTTCAGAAAGCCTTGACGATTGCTCCCGATGATTTGTTGCTGAAATACGAATTGGGTAAAGCCTTCTTGTTTCTGAACGATTATAGCCAAGCGTTTCAAGTGTTCGAAGAAATTCAGGCGGTTGATTCAACCAATGTGATGTTTAATAAATACAGTGCTTTAGCGGCCTCTAAAGCTGGCCGAAAGAAGCGGGCCATGCATCTGTACGAGAAGTATCTGATTCAGAATCCGGATGATCTGAGTGCGTACTTAAATCTGGCTGCTATTTATGAGAAGGCAAATCAGCCAAACAAGTGTATGAATCTTTTGGCGATGGCACATTATCGCTTTCCGGATAGTCGGGCTATTCATTTAAAACGGGCGAATACCGCTTTTGTCAATAAAAAGTACCCCATTGCACAGCACGTTTATCAATCGTTTATGGCCCGGCACGATACCACTCTGTCCGTTTACCTGAACTATGGTATTTGTCTTTACCATAACAAGCACACGGAGCATGCCTTAGAAGTTCTGGAGGCTTGCTATGCGGAAAGCCCCAGCGATGTTTACATCAATTTTTATTTAGGAGTTGCTCATAAACGGCTGGATCATTATGAGCTGGCGGCAAATTACCTTGATTTTGCCATATTCATTTCCATTCCTGAATTTCATCCGGAAATGTATCATCATTTAGCACAGGTGTATGGTTCGCAGCGTGAGTTTGAGAAGTCGATTGCCTGTTATGAAAGAGCGTATGAGTTGGACTCTCGAAAAGTAGAGGTCTTGTTTGAAATAGCAACCACCTACGAAGAATTCAATTTTAACAAAACACTGGCATTAAATTACTACCAGTCGTATTTGAAAGAAGCGGGTGAGGAGGCTGAGAATGCCTATTACGCGCTGGATCGGATCAAACGGATCAAGGAAGACCTTTTCTTTGAAAAGTAGTTTTACGCGTCAGCCAGCAATTGAATGGCTTCCTGCTTCAGCACAGTTGGCAATTGAATTTTCCGGCGTTCGATGCTGAGCAGCCATTTGCGAATATCTTCACTGTCGAGGGTGTAAAGCACATCGCGAAACTCATCGATTTGATCATCCTGATAAGCATTAGAGTCAATTCCCTGAAAACGATCCAGTTCTTCATCCTCATAGTACACGATTTCATCCGGATTTTTCAGCATCTCTTCAAAATCGCACACCTCATGTGCGCCACAGCAATCCAAGGCGACGTTCACATTTTCCTTCTCTTCCTCGTTCCCGGCTTCCTTTTTTCCGAAGCGATTTGAAAGCCAGGTGCCACCGACCAATAGAATGAACAAAGCGGCAATAATTCCAACTAAAACCAGCATAATCTATCTGTCTCAATAAGTCTCTGTTTCAAAAATAAAAAAAAGAGGGTCGGCATTCAACGCTCTTTTTCAGCAGACAAAGTTAATACGAAAAACAGAACCTGATGTGCCTGTGAGGGATTTCTAACAATGGCTTAACTTTAAGCTCAAAATAGTTTGGAGAGGATGCTTTGTATGGAGCAGAAAAAAGAGTTGTCGGTTTAGTGGATTAAAGGTTCATATGCCACATTTATTCCGCGCAGAATAAGGCATCCCGCCAAAAAACAATTATCTTCGCTAGCCCAAATTTCAAGACTATGAATACACAACTCATACAACGACTGGCAGCTCAGTTTCAGTTACCAATCAAGCAGGTACAAAATACCGTCAAACTTCTGGATGAAGGAGCTACCGTTCCTTTTATTTCACGTTACCGCAAGGAAATGACGGGTAGTTTGGATGAAGTTCAGATTGGTGATATCAAGGAAGCGAAGGCCCGTTTGGAAGAATTGGCCAAGCGGAAGGAAACCATCCTAAAAACCATTGAGGAACAAGAGCTGCTGACCGATGAGTTGAAAGCCCGCATTGAAAATTGTTTTGATGCAACCGAGTTGGAAGACATTTACCTGCCTTATAAACCTAAGCGAAAAACCAAAGCTTCCATCGCACGGGAAAAAGGTCTGGAGCCTTTGGCCAAAATTATGATGAAGCAAGACGAGCGCGACTTGGAAAATCGGGCGCATGCTTTTGTCAAAGGCGAAGTGAACTCGGTGGAGGATGCCTTGTCAGGCGCCCGCGACATTATTGCCGAGTGGGTGAATGAAAACGAGAAAGCACGAAATATGGTGCGTCAGGCTTTTGCGCAGGGAGCTCTGATTAAAAGTAAACTGGTTAAAGGAAAAGAAGAGGAAGGCATTAAGTATCGGGATTACTTTGAATGGGAAGAGCCTTTGAAGCGTTGTCCTTCGCATCGCTTGCTGGCTATGCGCAGAGGGGAGCAGGAGAGTGTTTTACGGATTTCGGTGTCGCCGGATGAGGAGGCTGTCCTGGAGCGTCTGAATCGCTTTTTTGTTCGGTCGGGCAATGCCTGCGGAGAACAAGTCAAGCTGGCAGTTAAGGACAGCTATAAGCGGTTACTTTCCTCGGCTATTGAAACCGAATTTGCCCAGGCTGCGAAGTTGAGCGCAGATCAGGAGGCAATTCAGGTATTTGCTGAAAACCTTCGGCAATTGCTGCTTGCCGCACCACTTGGACAAAAGCGGGTGCTGGCAATTGATCCTGGCTACCGAACGGGCTGTAAGTTGGTTTGCCTGGATGAACAGGGGAACTTGCTGCACAACGAAACCATTTATCCCAATAAACCCCAGGAAGAAGTCAAGCAGTCGGCTCGAAAAATTACCTCGCTGGTGAGTGCCTATCAAATTGAGGCCATCGCTATTGGGAATGGAACAGCCAGCCGGGAGACAGAGCATTTCATCAAGAAATTGCACTACGATCGTGATCTAAAAGTTTTTGTTGTTTCTGAAGATGGTGCGTCAATTTATTCTGCATCGAAGGTGGCTCGCGAAGAGTTTCCAAGCTACGATGTGACGGTACGTGGCGCTGTTTCCATTGGGCGCCGTTTAATGGACCCTTTGGCCGAGTTGGTAAAGATCGATCCTAAATCGATTGGGGTGGGACAATACCAGCACGATGTTGATCAAAAGTTATTGAAGAATAGCCTGGACACGGTGGTTGAATCGGCCGTGAACAAGGTTGGAGTCAACGTGAATACGGCTTCGAAGCACTTGCTAACCTATATTTCAGGTTTGGGACCGCAACTGGCGCAAAACATTGTTGACTTCCGGAAAGAAAACGGTGCTTTCAAAGCCCGGAAAGAGTTACTGAAAGTGCCACGAATGGGCGCGAAGGCTTATGAGCAGTCGGCCGGTTTCTTGCGTATTGCTGATGCCCAAAATCCCTTGGATAATTCAGCCGTTCACCCTGAATCTTACCATGTGGTTGAGCAAATGGCCAAAGATTTGAAATGCAGCATTGTTGATTTGATGCAGTCCGAAGAGCTGCAACAGGCTTTGGTGTTGGAAAAGTACCAAACGGAATCGGTCGGATTGCCTACTTTAAAGGATATTCAGAAGGAATTGGCCAAGCCCGGACGTGACCCCCGAAAAAACATAAAAGTGTTTGAATTTGCCAGTGGCATTTTTAAAATCGAGGATTTGCACGAAGGGATGGTGCTTCCGGGGATTGTCACCAACATCACTAAGTTTGGCGCTTTTGTGGATGTGGGTGTGAAGCAGGATGGTCTGGTGCATATCTCTCAACTAGCTGATCGCTTCGTAAGTGATCCAAATGAGGTGGTAAAACTACACGAACATGTGAAAGTAAAAGTCCTCGAAGTGGATATCCCCCGAAAACGAATTCAGCTAAGCTTGAAAGATGTAGACCAAAACTAGTATTGCTGGGGAATAAGTACCCAGCAAATAAGATAAATTAGTAATCCCGGAAAACCTGCGCTAAGGATAGATACAACAACATAAATTACCCGCAACAAAGTCGGGTCAATGTTAAAGTACTCGGCAAAGCCGGCAAGTACGCCGGCAATTATCTTGTTCCTGGAACGGGTTAACCGTTTTTTTGGGGCATTAATAATTTCCATTGGTTTTAGTCTTCGTCGTCTTCATCAAAAAGGTTCTCTTGACTCTCGAATTCCGCTTCAAGATATTCTTCTGCTTGTTCCAGCAGTTGTTTGATAAGCTTTTCTGATTCAGGTACATCACTTAGCCAGTGAACCACTTGGTTTGACCAGAAGTCTTCAATGTCACTTTCAACAATGAATTTAGGTACTTCGGTGTGAACCACGAAAATTGTGTCAGGTGTTTCCTGAGAATTGTCTGCAAGTAAAAATTTTGGTAGCATAGCTTTTTTGCTTAATTGTTTAAAAGCAAATTTATGGAAAAAAACGGTTTGCATTCTGCTTTCCCTGAGATTTTTGAATTAAAATAATTCCTGCAAAATTCGGCTTTAATGTTACGATTTGAAGAAAATAACAGGTTTCTGCTATTTAATTTTAACAAAAGCAAACGATGTGTTATATTTAGTGCCCTAAGCTAAACGGCAACTATGAATAAACTGAACGATCTCCTTTCTCTTATTGACGGATATATCGGCGGAAGCCAGTGGTTTGTTTTCTTTTTATTGGGGACTGGCCTGTTTTTTACCTTTTATTTGCGATTTCCACAGTTTCGATACCTCAAATCAGCTTTTCGCATTGTGCGAGGAAAGTTTGACCGCGAAGGTGATGAAGGTGATACCTCACATTTTCAGGCTTTAACCACGGCACTCTCCGGCACGGTGGGAACCGGAAATATTGCTGGCGTGGCCTTGGCTATTCACTTGGGCGGACCGGCTGCTCTATTCTGGATGTTGGTTACAGCCTTGCTAGGAATGACCACGAAGTTTGTGGAAGTAACCCTTTCGCACAAGTATCGCGAAAAAATGACGGATGGAACGATGGCCGGTGGACCAATGTATTACATGAAAAACCGGTTGAATATGAAATGGTTGGCGGGCCTGTTTGCCGTGGCCACTATTTTCTCGTCTTTCGGAACCGGAAATTTGCCACAAATCAATTCCATTGCCAATTCAGTGCACGCCACTTTTGGAGTCAATAAAATTTTGATAGGAGCGGTTCTTGCCATCTTACTGGGTTTTGTAATTATTGGCGGCATCAAACGGATTGCCAAGGTTACTTCACGCTTGGTGCCCTTCATGGCAGTAATTTATTTTGTAGGTGCTGTTGCGGTGATTCTTTATAACTATCAAAATATTGTTCCTTCGTTAGTTGCAGTTTTTCGCGATGTATTTACGGGTACTTCAGCAGCGGGAGGCTTTTTGGGGGCTAGTTTTGCTTTCGCCTTCAACCGAGGGGTTAACCGAGGCTTATTTTCCAATGAAGCCGGGCAAGGTTCTGCGCCTATTGCTCACGCGGCAGCCAGAGCACACGAGCCGGTTTCGGAAGGTTTAGTCGCTTTGCTGGAACCATTCATCGATACGATTATTATTTGTATGCTAACCGGTTTGGTTATTCTTTCATCAGGGGTTTGGACCGAAAAAATGGAAAATAAGTTTCAGGAAGCTGATTTGGAAGTACTGGCCGGTTTTTACGATGAAGGTGAGGAGTTAGATAGGGAGCAAATTGCTGATTTTTTGTTGGGAAAAAGTGAACTGCCTTTGTTTACGGGCGACCTGGAAGTGATTGATGGTAAAATTATCAATGAGGTAACTCTTTTGCATGCCCGCTCGGTGGCCGAAGAGGTGTTTGTTCGTAAAGATGGCGCCGTTTTTTCCGGCAGGCTCCCGGTAATCGAAGGACATATTCCATTGGATAATAGGATTGAAATTGCCGGAAAATCTTTGATTCACAGCGCGCCGCTGACCACAGAAGCGTTTACCAAAAGTTGGTTTGGCGACTCCGGACGCTATATTGTGGCCATTGGCCTGTTGTTGTTTGCTTTTTCCACAGCTATTTCCTGGTCTTACTATGGAGGGAGGGCCGTAACTTTTCTCTTCGGAATAAAATGGGTTGTTTATTTCCGGATGGTCTATGTGCTTGGTTTTTTTGTGGCCTCTTTTATGGACACAACCATTGTTTGGACATTTTCAGGAATTACCATAGCCATGATGACGATTCCTAACTTGTTTGGAATTTTGATGTTACGTAAAGAAATGAAGTCAGAAGTCAATTCCTTCTGGAAAGAGTATTCCGATTTCTTTGGAGAAAAATAGTTGGAGTCATTAATTAATATATTTTTGTCATATTCTTTTTGATAAGTATGAAAAATGATTTAGATAAACTATCACTTTTGGTAGTTGATGATAGCCCAATCAATCAACGGGTTGTTACCATGTCTCTGAAAAGCACGATGGGTGAAATTGATTCAGCCCAGAATGGAATGGAGGCTTACAAGATGTACTGTGAGAAGCATTACGACATTATTTTAATGGATGGTCGGATGCCCATTATGGATGGTTATGAAGCCACTCAAAAGATTCGGAACTATGAAAAAGAGCAGGCGCTTGAAAATCAAGCCGTCATTATTGCCTTGACCGGAAGTGATACCGATCAGGAAATGAAAGCCTGTATCGATTCGGGGATGAATGCCTGCATGCTGAAACCTTTTCGGGTTCATGAATTTCTGCAAATCCTAAAAGATTTTAACTGAGATTCTATTATTAGACCTCACATCTTTCTATTTTTGCCGAACAATTAAAGGTAATGGCAAAAATATATCCTCAAAATTTTGAATCAAAAATTGGTTTCGATCGGGTTCGAAGCTTACTTAAAGAGAATTGTCTGGGATCGCTCGGAAAAGACCGGGTGGACGAAATAGACTTTTTAACGGACTTTGATACCATCCAGCAAGAATTGGCTTATGCCGATGAATTTATGCGGCTGATGGCGGAAAATGATAATTTCCCAACCAATTATTATTTTGATTTGCGTCAGTCGCTTGCAAAAATTCAAACGGAAGGACGTTTTTTGGAAGTAAATGAGTTGTTTGACTTGAAACGATCCTTGGAAACCATTACAGCAATTGTTCGTTTTCTGAGTCAGCAAAAGGAAGAACTGTACCCGAACCTGAAAGCACTGGTTCGTCCTGTTCAGGTGTTCCCATACCTAAAAGATCGAATTGATCAGATCATCACCCAACACGGAAAAATTAAGGATCAGGCTTCGCCCGAACTTGGGCGGATTCGTAGAGAATTACTGAGCAAGCAAAGCAATGTATCCAAACGCCTGCACAGCATTCTGAGGCAAGCGCAGCGCGATGGACTGGTGGACGAGGATACTTCAGTCTCCATTCGCGACGGGCGTCCGGTCATCCCGGTTTCTTCGGCAATGAAAAGGCGATTGAATGGGATTGTGCATGATGAGTCTGCCACCGGGAAAACAGCCTACATTGAACCTGCAGAAGTGGTGGAGATCAACAATGAAATTCGGGAACTGGAGTATGCTGAAAAGCGAGAAATTGTGCGTATCCTTATTGAGTTTTCAGATGATATCCGTCCTTACCTGAACGAGTTATTTGGCTTGTATGACTTCCTGGGAACTGTTGATGTAATTCGGGCAAAGGCACGTTTGGCCCAACGAATGGATGCCATAAAACCCTTCATGGAAGCAGGTCCGCTCCTGTTGTGGGAAAAAGCGGTTCATCCCTTGTTGCGCATCACCCTGGAGCGTGAAAAGCGCCCGGTTATTCCATTGAATATTGAGTTGAATCCGGAAAAACATTTGTTATTGATTTCGGGGCCCAATGCCGGAGGTAAATCGGTTTGTCTGAAAACCGTTGGTTTGTTGCAGTACATGTTGCAGTGCGGTTTGCTCATTCCGGTTGATGAAACCAGTCGCGCCGGGGTGTTCGATCAGCTTTTTATTGATATTGGCGATGAACAATCCATCGAAAATGATTTGAGTACCTACAGTTCGCACCTGATGAATATGAAACATTTTCTGAAATTTGCGAATGACCGAACCCTGGTGCTGATTGATGAGTTTGGAACCGGAACAGAGCCAATGATTGGTGGGGCTATTGCCGAGGCCATTCTGGACCAGTTGAATAAAGAGCGAACTTTTGGGGTAATTACAACGCATTATACCAACCTGAAGCATTTTGCCTCGTCAGCCGAGGGGATCGAAAATGGAGCTATGCTCTATGATAACCACCGAATGGAACCCCTATTTCAATTGCAAATTGGGAAGCCCGGAAGTTCTTTTGCTTTCGAAATTGCCCGTAAAATCGGGATGCCGGAGTCAATCTTGCAGGAAGCGACCGAAAAAGTGGGGAAGGACCACATCAATTTTGATAAGCACCTGCGCGACATTGTGCGCGATAAGCGCTATTGGGAGTCCAAGCGTATGCGTATCCGAAAGGTGGAGCGCAGTTTGGATGAACTGGCCGAAAAATATGAGTTGGATCTGAGCGAACTGGGAAAACAGCGCAAGCAAATTATTGCTGAAGCTAAAGAAGAAGCTGCTCGTGTATTGGCTGAAGCTAACAAGAAAGTGGAAAATACCATTCGTGAAATCCGGGAAAGCCAGGCTGAAAAGGAAAAAACCAAAGCCATTCGAAAGCAGTTAGCAACCTTTAAGGAAGCGGTGGAAGAGCCGGAAGAAGAAAACGACGAATGGATCAACAAAAAGATTCAGAAGCTGAAGGATAAGGAAAATCGTCGCAACCAACGTCGTCCGGAGCAGAAGGAGAAACCGAAAGTAACGCCAAAAAGAGCAAAGGAAGAGCTGGCGCCTGGCGATAAAGTGAAGATTGAAGGGCAAAACAGCATAGGCGAAATTCTGGAAATAGGCGATAAGAATGTGGTGGTAGCCTTTGGACAGTTGCGAACCTCGGTTAGCCGCAAAAAGCTGCAGAAGGTGAGTAATAATGAAGCAAAGAAAGAATTGCGCGGCACCAACAGAACCCTGCCCAATGTCCACCGAAAACTGTCGGAAAAGCGAAATACCTTCAAACCTGAAATTGATGTTCGCGGCCAGCGGGCCGAAGAAGCGATCACCAATATCCAGGCGTTTTTAGATGAGGCAATTATGCTGGATGTTCATGAGCTTCGCATTTTGCATGGGAAAGGAAACGGTATTCTTCGGGAAATGATCCGTAACTTTCTGGGAGCCGATCCTGTTGTCCGATCCTATCGTGATGAGCACGTCCAGTTTGGAGGTGCCGGAATCACCATTGTTGAAGTCAACTAAATTGAGATACGATTGAAACAGGCAGCAGAGGTTTTGTGAAATCGTTGCATCCTCATCTTTTTTGCCTGTCAATTGTTTAGAATGAAAAGATTATAATCAGATAAATGTAAGCCAACCAGTAATGAGAAATTCAGTTCCAAGGGTAGCAGCAATTCATGATTTAAGTGGTTTCGGTCGCGCCTCCTTAACGGTGGTCATTCCGATCCTTTCTTCCATGGGAATTCAGGTTTGTCCATTACCTACGGCTGTTTTGTCATCGCACAGTGCTTACAAGGATTTGCACGCCATTGATCTGACCGATGAGCTGCAGCCCATGATCGATCACTGGAAACGTTTGAATCTTGATTTTGATGCCATTTATTCAGGCTATCTGGGATCCGCCGGACAGGTGGATACCGTCAAGCAGTTTATCCATGATTTTTCGGGCAATCAACCGCTGGTTGTTGTTGATCCGGTGCTGGGTGACAATGGTGCGCTTTATTCGGCTTACACACCGGCTATGGTGGATAAAATGAAAGAGCTGGTGACTTTGGCTGATGTGATTACGCCAAACCTGACTGAAGCGGCATTTTTACTTGGCGAAGTGCATCAACCGGAAATTGAGTTGTCGGAGATTAAGCAATGGGCCCGGCGACTGGCCGAAATGGGCCCCAATAAAGTCATAATCACCAGTGTCCCCGACCAAATGAAAAATAACAATACTTCGGTTGTGGCATTTAATCAAACAGACAACCGGTTTTGGAGGGTGAGTTGCGATTACATCCCGGCTCATTATCCGGGAACCGGCGATGCCTTTGCCAGTGTTATGGTTGGTTCGTTGCTGCAGGGCGACAGTTTGCCGATAGCGCTTGATCGGGCCGTGCAGTTCATTGCCTTGGGCGTGCGCGCCACCTTTGGACACAATGGACGAGCGACAGAGGGGATTTTGCTGGAAAAAGTTTTACCATCGTTAAATGCCCCGGTACAAATGAGTAGTTATCAATTATTGGATTGAAATGATGAAAAATATTCGATTGGTGGCCACCGATTTGGATGGCACATTTTTGAAAGATGACAAGTCGATCAGTGACGAAGATATTCAAATGCTGCAGGTGTTGGGTGAACGAGAAGTATTGCGCGTGGTTGCTACCGGCCGTAACTTCAAGAAAGTGCTTGAAGTGCTGCCCGACCATTTGCCTTTCGACTATGTGGCTTTCTCTTCCGGAGCCGGTATTTATGACTGGAAAAACCGGGAGCTGGTCTTTCGGCAGAACTTAAAGCGTGAGACCACTGAAGGTATTGTTCGTTTTTTGATTGATCGTGACATGAACTTTCACCTTTTTCGTGCAGTTCCTGAAAACTTTCGTTGTTGGTTTTACCGCGGAAGTCAAGCGTGTGAAGAGTTTGAACGTTATTTCGATTTCCATAATTCAGTTTCTGAAGAGCTTCCTGTCAATCAACAGCTGGATAGCGATGCCTGCCAGTTTTTGGTTATTTTCCCGAATGATTTGGAAGCGTTTCTAGAAGCCAAGCAACAACTTGAAGCCCAGTTTGACGATATTAAAGTGGTGCGCACCAGTTCGCCCTTGGAGACTGGTTATATTTGGATGGAAATTTTTCACAAAGATGTATCGAAAGGCAATGCTGTGAAGTTTTTGTGTGAACAGAAGCAAATTCAGCATGACATGACCTTTGGAATAGGCAATGATTATAACGATTTGGATTTGCTCAATTTCACCTCGTATTCCTATTTGGTTGAAAACGGGCCCGAAGAATTAAAGCCTCACTACAGGAAAGCACTCTCCAACGAGAACAGTGCTTTTAGCCAAAGTCTGAAAAAATATTTGTAAGGCCGGGGTTCGAATTTAATCCTCCATTCCATCATTTGGAACGGGTTTATAATGCCGTTTTAGCCAAGTGGCCAATCCGTCAAGCCCAGGGAATAGCACCCGTTCGGTAATATTTGCCTGATCCAACTTGTCGCGTACTTCCCATTTTAATTCCTTCGGAATAATGATGCGTCGGTAGAGTTCGGGGTGGTTTACCAGCCATTCATCCAGGATGCTGGTCGATTGGCTCATGACCGAAAAAAAAGCGTATTGGTTGACAATGCGTTGATCGATGGAAGGGGGTTCAAAGAAAATGACTTGTTCTTTATCCATCTTCTTGTCAAAGTCGGATAGGGACATGATGCTTTCTTCCAGCATTTCAACAGTAAAGGCATTACACTTTTCTTCGCACAGCAAGTGGTTCAGCGGCTCCGAAACCATCTGGTTTACTTTTACAAAATCCACTTTCCAGATTACGCCGTCGAGGTCGAATTTTTCGGTGTTGGCGGTGGCAAAATGCATGGCAATAAATGGCGAATAGGTCCAGTCGAGCAGTCGGGTGGGGAGGCCATGGTGTTGCGCCATCACCAGCGAGCGCCAAAACGAAGCGCTGAGCTGTGCGTCTTTGGACAAGCTGTATTTTCGAAAATTGCGCAGCAAGTGGTACTCCAGCTCGGGGCGGTGACCGCAATTACGAAGAAAGCTGTTTTTTAGCTCATAGTTTGAATCGGAAAGGCCCCGAAAGGCATAGTCGGAACGATAACGGCTCAAGTGTGGTTTCCACGAGTCATGGTAAACTTCTTCACACAACTCTTCCCAGCTGTGTACGACTTGATCATTCTGATGGAGCTTATAGGATTTCATGTTGTCCAAAGTTCATTAAAAAATTGGAATTTTGATTACGATTAGGCTTCATTTTTTTGAAGAGAGACCCTGCCAATGCCAATAGCTTTTGCAAACAAAAAAGACTCGCCACATGGACGAGTCTTTTTTGAATATGGGATGCTTTTCTTAAAGCAATTTCTTCAGTTCAGTTTCAATTTCAGTATAGAGTTTTTTGCTGACCGGAACAAGCGGCAAACGAACAATGTTTTTAAGCTTACCAGTAATTTCCATGGCTGCTTTTACGCCGCCAGGATTGCCCTCGCGGAACAAAAGTTTAAATAAATCAAGCATTTGCAAGTGCAGTTCGCGGGCCTCAGCAAACTGGCCATTATTGGCCAAGTGAATGAGTTGGCTGAGTTTTCCGGGCAGCACGTTGGCAATAACCGAAATAACGCCAATGCCTCCTACGGCAATGGTGGGCAATGCCAAAACATCGTCGCCTGAAATAACTCCGAACGTTTCGGGGGCGTACTTAACCATGCGCGAAACTTGCGATGAAATACCGGAAGCTTCTTTGATGGCGATGGCGTTGGGACAGGTTTTCGCAATTTCAACCGTTGTCTTTCCATCCATGTTTACACCGGTACGCGAAGGTACATTGTACAGGATGACGGGCACGGGGCTGGTTTTGCAAACCAGTTTGAAGTGCTCAATTAATCCTTTTTGCAAGGGTTTGTTATAGTAAGGGGTCACACTCAGAATTCCGTCAATACCGGTGAAATCTGTTTGCTGAATGGTTTGCATAATTTTGTATGGGTCGTTGCCGCCCATGCCCAGAACCAGTGGAACCCGTTTGTTTGTTTTGGATTTGATGCAGTCAACCACTTCTTTTTGTTCCTGTAACGACAAGGTGGGTGTTTCGGCAGTTGTTCCGAGAGCCACCAGGTAGTCCATGCCATTGCTAATCTGATCTTCCACAAGGTCTTCAAGTCTGTTGAAATCAATGGATGAATCTTCTTTAAAAGGAGTTACCAAAGCAACTCCGGCTCCTTTAAACGGGTGTGTCATGTTATGTTTATTATAGATTACTTTATACTTCTTGCTTAACCAATGATGGTTTATTTAGTTCATTTAAATAAAAAATTAGCTGTTCGGCCAGGTAGCTGGGGTCTTTACGGTCTTGAATGTCAATGCTCAAATCAAAGTAATTGGGTTCTGCATGGCTCCACCCAGCTTTGAAACGGGCTCGAGACAAGCATCGTAAGTACTGCATTTCAATCCCAGGGCATAGGCTGATATCTAACAGCAAATCAAAAGGCTGGTCTATAAAGCGACCAATTTCCGGTTTTTTGATTTTGCCAAACAGGGAGAAATCTTCCGGACAAAAAAACACTTCACCACCAACGGATCCTGGCTGGTTTGAAAAGCACAAATTGCTAACTGAAATGCCAAGCTCGTTGAGTTGCTCGTTGAGCTGTTTAAACGCCTTAGCATCATCCGACTTCCAAAGAATGCCAGCTGTTTTAACCTGCTTCAGATTAAGGAACCGAATGGTTCGCTTTAGCTGTTTTTGCTTACGTTTTAATGACCAGGTGATGAATTGATTTTTTATACTCATAGCCTGAGGCAAAAATAACAATTTGTTTTTGATACAACGAGTCGGAGCAAACCAAATGTAAAAACTTGTTTGATAAAAGTTTGCTCGTTCTGCTTGCCTTTCTTTTAACTTTTCCAGCCTGTCTCAAAATCAGTTAATCAGGGCCAAAAATTCATCTTCTGAAAGAATTGGAATGCCTAGTTTTTCAACTTTCTGAATTTTAGATGGGCCTACATTGCTACCTCCTAGAAGGTAAGACGTATTTTTGGAGATGGAGCCCACGTTTTTGCCACCGTGCTGTTCAATCAATTTTTTCAGCTCGTCACGCGAATGTTTTTCGAAGGTTCCTGATATAACTATACTCAGTCCTTCCAATTTGTTGGTTCGTCCTTCCAAACTACTTTCATGTAACTTGAATTGAAGCCCTTGAGCTTTGAGCTTTGCGATGAGTTGCTGGTTTGATTCGTTTTCGAAATACAAACGGATGCTTTCAGCTATTTTGCCACCAATTTCATCAATTTCAACCAGTTGTTCATAGCTTGAGTTGGCAATGGTGTCGATGTCCACCAGTTTGTTGGCCAGCTTTTTGGCTACCGTTTCACCCACAAATCGGATTCCCAGTGCAAAAAGAACCCGCTCGAAGGGAATTTCCCTGGACTGCTCCAGGCTCTTTAAAATACGATTGGCTGATTTTTCGCCCATGCGTTCGAGGGTAGCGAGTTGCCCGACTTCAAGTTGGTACAAGTCAGCACTGTTGCCGATAAGCCCTTGATTGAAAAGGAGCTCAATGGTTTCCTGACCCAGTCCATCAATATCCATTGCCTTGCGGCTGATGAAATGTTCAATTTTTCCTTTGATTTGTGGCGCACATCCGGTTTCATTGGGGCAATAGTGTGCCGCTTCGCCGTCGCGACGAACCAGCGGGGTATGGCACTCCGGGCAGGCTTCGATGAACTGAATCTTTTGAGCTTCTGGCTTTCGGGCCGATTGGTCAACGCCTACGATTTTAGGAATGATTTCACCTCCTTTTTCAACAAAAACGATATCCTCAAGGTGTAAGTCCAGTTTTTCAATAATATCGGCGTTGTGTAGTGAGGCTCGCTTAACGGTGGTGCCTGCCAGCAACACCGGACTGAGGTTTGCCACCGGGGTAACAGCGCCGGTACGCCCTACTTGGTAGCTAACAGACTCAAGCCGGGTGCTGACCTGCTCAGCCGTAAATTTATAGGCGATGGCCCAGCGTGGCGATTTGGCTGTGAAACCCAGGTTGTTTTGCAAACGACGTGAGTTAACCTTAATAACGATGCCGTCAGTAGCTACCGGAAGATCGAAACGAGCCGTATCCCAGTAGCTGATATACTCCAGCACTTCGTTCATGCTGCTGCACTTGCGGGTATGTTCTGAAATCTTAAACCCCCATTTTCTGGCTTCCTGCAGGGTTTCGTAGTGTCCGTCTTCGGGCAGGTTTTCTCCCAGCAAATAATAGAAATAGGCATCCAACTTTCGTTTAGCTACTTCGGATGAGTTTTGCATTTTTAACGAACCGGAAGCCGTGTTTCTAGGATTGGCGTACAACTGTTCTCCGGTTTCTTCCCGTGCTTTATTTAGTTCGGCAAACACCTGAAAGGGAAGTACCACTTCTCCGCGAATTTCGAACGATTCAGGGTACGATTTTCCTTTAAGCGTTAAGGGAATGCTTCGGATGGTTCGGGCATTGGCGGTAACATCATCTCCTTTTTCGCCATCACCCCGGGTTACAGCCCGCACCAATTGCCCATTTTCGTAGAGCAAACTGAGTGAGGCACCGTCAAATTTCAGCTCACAGGCATAGTCAAACTCATCGCCAATCAGTTTACGAATGCGGTTGTCAAACTCCAGCAATTCTTCTTTCGAGTATGAGTTGCTTAAAGACAGCATGGGGTACTTATGAGCAACCTGGGTAAATTCCTGGTTGCTGTCGCTGCCCACACGTTGTGTTGGGCTGTTGGGATCCTGAAACTCGGGATGTTCCTGTTCCAGCTGTTCCAGTTCTTTCAGCTTCATATCAAAATCATAATCGCTGATTACGGGTGAGGAAAGGACATAATACTTATAGTTGTGTTCTTCGAGTTCCTGCCGAAGTTGTTGAATTCTCTGTTGGATGGATTCAGTTGCCATATTTTCAAAATTTGGCCTAAAAATACGAAAACAAGTTTGGATGAAACGAGCCTGGGCTGGATACTTCTTGCCTAAGCGTATAATTTTTTCGAGCGAAGTAGCCTTCCGGAAATAAATAAATCAAAATTAGTTTCTTTGTAAGACTAATTTCAGCATTGGCACAAATGGATTTGCTTCTCAAAGGCAGATTGGTGCTAAAAGCGAAATGAAAGAAGAAGAATTTTTAACCCCAAATACGATTGAATCATGAAACGAATAATTTCAACAACAAATGCCCCTGCAGCGATTGGGCCTTACAGTCAGGCCGTAGAAGTTAACGGAACGCTGTATGTTTCAGGCCAAGTGCCACTTGATCCGGCGACGGCAACTGTGGTAGAAGGTGGCATTGCCGAGCAAACTGAGCAGGTGATGAAAAACATTGGAGCCATTTTGGAAGCAGCCGGTTATACCTACGGCGATGTTGTTAAGTCAACTTGCCTGCTGAGCGACATGGCCAATTTCAAGGCGATGAATGAGGTGTATGGAAAATATTATGCTGAAAATCCACCGGCACGTGCGGCCTTTGCTGTCAGAGAGCTTCCGCTGGGTGTGCTCGTTGAAATAGAGACCATAGCGGTTAAATAATTCCGCTCGTTTCTCGTTCTGTTTTCTGTTTAAAGCTGGTTTATTTCGAATTTCTTGCCGAAAAAGTGTAACAAAAGGACAAGAAAAAGGTCTATTATAAACGTAGCGTTTCCGTTTTTGACGACACGTTTATTCAACACCAAAAACAACCGGCTAAGCAACTATCCTTCTATTTTTGAATGCATTAAAACAGAAAACAATGAGAAACAAATGCCTGATTGTGGACGATGAACCATTGGCTCGTGAATTAATTTACAGGCATGCTCAAAAGTTCGATTCTTTGGATATTGTGGCGCAATGTGCTTCTGCTGAAGAAGCTGCAGAGCTGTTACGAGAAATTCCGGTTGATTTGATGTTTTTGGATATCGAATTACCGCGACAATCCGGAATCCAACTTTTGAAGTCACTTCACCATCCGCCCAAAGTCATTGTAACCACGGCGCACCGCGAGTACGCTATGGAAGGCTTTGAGCTGGAGGTGGTGGACTACCTGCTGAAGCCAATCCGGTTTGATCGTTTTATGCGGGCAGTAAACAAATACCTGCAGCTAAGTACTTCCTTTCAAGCCGACTTTCAGGCCGGACGCCCTTTTATTTTTGTTCGCGAAAACAAAAAGGAGGTCAAAGTGCCGTTGTGTGATATTCTTTACATTGAAGGCCTGGGTGAGTACATTCAGATTCATACCAAGCAACGAAAAGTGATTACGAAGATGGGCCTGAATCAGGTGGCTGAGAAGCTGCCTTCGCAGTTTTTTCTGCGCATTCATAAATCCTATGTAATCTGCACAAGTCATGTGGATGCTTACACCAATACCTCGCTGGAAATTGCCGGAGTAGAACTCCCGATAGGGCGGCGCTACAAGAACGAAGTGCTTGCCATGTTGAATTATGCCAGTAGCCTGAGTGGTGTTTAAGGTAACCTCATAGTTTTGCTGGCATGAGCAGGGGAGACCATTCACGAATTGAGCAAGCTGCTAGTCTTCGTGTAGATGATATTTGATTATAGTTTTGCAGGTATAAACCTGGATTTGAAAAAATTAAGCCATGATTGATTGTACAGGAACCTATTTTATAAAAGATGATCGTCTTTTTCCGGTTGGAGTAGTAGAAGTATTGACCACGGATGCCATCCTGATTTATGAAGT
The DNA here is from genome assembly GCF_947495665.1 of uncultured Sunxiuqinia sp. Classification (GTDB taxonomy): domain Bacteria; phylum Bacteroidota; class Bacteroidia; order Bacteroidales; family Prolixibacteraceae; genus Sunxiuqinia; species Sunxiuqinia rutila. Next base: position 299,044 of record NZ_CANLZV010000003.1, read on the forward strand.
GCTTCGGGTAATGGATTCGGTGGGCTTGTTTCTGGAAGAGCATTATGCCCGCCTGGTACATTCGGCCCAATTGGCTGGTATTCCTTTAGCAATGACGGAAACAGATTTTGCCCGGGAAATCAGAAACTTGGTTCAAGCCAATGATTTGGCGGTGGGCAACATCAAGGTTTTAATTCAGTATGGAGACGGAAAACAAGCCGCGTTCTTTTATTTTATTCCTCATGTTTATCCAGCTGCTGAGGCTTATTTATACGGGGTGAAAACGGACTGCATGTTGGCAGAACGCGTGCTACCCAAAGCCAAAACGGTGCAGCAAAGTTTACGCAACACTGCCAACCAAGCTATTCAGGAACATCAGCTTTTTGAGGTCATCCTGGTCAATGTAGAAAAGCAGGTGCTGGAAGGAAGTCGTACCAACCTCTTTTTTGTAAAGGGCGATCGTTTTTACACACCCCGCTCGGAGTTTGTGCTCTCCGGAATCACCCGGCAAAAGGTGCTTGAATGCCTTGGCGAGTTGAATTTTTCATGCGTAGAACAAACCATTCCAATGGATACGCTTGCTGATTATGATGCTGCTTTTTTAACGGGTACTTCAACCAAAGTTTTGCCCATTGCCTCAATTGGTGAACAAAAATTTGATCCCATGAATCAGGCTGTAAGAGCCTTAATGAAAGCCTACGATGAAAAAATGATGACTTACATCCAAAACGCCCTTAGGAAAGGTGTGTGAAGGCTTTGTGAAGAATTTCTTTTTCGAGGCGAAATTGGTTAATTTGCGTGTCTCATTTTTCGAATATCCCTATATTTGTTCGATTTGGAACACGTTTCCTTAAAACATAATAAAAAAACCAAAATTATTATATAATCTTTTCAATAACATAAAGCTATGGCAGATTTCAAGTATCAAAAACCATTTCCAATTTTAAAAGACACCACACCTTATCGCTTGTTGACGACGGATTACGTGTCAACGGTGGAAGTTGATGGCCGGAAAGTCCTGAAAGTTGATCCGAAAGGACTGGAATACCTGGCAAAGGAAGCTTTTGCTGATGTTTCTTTCTACTTAAGACCAACACACCTGGAAAAGCTGAAGCACATTTTAAGTGATGAAGAAGCTTCGGATAACGACCGTTTTGTGGCACACACCATGTTGATGAACCAGGTGGTGGCAGCGGAAGGTGAATTGCCAACCTGCCAGGATACAGGTACTGCCATTGTTGTGGCTAAAAAAGGAGAAGATGTTTACACAGGTGCATCTGATGCTGAGTTCTTATCGAAAGGGATTTATGACACTTACCAGGACCGCAACTTACGCTATTCGCAAGTGGTTCCTTTTTCAATGTTCGAGGAAAAAAATACAGGCAACAACCTGCCGGCTCAAATTGACATCTATGCCGAACAAGGCAATCAATACGAATTCTTGTTTGTAACTAAAGGTGGTGGTTCAGGTAACAAAACCTTCCTGTATCAGCAAACCAAATCATTGTTGAACGAAGAGAACCTGACCAAATTTGTTCAGGAAAAAATTAAAGACCTTGGAACTTCTGCTTGTCCTCCATACCACTTGGCTTTGGTTATTGGCGGTACTTCGGCTGAAGCAACGCTGGCTACGGTGAAAAAAGCATCAGCCGGATACTATGACCATTTGCCAACAGAAGGAAATGAGGGCGGACAGGCTTTCCGCGACTTGGAGTGGGAAGAAAAAATACAAAAGATTTGCCAGGATAGCGCCATTGGTGCTCAGTTTGGTGGAAAATACTTCGTACATGATGTACGGGTGATTCGTTTGCCACGTCATGCTGCATCTTGTCCGGTAGGGCTGGGCGTAAGCTGTAGCGCCGACCGCAATATCAAAGCAAAAATTACAGAAGAAGGTATTTTTGTAGAGCAACTGGAGAAAGATCCGGCGAAGTATTTGCCTGAGCAAGCTCCTGAATTGGCACCAGCTGTTGATATCGATCTGGATCGTCCGATGGAAGAAGTATTGGCTGAGTTGAGCAAATACCCGACCAAAATGCGTTTGAACTTGAAAGGAACACTGATTGTTGCCCGCGATATGGCGCATGCTCGTTTGAAACAAATGGTTGACGAAGGAAAAGAATTGCCTGATTACTTCAAAAAACATCCGGTTTACTATGCAGGTCCTGCAAAAACTCCGGCAGGTATGCCTTCCGGAAGCTTTGGCCCTACAACGGCCGGACGTATGGACCCTTATGTTGATCTGTTCCAGAGTTTAGGTGGTTCTATGATTATGCTGGCTAAAGGAAACCGCTCGCAGCAGGTGACTGACGCTTGCCAGAAATACGGTGGTTTTTACCTGGGGTCAATTGGAGGCCCGGCTGCTATTTTAGCTAAAACGAACATTAAGTCCGTTGAGGTTGTTGATTTCGAAGAATTGGGTATGGAAGCCATCCGCAAAATCCGTGTGGAAAATTTCCCGGCCTTCATCATTGTTGATGACAAAGGAAACGATTTCTTCAAACAGGTTTAATCGTTTTATCAATCAAAATATAAACCTGGGAAGGTCATTTCAACATACAGAAATGACCTTTCTTTTATACTAATAAGTGCCTTGTTTGCAATTTTGAAGCGTTGCAGAACGGGCCATAATTATTGAGTTGTTATTTCATGATAAGTACTTGAGTTGATTGGCGGGTATAACATTTGTGTTAATAATGACGTTGGAAAAACAAAGAGAAAACTATGAAATCAAGATCAGGTATTTTAATTGTAATGATTGCGCTAATGGCAGGTGGTTGCGGGGCGCCAAAAGTAACCACATCTTACCGGAATATGGCACAGCAGGCTGTTGCAGCAGGAAATTTTGAGGCGGCAACCGAAAACTGGCGGTTGTATTTTGAACAGCAATTGCTTGAAGGAAATGAGGTTCCCCCGGCCTATTATGCCGAAGCTGCGAAAATGGCTACGCAGGCCAATCAATCCCAACTGGCTTTGAATTGGCTGGAGCAGGCCCAGTCGCTTAATTATTCCGATTCGGACATGTACCTGAACCTGGCGGCTCTTTACGAACAAAAGAAGAACCTGTCCAAAGAGCTGGCAGCACTGGAGTTTTTTCAGGCCAATTATTCCGATCAGCCTGAACTGAAAAAGGTGAATGCACGCTTATTTGAAATCTACAGTGAGATTAATGAGCGTGAAAAGGCTTTGGCCTTATGGCCATCTTTGAGAGTGGAAGATCGTCAGCAAGAAAAATACCTCGATCCGTATTTTTCCATTCAGAAGAAATTAAAGAATGAAGCTGTTTGTGACTCTGTTGCAGAGGAAATTCTGGCACTCAATCCGAAGCATGTAGCCGCCTTGGAATGGCTGGGAATAAAGTACTACAACCAGGCAGAAAACCGGTACCAGAGCGAGATGAAGAAATACGAAGAGAACCATACGCGGGTGCAGCACATCAAACTCACCCAGGCGCTGAAAACGGTAACGGCCGACTTTCAGAAATCGTTGTCCTACTTTAAGCCTTTGTGGGAAATGGATCAAAATTCACGCTATGCCGCTTATTTGGTCAATATTTATACCCGGTTCGAAGATCCAAAATCGGCTAATCTGTATCGCAAATATTTGGAGTAGAAAGCACTAAGTCCAGCCTGATTCACCTGTAATTCTGTTCGCGTTGTTTAGGCTGAATCCATGGAAAATAGTATATTCGCCGAGATTAAAATTTGAATTTATGTTGAAAGGAATTATGTCTATATCAGGCCAACCAGGACTCTTTAAACTGGTGGCTGAAGCAAAAAACAGTATTATCGTTGAATCTTTGGTGACTGGGAAAAGAATGCCAGCTTATTCTACATCGAAGATTAGTGCGTTGGAAGATATCGCTATCTTTACTGAAACAGGAGAAGTGCCTTTGAAAGAAGTTCTTAAAAGTATTTCTGAAAAGGAAAATGCTGGCGAAGTAGCTAAAGTGAGTTCAGGGAATGAGCTGAAAACGTATTTCGGAGAAATTCTTCCTGACTATGATCAGGATCGCGTTTATGTTTCGGATATGAAAAAAGTCATTCAATGGTACAACTTGCTGCAGAGCAAAGAATTGCTGAACTTTGACGAAGAAACAGAAGCGGACGAAACACCCGAGACTGAGACAGAAGCTTAATAGCTAAGCTTACAAGAGAATACAAAAGTAGCCAATCAGCTTTTTCAGGAAGCGGGTTTGCTACTTTTTTTTATTATGCTGAAATTTGTTTGCATGGAGCAAAAAATTCTCAGGCACATCATTGATAATTATCGCACGAGCTTTAGTCAGAATTTGGTGATTACTAACCAAAAAGCAGTTGGAGGAGGATGTATCAGTACCAGTATTAAGCTGGAAACCAACCACGGAAATTTCTTTCTGAAATGGAATGCCAATACGCCGGCTGACTTGTTTACTCGTGAAGCGGAATCTCTACAAGCACTCGGCGAAGCCGACCAATCAGACCTGCTCATCCCCAAGGTTGTTCTGGCTCATGAAGCCGGTCAGCTTCCCGGCTATTTACTGATGGATTATTTAATGCCCGGGCATGCTCCTTCCGAAGATGAAAAGTTGGGCATGGGCCTGGCCCGACTGCATCGAAAAACAAATAAGGCGTTTGGATTTTCGCATAACAATTACTGTGGCGCCACCGAACAGGATAACCGGTGGAACAGCGATTGGATTGCTTTCTTTGGATCTCAGCGCATTCTTTACCTGGTTGAAAAGATCAGCCAGCATCGGGCACTCGCTTCCAAAGAAAGAAACACCTATGAAAAACTGGTGGCGCGCTTGCCGGAGCTTATCCCTGCTGATACTACTCCGTCGCTGATTCATGGCGACCTGTGGTCAGGCAATTACCTTTATACTTCGCAGGGGCCAGCCTTGATTGATCCGGCAGCCTATTATGCCGACCGCGAAATGGAACTTTCCATGATGACCATGTTTGGCGGATTCTCACGAACATGTTGGAGCGCTTATCAAAATGAGTTTCCTTTAAATCCCGGTTGGGAAGAACGGATCGAACTATACCAACTTTATCATGTGTTGAATCATTATTATTTGTTTGGCGGTTTTTACGGCAGCCAGGCACTCAGTCTTGCTCTGCGTTTTCTGTAATCAGTAGTTGGTAGAAAAGGACGGTCTAAATATAACAATATAAATAAATTAGGTATATTTGGTTGTTGAGGTTCTGATTTGTTCAATCTTTAAATAACCGACTATGGATGCTAAACTGAAAACAAAGATCAAAGAATTTGTATTAAGTGAAGTTAATGAGCCTGTTGCTGCAGCAACACCTGATCCCTTTTGGCAAAGCCTGAAAAATACCGGTACCGAACTGTGGCTGGACACGGGGGATATCGATGAAGCGAATAAAAACTGGACCTCCGAAATGACGGCCTTAACCACCAATAACACCTTAATTAATAAAGAAATTCAGAAAGGAATTTATGACGAACTGATCGGTCAGGCGAAAGCAATTGTTCAAGATTTACCTATCCGGGAGCAGATCATGGAAATAGCCTTTATCGTAAACGCCAGGCACGGCTTGAGGCTGGCTAAAAAGTTTGGGGGATTTGTCAGTGTTGAACTGCACACCAATACAGCCCACAATATGGAGGCTACGGTAGATTATGGGTTGCGCTATTTCGAACTTTGTCCTGAGCAGTTTATTGTCAAGGTTCCCTATACGGCTTCGGGAATGCTTGCTGCGCGCAAGTTGCGGGATTTAGGCGTAAAAATCAATTTTACGCTTGAATTTAGTGCTCGCCAGAATGTTTTGGTGGCGTCAATTACAAAACCCAATTACCTGAATGTTTTCCTGGGGCGCCTGGGGGCTTACATTAAAGACAATGGGCTTGGAGATGGTTCCGGAGCAGGGGAAAAGGCCGTTCTTGAAACCCAGCGTTGGGTGACCAAACTGACTTCAAAAAATAAGGTTCCCACCAAGCTGATTGCGGCCAGCTTGCGCAGTGCCAGCCAACTGGAAGATTTGGCCGGAGTGGATGTATTTACCATGCCAACTCAGGTAGCCGCAGCAGGAAAAGCAAGCCTGAAGGGGAACTTCAGCTCCAGGCTTGATGCTGATTACCCCGTTCACTTAAATTCGCCGGAAGATGAGCCTTTGATTTCGAAGCTGTGGCATGTTTCGGAAGAGGAACTTGCGCTGGCCCTGGACCTTGGTGCCAACCTCCCTCAGGATGGCAATGAATTGATTCAGCGAGTGCATGATGCCGGCTTCCGAGATCTGTTCCCGTATTTAAGTGATGAGGATCTGGAGGATATTGCCAGTGACGGCAAGATTCCGGTTCACGAGCGATGGGCTTCAAGAATAAAGTCTGGCGAACTGGCTGTTGATACCTTGCTGAATCTGGCCGGGCTGGCCAGTTTTACAAAAGATCAGGCACAGTTGGATGCACGGATCGAACGGCTGATCAGTTAAAGTTTGGCTTAACAGATCCTTTTTTTGCCTGTCTCAAATTTCGACCAATTGGTTTTTAATGGCATACATCACCAGTTGAGCGGTATTTTTACTCTCACTTTTCTCCAGAATATTGGAGCGGTGTTTGTCAACCGTTCGCTTGGAAATGAATAGCTGATCGGCAATTTCCTGGTTTGAAAATCCCTGGCAAATGAGAATCAGAATTTCGGTTTCCCGTTCGGATAATACATTCTGTTTTTCATGATGTTGAGACTTGGATCGCAGGCTGCTGACCAGATTCTGCAGGAGTTCGGAAGAAAAATAAGTACCCCCTTCTGCTACCGTTTCCAGTGCCTGTTTGACTTCCTGAATATCTGAATCCTTCAGCAAAAAACCTTTAACTCCGGCATCAACCATTTTGTAGTAATAATCCTCTTCCCCATACATCGAAAGGGTAATAATCTTCAGGTCGGGATTCTTTTTGATGGCCCGGCTGGCAGCCTCAATACCATCCATTACCGGCATGTCAATGTCCAGCAGCACCAGGTCAGGGGTTTGTGTTTCCAGCAAGTCCAGAAATTCCTGCCCGTTAGCAGCTTCTCCGCTTACGGTGTACTCGTTCAGGTTGTTTAGCAAAATTCGCAAGCCATTGCGAAATAAGGTGTGGTCGTCGACCAGCATGATATGGTAGTTGGGTTTATTCATCCTTATCTATTTTTACTTTGATGTTGACACGGGTACCTTGGTGAGGTTTACTTTCAATATGCAGTTCACCTTTCAGCGAATTGATGCGCGAGTAAATATTGGATAAGCCCATTCCTCCCGTTGAAGGCTGCTTCTCCAGTTGTTTTTTGTTGAACCCAATGCCATCGTCCTTATAGGTGATGACAAGCTCCTGCTCGATGTGCTGAAGGTTTATGCGTATATTTTTGGCTTTGGCGTGCTTAATGGTATTGTTAATCAGCTCGCATACCACCCGGTAGAGCACTACCTCAATGTTGTTGGAAAACCGCTCGTTTGTAATGTTCGAACTCAGGTGAATGCGAATAGCTTTGGTTGCATTGATCTTGTTGGTGAAATTGCGCAAAGCACGCAGCAGGCCAAAGTTGTTGAGGACATGCGGACTCAGGTTATCCGAAATTTCTTTAAGCGATTTCATGGCTTCATTGATGACCATTTCGGTGTTCGATACAATTTCCCGCGAAGCCTGGTCGTGTTCCAGCTGAGCGAGCGATGAAATGGACATTTTTACTGTCGACAGCAAAGGCCCCAGACCATCGTGCAGGTCTTTGGCAAAGCGCTTTCGTTCTTTTTCTTCGGTTTGAATGATGGCATTCAGAAACATCTTTTCCATCAGGCGGCGCGAATCTTCTACGCGTTTCATGTATTTAAAAATCCGCTGAATCATGAAAACGCCAATGGCAAAGGTGAGGGAAATAACCACGCCAAACCAAATGACGACTTCACCCAGCTCTTGAGGTTCAAAATTGCTGATGAAGGGCAGGAATTCAACCATGCGGCTGATGGCCATGACGATGAAGCCAACGGTCAGCAAAATCCAGGAGAAATTGAATTTAGTGACGCGGGTGAGCTTGATGGCAACCCCTGCCGCAAAAAACTGGAGGATGATGGAAAATCCTAATAAAACTTGAAGTACCATGCGTGTTGAATTTGAGCTTCCTGCAAATGTACAATTGCCAAAGGGCTTTTCAAACTTTGAATGGCCGGCAGCTGAAAGAAAACAGGATTTTGCTGTAGTTGAATCTGGTTTGAAGCAATGACTATTTGCTGCTTGCTTGAGTCGGATCGCAATATTATTGTACTTTTGTTTAACACATACTTTCAGTTAACTTTTTCGAAAATAAGCATGTCGAAACTCAAAATTTATAAAGCCTCAGCCGGCTCCGGAAAAACTTTTCGCCTGGCCCTTGAATACCTGAAGATTGCCCTGGATAACGAGTGGAACTACAAAAACATTTTGGCAGTTACCTTTACCAACAAGGCCACCACGGAAATGAAAGAACGGGTGATAGAAGAGCTTTATGTGTTGGCCAAAGAAAAGCCTTCGCCTTACTTGCCTTTACTGAAGCAGGAAATGAAGCTGAGTGAGCCGGATATTGCTGAACGTGCACGAAAAAGTCTGAAACGGATTTTGCACGATTACTCGCGTTTTTCAATCAGCACGATTGACAGTTTTTTTCAGCGGGTTATCAAATCGTTTAACCGCGAGCTGGGCATCAATTCATCGTACCAGGTTGATTTGGAAGACAACCTGATTCTGGAGGAAGCAGTGGACGAATTGCTGCTTTCCATCGAAGATAACCCGGAGTTACTGGAATGGTTGAAGAAGTTTGCCAATGAAAAGATCAGGGAAGGCGGTGGCTGGAACCTGAAAAATGATATTCTGAAGTTGGGCGTGCAAATTTACAATGAAACCTTCAAGGCACTGAACCAAACCCTGCACGAGAAAATCAATGATAAAGCATTTATCACGCAGTACCAAAAGGATCTGAATCGTCTGATTTTTCAGTTTGAAAGTAATTTGAAACGAATTGGGCGGGCTGGTTTACTGACCATGCAGCAACATGGCGTGTCGGTGGATGATTTTAAATATAAGAAAAGCGGTGCTTGCAGTTCATTTCAACGGCTGACCGATTTGAACCTGGATAACTGGCCCGGCACCCGGGTGCTGGATGCAGCCAACGATCCGGAAGTGTGGACGAAGAAGAACGACAAAGCCAATGTGATGGAAGCGGCCGTTGCTTTGCAATCATTGTTAAATGAAGCGGTTGAGTTTTACTTTCAAAAACTGCACGAATACAACAGCGCCAAACTCATCGTGAGCCAACTTTATACCTTAGGGATTCTGGTTGACTTGCAAGCCATGGTGCGCAAAGTAACGCAGGAGAAAGGTGTTGTGCTGATTTCTGAATCGGGAACCTTGTTGAAAAGCATTATCGATGATTCGGACACGCCGTTTATCTATGAGAAAACCGGTGTTTTTTACAACCACTTCATGATTGATGAGTTTCAGGACACCTCGGGCTTGCAATGGGGAAACTTCCGCCCTTTGATTTTAAACGCTCTTTCAGAAGATCATTTGGGCATGGTTGTAGGCGATGTGAAACAAGCCATTTACCGGTGGCGAAATGGTGACTGGAACCTGCTTGCAGGCGAAGTGAATGCGCAGTTTCCCGGCAATGGGGTGGAAGAGGAGACTTTGCAAAAGAACTGGCGAAGTACCGGTAATATTATTCGCTTCAATAACAGTATTTTTCAGGTCATGCCTTATCTGTTTCAGCAAAACATCAATGAGGAGCTGGAAGCCAATCGCCTGAAGGATAACGAAATGTCGGGGCAGATTGAAGCTATTTACGGACAAAGTTTGCAAGAGATTGCGAATACCAAGCTGGAAAACGATGGCGCGATTCGGATGCGGTTTTTCGATAAGCCGAAGGAGGAAGAGAAGGAAGAACTGTTGGAGACGATTCTGGATGAATTGGTGGAAAGAATCAAGGAAGTTCAGTCAAGCGGAGCCAGCGCTTCGGAGATTGCGGTATTGGTGCGTAAAAAGGACGAAGCCAAGATGGTGGCCGATCGCTTGCTGCAGGAAAATGCGCTGGGCGATTCTGCTTACAATTTCAATATTTTATCCAGCGAGTCGCTTTATGTGAAAAACTCACCGGCCGTAGGTTTTGTGCTCGCTCTGCTTCAGCTGTTGGCCGATCCGAACGATGCGGTGGCATTGGCGCTGGCCAATCATTTGTACTACAATGAGCTGTATGATCAGCTTCAGGCTATTCATCGGGTGCCCGATTTGTCTTTTCCTTCTTCTGACCAGCTCTCACTTGGTTTTGATGCGCTGGTTAAACCGGATGATATCAACTGGTTCGAAAAGCTGACGGATGACAGTAACAAACTTTCTGACTTCTTGTCCAGCTTTTATTTTTCGGAAACACTTGGGGGGCGCAATATTCAGGAAATTAGCTTTAAAGTGTGCGAGCTGTTTAACCTTTTCAGCCTGAAAGAAGAATTAGCCTATTTGCAGGCTTTTATCGATCAGGTGGCGGGTTTTATGAAGAGCCGGACCACGGATATTGCGGCTTTCCTGCTTTGGTGGGAAGACCAGGGCCAAAAGAAAACCATTGCCGTTTCGGAAGAACTGGATGCCATTCGGATTCAAACCATCCATAAAGCGAAAGGGCTGGAGTACAACTATGTTTTTATTCCGTTCTGCGACTGGAAAATTGATGTGTCGCCGCAACACGCGCCCATGCTGTGGTGTCGTCCGCAGTTGCCGCCCTTTAATCAACTGGAATTGGTGCCTGTTAAATTTGAAAAGCGAATGGGGGAGTCTATTTTCTTCCGCGAATATTTTCAGGAAAAAATAAGCAACTACATCGATAATTTGAACATGCTTTACGTGGCTTTTACACGCGCCCGGACCGCTTTGTTCACCTGGTCAGTAACAACTGGCAAGTTTGGCAACATGGCTGATGTGTTGCTTCATGCTTTGGAAAAGGCCGCTGCTTTGTCGCTTACACAGGATCAAGCCTTGTTTTGCCAGTTGGCTGAACATTACGATGCCGAGACCATGAGCTTTGCCATGGGCGCTATCAAGCCTTCCACGTCCAAAGGAAAAATGTTTGAAAATCGCCTGGAAATGAATCAGTTTCGCTTTGCTGATTTTCATGATTACCTGAATTTGCGAAAGCACAATGAGCATTTTTTTGTTGCGGATGAACTGGCATCGACGAAGATTAACAAGGGAAAGGTGTTTCATGAAGTGCTGGCGAAAATCTCAACGGCCGATGATGTGGATATGGCGGTGAAATCGTTGGTCTTTAAGGGCGTTGTGCAGGCGGATGAAGCCCAACAAATGACCCAACAGCTGAATGAACTGGTGACTGACCCGGAGGTGAAAAGCTGGTTTGATGGCACTTATCGCGTGTTGAACGAACGCTCGGTGTTAACCGGAGAAGCCGTGAAACGCCCCGACCGCATTATGCTGGGCGAAAAAGAGGTGATTGTGGTTGACTATAAATCGGGCGAAAAAGAGTTGGATAAATACCATTACCAGGTGCGTAGTTACGTAAATGAACTGAAGCGTTGCGGCTATCCCCATGTTTCGGGCTATATTTGGTATACGCAAAGCAATAAACGGGTAAAAGTGGATGATTAAGTTTACTTTACGCAGAGCGCAGGCGATTGGTATGAAACTTTTCCTTTCGTGGAGTTGCCACATTTGCCCAAAAATGTAATTTTGTCAAAAAAAATTAAATCATGATTCAACGTATTCAAACTATTTATATGCTTATTGCCGCTATCTTGATCGGCGCTTTGTTTACTCTTCCATTTGCTGAAATTGTGGCACACAACGAGTTGTACCTGTTCAATATTAAAGGTATTCTGAAAAATGACGAACTGATAAACAACGGACTTCCGATCATGCTTTTTGTCGGGCTTATTCTTGTGCTGCATGTTGTGGCTATCTTTCTTTATAAAAACAGGGTATTGCAGATGCGCGTGCTTACGTTTACCATCATTTTGTTGTTGGGGCTGTTTGGCATGTTTTACTTTTTTACCTACTACGATTTTAAAGGAGCTGAAATCAGTTTTAAGTTGTCTGTTGTGTTTCCTCTAATTGCCATTATTCTCGATTACCTGGCCATTCGTAACATCCGGAAGGATGAAGATTTGGTTCGCTCATTGAACCGGATTCGATAAGCATTGAAATAACATTTTTGAAAAGCACTTTCCGTTGGAAGGTGCTTTTTTTTGTGGTAAACAGTTTGCCTCGGCCTGGAAATGGACCGTTTTCTGAAAAGGGACCATCTTGGGGGAGTTTATTTTGAATGATGGTTGGAGTGAGAGTTGGGCTGTTAAGTCCTTAGGCAGGTTATAAGATGTGAGAATCCTGGGTTAATTGCACTTGAACGAATCTCACGAGTAACTTATCCGGAAGATTGAATTGTTGCAGAGTAAGTCGGACAGCAGCTTTTTCGCACCTTATTGACACAAAAAAAGCAACACCCCGTAAGATGTTGCTTGACCTATTTCCAAGTGTTTTGTTGGATTCTAATTGCTCATAAGTTTGAAATATAGGTTTTTTTGTAAGAAAAAGGTTGTTAGTTATACCAAGCCACTGAATCCCATGAATGCCATAGCCAAAATGCCGGCAACAATCAGGGCAATCGGTGTTCCTTTCAATCCTTTCGGAATGTTCATTAGGTCGAGGTGTTCACGCAGGCCGGCAAACAGCACCAAGGCTAAGCCAAATCCAATGGCGTTTGCAATGGCAAAAACCACGCCTTCCATCAAATTAAATTCTTTCTGATAGGTAAGGATTGCCACACCTAAAATAGCACAGTTCGTCGTAATTAGTGGCAAGAAAACGCCCAAGGCCTGGTAAAGCGATGGACTCACTTTTTTCAGGATAATTTCAACCAATTGTACCAATGAAGCAATAACCAGAATGAAGAAAATGGTTTGCAGAAACTGTAAACCCAGCGGGTTCAGAATCGATACCTGAATCAGGTAAGTTACAATCGTTGCAATAACCATCACAAAAGTTACCGCACCGGTCATGCCTACAGCTGTCGAGATTTTCTTGGAAACACCCAAAAACGGGCATATCCCCAGGAATTGGTTAAGTACAATGTTGTTGACAAAAATAGCCGATATAATGATAATAATATATTCCATGGTAAGACCTCCTATGCTTTATTCATTCGGTTGATTAATGCAATCAGGTATCCCAGAACAATAAATGCTCCCGGGGCCAGTACAAACAGCAACATGCCATAATCTTCGGGGAAGATTGCGATGTCAAAGATTTTTCCACTACCCAAAAATTCGCGGGCAGCTCCCAGCAGGGTTAAGGCAAACGCAAAACCTAAGCCCATTCCCAAGCCATCGATGGCAGAGGAAACAAGGGTGTTTTTCGAGGCGAAGGCTTCTGCCCGTCCCAGTACAATGCAGTTTACCACAATCAGCGGAATGAATAAGCCCAGACTTTTGTAAAGGGCTGGCAGGTAAGCTTGCATCACCAGCTCTACAACTGTTACCAACGAGGCAATAACTACAATGAAACTGGGGATTTTAACTTTGCTGGGGATGACATTTTTGATGGCTGAAATGACAATGTTTGACATTAGCAACACAAAAGTTGTTGCCAGACCCATACCCAATCCGTTGATGGCCGAAGAGGTAACTCCAAGTGTTGGACACATGCCAAGCAATAAGACGAAAACCGGGTTTTCTTTGATAAATCCTTTGGTGAAGTTCTTCATTTGATTCATGACTGTCCTCCTTCATTCAATTGATTGGTACTGATTTCCTGCTGATCCGGATTGTTTTTGTAGGTGTTGTAAGCCCTGACAATCGCATCTAAAAAGGCGCGGCTGGTAATTGTTGAAGCGGTGATTGCATCCACATCGCCACCATCTTTGCTCACTTCAAATTTACTTGTTGCCGGACTTTTGCCAATAATGTTTTGTCCGGGTTTGCTTTCATCTTTAAACCAAGTGTTCATTTTGGCTCCTAAACCCGGCGTTTCTTTGTGTTCAAGTACCTCAAAGCCTGTAACTGTTCCATCGGGAGCCAAACCAGCCATAATGCTGATCAGTCCGCTAAAACCATCTTTGGTAAAGGTTTTTACTGCAATTCCCACCAACTGTTGGTTGGCATCGTAAGCCGGGAAAAACTCCAGGCTGTCAGTCGCATCTTCGGGCAGTACTTTATAGGAGTCGCCGAGCGTGTCGAAGGCCGGCAAAACGCTTTCAATCGCTTCTTTTTGTGCTTTTTGTTTGGCCAGGGCAATATCACCTTTGGTCAAGTCGTAAATAAAACCCAGTATCGTTGCCGCAATCAAGGTAACCAAAAACAGGGTCAAGGTCATGTTTAAAAATGTCGATTCTTTTTGTGCCATTACTTCGTCCCTCCAAATCGTTTTGGTTTAATATATGCGTTAATGAGCGGCGTAAATCCATTCATGATCAGGATGGCGAAGGATATTCCTTCCGGGTAGGCTCCAAAGTTTCTGATTAAAACTGTCAGAACCCCGATTCCGACTCCAAAGATCAGTTGTCCCTTAACGGTCATGGGCGAGGTAACCATATCCGTCGCCATAAAAATTGCGCCAAGCATAGCTCCACCGGTCAGCAGGTGGAAAACCGGTTCGATAAAGTTTTCGGGATTCAGCATCCACAAGGCTCCCTGGAAAATAAAAATGGTTCCCAATACGAAGACGGGGATGTGCCAGGTAATAACTTTTTTCCAGACCATATAAGCAAATCCCAGCAACAGAAACAGGGCTGAAATTTCACCAAGCGAACCCGGCATGTTTCCATACAGCAAATCCATGTTGGATGGCAGGTTTAGCATAACTTCGCTTACCGGCTGCCCTGCTTTTACACCTTCTTTTAAAAGTGCCAAAGGGGTAGCTGTCGTTAAAGCGTCAACAGCAGCATGTTGGGTTACCGGCCAACTGGTCATGTGCACCGGAAAAGAAATCAGCAAAAACACGCGGCCAACCAAAGCCGGGTTAAACGGATTGTTTCCCAAACCTCCGAAGGATAGTTTTCCAACACCAATAGCAACAAGGGCTCCAACGATAATCATCCAGGAGGGAAGACTTGCCGGAACGTTAAAGGCTAAAAGGATGCCGGTAAGTGCGGCTGAACCATCGGTAATTTGCGGGACTTCTTTTAACAGAAATTTCTGAATCAGAAATTCGAAGGCCATACATGCGGCAACAGCTAAAAGTGTAACGCGAATGGCTTCGAAGCCAAACATAAAAACGGACCAGGCTAAGGCCGGCACCAGTGCCAGAAGTACCCGGTACATAATTTTATTCACCGAATCGCTGGTATGAACGTGCGGTGAAGGTGATATTGTTAGCAATTTACTCATCTCTTGTTGATCAGAATTATGAATTTTACTTACGAATTAGTTTTTTCTTGAGCGAATGATGGAACCCACTTTGCCTTTTCCCAGGCGGATATAATCCAGCAGAGGACGATCAGCCGGGCAAGTATAGCTGCATGAACCACATTCGATACAATCCATGATGTGCTGTTCTTCTGCTTTCTCCCACAGCTTTTTATCAGAAACAGTCATCAGGTAATAGGGCTCAAGACCCATCGGGCAAACCGTAACACAGCGGGTACAACGGATGCAGGTTTTCATCTGTTCCCGTTTGGCTTCCTTGTCCTGCATGATCAGGATTCCTGATGTTCCTTTCGTTACCGGAACAGTTGTGGAAGCAATGGCTTTTCCCATCATTGGGCCACCACTGATAATTTTTCCGGCATCTTCAGGAAGTCCGCCTGCCGCATCAATCAGCTCCTGAACGGGTGTTCCGATGCGTACTAAAAAGTTAGAAGGCTTGGCTACCGATTTTCCGGTGATGGTCACCACGCGTTCAACCAGCGGTTTATTTTTCTGAACGGCTTCATACACAGCCAGGGCTGTGCCTACGTTGTTAACCACAGCGCCAACAGCAATGGGAAGTGCGCCAGAGGGTACTTCGCGGCCGGTAACTGCTTTGATTAATTGTTTTTCACCGCCTTGTGGGTATTTTACTTTCAAAGGAACCACTTCGATGGATGCATCCGAAGCCGTTAGTTTTTGAAGGTGAGCAATGGCATCGGGCTTATTGTTTTCAATACCGATGTAAGCTTTTTTGACTTCTAGTGCGCACATCAATAGGCGAATTCCAACCAGCAGTTCCGGTGCTTTTTCCAGCATCACCCGGTGATCCGAGGTCAGGTAAGGTTCGCACTCTACGCCATTGATCAGCAGCATTTCGGCAGTCATGCCTTGTGGTGGCATCAGTTTTACGTGGGTAGGGAAGGTGGCTCCTCCTAAGCCCACAATTCCGGCTGCATTAATTTTATCAATGATTTTCTTGCTGTCTGCTTCAAATTTTTCAACCAGCTTATCTGAAGTGTCAATGCCTTCCGCCCATTCGTCGCCTTCCACATCAATAAAAATGCCTTGCTTGGGATAGCCGGAGCTATCGGGCGACAAATCAATTTTTTTGACGGTTCCGGAAACGGATGAGTGAATGTTGGCAGAAACAAATCCCCCGGACTGGGCAATGAGTTGTCCTGCTTTCACTTGATCGCCTTTTTTAACCAGGGCTTGTGCTGGTGCTCCAATATGCTGGGCTACGGGGATAAAAACGCTTTTGGGCAAAGCCAGTTTTTCAATGGCTTTGTCGGCTGAAAGTTTATTTTCTGCCGGATGAACCCCGCCGAGTTTGAATGTTTTTAACACGATGGCCTCCTATTTTAATCTAAGTTTTCGGTTTTCTTTTCTTCAGAAGCAGTACTTTCTGGTTTGACAACTGCTTCCTTCTTTACTGCCGGCTTAGGGGGCAGGTCTGTTTTTATTTTGCGAGGTGGGAACCCTACTTCAATTATGGCATTGGTAGGACATTCAACCACACATTTACGGCACAATTTACACTTGTCTGAATCGATGAAAGCCAAGTTGTTGTTCATGGTAATCGCATCGAAGGGACAAACTTTAAAACACTTGGAACAGCCAATACAGGCCACTGCACAGGATTTTTTGGCTACGCCGCCTTTGTCTTCATTTCTGCAGGAAACAAAAATTTTCCGGTCTTTGGGGCCCCGTTTTCTGAGCTCAATCAGCGTTTTCGGACAAGCTTCCACACAGGCACCGCAAGCGATACACTTGTCGTCAACAACTTCCGGCAAGCCGGTTTCGGGATTCATGTGCAAGGCGTCAAAGTCGCAGGCAGCAACACAGTCGCCATGGCTCAGGCAGCCAAACTGGCATCCGGTATCGCCACTGTACAGCGAAGCGGCTGCAGCACAAGAAGAGGCTCCATCGTACTGGTTGGTCTTCGGACGATGTTCACAGCTCCCGTTGCATCGAACAACGGCTACACGAGGATCCTGCTGAACGGCTTCAAGTCCCAGTACACCGGCTACATCGCCCATGCAATCGTTTCCACCAACGGGACAAAAAAGATCCGACAAGTCGTTTTCTTTCACACAGGCTTCGGCAAAAGC
This sequence comes from uncultured Sunxiuqinia sp., assembly GCF_947495665.1. Lineage (GTDB taxonomy): Bacteria > Bacteroidota > Bacteroidia > Bacteroidales > Prolixibacteraceae > Sunxiuqinia > Sunxiuqinia rutila. Next base: position 316,484 of record NZ_CANLZV010000003.1, read on the forward strand.
CCGGCAGCCTGCGTACCCACATCCGCCGCAATTTGCGCCGGGGAGTGCGTTTTCAACTTCATCGATCCGTGGATCTTCGTATACTTTAAACTTTTGAGCAACAAAGTACAAAATGACAGCAGCCAAAATGCCAATCGCACTCAAAGCAATCATGGTATAAATAATCGTATCACTCATAATTATTGTAAAGGCTTGATTTCAAATTCAAAGCTTTTGCGAATTCTGTTTCTCGTAAAATAAAGGATTAAATAATACGGAATAAGAATTGACAGCGAAAGCAATCCACTGATTCCCTCGCTAAACTGCAAACTGGTCAGTGTAATTAATACAATCATAATTAGTAGGAAGGGGAGGAGGTAGCCATAAAAAAGGGCTTTGAACCCCTGAGAGGTTTTGCCCACCACTTCAACGGTTTGGCCCACATGGAATTCGCCCGAAAAATGATTGATTTCTATTTCTTTTTCTTTCATGTCAGCGGCAGAACACATGCCTTTGGCATGACAGGCAGAGCAGGCTGACTCGTTGATAATCTCAACAAGAATTCGTTGAGCAGAAAGTGCTTTAATAATTCCTTTGTGTGAAATTTCTCCTGACATCTTTTCTACTTCCTAGCATATTTATGACTGCAAAACTAAAGATGTTTAGATAACTCGGTCCCTACTTTAAATCATTTTTAAAACATCAACTCCTATTTATATTTATTTTAAATAATTGTCATTTATAGGTGTCTTGGATCTGATTGACTATCAGTATTATGAAGAGGTGTATGACAAAGATCATTGTTTTCTGCCATCTGGAGATGGCAGTGTTTTGCCGATAAATTAATCTCTGTTTTGCAATGTGGCGGTATTTTTAGCGTGCCTGATAAGCAAAAAAAAGCAAAAGCTGTTAACTAATCTTAGCTAATTACGCTCCAATTGAACTCGGCATTCTTCATTTTTAGGTAGTGATAACGAAGCAATTTGTTCTCTTCTTTTTCCAATCGGGGGTCATCCTCTAGGATCTCGCTGGCAATCATTCGCGCTACACGTAAAATTTCACCGTCTTTTCCCAGATTGGCAATATTCAGGTTAACACCCAAGCCACTTTGCTGCGTGCCTTCAATATCGCCAGGCCCTCTTAGCTGAAGATCCACTTCGGCAATTTCAAAACCATCATTGGTTCGTACCATGGTTTCGAGCCGTTTGCGGCTTTCATTGCTAATTTTGTAGGACGACATCAGCAGGCAGTAGGATTGCGAGGCTCCACGTCCAACACGCCCGCGAAGCTGGTGAAGCTGAGACAGACCAAAGCGTTCAGCACTCTCAATCACCATCACCGAGGCATTTGGAACATCAACGCCTACTTCAATAACGGTGGTGGCCACCATGATTTGTGTTTTGCCTTCTTTAAAAAGTTGCATTTCAGCCTCTTTTTCGGCGGGCTTCATGCGCCCGTGAACCATGCTAAGCTTGTATCGGGGGAAAACCTCTTGCATTAGTTCATAGCCGTCCTCCAGATTTTTGTAATCCATCTTTTCCGACTCGCTGATGAGCGGATAAACAATGTAGGCTTGCCGACCGGCATCGATTTGCGAGCGAATAAATTGATAGACTTCTTTCCGGCGATTTTCAAAAAAGTGCTTGGTTGAGATGGGTTTACGTCCTGGTGGTAGCTCATCAATAACCGAAACATCCAGATCACCATAAAGGGTCATGGACAGGGTTCGGGGAATTGGAGTGGCAGTCATCACCAAAATATGAGGCGGAATGCCGGCATTTTTTTTCCATAGCTTGGCGCGTTGGGCCACGCCAAAGCGGTGCTGCTCATCGATGATGACCAAACCTAGTTGGTTAAAACTAACAGAATCTTCAATCAGTGCGTGCGTGCCAATCAGCAATTGAAGTTCGCCGCTTGCAAGTTGCTCGTGAATGACCTGGCGTTCCCGTTTTTTGGTCGATCCGGTTAATAAGGCGATGTTGACCCCCAGTCCATCAAGCATTTTTTGGATGGTGTTGAAATGCTGAATGGCCAGAATTTCTGTCGGAGCCATTAAGCTGGCCTGGAATCCATTGTCGAAGGCCAGCAGCGCCACCATAAGGGCGACCAGTGTTTTGCCACTGCCCACATCGCCTTGCAGCAGTCGGTTCATTTGTTTACCGGAGCCAAGATCCTTGCGGATCTCTTTTACAACTTTCTTTTGAGCACCGGTCAGTTCAAAGGGCAGGTTGTTGGCATAAAAATGGTTAAAGTTGTAGCCTACCTTTGAGAAGACAAAGCCTTTAAAGGCTTCCAGCCGACGGTGTTTTAGACTGATAATTTTTAGTTCAATGTAAAAAAGCTCTTCAAACTTGAGCCGAAAAGTGGCTTTTTGCAGCAAGTGAGTACTTTCTGGAAAATGAATTTGATGGAGCGCATCGCTGAGGCTCATCAGCTTTAAAGGTGCCTTGATTTTCTCGGGCAAGGTTTCATAAATCTTTCCCTGAATTTGATTGGCCAGACTAAACTGAATTTTATTTAAAGCGTTGGTATTCAGAAAACGCTTTTTGAGCTTTTCTGTGGTGTTGTAAAATGCCTGAAGAACACCAGTTTTAAATTGCTCACTTTGGCGGTCTTCCACTTCGGGATGAATGATGTTGACCCGGCCGCTAAACACAGATGGCTTACCAAAGACCACATAGGTTTTTCCGGGGACCAGGTTTTCCAAAATATATTTAGTCCCTTGAAACCAAATTAAATCCATGCTGCCTGTTTCGTCATAAAAAACGGCACTCAGGCGTTGTTTCCTTCCTTCGCCTAAAAGCTTAAACGAACGAATTTTTCCTTTGACCTGGATGTAGGCCTGGTCGGCACGTACTTCGGCAATCTGGTGAAAGCGCGTCCGGTCAATATAACGATAAGGGAAATAATAAAGCAGGTCGCGAAACGAACGAATACCCAGCTCTTTGTTAAGTAGTTCTGCTCGTTTGGGGCCTACTCCCGGCAAAAATTTAATGTCTTGATCTAAATACTCAGGCATGAAGCAAAGATAAAAAACAAATACCAGCAGCGAATAACCCTATAAAAAGTAGTTATTAAGATTATTCTGTTTGTAAAACGAAATTAATTGCATGGTTTTTGTATGATCGTGAATTTAATCATGATTTATGAAAATCAAAAATACTTTCGTTAAGTGAAAATCTAGGACTATATCCCTATATTTACGAATCCAATGACGAATAAACGATAATTTTCCTAATTAAATACTGAAAGCTCAATTCTAAAAAATGAAACAAGTAATCAACCTTACCGACATTGTCAAAAACTATAAAGTAGGGACACAAGTGGTGCGTGCTTTGCGTTCCGTCAGTCTCACAATCAACGAGGGCGAATATGTGGCCATCATGGGGGCATCGGGCTCCGGAAAATCAACGCTGATGAATGTAATTGGCTGTTTGGACACTCCAACAAGCGGAAAATATGTTTTGAACGGGCACAATGTTAGCGATTTGACCGATGACCAGTTGGCTGTAATTCGGAATCGGGAAATCGGCTTTATCTTTCAAACATTTAACCTGTTGCCGCGAAGTACGGCCTTGGATAACGTGATGTTGCCTTTAATTTACTCCGGGGTTAAGAAACAAGAAAGACAGGAACGAGGAACGAAAATATTGACTGATGTGGGCCTGGCTGACCGGATTGAGCATAAACCCAACGAATTGTCGGGGGGACAGCGGCAGCGTGTGGCTGTGGCCCGAGCGCTAATTAATAAACCTGCTATTTTGTTGGCTGATGAGCCAACAGGGAATCTGGACTCTAAAATTTCAGAAGAAATTATGCAGCTTTTTGCCGATATTCACCAAAAAGGCAATACGCTGATTGTGGTCACTCACGAGGAAGATATTGCCTTGCATGCTCATCGGATTATTCGTTTGAAAGATGGGCAGATTGAATCAGATGAAGTTAACCCAAATCCTGTAATTTGATGGATAAAGAAATTCGAATATATACAAAAACCGGCGATGATGGCACTACTGGTCTTATCGGTGGAGCCCGGGTGAAAAAATACGATGTTCGCCTGGAAGCCTACGGGACCGTAGATGAGTTGAATAGTTACCTGGGGCTAATTGTTGCCATGGGGATTGATGAGCATGCGCAGGCGATTTTAAAGCAGATTCAGTCCTTGCTGTTTTCAGTAGGGGCTCAATTGGCTACCGATGATTCAGCGGCTGATTTCAGAAATCAGATTCCCTGCAAAGATTCAGATATTGCTTTGCTGGAAAATGAGATGGATGAGATGTTTAAGGTGCTGCCCAAACTGAGTCAGTTTATACTTCCTGGCGGAAGTCCGGCAGCAGCGCATGCGCAGATTGCAAGAACCATTTGCCGAAGGGCAGAACGGCGTATTATTGAGCTATCTGAAAAAACAGATGTCAATAAAAACCTGATAAAATTCATAAATCGCCTTTCAGACTACCTTTTTGTGCTCGGACGCAAGATCTCATTTGATGATCAGGTGCCTGAAAATACCTGGAATTCGGGAGTTTGAGCAAAACTCATTTTTTCTTAGGTATTGCTGTAATTTTTTATATATTCGCAAAATCAAAAAAAAGAATCAAAACTAAAATTCCTTCGAATATGTACTGGACATTAGAATTAGCTTCGAAATTAGAGGATGCACCTTGGCCTGCAAGCAAGGATGAGTTGATCGACTATGCAATGAGATCAGGAGCACCACTAGAAGTGATTGAAAACTTGCAGGATATTGAAGACGAAGGGGAGATATACGAAAGTATTGAAGATATTTGGCCGGATTATCCCAGCAAAGATGACTTTTTCTTCAATGAGGACGAGTATTAATTGATTTTCAAGCAAGTGAAAAAACAAATAGCAAGGCTTAAGCCTTGCTATTTGTTTTTGTGGAAAATATCTTCTACCTGCTTGGGGCGAATGGCATCATACCAATGAAACCCGGGCAATTCTTTCTCTTTATCCGGAACGTTGAGCAGAGGTATGAGCTGTCCGTCCGGAGTTTTTATAAACACAATCTTCGATACCTTACTGCTGTCCAGGTAAATTTCAATTGAGCTGCTTTGCGCTTTGTTAATTCCGATGATGCCTTCTCCGTCTCGGGCATAGTATATGGACTGTCCGTTTCCATCCACATTAATTTTATACAATTCATTGTCGCGGATATACCCCAGCATGTTACGACCTTTAATTTGGTTGTACCGGCCTGAATCTTCCATGGCAACAATAAAGGCATTTTGCTCCATGCGAACCAGGTCGGGGGCATTGCTTTGATTGACCATTTCAATGTAATCTGCGGTCATTTGATTGTTTTCAGACCATACAATGGGCTCATGAAACAGCTGGATGGTGGAATCCATCGACCAGTACACCATTGAGTCGCACTGTCCCTGCATGTCTTCCCGGAAAAATTTCACCTGATAATAGGCCATCACCAACTTCTGGTCAGGAATGGAGTCCGGGACGGAAAGCAGGGTGTCGGCGTGCAAAAACAAGGTGTCTTTTTCGGAGTAAAGCATAAAATGAGCCGAATCGGTGGCAAGCGATGTTTCCGTCTGGTCATTATAAACGACCCGATTTCCTTTGACAATCATTCGGTTTTTGAAGTCTTCAATCCGCGCATTGCCAATGGCGCGTCCATCGCCGGTCGTTTTATTGTAGAAGATGGAGTCGGCATTGATCTTTTGCTCCTCGCCGAGGATTTCCGGATTGTTGTACAGTTCCACATCGCCGGAATTGCTGTTGTAAAACCCGCGTTCGGCATACAGGTTGTTTTCATCATCTTTGATGTTGGTTGGGCCAACGATGGAGATGACCTGGGTTTTGGTGTCATAAATCAGTGTATCCGAGGTCAACGTATAGTTCTGTGACAACACTTCCACTTCGGTTTTAAAATAAGCCTTGTCCTCATTGGCGTAATATTCACCAATCTTGCTGTACAAGGTGCTTGCGCTGTCGACAACGGTTCCGTAGTCATCGTAATAGCCTACGTTTTTGGTCATGTCAAAATCCAGGGTATCGGTGGTCAGCGTAGTCGATTTATTGACCAGCCGAACATTTCCTGTGGCAACTGTCCATTTGAGATCTCCGTTGTAATTCAAAAAATCAGAGTATAAATGCAGGGTGTCGTCTTTCAGGATATGCACATGCCCAAAGGCATGTACCATGTTGGTATCGTTGTACATATAAGCGCTGTCGCACCATAGTCGAATGTTGTTGTGTCTGACAATAACATTGCCAATCAAGCGCCGAGCATTAGCTACAATTTTATCATTTGTTAGCAAATATTCTGCTTGTTCAATGTCTATGCGTTTCCTGGTTTGTGCCATTGAAACGACAGGTAATAATAACAGTAAGAATATGAGTTTACTGTACTTGGTTTTCAAATTCATTTAATTTTAAATTACAGCAATTCCTCTATAATTTGATCGACGGAAATGTTTTCGGCTTCGGCTTTGTAATTCTTGATTACCCGGTGACGCAAAATGGTTTTGGCAACCGCTTTGACATCTTCGATGTCGGGAGAATATTTCCCGGACAAAACGGCATGGGTCTTAGCTCCTAAAACCAGGTATTGCGAGGCTCTTGGCCCAGCACCCCATTTCAAGTATTTGTTGGTTACCGCCGTTGCCAGCTTGGTTTCGGGGCGTGTTTTGGCCGAAAGGGAAACCGCATATTTCAATACATGATCATTAATCGGAATTTTCAATATCAAATCCTGAAAATACTTAATCTCTTCCGCTGAAATAATCTCACTCAGTTCTGTTGTAAAATCAGAGGTTGTATTGCGAACAATCTCAAGTTCATCAGCATACTCCGGGTAGTCTAGCCAGACCGAGAACATGAAGCGGTCGAGCTGGGCTTCGGGCAGGGGATAGGTTCCTTCCTGCTCAATGGGATTCTGGGTGGCCAGCACAAAGAATGGCCTGTCCAGCTGAAAACGTTCGCCGGCTGCAGTTACTGCCCGTTCCTGCATGGCTTCGAGCAGTGCTGCTTGCGTTTTGGGCGGCGTTCGGTTGATCTCGTCAGCCAAAATAATGTTGGCAAACAGTGGTCCGCGGATGAACTTAAATTCCCGGTTTTTATCCAGAATTTCAGTTCCAATAATGTCGGAGGGCATGAGGTCGGGGGTAAACTGAATACGACTGTATTGCAGACCCAGCACTTCGGCAATGGTATTTACCAGAAGGGTTTTGGCTAGTCCCGGTACACCAATAAGCAAACAATGTCCGCGGCTGAAAAGCGAAATAAGTACTTGCTTGATGATTTCATCCTGCCCGTAAATTCGCTTTTTTATTTCTGCCTGAAGTACATCATATCTGCTTTTTAGGGCATCAACGGCTTCAACATCATTTTTGAAATTCATATCCGGTGGTCAGTTTATTTTATCCAGCCATTAAAATTGAAATTGCAATTGGCATAGGTTGGATCAATTCGGATATAGGTTTTGGCCTGTTGTTCCGAGATCCACTGATTCAGGGCTTCTTCTTGCTTTTCGCGAAGATAAATTTCCGTCAGCATCTGGTAATCCTCCTGCAGGTTTGCCCGATGTTGTTCCGTACGGTTCACCAATTTAACAATCTTATAAACGGTACGTTGTTTGTCGTCTATCGTTTTAAATGGCTCTGATATTTCGTTTACGTTCAGCTTGTCTAATATTTTACTTACATCGGGGGGAAGCTCTTGTTGTCTCCAGCGGGTTGACATGGTTTGTGGGTTGATCACCTTTCCGCCACTGTTTCTTGAGTTTTTGTCAAAAGAATAGCGCATGGCGGCATCGGAGAAGGAAATCTCTTCTTTCCGAATAAAGTTTGCCAAGCTGTCCAGTCGGTTGTGGGCCTCTTCCATGGCTTTGGCCGTTGCTTTGGGTTTCAGAATGATGTGGCGGGTGTTTACTTTCTCCCCTTGACGATCAATAAGTTGAATGATGTGGTAGCCAAATTCACTTTTCACCACATTGGAAACACGGTCGCCTTTGAGGTTGAAAGCAGCAGTGGCATAAGCCGGATCCAGTTCGGCACGGCCCATATAGCCCAATTCTCCTCCAGTCGAAGCAGAAGGTCCCTCAGAATAGGCTACGGCTAAAACGGCAAAGCTTTCTCCTTGTTCAACCCGTTTCTTGAATTCGCGCAGGCGGGCTTTAATGCGGTTTTCCTCTTCCAGTTCGATGGGAGGGAAAAGCGTAATTTGAGCAAATTCCATCATGGGTTCTACCATCGGAATCTCATCTTTCTTCATATTTCGGAAGTGGTAACGAACTTCGGAGGGGGTAACTTGCACTTTATCGATGATTTTGCTTTGCATCTGGCTGGTCAGTGACTGGTTGCGAATAACTTCTTCCAGATCGGCCTTGATTTGAGCAATAGGCTTTTTAAAATAATCTTCAACGGCTTTGTCCGAGCCCAGGTGCTGGCGGAAATACTGCATCCGTTGGTCGAGGTTCTGGTTAATCTGGCTGTCACTAACCAGGATGTTTGTGTCCAGTTCTGCTTCAGCCAATAAAAGCTTCTCAACCAGAAAGTCTTCCAGAATTTCACACTTCATATCGCCATCAGAGACGATTCCCTGAGCTTGTTGCTGGATATACATGTTTTCGATATCCGATTTCAGGATAATGTTGCTTCCGACAACAGCTACAATCTGATCAATTGTTTTATCTTGAGCCAGCGTTGCGGTTGTAAAGCAACTGAATAGCAAAATACCAGCTAATACTTTTTTAAACATATTGGTTTATTTTTTAATAGTATAAAGTTTGAACTTACTCGATTCCAGGCCTTCTTGATAGACATCAGTCTCTATTTTTTTGAGAAAATCAATTTTTCGCTGATTCAAAAGGATATTTTTGATGGATGACTTGACAAAGTCAACAGGTGCGTATTCTCCTTTAAACCTGAAATCGCGGATACAAATAAAATAATAATATTCTGTATCATCACTTTCAATAAACTTGTTTCTGCGTAAAAAACGTTCCAGGTTATCTATTTCAAGCGGAATTTGGGTTAAGATGCGGTTGGCATCAATCCATTTATCTCCAAACCGGTCGTAGCTTTTGGCGTAACGAATGCCATATTCGTCCAGTTCAAGCAGTTTTTGAGGATCATTATCCATCGACAGCTCTTTCAGTATTTCGGGGTTGGACAGCTCGATGGGGGTTTTTAAATACACCGCTTTAACGATGTCGTTTTTCAGGATGAACTCTTTTTTGTGCGACTCATAGTAGTTTTCAATCTCCTGATCGGTGATCAGGGTGTCCATTTTTTGTTCCATGAGTGCTTTCTTATACCGGTAAGTGATCAGCGAATTGCGGTAGTCTTCCAACTCGCGGCTCACATCTTTTTGCGAAGCACTCAGGTTTTCTTCTGCATTCAGAACCATTAGTTCTCGTTGCACCCATTTCTGAATAAAATCATCCATCCAGATGGTGCTGTCCTCCGGGCTGAGGCTGCCAGGCAAAACTTCTTCCACTTCTTCGAGGTAGAGGATTTTGGTTCCCACCTGAGCCAGCGGAACTTTCTCCTGTTCAACCTTACAGGCGCTAAATAGCAGTAGTATTAATCCAATGTATAATGGTGTATGCTTCATTGTTTCTCCAGGCTATTGAGTAATTTTTTGTTTATTTTTATTTTGTACTGTTTTCGGAGTTGTTTTAGCCAGTCTTGCTCCAGTTGTTGCTGATAGTCGGCAACATACAAGCCTTTGGCTTCTTGCAGCGTTTTGGCTTGCGGCGGCACTTTGTTTCCACGAACAAAATGCAGGCCATCCACAAAGTCGTAGGGCTTTGGTGCATTCCAAACAAAATAATCCACTAAAGGATCCTGGCCTTGTTCAAAATAGCCAAACTCCACTTCCACGCCTTCTTCATTGCGATGATTTTTTAGAAGATCCTGAAGTTCTGTTAACCGAATTTCGGGTTCTTGTTCAAAGACGGCCTCAATAAAATCCCTTGACTCCTGAGTGGGGCATTTGATGCGCCAACCATGAAAGCGGGTATCCCATTGGTACTTCGATTGATTTTTTTTGTAAAAAGCGACCAGTCCGGCTGAATCAGTAGCAGCTGCATGCCAGATTTTATCTTCTGAAATATTGAAAAGTAATATGCCATCGTGGTATTCCTGAATCAGGTTTCGAAATTCCGGATATTTTGTTTCCAGATGAGCGTTCTCATATTGCCGCAGGATTTTTGCTACAAAGTTGTTGTAAGTCTGCGGGATTGAAAGCGTTTTTTGATCTGAAGCAATTGGCTTGAGGTAAGTCAAAAATTCGTCCGAACTTACTTGCTGATTGGCAAAACGAAACAAAACCTGGTCAGGCTTCGATGGTCGGAACTGGCCCAGCTTGTTGCTGGCAAGCGCTTTTTGCAGCTCGCTGGTCAGCGCTGCAACTGCTGCATCATCTTGCCGGAACTGATATTCTTTCTTCAAGTTTTGAATAAAACGTTCGGCATTGTGCTGGCTGATTTCAGGATTGGTTCGAATCTTCTCTTTCAGAAAATCCTCCAGTTCATCGAATGATGGAACTGGTCGGTGCTCCAGACGTTTGATGATATGCCATCCGTAAGGTGTACGAATGACGGGCGAAAGCTCATCATCATGCTTCAAGGCAAAAGCGGCTTCTGCAAATTGAGGTGGCATACCCGAAGAGGAGAACCAGGACAGTATGCCTCCCTTGTTGGCCGATTGACGGTCGTCGGAGTGAAGCTCGGCTAAACGGGCAAAATCGGCCCCGTTTTGTAGTTCTTTGAGCAAACTGTCCAATTGTTGTTTCGCAAGCTGAATGGCCTCTTCGCTAGCTTGTTCGTCCAGCTTTTTCATGATGTGTGCTACTTTGAGCTGACCACGGGCAGGACGCTTTTGGTTGACTTGGATGAGGTGGTAGCCAAACTTGGTTCGAATCGGAAAGGAAACTTCACCAACTGCCGTTTTGTAGGCAGCATCTTCAAAAGGGTAGACCATTTGAAAGGCACTGAAGTATCCCAGGTTGCCTTTGTTTTGCCTGACCGAAGGGTCTTCGGAGTATTTCTCGGCAAGTGTTTCAAAAGCTGCACCGTTGTTTATTTGTTTGCGAAGTTCGAGCAAATGATTGTAAATTCTTGCGGTGTCCTGTGGGCTTGCATCGTTTTTTACCAGCAACAGTATATGACTGACATTGATTTCGGTTTGCATGCGCTCGTAAGCCGTTTTTACCATTTCGTCGGTATATTGAACAGCTGTCAGGTAGGGCTTGGCCAGTTCGTCCCGGTATGTGTTTAGTTCGTTTACAAAAGTAGGGAGTGTATCGTAACCCAGGCGTTGGGCTTCCAAAACTTTCAGCTTGAAATTGATAAATAATTCCATGTATTCGCGGGGCGATTTCATCTCTGCACCATCAAGCATAAGCTGGGTATTTTTATGGTATAACCGAACAAACTCTTCTTGGGTTATGGCGTGATCATCAATGGTAACAATGATTTCGGAATCGCCTTGACCCAAACAAAAGGTTGTGGTTAATACGGTAAAAAACAAGAGCAGGAAATGAGGCATACAAGGATTATCAATAAAAATTTCAACTTAAAATTGTGCCGGGACTATTCAACGGCTACTGTAATTGGGAGCTTCCCGGGTTACAGAAACATCATGCGGATGACTTTCCTGAATGCCGGATGCCGTTATTTTGGTGAACTTGGCATGCATTAACTCCTCAATGTTTCTGGCACCACAGTAGCCCATTCCTGCTTTCAATCCGCCAATCAGCTGGTAAAGGACTTCGTAAAGCGTGCCTTTGTAAGGAACCCGGGCAGTGATACCCTCCGGAACCAGTTTTTTGATGTCATCTTCCACATCCTGAAAGTATCGGTCTTTCGAACCGGCTTGCATGGCTTCCACAGAACCCATGCCGCGGTAGGACTTGAACTTTCGACCCTGGAAAATGATGGTTTCACCGGGTGATTCTTCAACTCCGGCAAATAGGGAACCAGCCATGATGGAATTGGCTCCGGCAGCAATGGCTTTAACAATGTCGCCGGAATAACGGATACCTCCGTCAGCAATGACCGGAACATCACTATCTTTTAGGCTTTTGGCAACATCATAAATGGCCGATAGTTGTGGGATTCCGACTCCGGCTACCACGCGGGTGGTGCATATTGATCCGGGACCAATACCCACTTTTACGGCATCAGCTCCGGCAAGTACCATGTCGGCGGCAGCTTCAGCAGTGGCAATGTTTCCGGCAATAAAATCAATTTCCGGGTATTTGGCTTTGGCCTTTCGCAAGGTTTCCAAAACGCCTTTGGAATGCCCGTGTGCGGTGTCAATAACAATGGCGTCTGCCTGGGTTTTTACCAACTCATCAATTCGGTCCATTGAGTCGCTGGTGACACCAACGCCAGCAGCAACGCGTAGCCGCCCTTTATGATCTTTGCAAGCCAACGGTTTGTCTTTGGCCTTGGTAATGTCTTTATAGGTAACCAAACCAATCAATTTTTTATGCTGATCGACTACCGGTAGTTTTTCAATTTTATATTTCTGAAGAATCTCGGCTGCTTTGTCCAGATCGGTTGATTCGGCTGTGTAAACCAAATTCTCCGAAGTCATGACTTCAGCAATCGGACGATCCATGTTTTGCTCAAAGCGAAGGTCGCGGTTGGTAACAATGCCAACCAGCAGGTTATTGGAGTCAACCACCGGAATCCCTCCGATTTTGTAGGTTTTCATGATCTCCAGTGCATGGCGTACAAGCTTATGTCGCTCAATCGTAATGGGGTTGTAAATCATGCCATTTTCAGCTCGTTTTACAGTCATTACTTGCTGGGCTTGTTCCTCAATACTCATATTTTTATGCAAAACCCCGATACCGCCTTCGCGGGCAATGGCAATAGCCAAGGTGGCTTCGGTAACCGTGTCCATGGCTGCCGTAACGATAGGGGTGTTTAGCTTGATGGAGCGCGAAAAGGAAGAACTCAAATCAACATCGCGAGGCAATACATCAGAATATGAAGGGATTAGTAGTACATCATCAAATGTCAATCCTTCGCTGATTATTTTATCGGCATAAAACGACATGGTTGCGATTTTTGGGTTTGATACAATAGGCCAAAACTACAAAAAATAACCGGATTAAGCTTGGATACGGGCATTGCAAGACTCCATTAAAAAAATTAAATTTCATTAAAATTTGTTAAGTTGAATCTGTTTTTATAATCATTGCAAAAAATTAGTTCGCTTGAGTGATTTTAAATCCATATTAACCCGTTACTGGGGCTATTCAGATTTTCGTCCGTTGCAGGAAGAAATTATTCAGTCAGTTGATAAGGGAAATGACACCTTGGGATTGATGCCTACCGGTGGTGGGAAATCAATTACCTTTCAGGTGTATTCCTTGGCAAAACCCGGAATTTGTTTGGTCATTACCCCGCTGATTTCCTTGATGAAAGATCAGGTGGAGAACCTGAGTAAAAAGGGCATTAAAGCGTTGGCGATTCATTCTGGCTTAAGTCAGCAGGAAATCAAAATTGCCTTTGACAAAGCCAGCTGGGGAGATTACAAATTCTTGTATCTGTCTCCGGAGCGAATCAACACCGAGCGCTTCAAGGAGCATCTGACCAATATGGATATCAACCTGATTACGGTTGATGAAGCGCACTGTATTTCGCAATGGGGCTTCGATTTTCGGCCTTCGTATCGAAAAATAACTGAGCTTCGGAAACTATTGCCGGATGTGCCGGTTTTGGCCCTTACGGCCACTGCTACCCGTGAGGTTGAAAAAGATATTCAGAAACAGCTGGCGTTTAAAAAGGAGCACATTCTGCGTAAAAGCTTTTTCCGCGAAAACCTGATTTATATTGTTCGCGAACGGGAAGATAAACTGAATTATTTGCTGCAATCGGTTAAACGAGCGAAAGGAACGGGGATTGTGTATGTACGCAGCCGGAGGCTGACCAAAGAGATCAGTGAATTTTTGCGACGCAATCAGATTTCGGCTGACTATTACCATGCCGGCCTCAGCAGCTTAAACCGGGAGCGCAAGCAAGACGACTGGAAATCGGAGAAAACAAGGGTGATTGTAGCCACTAACGCCTTTGGAATGGGGATCGATAAAGCCAACGTTCGGTTTGTGATTCATTATGGTCCTGCGGATTCGCCGGAAGCTTATTTCCAGGAGGCTGGCCGCGCCGGAAGGGATGGAAAGAAAGCTTATGCGGTACTGATTTATGGCCAATCGGATATTCTGGCCTTAAAAAAGAATGTGGAAAAATCCTTTCCCGAAATTCAGGTCATCAAGAATGTGTACCAGGCACTTTGCAATACCTTTCAAATGGCGGTTGGCTATGGAAAAAATCAGACTAAGGACTTTAACCTGGGCAATTTTGCCTCGAAATACAAGATGCAGATTCAGGCTATTTACAGTAGCATTAAAATTTTACAGCGTGAAGGGTACCTGGAGCTGACGGAAGAAAGCGATAACCCGTCGCGCGTGACGTTTGTGGTTGGGCGCGACGAACTGTATAAGTTTCAGGTGGCCAATTCGAGTTTCGATGGCTTTACCAAATTATTGCTGCGTTCTTATTCCGGCCTTTTTTCTGATTATGTACCGATTAATGAAGAGGTGCTGGCTAAGCGTGCCGGCCTTAGTCTGGAGGTGGTTTATCGTTTTTTGAATCACCTGAACGCCCATAAAATCATTCATTACATTCCGCGGAAAAACACGCCTTACATTTATTTTCCGAAGGAGCGAATTGATATCAGCCGTCTAAAGATTTCGAAAGAACATTATGCCGACCGCAAAAGCGATTATCAGAAGCGGATTGATGCGATGATTCACTATTCAACCCAAAAACTAAAGTGCCGAAGCCAGGTTTTGCTTCACTATTTTGGTGAAGATGAGTCGGTTCGTTGTGGGAAATGTGATGTGTGTCTGGAGCGGAATGAGTTGAGCCTGAGTAAGCTCGAGTTTGATCAGCTGGCTGAAGATATTAAAAAGAGTTTAGCGGAAGCATCTACTTTTGAAGAACTGATCATGAAATTGAAAGGCAAGGAAGACCTGAAAATAAAGGTTATCCGCTGGCTGATGGACAATGGTAAGATTGTGCGGCGCATTGATAATAAGCTGGAATGGAAAAGGAATCCGGAGACTAACGGTTCAAAAACCGAATGAAACGGAAAATCTTATTATTTTTGCAGGATTAATTGCACAATATGACCGAGGAAAATTTAAATCCAATTGTTTATTCTAAGAATGTTATTGAGTTTGTTACGGTAGCCAACGAATACTGTAACTTTCTGGAAACAGCCAATACGCAAAACACACTTTCTTTTTTGAATCGGGCACAGAAAATTTTGCCTTTACTGTACCTGAAAACATCGGTTTTGCCAGATGTGGAGAGTTTTGAAGAAATGGGACTGGAAAAGTTTGTTAGTGAGGTTGATTATAACTTTCTGCAGCAAAAGGTGATGAATCTTTTGGGAGAATACGATGATTTTCAGGAAGTATTTGATGCAGATATGCAATTCAGCGATGCCCCGTTGAGTTCCAGTATTTCAGAGTGTTTAACTGACATTTATCAGGATTTGAAGGACTTTTTGATGTCTTACCGGACTGGTGATGAACTGGTGATGCAGGAAGCCTTATGGGTTTGTATCGATAATTTTAAAAACTACTGGGGGCAACGTCTGGTAAATTCCTTACGAGCTGTTCATGCACTCATTTATGGCGATGTTGATTTGGAAGACCAGGTAAATATAGCCGCGGAGAATGACCCTCGTGAGGAGGAAGAGGGTGCAGGCAACAAGCCGGAATGGCTGAACCAATTATTCAAGAATCAGGGAGATTAAGTATGTTTATAGAAAGTATTACGAAAGAAGCACTGGCCGAATTACCATTACATGCCTTTGATGGAAAAATTGTTTTGGTGGATAGTCAAGAACAGTTAGAAAAGGCCATCGCTTATTTGCGTGACCAGGATGTTTTAGGGTTTGACACGGAAACCAAACCTTCGTTTAAGCGAGGACAGGTCCACCAAGTAGCGCTACTGCAGTTGTCAACCTCCGATAAAGCCTTTATCTTCCGAATCAATAAAATTGGCTTACCCAATGCGCTGAAAGACATTTTAGCCGATGAACAAATCGCCAAAGTGGGCGTGGCTATCCGCGACGATATCAAGGCACTTCAAAAAATTAACCGATTTACGCCTCAGGGCTTTATCGAACTGCAGGATGAAGTAAAAGGCTATGGGATACAAGATTTTAGCCTGAAAAAAATTACGGGCATTGTTTTAGGATTTCGCATTTCCAAATCGCAGCGTCTGTCTAATTGGGAAGCCGATGAATTAACTGAAGCGCAACTGAGCTATGCGGCCACTGATGCCTGGGTTGCTTGCGAAATTTTTAACTCCTTAATTGCAGCACAGTCATGAGTCTACCCATAATTACCCTGAAAGCCGGAAAAGAACAATCGCTAAACCGGTTTCATCCCTGGATTTTTTCGGGAGCCGTCAACTACATTAGTCGGGAGTTGGAAGAAGGAGAGTTGGTTCGCGTGGTTTCCAGCAAAGACGAATTTTTAGCCATTGGCCATTTTCAGATTGGTTCAATTGCGGTGCGTGTGCTGTCTTTTGAAGATACCGTGATTGATCGTAATTTCTGGAAAAAGAAACTTGCTGTAGCTCTTGAACTGCGTCGCAGCCTGGGCTTTCATGAATCTCAAACCAATGTGTTTCGCCTTATTCATGGCGAAGGCGATGGCCTGCCCGGACTGATTGTTGACTTTTACAACGGAACGGCAGTTTATCAGGCGCATTCGGTGGGTATGTATCTTGTTCGGCATGAGCTGGCCGAATTATTTAAAGAACTTATGGGCGACCAGTTGGTTGCCGTTTACGATAAGAGTGACAAAACACTTCCGTTCAAAGCCAATATTCAACCTGAAAACGGCTACTTGCTGGGCCAGTCGGAGCCTTGCATTGTTCAGGAGTACGGACTTTCTTACCGGGTTGATTGGGTGGAAGGGCAAAAGACAGGCTTTTTCATCGATCAGCGGGAAAACCGGAAGCTTGTGGAACAGTTTTCGAAAGGCCGCGATGTGTTGAACATGTTTTGCTACAGCGGAGGTTTCTCCTTTTTTGCCATGCAGGGAGGAGCCCAAAAGGTGCACTCTGTGGATGCATCGGCTAAAGCCATTGAGCTCACCCGGCAAAATGTGGCGCTGAATTTTAAAGACGATCAACGCCACGAGGCTTATGTGGCTGATGCCTTTGATTTTATGCGAGATATGAAAGATCGTTACGATTTGGTAATTCTTGATCCACCGGCTTTTGCTAAGCACCGGGGTGCGCTACGTCAGGCGCTTCAGGCTTACAAACGATTGAATGCTAAAGCATTTGAGCAAATTCGTCCGGGCGGTATCTTATTCACATTCAGCTGTTCGCAGGTGGTTAGCAAAGATCAATTCCGGGAAGCAGTATTTTCCGGAGCAGCCATTTCGGGGCGTAAGGTGCGCATTTTGCATCAGCTTCATCAGCCGGCTGATCATCCCATCAATATTTATCACCCTGAAGGAGAATATTTAAAAGGCTTGGTTTTATACGTTGATTAGATGGACGATAGTTTTTTTCGTTTTTCATAATTTATTGTGCAAAAAACCATTGAAAAAATTTGCAGATTCGAAACAATACTTATTTTTGTATAGAGTATGGTTGCGAATCGGTATTTTTTCAGATTAAAAATCAACCTTTTCCCGGAAAATGAATCACATTCATCCCCAACTGACAACGTTATTTTATGTATTTAGGGTAGGGGGTGAATTTGCTTGGTTTCTGTGATAAATTATTCGGATAATTGAATTTTACGGTCCGCATGTTTTTCCCCGCCAGTTATGTTTTTATTTATTTCAAATTTTTTATTCTTAAACTATGAACATTTACGTAGGTAACCTGGACTACAATCTTAGAGAAGACGAACTGGGTGAAATTTTTGCTGAATACGGAGAAGTTGTCTCTGTGAAAATTGTTAAGGACCGTGAAACTGGAAGAGCCAAAGGTTTTGGCTTTGTTGAAATGGCTGTTGAATCCGAAGGAGACAAAGCCGTTGAAGAATTGGATGGAGCTGAAGTAAACGGAAGAAATATAAAAGTTAACAAAGCCCGGCCCAGACCGGAAAGACCTCCAAGAAGAGATCGCTATTAATGCTGACTTTTATAGACTGCTAAAAATATTGGTTCGTCCGGATTTCCGGACGAACCTTTTTGTTTTAAAAAGAAGCTTCGAGTAAGGCGCAAACCTGTTCCAAAAAGTCCTGGTCTTCTTGTGTGAATGGGGCAGGAGAGTGACTGTCAATATCCAATTCGGCAATAAATTCGCCGTTACGAAGGATGGGAACCACTATTTCTGACTGTACATCCAAGCTGCAGGCAATGTAGTTCGCTTCCTGGCTTACATCCTGAACAATGATGGTCTCTTTCTTTTCTGCTACCTGTCCGCAAACGCCTTTGCCAATGGCAATTTGAGTATGATCGGTAGGTTTGCCTGCATACTCGCCCAGTTCGAGAAGGCCGTCTTTTAGCAGGTAAAAACCCACCCAGTCGTAATGATAGACTTTCTCTTTCAATAGCTGGCAAACCCTTAGGTGCAGGTCTGCCGAATTGGTGGCAACCTGCTGTTTTATTTCTTCTAAAATGGCACTAAAATCTGGTCTCATTTTCTCGTTATTAAAATAATAATGCACGTTGTTTAACTGCCTTTACGGCCTTTTAATTATTTGATAACCATTTGGTTTTCGTGGGTAATTTTCTCGCAATACTTACACTTAAGCGCAACAGGTTCCTTCGAAATAACCGAAAATGAAGTGGTTATGGGCTCCGAGTTGGTGATGCACTTCGGGTTGAAACACTTAACAATTCCAACGATGCGATCGGGTATCGTAACTTCTTTTTTCTCAATTACTTCGTAGTCGCGAATAATGTTTAGTTTCGCATGCGGAGCAATCAGCGCAATTTTGTTGATTTCATCATTCTCAAAAAATTGATTGGAAACCTTGATGATGGCTTTCTTACCCAGCTTGTCGCTTTCGAGGTTGGCGCCAAAGGTAATCATGTTTGGTGTTTGATCCAGTTCCAGGATTGAAATTACATCAAACAGGTTTTCAGAAGGAATATGATCGATTACGGTGCCTTCACTGATGGCGCTGACTTTCAGTTTTAATTTTTTCTTATGCTCTTTCATGACAATTACTTTAAGTTTAAAGCATGAGCAATGATGGCCTCGCGGGCATAAACACCGTTGCGTGCTTGCTGAAAATAGTAGGCTTTTTCATTTTGGTCTACGTCGGTAGCAATTTCGTTAACACGAGGCAGTGGGTGCAGAATACGCATGTTGGGTTTCGTGTTTTTGAGCATGCTGTTTTTAAGGATGTAGACATTCTTGACTTTTTCGTATTCCATGGGGTCTGAAAAACGTTCTTTTTGCACGCGGGTCATGTAAACGATGTCAGCCTCTGAGATGATATCGGTAAACTCCAGGTGCTCGAAGTAGCGAATCCCTTTTTCGCGCAGGTAAATTTTGTATTCCTCTGGCATCAGCAGCTCTTCGGGAGCGATGAAGTTGAAGATGGGGTTGTCGAATTGAGACAGGGCCATCAGCAGTGAATGTACGGTACGTCCGTAGCGAAGATCGCCTACCATGAACAGATTCAGGTTGTCAAACGTCTGCTGGGTTTTCAAAATAGAGTACATATCCAGCAGGGTTTGGGTGGGGTGCTGGTTGGCTCCGTCGCCGGCATTGATAACCGGAACTGAGGAAACTTCGGCGGCATACCGGGCACTTCCCTCCATGGGATGGCGCATCACAATCAGATCAGCATATTGTGAGACCATACGTATGGTGTCGTGCAGCGTTTCTCCTTTGGTCACACTGGACGAACCGGCATCAGAGAACCCGATAATTCGACCGCCCATACGGTTGATGGCGGTTTCGAAACTCAACCGGGTACGGGTTGATGGCTCAAAAAAGAGCGAGGCTACAACTTTGCCATCCAATAATTTCTGATTGGGATTTGCTTCAAAATCTGCAGCCAGATCCATTATTCTCAGGTAGTCTTCCTTCGAATAATCCATGATGGAAATTAAATCTTTTTTATTCATTCGATCTGTGTCATTAAGTGATTTCAAAAAAAAACCAACAGGATTAAAAAATCACTGTTGGTTTTTACTATCCGGAAAATATACCGGTAACAAATAAATTTGCTGAGTTGAAAAATGTCTATCCAAGACCTTGATGAAACGTCTAAATTTGGGAAAAAAATATGTCAGGTGATCCTGCTCACCTTTTGGGAATTCATATTGAACGTTTAAACGCTTCATCAAAATCCAAAATTAAATAAATTGTGCATGTAACAATTGCCTTTTTGGTGTGTTTTATTAGCGATTTATCAACAAAATCGGGATTAATCAACAAGTGTTACGTTTACACCGTGAATTTTCCGGAATTTTTCCATGATACGCTCAGCTTCACTTTGCCGGACTGATGTTGTAATCTGGCAACGTAGTTCAAACCTGGTTTCTTTCTGCTCCAGCTCTTCTTCCTTAAAAATACGCATGACCGGATTCATGTTGGGATAGTCAAAATCAAGCGTGAAATAGGTTTCCACCAGCTTTTCAATGATTGTGGTTTGGTCCAGCACATCAGCGGCTGCGGCTTTGTATGCATTAATCAGCCCTCCAACTCCCAGCAAGGTTCCTCCAAAGTATCGAACCACTACGACCAAGACATTGGTAAGTTCCAGACGCTTGATCTGGCCCAGAATCGGCTTGCCTGCTGTTGATGACGGCTCTCCGTCGTCGTTGGCCCTGAAGCGTTTTTTTGCAGCTCCCAAGCGCCAGGCATAACAATGGTGACGCGCCGAGTGATGGGCTTTCTTTAGATCCTGAATGTGCTCTTTGATTTCATCCTCGGTTTCAACCGGAAAAGCGTAGGCAATGAATTTGCTGCCTTTGTCTTTAAACAGGCCTTCTGCTGCTTCGGCTATGGTTCGGAAAGAATCGGTCATTTTTAAAGTTATAAAAAAGGCAGATCAAATTGATCTGCCAGCACTGATTACAGTTACATTTTTAATTTCTTTTCTATCTCGTCTACAAAGAACTTGAAATTCTTGTCCGTTTCTTTGAGGTTGTTTACTGTCTTGCAAGCGTGCAACACCGTAGCATGGTCTTTCTTCCCAATTTGGGAACCGATGGATGCCAAGGATGATTTGGTCAGGCTTTTGGAGAAGTACATTGCCAACTGCCGTGCCTGAACAATTTCTCTTTTCCGGGTGCGTGCCTGAAGCGTGTCAACCGGCATGTTGAAATAGTCGCATACTACTTTTGAAATGTAATCGATGGATAATTCGCGTTTCGAGCTTTTTACCAATTTGTTGACCATTTCGCTGGCCAGTTCAATGGTTACTTCTTTGCGGTTCAGGGTTGACTGAGCCAGCAGCGAAACCAAAGCTCCTTCCAGTTCACGAACATTGTTCCCAACATGCGAAGCAACATATTCCAATACTTCTTCTTTGATTTCAATGCCGTCTTTGTAGGTCTTGCGTTTCAGAATTTCCATTCTGGTTTCAAAGTCTGGCATCTGAAGATCAGCTGTTAAACCCCACTTGAAACGAGAAAGTAAGCGTTGTTCCATGCCTTTCAGTTCAATAGGTGGTTTATCCGAAGTCAGAATCAATTGTTTTCCGCTTTGGTGAAGGTGGTTGAAAATGTGGAAGAAAGTCTCCTGCGTTTTTTCTTTTCCAGCAAATTCATGCACATCATCCAGAATCAGCACATCAATCATTTGATAGAAGTGCAAAAAGTCGTTGCGGTTATTATTACGGATGGCTTCCGTGTATTGTGTTTGAAATTTGTTCGCGTTGACATACAAGACAATTTTCTCAGGAAAACGTTCCTTAACTTCAATACCGATGGCGTGGGCCAGGTGCGTTTTTCCAAGTCCAGAGTTTCCGTAAATCATTAACGGGTTGAAAGCTGTTCCTCCCGGATTTTGTGATACCGCATAGCCAGCACTTCTGGCCAGACGGTTACATTCGCCTTCAACAAAATTTTCAAAGGTGTTGTCAGGCTTTAATTGAGGGTCAACCTGAAGTTTTTGAATACCAGGAATAATAAACGGGTTCCTGATAGAGGCTTTTCCCTCCGTTTTTAATGGTACGTTTAATGGTTTATTTTGGATTTTGCTATTGTTTGTTGTTGGGTATTTTACCGTGTACGGTTGCGTGTTTGTTTGGTTGTTCCCCATAACAACAACATATTCGAGCTTGGCATCGTTTCCTACTTCTTTTCGCAAGGTTTTACGCAACAGATCAATGTACTGCTCTTCCAAATATTCGTAAAAGAATGGACTTGGTACCTGAATGGTCAATACCTGATCGTTAATTTTTACCGGTACTATTGGCTCAAACCATGTTTTAAAACTAATTGTAGGAACATTATCTTTTATAACTGAAAGACAACGATTCCATACAGCAAGATGATTGTTACTCATTTTGAACAGCAGGATTTAAATATAATTCGACAAATTTTTTCCCTAGTTGAATTCCCGACAACAAATCTTGTGAAAAAATAAGTATTAAAAAAATCAATTTTGACTTGACTTTTATGAAACCAATATAACCTATGTCGTAGTCAGGTAGTTAAAAAAAATACTTTTTTCATGCTTTATAACAGTCACGCTATCAATCATTTATCCTTGATGGGTTTTGGAACCATTGTATTCTGAGGGGGTTGCGATTTTTAAAAATTTTGGAAAAAATTAAGATGCTAATTTCCTAATTTCTTCAAAGCCTTTTCCAGCCTTACTTTTCGTCCATTTTTGAATGCAACAATACTTGCATCTGGGAAAACAGTTTTGGCTTTAGTGTGCATTTTCATAATATCATCGATGTCAGATGTACTTCCCGTCAGGTAACTGTATACGCCGGATATTTCCACCTCTTCTACTTGCTCAAATTGCTCAAAAATCGAATTTTCCAACGACATCCGTTTAGGGCTCGATATTAAATGAACTTTCAGGGTGTAGTCGGCATTTTTGTTTTGAGCTCTTTCAGGAGAAACATAAACGTTTTTGCCTAGGTCGAAAGCTGAGAAGTGGACGTAGCGTTTCGGATTGTTCCGAAGGTCTTTGAGCAGGTTGTCCAGGCTTTGGCTCATGTCGGCCAGGTTACTGTATAGTTCTTCGTCATTAATCAATTTTCCAGCTGTTCCTTTGCCGGTATCCAGCTTTTCGAGGATACTGTTCATGCCTTGAGCCGAGGCATGGAGTTCGCCGATGAGCTTGGCCAGATCGGCTGCAGCCAGGCTGTCGCTGATGGAGGAAAAGTTACTGACAATATTGGTGAAGTCATCGCTGTTGTCATTTAGGCTGGCCGACAGTTCATTCATATTTCGAATAATGCCTTGGAGGTTCGATTTTTCCGAAACCAGTAATTCGCTTACTTCATTGGATGCTGTTTCAAGGTTGAGAATGGTTTGATTAATACGTGTAAAACTTTCGGCCAGGTTTTGCCGGGCTTCAGCATTAAATACGTAAGTAATTACGGTAATTGCCGAATCGAGTGATCCCAGCAATTGTTCGGCCTTATTTTTTAGAGGCAGCACCTGCATGCTTACTTGTTCTTTCAAATCTTCCTCAATACTTCCGGGAATGGTGTCTCCCGGCTGGTAATAGGCATTGGATGGAACAATTTGCAGCTTAATTGATTTGGTCCCCATTATGTCAGAGGAAACGATTCGTGCGGCTGATCCCCGGGGAATGAGAAAATCACCTTCCAATGAAAAGGCTACGACAAGACTTCCATCATTTCTGGCTGAAAAATCAATGGACTTGACTTGCCCCACCTGGTAGCCATTCATCATTACGGCACTGGATTCCAGTAGCCCGTCAACTCGTTCATACACGACATGGTAGGTGGTGTTTTGTTTGAAAAAGTCAATTCCCTTGAGGTAGTTCATCCCCCAAATGAAGATGGCAAAACTAAATACGATTAAAAGACCTAACTTGGTGTACTTGGTGAGTTTCATAAATGATTTCTGCTTATTTTTACAATATTAGTGAGCATTCCGGTAGTTTACAAACATTGCGTTGTGAACTACGGTTTTATTTTCCGCAAGGCTTTTTTTATAGGGATGGTTTTATCCTTTTCAAAAGCAACAATAAAGGCATCCGGAAATAAGTGTTTAATTTGATTTCTTAGTGTTTTTATTTCCTCCAGCGTTTGGGTATTGCCGTAAAAATATTTGTACACCGGGCTCATTTGTTTGCGCTCAACTTGCTTTAACCCTTTAAAATTAGATGGTTTGGTGTCAATGGCTTTGCTGGTTGCGGCAAGCTGAATGCAAAAATAAATGTTCTGGTCGCTACTCACTGGAAGTTCTTTTTTCACTGGCTCAGCAGCAGATGTTTTGCTGGGCGTATTGGCGGCCACAAGTTTATAGTCGCTTTTGCTGTCAACCACCTTTTTATAATCTTTAACAGCGCGGTATACTGCTGAAGCCAGGTAGGCCTGTCCGTCATCCGTATTCATGTAATTGGCTTCACGCGGATTGCTTAAGAAACCAGCTTCAACCAACACACTGGGCATACTGGTTTGGCGCAAGACCAAAAAACCGGCTTGTTTGACACCTCGGTCTCTACGTCCTGCCCGCTCTCTGAACTGATCCTGGATGGAAGCTGCCAGGTTGATACTCTGATAAAGGTGTTCATCCTGTACCATTTCGAACATGATGTATGATTCCGACGAATTTGGATCAAAGCCCTGGTAAGTTGTTGAGTAATCTTCTTCCATCAGAATAACGGCATTTTCTTTTTTGGCCACGTCCAGGTTTTCCTCACTGCGGTGAAGTCCCAGCACAAAGGTTTCGGTTCCGGCAATGGAAGGGGTGCCGCAATAGTTTGCATGCAGAGAGATAAAAAGATCTGCTTTATGCTTGTTGGCAATGGCAGCACGCTGGTGCAAGGGAACAAACACATCCTTGTCGCGCGTATAGATAACTTTTACGTCCGGAAGATTCTTTTGAATGTAATTTCCCAATTTCAAGCCAATGTTCAAGACAATATCTTTTTCTTTAATCTGTTTTGTTACTGCGCCTGGATCTCGTCCTCCGTGTCCGGGATCGATGATCACGGTGAAGGGTTTGTCCGGCAGGTTGCCGCTTTTCACGATTGGCGGGAACCATAAGATTAGAAAGACAATAACAACTGTTAATTTTGGGCTGATGTCCATATTGATGATTATAGAATGAAACAAAAATAGAAATATTAAAATTATTTTGCATTCGTTGGCCCGTTTGTCTGGGTTGAATTTATATTTTTGCAGACCAACGTGACCGCAATGGCAAACATTTTACCTGATTTGATAAGAATTCGATTTACATATATGCTGCTTTTGTTGGGGCTTTCTGCCTTTGCGCAGGAATTGCCGGACACAACACAAGTACTCAAGCCGCTAAGAGAGTTGCCAGTCGACTCATTGGTTGTAGCTGGCGAAGCTGTTCCTGATACAACCAGTCAGGCTGATTCCGCCAGTTCAACAGTTTTGGAAGCACCTATTACTTATAATGCCACCGACTCCATTGTAATCTCTTTGGATGGTAAAAAAGTGTATCTCTATAAAGATGCCGTAGTTACTTACCAAACCATTGAGTTGAAAGCCGATTACATTGAGCTGGATCTTCAAACCAAAGAAGTTTATGCTGAAGGGGTGCCGGACTCTGCGGATGTGATGCAGGGCGAGCCGGTGTTTAAAGATGGGCAGGAGGAGTTTGAAAGTGAAACTTTGCGTTACAATTTTGAAACGCAGAAGGGGATTATTACTGAGGTGAAAACGCAGCAGGGCGAGGGCTATGTGCATAGTGAACGAACCAAAAAGATTGATGCCAACGCTTTCATTCTAAAAAAAGGAAAGTACACTACCTGCGATGCGGATCATCCGCACTTCTACTTAAGAATGACCAAAGCCAAGGTGATTTCAAACAAGAAAATTATTACCGGTCCGGCTTATTTGGTACTGGAAGATTTTCCAATTTATTTTCCGATGATTCCGTTTGGCTTTTTCCCCAACTCGCCAACTTATTCGTCAGGTATTATAATACCAACCTATGGTGAAGAACAAAACCGGGGTTTTTTCCTGCGTGAAGGAGGATATTACTGGGCCGCAAGTCAGTATTTTGATTTGACCGTAAAAGGGGATATTTATTCGAAAGGATCGTGGGGAAGTAATTTGCACACCAACTATAAAAAGCGGTATAAGTTTTCAGGAAGCTTTGATTTTAGGTACAATGTGAACCGGTACAGCGACCCGGGCTTGCCTGATTTTAGCCGGTCGCCTGGTTTCTCACTGCAATGGTCGCATTCGCAGGACAGCAAAGCCAATCCGTTTCAAACCTTTTCAGCGAATGTGAACTTGTCGACAACCAGCTACGACAAGCAAAACTCGTATAACGTACAAAATTACCTGCAGACCACTAAATCATCGAGTATTTCCTACTCCAAAAAATGGGAAAACTCGCCGTTTAATATGTCATCCAGCTTCAGGCATTCGCAAAACTCACGGGATTCAACCATCTCGTTAAGTTTTCCGGAGCTTACTTTTTCCATGTCTAAAATTTATCCATTTAAGCAAAAAGGACGGGTTGGTCCGGCAAAGTGGTACGAGAAAATTGGCTTTAGCTATACCGGTAACATTAAAAACTCGATAACGGCCCGCGAAGATGAAATTTTAAACAAGTCGCTGATAACCGACTGGAGCAATGGTTGGAAACACTCGATTCCGATTTCTTTGCCCAACTTCAACTTGTTTAAATACATCAATGTGAGTCCAAGTATCAGTTATTCGGAACGTTGGTATACCAATTACCTCGAGAAGAACTATGCTTTTGACCATGTTGCTCAGGAAGGAACACTTTGGGTGGACACCATTTACCACTTCAAGCGGAATTACAACTATTCTTTTGCGTTGAGTTCGCAAACCAATATTTACGGAATGTATCAGATTAAAAACCCGAATTCGCGGGTTAAAGCCATCCGTCATAAAATTTCGCCTTCCATCAGCTTGAGTTACAACCCGGACTTTACTGATCCGAAATACGGATTCTGGGACAGCTATATTGATGAAAATGGGAATGTAATCAGCTATAACCGGTTTGCGAATGGAATTTTTGGTTCAGCAAGCTCCAAAGAAAGTGGTTCCATCAACTTTGGGTTGACCAATAACCTGGAAGCCAAAGTTGCCGCTAAAAATGACACTACCGCAACGGAAGAGAAATTTCAGAAAGTAAAGATTATCGATAACCTTGGCTTTAGCGGTTCTTACAACCTGATTGCTGACTCGCTGAATTTGAGTAATATCCGAATTAATGGCCGAACAACAATTAAGGGCGTTAACCTTAATTTTGGCGGAACACTTGATCCGTATGCTACCGACACGAAAGGAAATAAGATTAACAAATATATGTGGAATGAAGCCTCCGGCTTGGCTAAGCTGGGGCGTTTAACCAATGCCAACTTATCTTTCGGGATGTCTTTCAAGTCGAAAAAGGAAGATGAGAAGAAAGAAGGTGAGGAGTCGACGGTGGAGGAAGTGGTTTACCCGGATGGCCGTGTGGAGTATTACGATTTTAGCATGCCTTGGGATTTTCGCTTTGATTATAGTTTAAGCTATTCGAAAAGAAGTCCTTATCATGATGCGCAAATCAACCAAAGTTTGAACTTTAGTGGAAGGTTGAATTTGACCCGCGAATGGAACATGCAGTTGACGACCAACTTCGATGTTCAGGCTGGTGAGTTTTCATTTACCACTTTCAACATCAACCGGAAACTGCACTGTTGGAATATGAGCTTTAACTTTGTTCCTTTCGGACAACGTAAGAGTTACAGCTTTACTATCAACGCCTCTTCTTCGATGTTGAAGGACCTGAAAGTAAACAAACAACGAAGCTGGTTCGACAATAACTAATCAGAGGTCGTTTATAAATTGTAAAAAAGAAAGCCCGCAGTACGATTCGTACTGCGGGCTTTCTTTTTTGTTGCTGGTCGCTTAGGCGACACTAGTTAAAGAGTTTGACTCCGAAAAATAGGGTTTGTGGTTTAGCCGGACCGTACACATAGTTGCTGTCGCGGTATTTTCCTTTGTCAAAATCGTCCTGGTATTGATTAAATACATTGTTGATTCCGCCAAAAAGCTGTAGGTTCGAATCGAGGTGAGGCAGCTTGAAATCATAGGACAACTTGATGTTGGTTTCCCAAAAGGTGTCGGATTTAAATAAAACATCTGCCTCAGGTGTTCCTGCATCGCCTGCCAGTCCGTAGTGAGGAATCAGCATGGAGCCGGTGTAAATGCCTGAGAGGGTGGCTTTAAACGGACTCTCGGGAGTGTAGGCAAGTGTAAAGTAGCCGTATGAGTCGGGGGTGCGAAGGTAATCTTTGGTTCCTGCAATGTCGGCCGACCAAGCCACTTCATCGTCGTATTGACTCTTTTGTAAGGTTAATCCGGCTTCCAGTTGCAGTTTCTGGTTGAAATTGGCCCGTGCTTCAAATGTTCCACCAAATACCTGCGAGTTTCCGCCATTTCGTTTCTCCAGAATTGAATTTCCTTCCGGAGTATTGTCCATTTCTTCTAAAATGAAAGCATCTTTCAGTTGGGTGTAAAATCCTTCGATGGTAAACCCATAAATATGCGATTCCGTAGCGCGGTCCCAATTCAGCGAAGTGCTGATGCTTTGAGAGCGCTCTTCATCCAGCTGATCTGCCAGCTGAACTTGTTGAATGCCACCACCCGAAAAAGCGATGTGCATGTCGGTGTCGAAGGCCTGTGGTGCCCGAAAACCTGTTGACCAGGAGATTCGGTACTGGGTTTCCTGGTTAAACTTGTACAGCGCGGATACGCGTGGATTAAGAATGATTTTGTCCACATAGTTATGCTGATCGGCACGAACACCCGTGAGCAGGTTTAGTTTTGAAGTGACAGACCAATCACTTTGCAGGTAGAAACCCAGGTTTTTGGAGGTCTGATCAAGCAGGTAGTCGTAGGTTTCAATTTCATCATTCACCTGATCGTAGTTGTATTCCAATCCGGTAGTGATGATGTTGGGGCCACCGAAAAAGTCAAACAACGTATGGTTGACTTGCACACCTCCAATAAACGTGTTGTTGTCGGTATTTCCATAGGGAGGAAGCGCATTGTGAGCGATGATTTCTTCATCAGTGTCCGGGCGAATGCCGGTGTAGTGCTTGCGTTCGGTGTATTGACCGGCTAAAAAAGCCGAAAGCGAAGTTCGGTTGTTATCGAAATCCAACGAGTAATCCAGACCACCCATCAGAATATCATGGGTCCGTTCTTCCGACTGATCGGCCAGGTAAGCCGGCTCATCGTTCTTGTTTCCGCCACGGCGATATTCATGCAGACTGGCAAAATTCATCTCCAGTTTCTGATTTTGGTTTAATCGAAAATACGAGTTAAATCCGAATGAATTGTGTTGAAGGGCGGGCATTTCCGAGAAGCCATCATCGTTGTGATCGTAGGCTTGGCGGTCTCTTCGCGATACAAATATGGTTGCACCGGCATTGCGCTGGGTCGTGAGCAGGGTCACGTTTCCATTGATGTGATTGTCGTTGGCATCTCCGTTGATGACAGCATTGTTCATGGACAGACTATAGGCATTGCGCGACGGAAATTTCGTGATGACATTAACTGTTCCGCCAATAGCACTTGAGCCATACAAGGCAGAAGCACCGCCACGAACCACTTCAATTCGGTCAACCATTTCCGTTGGAATTTGCTCCAGCCCGTAAAGCCCGGTCAGCGGACTGAAAATTGGGCGGCTGTTGATCAGGATTTGGGAATAAGCGCCTCCCAGTCCATTCATCCGCAATTGCGAATAATTACAGGTTTGGCAGTCTGTTTCCATACGTAAGCCGGGTTGAAAGCTGAGCCCTTCTGAGATGGTGTTGGCTTGTACGTAATCGAATATTTTAGAGTCCAGCACATTGACAATAACTGCCGACTCGGTTTGGCGTTTAAACGTTTTGGTGCCGGTAACAACGACCTCATCAACAGCCAGACTTTTCTTTTCCAGCAGAAAGTTGAGTTCGATGCTTTGACCTTGAACCAGATCCACCGACTTTTCAACCGGCTTATAACCGATCATCTTGGCAATGATGGTATGCTTTCCAACCGGGAGGTTAACCAGCATAAAGTGCCCGGTTTCATCGGTAACGGTTCCATAGTTGGTGCCTTTAATGTAAACATTGACAAACGGGATGTGCTCTCCTTCAGCCTTCACATCGGTAGTGTTCATTAAACTGTGTCAATTATATTTTGCTATTAGAGTTTTAGTTTGCATCGTTCTCCAAATTTGATAATCAGTTCTTGTTTTACTTGCCCCCAGTAAGGAGGTTTGCTGACCCAGTTTTTTGTTATTTGTTGTTGAGCCAGATAAAGTATCTTCATTAAGGCCATATCACTAGGGAATGCGCCTTTGCGCTTAGTAACCCGTCGTATTTGTTTGTTGAATCCTTCAATGGTATTGGTGGTGTACATGATGCGTCTCAAGTGCTTGGAATAATCGAAAAAGCGGGT
>NZ_CANLZV010000004.1 GCF_947495665.1 uncultured Sunxiuqinia sp.
TTCGCAATTCTTCCTTATCTTTCTACTTTTTCAATATTTTCAATGAACGTATCATTCTTTCAAAAAACAACCGCTTTGCTAGCGGCTCTTTCTGATTTTTGTGTTTCAGTATCTTTCGATTGAACTCCTCTCACTTCCCTACTCCGGCAAGCCGTTTCAGTAGTTCGGGGCGGCAAAGATAGAAAGCTTTTTTGGCTTTCGCAAAACTTTCTGAGCTTTTTTTCAAACTCTTTTTTTTGCCCCTTATCAGCCTTTCCTGTTACGGAAAATCAAACCCTAAGGTTTGCCTGATAATACTCAATCTGTCGATGAACTCTTTCGCTCTTAAAGCGGCTGCAAAACAAAGGCTTTTTTCTGAATCTTCCAAGCATTTTAAAACTTTTATTTTTCAGAGGCCGACGCCCGCAATCCCAGCAAGAACGCTGCTTTCAGAGCTTCCGATGTAACTCGTATGTCTCTCAAAGCGGGTGCAAATATAGGGAGCTTTTTTAATCCCGCAAGCGCTTTTGGATTTTATTTTTAAACTTTCTGAAGCCCGACAATCCGAACGCCTTATTAGCAATCATTTAGCAAAACATTTTTTTTCACCGCCTGTTGAGCTACTCCTGCAACAAACGCTCCGACCCGCGCTAAAAAAGCCTGGAAGCCTCATGAAGCCTGCTCTGGATGGGGCTATGGAAAGGTCTTCCAACAGAACAAATCATTTCCCCACCCTTATATAATATATAGGAACGCCAATTTGCAATGGTCAGAAGGCCCCCTAAAAACAAATTCATTTAATACCAGCCCCCCAGTTGTATTGGAATCCGTGTCATTAACATGCAACTGCTCAAAAAGTGGAGCCGACTTGGGTCATGCAAACGGCGCACACTTACAAAGAAGCCAATGGGGCCAACCATAATCACCCATCTGCCCCCTTTCTTCCACGAAAGTCACACCACCAAACAGCATTCTTACGCAAACACTCAAGGGGCAAACACATATTTACCTTAAGTTTTAAGCTGATTCTCTCCGTTTCTCCGGCACAATTATTATTTTTCGGAACACAAATCGCAAACTATGGGCATGTTACTCTTTTATCTGATTTTAGCCTTAGGAATATCATTCCTATGTTCTGTGCTGGAATCTGTTTTGTTATCCGTAAGTTTTTCATTTATCTATTTAAAAGAAGAGGAAGGCAGCCATTCGGCTAAAATTCTGAAAAACATCAAAAATCAAATCGATCGTCCCCTGGCCGCTATCCTTACGCTAAATACCATTGCGCACACCATCGGGGCTGCAGGCGTAGGCTCCGAAGCAACCAAATTATTTGGAGAAGCCTATTTTGGTATCATCTCGGCTGTGCTCACTATTTTGATTTTAGTGTTGTCTGAGATTATTCCCAAAACAATTGGTGCTCAATATTGGAGAGAACTTGCTCTGCCAACAGCTCGAATTATTCAAGGGTTGATCCTGATTACTTACCCACTGGTGCTTCTCAGCGAATTTATTACCCGCGCCTTTTCCAAAGGAAAAAGCAAACAATCAATTAGCCGGGAAGAAGTTGCCATGCTGGCATCATTGGGTCTTGACGAAGGAATTTTCAAGGAAACGGAAAGTAAAATCATCATCAACCTCATCCGACTTCGCGATATTAAGGTCAAAGACATCATGACACCACGGACAGTTATGCTGGCAGCTCCGGAAACCATGACCTTGGCTGAGTTTTTTGGGCAAGAGACCTTCTTTCAATTCTCGCGGATTCCAATTTTTCAAGAAAGTATCGACAAAATAACCGGTTACGTTCTGAAACAGGATGTTATGGAAAAGCTGGCTGCCGGGGCCAGTGACGAACCGCTGCTTAACCACAAACGTGAACTGGTGGTGTGCTACGAAAACATTACGGTACCGGTACTTTTTGAGAAACTGCTCTTCAAAAAAGAACACGTAGCTCTTGTTATTAATGAATATGGAGGCACCGAAGGCCTGGTGACCATGGAAGACATTATTGAAACCATTCTTGGACTGGAAATTACCGATGAAAAAGACATCCAGACAGACATGCAGCAACTAGCCCGCGAACGTTGGGCGAAGCGCACCAAAGACATGGACATCAAATAAGACAGTTAAGCTAACGCAGGTGCCAAGAAAATACGAAGCGATCTGCATTCTAAAATAAAAAAGCCAGCCATCGATTCTCTTTCGATAGCTGGCTTTAGTTTATTATTCCTTCCCAACTTTATCGGGAACTATACTTAGTCAAAACTTCTGGATGTTTTATTGACCCGAAGTTTGAGTTTACTTTCTCCTTCAACAAACAGCTCTACAACATAGCGTCCGTCTTTAAATTCAGAGAAATCAATATCAAATGTCTTATGCTCCACTTGCTTGAAGGGGATCGTCTTCACCAGATCGCCATCTGCCAAAATATGAATCTCACCATCTGAAGGCTTTTCGGTATCCACCATCAATTCTGTTTTCGACTTAAACATACGTGGGTGAAGGATATACAGTTCCTGCTCAACGTTTTCGTCAATACGAGGGGCTTTCGAAGTTGTAAAATCCAGCTTTTCCCCAACTCCACAATCACTTTCGAAACGATGCAACACCTGACCATTTAAATCCGACAGATACATGTAGCCATAACCTTGCTTAGGCATAAACCAAAATTCCAATCCGTTATGAGCGGTGTCCTGCAAAGCCAAGCGATATTTACCCTCAGCCAAAACCAAAGTGTCCCGATATAAGGTATTTGCTTCCGACTGTTCCGGAGTACGCTCAAAAACAACTTCCTGTTGTTCATTAATTACCCGAATGGTATTGTCGCCAGGCGCATTGTTCGATTTATACGTTAGCACCATTGTCTCCGGCATTTCTTTTGGAGAGACAAACGCTGCCTGCCGGCTGTTGTCTGCGTCCCATTCATCCATTTCACCATTCGCCAAACTAACTTCCACTGAAAAAACATTTTCACCAAAGTTAAAATCAATCACTCCAGGCAATACAATCACTTGCTCCTCATAAAAACCAAGTTCTCCGGTCCAGGTAAAAGTTTTAAAATCGAACCCTTCGGTACCGTAAACAATATCCAAGGCCTGAATAGGCTCACTCCCCAAATTACGCACCACAATGCGTGGCTCAAAGCAAGAAGGATTCAAACGATTGAGCTCAACCGATTTGTTCGGCACCAGAATTTCTTCAATGGCCACATCGTTTTTACTGTTTGGCTGGTTGTATTGAAACAACATGGCCTGAATCGATTCGTTGGCCTGTACATTTTTTTGAGCGGTGTAAGGCTCCAGCTCCAAATCAATGGTGTGTGTTGGCTGGGTAATTGGGAAATCAATCAAGTCAGCTTTCTGCAAATCGCCCGGACACCAATAAGCCCGGTCAAAGATCCAGGTACCGCCCTGAGGATAAAGGGCATTGTCGGCACACTCTTTCCACATATCACGACGATCAATCACCACTCCATCGACAACCACTTCACGCCAACGGCTACAAAACTCGCTGCAACCTCTAGGGCGATCCATCCCATGCCCGGTATGCTGAATGCGCAAACGTCCCAACTTAGCTTCCGGAGCCATTTTCATTTCCACCGGCGCCAAGGATGCTGTAATTGGCTTAGTACTGTCTCCATACGCATAGTTTCCGGCAAATACCTTATCGTACTTAACCATTTCGGCGACAGGTTTACCAACATTCACTTCAAAATCAATCGTCAAATCCCAACCAACATCCTTGCTCTCATAGCCCGAATGCATGTATTCAACTTCCACGCTGTCACGCAGCAAACTGGCAAAGTCAGTCACATCAACCCGCCATTTCCATTCCCAGTCTTTCTTAAAGTTACTTCCGTAAGGCGTTAGCATCCGCCCAATTTCCAGGTTAAGCGAATCGCCATGCACTCCGCCGACCCGACGAATGGTAATGTGATCCAGGTAATCCCAGTGCGCAATGTTAATGGAATCAGGATGTCCCAAAGTCACATCCATAAACACACGTCTAACGGGTTCATCTTTCCCAGGAAAGACAG
This sequence comes from uncultured Sunxiuqinia sp., assembly GCF_947495665.1. Classification (GTDB taxonomy): domain Bacteria; phylum Bacteroidota; class Bacteroidia; order Bacteroidales; family Prolixibacteraceae; genus Sunxiuqinia; species Sunxiuqinia rutila. The sequence continues at coordinate 4,016 of NZ_CANLZV010000004.1, forward strand.
CCCAATTTTTAAAATAATTGCTCCCACTTGGACTACAAGTAATCGTTTCGTGGTTGTGAGAGGTTACAATAACCGTTTTGGGTTCAATTTTCGGAGTACAACTCACCAAAGCGATTAATCCCACATAAAGCAAAAAGCGATAGAACATATTCTTCTGTTTTTATAGGTGATTTAAAGGTTAACTGATCTCAGCACCCTGCTTTTCAGCTAACCGTTTTTAATTATCATCAATCTTCAGCTATTTCGAACTGAAGTACCCAGGCATAACCAGCCGGTGGATTCTTCCGCAACTTTGCAGGAATTTGCACCAACATGCCATTTCCAGATTTCTTCCAACTCAATGATTTTCCATCTCCAAGCAGACTTACTTTTGCGCCTCTCTTTGGCTGGAAAGAATTCACGTAAATCTCTGCAGGTAATTGTTTTTGGCCTTCATCAGCCAGGTAGATTGCATTAATGGTATTCGAATCTTTTTTACGGGTGAAGCAAATATTGGCTTCTTTATACGGAGCAATCGCCCGTGTACTGTAAATGGCTTCGCCATTCACCTGAATCCATTCGCCCATGGCTTCCAACAACTGATAAGCTTCATCGTGCCACGTTCCATCAGGCCCCGGAGCTATATTATAAAGTAAGTTTCCACCTTTAGCCACAATATCAACCAACATATGGATGGCTTTTCTTGGACTCATGTATTGTGCATCGGGCACATAAGACCAACCACCGCCGGCAATAATGCACGACTCCCATGGAAATGGCAACGCTTCTTCCGGTACTTTATTTTCAGGCGTCAAGTAGTTTTGGTTTTTCCCTTCTACTGCACGGTCCACCACAATTAGCCCGGGTTGTTTTTTGCGCACCTTTTCAACAAGCTCATCCATTTTGATGTCTTGATTCACTGCAAACGACTTCAAAAAACCAGAGGAAGTTCCCATGCCTTTTCGAATCAAAGAATGCTGCATTTCTTCTTTTGAAGACTTTGCTACCCAACCGCCATCGAGCCATAAAATATCGATCTTGCCATAATCGGTCATCAGCTCCAAAATTTGATTGTGCGTAAAATCAACAAACTTTTGCCATTTTTCAGGATAGGCTTCCGGATCGTAGTTCACATTCCGGTTGAACGGAGGAAAGTACGGATCCCAATAGTAATCAGAATGCCAGTCAGGTTTTGAGAAATAGGCTCCAGCCCATAACCCTTCATTTCTGAAAGCATCAAAAATTTCTTTTGTAATGTTGGCTTTTGGATTGGAATGAAATGCACATGCCTCATCGGTCACCTTATAATCAGTATATTTCGAATCAAACATGCAAAAGCCATCATGGTGCTTGGTCGTAAAAACCAAGTACTTCATTCCGGCATCACTTGCTGCCTTGGCCCACTTCTCCGGATTGAAATCTACGGGATTGAAGGAATTCTTCAGTCCTTCATATTCCTTTACATACTCATAGTAATTCTCCGGATTATTCCCTTTTTTGCGTTGGCACCAGCCATAGTCTTCCGGGCAAATTGACCAGGACTCCACAATTCCCCATTGGCTGTATGCTCCCCAGTGCATCAAAAGGCCAAATTTTAAATCCTGCCATTGATCTAATTTCTCATTCACCAAAGGATCATCCACAGGGTGATATCGCTGTCCTTCATATTCGTGAACCATCTGAGCGGAGGCACTCAGAACCAAAAAAGTAAAACACAGATTCGTTAGTAGTTTTTTCATTGCAACAAAAATTTAGCTAGTCATATAATTGATCAATCCGTTGATTTTGTTTTTACAACAATGACTCCTCCCATACCCCGAGAACCATAACGTGCAGAAGCCGCAGCTCCTTTAAGCACCGAAATTGACTTTACCTGAGTTGGCGGAATATTCACAAAAACCGGGAACTCCACAATGGTTCCGTCAACCACCAGCAAAGCAGGAACATCGCCACTGTTGATCGTTGTTGCTCCACGAATATTAATGGCATTATTTCTAATGCTGACTCCGGAAATACGCCCTTCAATTGCCTCCAAAATAGTTTGATAATTACTGTAATCCGAGTCCGCTTCCAAATGCTGAATGGCATATGTCAGCTGCTCTTCACTAATATGTCCGTAACCTGTAGCTATTTCGAAATTTTTTTCGCCATTCCTGTAGCGCAAATTTACAATTACTGAATCGGAATCAGCAAAGTTCCTCAATTTAATATTTTCAGAATAGAAGCCATTGGCGCTTATTTTCAATTTTCCCTTTTCATCGCAAACCAGAGAAAACACTCCCTTTTCATCGGTAAGCACTTCCGTATCTGACCCCTTGCAAACAACCGAAACCTTACTTAAAGGAATCGAACTAAAAGCTGTTACTCTTCCTTTTATCGCATGCTCCTGAGCTATCGCCGACAGCGAGAAACTCCCCCAAAAGCAAACGATAAAAAACAACAAGTTGGACTTAGATTTCACCATGCCTATTATTTTTTGATTTTTTGAAAATGAATACAGAATGAAAAACCGCTGAACGTAAAGAACAGCGGTTTTATCGCACCTAAACTAGCCCAATATCCAAACGAAGGATATCCAATTAGTGATTAATTCTTGGGACCTGCTCCGTAATTGGGGTTTTCTTGATCGAACCACAACCTTTCCGCATTCAGAATTGTAGCCTCCGGAGTACCGGTTGTGAAACCTTGCTCCTGAATAGCCGCCATTTTGTTGGCATAATTGATGTCATCCTCTGTTGGCGTATCCACCACAAAGCGACGAGGAAGAACCACTGCAGCCCCAGAGGCTGTCACATCCTCCCAAGCCAAGTAGGCACTGCCCTTTTTCGGAATTCCGGAACGACGAACAGTTGTCCAGATATCATTGGGTGTATTCAAAAAGTTGATAAATTGCTGAATATAGACTTTTTCCAAACCATCGGTTGTTAAATCATAAGCATTCAGAGCCAGCAGATCCGTAATTTCTCCATCCCGAAGCATGGTAGCTGCCTCTGCAGCTTCATCAGCATCAACATAAACCGGATCGCCATTGTAATACGGCATTTGCTGATGCTCTGCAAATCGATCAGCACGCATCACAGACAACTCAACTCCCCAGTCGAAATACTCCTGTGCGCTTTTGGGAAGATTAGCTCCCAACAACTTGAATTCAGCCAGATACAGATTCGTTTCGGCTGCCGTACCCAAAATAACATACAGCGGTGGATCATTGTCTTTCAGTTCAATAATACGTCCACCTGGTTTGGTTGGGTAGGTGTAGTTATAAGTTGTGCGTGTCAGCTTTTCAGAATACAGAGAAGTGGCAATATACGTTTTAGTTTCAATCTTGTTCGTGGCACCTTGGTTGAAGTACTTTTCATTGGCCGGATCCAAAACAGCATCAGGCGACAATGGAGCCCCATGATAACGAACCCAAGGTTCACCATCACCTAACCAACCTGCAAAATTGCCATCAGCATCCAAATCAACTAATGGAGCGATGTAAGGAGGAAGAGCTTTCCCAGCATCGATAAATGCCTGCACGACTTCTCCGTTAAAATGGTTTTTCTCAAAGGAAAAACGCAGACGAGGATCTTTGTTGGCTAACAAGAAATCAACCAGATTTTTACTGGCATAACCAATCCACATGCCATTACCAGTTCCGTAGTATTTAATATCCCTTTTGTAGATAAAGTCGTCATTCATTTCATCCATGTAGCCCACAGAAGAGTTGGCCACCTGCTCTACAATCTGGATAGCCCGGGCCCGGTCTTTATTCACTAAGCGAGCTGCAATACGAAGTTTTAGGAGATTGCAGTATTTCGCCCACTGCCCATAGTCACCACCATAAATCCGATCCTGGTTTCCCATGGCAAACTGGTCAGTTGCAGTTAAGCCGGCTATGGCCTCATCCAGTTCGGTCAGCCAGATATTAAACAACTCCTGTTGGCTATCTACCTTAGGTGTTAATAACGGAGGATTGGTGTATGGCGCCAAACCAGCCTCAGTGTAAACCAATGATCCTGTTTGATCAGTAATGGTTAGAGCCGTTGCAATCTGAACCGGATAAGTCAAAGCACGTAGGGCTTGGTAAGCTCCTTGCTCTTCTTCAGGCAATGCATCTATACGCGCTCTGATGTCCATGGTTTGCGGCATCAGACTTCCGTAAAGATTCTGACCTCCAGCCGGTCCCATCTCATTATAAGTTACACCATTGCCCCCCTGCGCACTTCCAACCTGCGTCCAGGGATGAATGTATTGAAAGTTGCTGTAAAACCAATTGGTATAGTCGTTACCATACATTTGCTCAATGGCTTTCGTCATGGAGTATCTCAAATCAGGCTCTGATAATGTTGAAGGGTCGGTGTTAAGTTTAGCAAACTCTTCCTTATCGCACCCAATCGCTAAAATAAAGATCAGAGCAAATATTAATTTATATGTTGTTTTCATATTTACCATTTTTAAGTTTTTTAGAAATCAATACTGATTGACATGGTGTAGGTCGCAGTATATGGCGTAAAGTTGCGCTCGAAGTACGAATAGTTACTTGTTGTTCCCCTAAAACTTTCCGGGTTCAAGTGGTTCGGCATCGAGTTATACAGGTAGAACAGGTTACGTGCATTTAATGAAACATACATATTCTGCGCTTTCATCTTCTGAGCTAAACTCTTTGGCAGGTTGTAGCCAATTGAAATATTACGCAAGGCAATGTATTTCACTTCACTTACCCAGTCCTTATTGACAACACCACTTCCCCAGGAATTGACAAGATAGGTATAGAAGCCTGCGTGAGTTGGCTCTACGTGCCCTGCCTCATAAGCTTCCTGGTAAGTCATACCACCAACATCAACGGATTCTCCACTTGGAGCTGTTACCATTTGCCCCTCAGCAAATACCCCTTCCGGAATCATCCCATCGTGAAACACCTGTCCTTTTGTGTCTTCATACTCACTGGTCCAGGTAATACCTCCATGCTCAGGATCACGCCATCTCAATGAGGTTTCCATGATACCGTATGAAGTACCGTAACGGTTCGAGTAAGAAGCAATATGTCCACCAAAACGGGCATCCAGCAAGACGGATAAATTGAAGTTTTTGTAGCGGAAATCATTGTTCCACGAACCTTCAAAGTCAGGATTGATTTTTCCGACTTCCTGCACTTCGTAACTTCTGGTGTAACCAGCACCCCGGTAGCTATCCAGCCACCTCAACACTTTGTTACCATTTTCATCCATTAGCGGATTGATGTCTGACATCAACACTCCGTATTCACCATCTTCAAAAGCAACCGATGCAATACGGTAGTTTCCATAATTCTCAGAACCTGCTAAACGTTTGTACTCGCCCACTTCATCAACCAAATTTGAAATTTTGGTTTCATTGTTCCAGTAGTTAAAGGTTGATTTCCATTCAACGTTTCTGGTTCGAACAGGTGAAAAACCAACTGAAATTTCCAAACCTTTATTAGTCATGGTACCCACGTTGGTCAACATCTCATTCAATCCTGACTCAGCAGGAAGAGGAACGGTTGAAATCTGGTTATTAATCTTCTCATTATAGTAGGCTACGTCAGCACTCAAGCGGTTTTCAAATAAACGAATATCCACACCAACTTCAAACGAGTTTTTCAACTCAGGCTTGATACTGGGGTCAACCAGGGATGTACTTTTTGTATTCAGATAAGCAAAGTTACCTCCTTCAATTTCCCATGTTCCCGAACCATAGCCTTTATTAATTGTATAAGGCGAGGTGTCGTTACCCACTTGTGCCCAGGATGCTCTCAATTTACCAAATGAAAACATAGCTGGCATGTCGAAGGTTTCTGTGAAAATCCAGGAAGAACTCACAGAAGGATAGAAATAGGAGAAGTTACCTGTTCCGTCGGTATAAACCAAGGCCGAAGACCAGTCATTACGTCCGGTCACATCCAGGAAAATCTGCTCTTTCCAGCTACCACTCAACAAGAAATACAAGGAATTAACTTGATGCGTATTCCCAATTCCTGCCGATGTATTCAAGGTTCTCTTTGAGTTACCCATAAAGAATTTTCCAGGAACTTTCAATCCTCCATCCGTCCAGGTGCGGTTAAAGGAAGTTTCACGATCCCAAAGTTCACCTCCCAACATGGCATTGGTTGTAAAATCACCAAAGTCTTTATTCAGGTTAACAACCAACTTACCCGTACGACTAACATCACGATCGTGGCGAATTTCATAACTACCACCATCATTGGCATACCCATTACCTAAGTTTTTATTCTCATAGAAGGTCGTATAATGATTCATATTACCTTCAGCCATAATCGACATCCAATCGGTAATATCAGCCGTCAAACGAACGATTGGACGTGTAACTTGTTCTTCCCGCGTTTGCTTGTCGAGATTATAGTTATGCCATGTTCCATTTCCGGGTACATTAGCATATAAATCGCCATAGTTACTGTTTGGTACACCGCCATGAGATGCCTGGTAAACATCGCGTTGTTTCCAGCGTTTGGTATCATACCATCCGGCCCAGCTTCCTGTTGCAAAACTCAACGACAGTGCATTACCCGGGTTGGTTACAAGTGAATTGGTGAATGATACAGAGGCATCGGCACGCAACCAGCTTGCCAGATCATACGATCCCTTAAACAACATCGAGTATCTTTCAAACTCATCGGTTGGTGAAGTTCCTTCCCGATAGTTATAGGCATTGGATAAGTAGAAACTTCCTTTATCGGTACCACCACTCAGGGCCACAGCCGTATTGGAATTTATTCCAACATCGTAAGCGTCCTTCATGCTGTTTTTATACCCCACGTAGTTTCTCATTACGCCATCAAAATCTTCAATTGGACGACCATCGTATTTAGGTCCCCACAAGAAACCGGCATTGGGGTTGCCAATTTTGGTTACTGTCTGAACACCATCCACTTCGCGCGTGTAAAACTGGCTGTAGTCGAATCGGTAATAGTTTCCATTTTCGTCTTTTTCCCCATAGCCAATCGCACCAATCAGGTCTCCGGGACCAAATTCATACTGAAGGTCAGGCTGTTTGTAGACATGGTCAATACCGACCGATTGGGTTACTTTTACCCCAATTCCTTTTTTGCCATGACCATCTTTTGTTTTAATGACCACGGCACCATTGATACCACGCGAACCATAAAGCGCAGTTGCCGCAGCTCCTTTCAATACCGACACCGACTCGTAATCATCGGGATTCATGTTTTTCAGGATGTTACCAAAGTCGTTGGCATTATCTGCCCACTCGCTGGCATTTGAAACGGAGTTTTCAACAATCACTCCGTCAATAACGAAGATCGGCTGGTTGTTGTTGGAGTTCAGCACAGAAACCCCGCGAATCTGGATTTTAGCGTTACCCACTAAACCTCCATCGGAAGTTCCAATACTTAAACCTGCTGATTTCCCTTGAAGTGCCTGAACCGGGTTGACGGTATTCGTCTGAGCAATATCTTCCCCACTAACTTCAGTCATCGCATATCCCAGTGCTTTTGCTTCCCGTTTAATACCAAGGGCTGTTACCACTACTTCGTCAATTCCAATTTCGTCGGGCTCCATCTGAACATCGATGGTTTGACGACCGCCAACATTCAATTCCATGGTTCTCATTCCCACAAACGAAAAATCTAGGACTGCATCGGAAGGCACCTGAATGGTGTAATTCCCATCGATGTCAGTTACCGTACCATTACTGGTACCTTTTTCCAGGACTGTTACTCCAGGGATTCCCTCCCCGTCTACGTCCCTTACTGTACCACTCACGCTCATTTGCGCATGAGTCTGCCCGATTAGCAAAAGAGCCAAACAGACTGTACTCAAAAATGTCAAGATAATTTTTCTCATAGAACTAAGATTTAGATTAATTTGTGCAGCAAGACTGCACATGTTAAGACTACATTTTTACTTGTACCGATTTATAGTTAGACTGAATTGATGCCTGATTAAACAGATAGTTGTAGTACATCGCTGTAACGCCGAGCAAGCCCGCCCCTTTGTTTTGTTTTGAGACAATCACCTGGGCTTGTTGACTAATATTCTCGAGGCAATAACGATTGAGTGCTTGCTGAACAGGAACTAACACATATTGATTAGCTTCTGCCAAATCGCCACTCAGAACAATGATTTCAGGGTTCAATAGCTGGATTAAAATGGCCAGTCCTTTGCCCATTTCCAATCCCACTTTATTTAGAAGAGCAATGGCGAACTCATCGCCACGCTTCGCAGCTTTTATAATGTCTTTAGGGCCGAGGGCTTGCAGGTTATCCTGAAACAGAGGAGTCAATTGAGAAACTTTACTTTGTTGAATTCCTTCTTTAGCCATTCTCACCAAAGCTGTTGCCGAAGCCACTGTCTCCAAACAACCTCGCTTCCCGCAAATACACAGGTCTCCTCCCTCTTCGAGCTTGATATGACTAAACTCTCCTGCAAATCCAGTAGCTCCGCTAAAACACTCCCCATTCAGGATCATCCCTAGCCCAAGTCCCCAGCTCCAATTTACCACCAAGGCATTTTCAATATCACTTACCTCGCCAAACAGATACTCGCCATAGGCTTGTGTTCGTGCGTCATTCTCAATCAATACATCTTTCTCAAAACAAGCCTCTAATCTTGACTTAATATTATTGTGCTCTACATCCTTGATAGTATAGTTTATTCCCTTTTCTGAATCAACCAACCCGGGCATGCCCACAGCCACCCCAATAACATGATCAAAACTGATATGAGAATCCGCCAGCAAATTTTTGGCAGCCTCAAAAATCTTCTTTTCCAGGTTTACATCATCAATATCAGTTTCAACAAGAGTGACTTTGGTAACTTGCTGATGCCGTGGATTAAAAACAGTAACTTTCGAATGGAAACGTCCCATTTCACAAGCAATAACAAAGAAGGTATTCTCTACTAAACCATAAAGAGCTGGCTTACGCCCCCCGTTTGATTCTCCTAAGCCATAAAATTTCACATAACCCTCATCGATAAGTTCATCAATCAAACTTCGCATGGTTGGATTGCTTACCCCCACAGAGTGGCTTAAGTCAGAAGCCGACAGGATATCTGAGCCGTACAGCATTTTTAATACTTCTCTCTTCAGGCGGTACTTTTTCAACTCAGAACCAAGAATTTCAGTTACGTTAGTTTTTTTCAAGAGAACCATTTTGTTTAGTAAAATTTTGTCATCAAGAAACAAGTTCTATAGATTTCTCAACATACACACAATACTTTTGCTTTTTTTTTCAAAAGTATGCTCTACAATATATTTTGCTCATTATCAATCACTAATGAAAAATAATTCTGTTACTGCTAAATAAATCAAGCTTGCGACAAAAAGATCTAGCAATCAACCCAATAAAAGAGAAGAAAAAAAACAAACAAATAGAGATCAAGAATCAGCGCAAATACGGAGTAACAGGTCTTTGCACAGCGAAGCACCAATAGTCCTAAACATTGAAGTAAAAACACCACTCTTTCGAAAAACAAAGGCACAAAAAAAGGAGGCCAACTGACCTCCTCCTTAATTTAAACCCAAAGATTAATAAAACTAAAATCCACCGTCGTCATAATCTATTTCGCGTGTTCCATCGCCACCGTTGCGCTCTAACTTGTAGTTATTGATTTTGTAACTCAAGGTTAAAGTTACAACCTGCGACTCACGTTCGCGCTTATATACATTATAAAAGTCAACACCTCGGGAAGTGCGCTCGAACTTCATGGTTCCAAATACATCCCGTAAGCTGAGGGTAGCAGTCAATTTCTTTTTCATCAAATCCTGGCGATAAGACAGGTTGGTAAAGAAAAAGCTTGAACTTTCCCCCTGCGCCGAAACCGATGGTCCCCGGTAATAGCCTGTCAATTGAAAGCGCGAATTTGAATTCAGCTTCACCGTCGTATTCAAACGTCCGGTGTAGTTGGTACTCTTACGGTCAATTGATTCACCAAGCACCTCGCCTTCCAAGCGATAGCGATAAACTGAAAAACTACCATTAAAAATCAACCAATCCTGAATATTGAGATTTCCCATGATCTCCGACCCCAGTGAAAAATCATTATTCAGATTCTCTGTGTTGATGTAAAAAATACCATCATCCCCCAACTGGGTAACCTGCGTAATAAGATTGTTGGTTACCCGATAAAATCCTTCCAAGGAAACAAATGATTTGCCATAGCTTTTCATCAGCCCCAATTCATACGAATCGGTGTATTCCGGTTTCAACTCCGGATTTCCATACCGAATGGTATATCGGTTGTAATAGTTTGGAAATGGGTCCAGATCACGACCGCCCGGCCGGTCAATCCGACGGCTGTAGCTTGTCATTAGCTGAATGTCATTTAAAAACTTATAGGAAAAGTGGGCTGTAGGAAAAAGGTCGAAGCGATTAATTTCGGCGGGAGTTTCGGCTTTCTCATGTGCAATGCTTCGGTTGGTGTATTCACCACGCAAACCCAGCTGGTAACTAAAGCTCCCAAAATTGTTGGCAAAAGTGGAATACCCGCTGATGATGTCGCGCTTAAAGTGCTGCGAGCTGGAATATTTGGGGTTATCGATGTAGTCGTTTGCATCATCATCCCAATCATTGAAGGAGTAATCTTCAAATTCGCGATCAATACGGGTTTGTAAACCGGCTTCAAAACGCCCGTCGTCACCCACCGGCTTTGTATAATCCAACTCAATCCGGTATTCATCTTCATCCTCCTCTTCAATGGTTCTCACCCGAGCCAGGTAGCCTCCAGTACGCTCAAAATCTGAATTAGTAATGTACTCATCTTCGAACTCAAAATCATCGCCCACACTGTTCGAGTAATAAAATAAGGCTTGCAATTTGTGTGTTCCATCTTCGTTAAACTTTTGCTGAAAGTTAATATTCGAGTTCCAATACGTTCCTGTTCGTTCCGAATCATCAAATTCAACGGAATACAAATCCAAACCTGCAGGATCGGTATATTCATGAATCCGGCTTTCACCTCCGCGTTTTCGGCCGTATTCCCCATAAGTTCCTGAGAAAGTCAGGGTTGACAAATCAGTCAGGAACAGATCGATTCCTCCTTTAAACCGATGTCCACTGCGTGCATAGTCACGGGTTCCGTCAGCAATTAAAAACTTGGTTGTATCCTGTAAATAAGTTTCCCGGTAGGAGTCGCCCGAACCATAAAAGGTTTCATCGCTAAAATCGGCCCCAAAAAAGAGGTTGGTTTTTCGGGTCTTGTAATTCAATGTGAGGTCGGTGCGGTATTTGTCGCGGGTGCCCACCATGGCATTCACAATCCCGTTAAAACCTGAAAGAACATTCTTTTTCATGACCACATTAATAATACCGGCCATCCCGTCAGGATCATACTTTGCGGAAGGATTGGTGATAATTTCAATGTTCTCGATGACCGATGCCGGCAATTGGCGCAAGGCATCACTCCCTTCCAATACGCTGGGTTTACCATCAATAAGAACGGTAAAACTTCCCGATCCACGCAGACTGACGTTCCCCTCAATATCCACTTCTACTGAAGGCGTATTCTCCAGCACATCAACGGCCGTTCCGCCGGCAGCATTGATATCCTGACTTACATTAATCACCTTTTTATCAATTTTGTATTCGATCCGCGAACGATCAGCCACAACATTTACAGCCCCAATTTCCTGGGTTGAAGGTTCCAGTTCAATAACTCCCAGATCAAGGTGCCGATTGCCGGAACCGATCCGCACATTGTTTATCCGTGTTTTGTTGAACCCGATGAAATTTGCTTCAATATAATAGGTTCCGAAATCAATTTTTCGAATCTCAAATTCACCATTGCTGTCGGTTATTCCCCCGGACACCAAGGACGAATCCGCGGGGTTGAAGATAGAAACATTGGCATATTCCATACTTTGCTTCGTCTGAGCATCAACAATCTGTCCCTTCACAATTGCCTTCAATTCAATTGTATTCGCGCTCTGCTCTGGTGGCTGGGCTGCCGCTGACAGGTTCAAAAACACCAATGTGCCTAAAAGTATTTTTCTAAAATTCATTCGTAAATTCTTTTTCGTTTCTATATGTTCTACGACATCAAATAGCGCAGATAGTTTAAATACCTCTTGCTCTTTTAATGTTAATGTTTGTAAACACCGGGAAATTGAAGGAGGAATCACTTATTTCCGGAACCAAATGGCATGGCAGTATCTCCCAGCTGAAAAATCTTTTTAACTATATTTGTCCATACAACTAATTTTTATCAACGATAATCTATTAAATCATTTAGAATGACACATGTAAATTTGAAGGCAAAAAGTATTTTGCTTGCAGTAATTCTGGTTGCATTTACCACATCGGTTTTTGCCGGAGAAAAAAACAATTCCAAAAAAGAAAAAGAAATCGGTATTCAACTTTGGTCAGTACGTGATGACATGGGGAAAGATCCTGCCGCAACCATTGCCAAACTTGGCGAAATCGGTTATTCATTTGTTGAAGCTGCCGGTTACAACGACGGCAAATTCTATGGCATGGAGCCCGCTAAATTCAAAGCTTTGCTTGAAAAAAACGGCATGTCGATGAGAGGATCACACACCGGTATTAACCTGCCCAAAAAAGGAGAATGGGATAAAGCCATGGAATGGTGGGACACCTGTATTGCTGCACACAAAGCCGCCGGAGCCAAATGGATTGTAAAACCTTCGATGGGACGCGATGCCTACGAAGACCTGGAAGTACTGAAACAATACTGCGAATATTACAATAAAGTGGGCGAAAAATGCAATGCTGCCGGAATCCGTTTTGGTTACCACAACCACGCCCAGGAATTTGAAACCGTGCTTGACGGACACATTTTCTACGATGTTTTACTGGAAAATACAGATCCTGACAAAGTGATGTTCGAACTGGACTTATACTGGATTCAGGAAGGTGGTAAAAATGCCGTGGATTACTTCAAAAAATATCCGGGCCGATTTGAATTGTACCATGTAAAAGATGTAGAGGAATTGGGTGCCAGTGGAAAAATGGATTTCAAACCGGCCTTTAAAATGGCCAAAAAAGCTGGTATGACTGATTACATTGTGGAAGTAGAACGCTACAACTACGCACCAATCATCAGTGTTGAAAAAAGCTTCGAATTCCTCAACAATGCCAAGTTCACAAAATAAATGGGTGGTTAGCAACCGTTAGAATATCAAAAAAACAGCCGTTGAGAACTTCAACGGCTGTTTTTTTTAGTTTTCCTTGGTTCCAAATTTGGGATCAATCTTCAGGAAGTTGATAATAATGAATCCAGGAATGGTACAAACCATTACCCACACAAAGAAGTACTGATACCCGATCAGCTCTTGAATCCAGCCACTGACCATACCCGGCAACATCATCCCTAAAGCCATAAATCCCGTACATAAAGCATAGTGCGCCGTTTTGTGCTTGCCTTCCGATAGGTAAATCATAAAAAGCATGTATGCCGTAAAACCAAAGCCGTAGCCAAACTGCTCTACCACTACTGATGCCGTAATAACGGCCAGGTTTTGCGTTTGCATGAAAGCCAAAAACACATAGACCAGGTTGGGCAGGTTCATGGCCAGTACCATGGGCCAAAGCCACGCTTTAATCCCATGCTTCGACACGGCAATTCCACCCAGAATTCCGCCTATCGTTAAAGCAATAATACCGGCTGTTCCATACACAAAGCCAATGTTACTGGTGGTTAGCGCCAGACCGCCTTCGGCCAGGTCATCCAACAAGAAAGGAGATGCCAGCTTCACCAGTTGCGCTTCACCCAAACGAAAAACCAGAATGAAAATAAGGGCCACTCCAATGCCTTCTTTTTTGAAAAAAGAGGTAAAGGTTCCTACAAACTCACGCATCACCTCGTTGATACTTTGATGTTCGCGCTTGGCATCACTTGTTGGATAGGGCAAAATAAACAGGTGCCACAAACAAAAAGCAGCAAAAAGAGCGGCAAAAATAAAAAAGGTAATACTCCAGGCCCAGGAGGTATTTTCAGCAATGCTTTCCATGTGCCCCGCCAGAATGACCAGCGGTCCTTGGCCGGCCAACATGGCAAACCGATAAAAGGTATTGCGAATTCCCACAAAAAAAGCCTGATCATGTTTCGACAATCCCAACATGTAAAACCCGTCAGCAGCAATATCATGTGTAGCCGAACTAAAAGCCATTAACCACAAAAAAGCCAAACTGTACTGAAAAAAGTTTGCCATGGGCAGGGTAAAGGCCACTCCGGCCAGCGCCGCACCAACCACCAGCTGCATGCTGATAATCCAAAACCGCTTGGTTCGCAGGTTGTCCACAATTGGGCTCCAGATCGGCTTAATTACCCAGGGCAAATACAACCAACTGGTATATAAAGCAATGTCGGTATTGGAAATATCCAACCGTTTGTACATAATTACCGACACGGTCATCACAAAAACATAGGGTAAGCCTTCGGCGAAATACAAAGAGGGGATCCATGCCCAGGCATTGCGAGTGGTTGCTTTTTTCATGAAGAAAGATTTTCGTTAGGATAAGTCTGTAAAATAATAATTTTTTATTGTTTTATTGGCTAATCAAGCTGGTTTCCGGCTAAGGCTCCGGTCAGACACACTTTACACGGTCACCAAACTGGATACAACAACTTCAGCAAAAGTTAATAGCGTTTTTTCAACTGCGCCCCGCGAAAGTAATGTTTCAAAATAGCCTGGTAGTCATAGCCCTTCTCCCCCATAACCGCGGCACCAATCTGACAAAGACCTACGCCATGTCCCCATCCCGCTCCAATCAAACGAAAGCGCTGAGGGATCCCTTCTTCTTCATCCAAGTGATCAACAACAAAAGCCGAACTATACAGGTGTGACTCGGACAAGGCACGCCGAATTTCCAACTCCTTTCCAATTGTCATGGTTCGTTGGGTACCCGTAATTTTGAGTTTGATCAAACGCGATGAGTGTCCACGTTCAACCGGTTCTAGCCGGATCAGCTGACCAAAATCAATTCCCGTTTTTTTGCGAATCAAAGCTGAAAGTTCTTCTTGCGAATACTCCACCTGCCAACGATAAAAGTCGGCCGTTGCCTGGTCAAAATCGGGAAGAACCTGCGACAGCACCTGCTTGTCATCGGTATTGCAGAATGCGGGAGGGCTGCTCCGAATCCATTTGTCAGCTTCATCCTCTTTCCGCAAATCCACACAGGTTGTTTCCGCTTGATCCGAATCAACCACTTTCGTCAGGTAACTGTGGTAAACCGGTTCCCATACATTCTCAAAATTCTCCGAAATTCCCCCACAACATTTAGAGAAACGGGCGTCACAAATGTCCTCATTCAGCAACAGCACTTCGCCCAGGGTTTCATCAATTGCCTGGCTGGCCTTATCACTTATAATTTTAGTAATTCCCTGGTAGCGCTGACAATGATCATCAGCACACACATCAAACAAAGTATGATCCTCGCGATCGTACCAGCGAATCAATTCGCCATCGGTTTGCACGCTGGTTTGATAGTTTGTTGCCCGGGCTTTAAGTTTTTTGCTTTTTTCGATTTGAGCCAGCAACCAGCTACGCGAAATCACGGCATGCGCCTTCAGCAGCTCGGGAGAACTGGTCGCACTCATTTCCGAAGAAATGACCGAACGCAAGTATTCTTCCAAAGGAACCCGGTTGACAGCCCGTACCTTGCCCGCCTCAACCAGCAATTTCAGGTCACCGCAAAAACGTTGATTTTCCTTTTGTTCCCAGTGAAAATCGATCCCAATGATGACATCCTCCAACAAAAAGGAATCCGCCGGAGAGTTGGCTTGAAAAATAAACTCCCGTCCTTTCAGGCTTGTTCCGTCCGCAGTGGTCAATTCAATTTCACCGTTCAGTAAACTTCCTTCGAAACGCGATCCCAAAAGCCCATTGGGCAAAGCATAGTTGCCATCTAACTCAAAAGTGATTTTTTTTTCGGCCAGAATACCGACTTCAATTTCAGGTTGCTTGTTCATCATCGTTCGTTTTTTTTCGGGCCTGTCACTAAGGCCTTTGTTTTATCTTAGCTTTTAACTCCTCAAAATCCGCATCATTAATCGATACTTGTTCGTAAATGTCACGTAAGTCATCGGCAGTCAGTTGTTCAAAATCTTCCTTTCGGGGTAAAATAACCAGCCCGCCCATTTCTACCGAAGCTGGACTCAGCAGAATCTGGCCAGCCCCTTCAGCAAAAAACTGTCTCGGGCGTTGCTGATCTCTCGGAAAGAGAATCAGTTCCCATTCATTCGCCCGATAGTTGGCCAGCAGATTCATCATCGGCTCACCATCCTGCCCCCGTTCATCCAGGAAACCGCGTATCCGGTTCATCTGGACTTGCAGGGCTTCCTTTGATGCCGACCGGAAATAAAGCAGTTTCCGAAGATAGTTCCCCCCAACAGCCACAAGACGGGTCTTTTCATCCTGAAAAAGAACTTCGCCCCAACGGTTGGCCACTTCTTCAATTTCAGAATTGATGGGCATCAACTGATGCTTGCCGGCCTGAAAGTGGAAATGATCCGGCGCGGAAGCCCCGCATTTGGGGCCGTTGTAAAAAACGGTATACTCTGGTAATTGTCGGCTCAACTCCAGTAAATCGGGGAAATAAGTGGCTATTTCCTGCGGCAAATGACGATTCAGAGGAATGGTCAAGTGCTTCTCGAAAATCGGGAAAGGATTAATCAACACCGTATAATCTTCGCCAAAGGGCAGTCCCCGTTGTTCGGGCGGACGACTGTTGGCACATAAAAAACAAGCGCGTTGCTGAATGGAATGGGCATCGGTTTTGGCGGCAGAACTCCGAATTCTCTCCGGGTTAAACTGAAGTTGAATTTTAAACCCCTCAAACGAAATCGTTCGCGACTGCACTTGCTGCAAGCCCGAAAAGTTGGTTTTGGCTAACGGCCATGCTTGCTTTTGCTGCTCCAGCAAGGCATCTACCCTAAATTCAAAGTCCGACTGTTCCATGCCCGATTCCTGCATTAATTTTGATTCGCTTTCAGACGGGCTTTCAGCTCAAAGGTGCGCAAGCTGTCTTTGTACGCATTGTGGGCATTTTGCTTGGCAATGTCCAACGACGCGTCTGAGTTGTCTTCCCAGCGACGGCAACGGTAAATAGCCTGGTAAATCCGGCCAATTTTCCAGGTTCTGGAAATGGCCAGTCCCACCGCATAATCTTCACCATAACTGGTATTTGGAATTCGGATTTCGCGCAAAACAGGCGTATAGAAAGCACGCGGCGCACCCAGTCCGTTAATGCGTAAGGCGTTATTGGGGCCGTTCTCGGGGGTCCATTCTTTGTGATCAATCAGCCCCGGAGGAATTTCTTCCAAGGCAAAGTTGCACATCTGGTACGAGCCAATGACCATCGCACATTTTTCTTCATAGAACTTGTCCACCACCTGTTGCAAGGTCGTTTCATCAAAATACAAATCATCGCTATCCAGCTGGACGGCAAACCGACCACATTGGGGGTGAAACACAGCTTCATTCCAGCATCCGCCAATCCCCAAATCAAGCGAATCCGGAATCAGGTGAATTAAGCGTTCATCGGAATATTCCTGAAGCAAGGCAGTCGTTCCATCCGTAGAATGATTATCCACGACAATCAGGTTGAAGGGGAAATTCGTTTTTTGGGCCAGCACCGAATCCACGGCATCCCGAATGGTTTTAATCCGGTTACGAACAGGAATAACCACAGTGGCCTCAACCGGGAAATCGCCCGAGAATTCAACCGGTTTGAAATTAGGCTGCAAAAATCCACCGATTTTCTTCAAATGATCGGTACAAGCCTGTTCCATTTCCACCTGCTTTTCGCGGGCATTGCCACTCACATAGTCAAACTGCTTTTCACCCGACAGCCGCGTATCCGTTTCCGTCATGCTGAATAAAAATTCCGGCACACGACACAACTCGCCCATTCTCGAAGCCAGCAGACGCAAGGCATAATAACCAGCATGCTGATAAGAGGCCTGCTCTTTTTCGGTAAAAGCTTTCAGCACCTCTTTCCGGAAAAACTGAACCGGTCCAAAGTTAAAATCATCACGTAAACTTCCGGCTTGATAATCAATCACCGGATGATTGGAACGAACGCCTTCCTTGAACTCATAATAATCGGTATAAAGCATGGCTGCCTGACTGGCCTCCGCCAACTGCAACAAGCGTTCCAAGGCATAATCCCCCACTCCCAGCTGGGTGGGTTGCAAAGCCAGCAAGGCATACGAAGCCGTTGTTTTTTCAGCAATAAGCCGAATACTGTCTGTTGCCAAAAGCTGATTCGTCACCAAAGTTTCGGCCCCATCCAGCGTAACCGGCTGAGGGCTTAACACAAATACCGACTGAACCAGTGGTGACCTTCTCAAACATTCAATGGCTTGGCGGGTTTCCCCAGTTCCGGAAAACGCGATGAAACAATCTATCTTCGGATTCATAGTTTATTACAGTTTTATAATGACAGGTTCAGAGACAGGACTTTCGTTGTGTAAACGATCCAATCCTGAAACACGGAATTCAAAAATCTCTTTGTTATCCTTCTTGTTGAAGTGTAGCTTTCGCTCCTCAGTAATTTTGTAGATAAAGCGTGGATCGTTAGCATCAAACTTTTCCCCGGCCTTATTCCGATACACAATATAGCGCACGGTTTTATCCAACTCCGTCTCCAGTTTATCCGGCCGCCACTTCAAGGTTTTTCCCCATCCCTTTTTCACTTTTCGGGGAGTAGCCGGTGCCTGGTTGTCAATCCAGTCCATTTCGGGCACAAGCGCGGGGTACGTATAAAGTTTGGTTTGCAGGCTATCCTGAAAACCTAGTATGTCGCGGTAAAAATGTTTGGCACTATAGAATGCACTACCATCTATTTCGGGTATTTGACGTGTAATACGAACCTGATCGGGCAACTGCGTACACTGTCTCCACTCCATAATTCCTGAACCGGGATCGCATTTGTAAAGCGCGTGACCAACATACATGGCCCGCTCATAACCATGCAGTTTCCACCAGTTAGCCAGGGTTTCAAAATCAACTGCCGGATGCCCGATGTGCCAATAAAGCTGGGGCAGCAGGTAATCAAGCCATCCCTTCTCCATCCATTTGATAACATCAGCGTACAAATGGTCGTAATTGGTATTTCCGGCTGAAGATTGTGAGCCGCGCTCGTCATCTGCCAAATTTCGCCACACCCCAAATGGGCTGATTCCAAATTTCACCCAAGGTTTTACCGACTTAATGGCCTTGCTCAACTTCTCAATGGTTAAGTCCACATTCTCCCGTCGCCAGTCTTCCAGTTGATCTTCGGTATATTCACCCCGGTAATTTTTAAACGAGGTTGAATCAGGAAAAGCTTCCCCAATAATCGGGTATGGATAAAAGTAATCGTCAAAATGAATAGCATCCACATCATAACGACGCACCACATCAATCACGACATCGGTAATAAACTGACGTGTTTCAGGTAGTCCCGGATCAAAATACAGCGAGTTCCCGTATTTTACTACCCAGTATGGTTTCTGAAACGCAATATGATTTGCAGCAAGGGGCTCATCGTATTTCAAGGCCACCCGAAAAGGATTAAACCAAGCATGAAACTCCATGTTTCGTTTATGACACTCATCAATCCAAAATTGTAACGGATCGTAGCCCGGATCGCCTCCTGGGGTGCCCGTTAAATAGCGGGACCAAGGTTCTATATCGGATGGATAAAAGGTATCGGATGCAGGACGCATCTGAAAAATGACGGCATTCAGTCCAACTTGCTGAAGCTTATCCAGCAACACCAAAGCTTCCTTTTGTTGACTGGCAACACTCAGCCCGGGCTTCGAAGGCCAGTCGATGTTGGCAACCGTAGCTATCCAGGCAGCCCTGAATTCGCGTTTTAGGTTTTGTTGTGAAAAACCGGAGAGAAAACAAAAAACCAATACCAAACTTAGTTTTGCGCGCATACATTCGATTTTAAGGTCATTTCATTCGAGCCATAAAATTAGGCCTATTCTCTAATATTCTACACTCAAATAAACATCAATCGGATCGCATAAAAACAGGCATCCGTTTGAAAAGTCACTAAACTACTGATATTGTTAGAACTAATCAAATGCCAACTCATGCGAAACTTGTAATTAATGATTTACAGCATATTTTTCGCGTTCCATAAGCAGCCTGCTATTAGTTAAATGCAGCCACTTCTCCGCTCTAAAAGTTCACGATCAATCTTAAATTGCAGTTAAACAAGTGCTATTCAGAAAAGATTATTCAAAAATATCATTGCACAGCTTTTGATTTTTTTGGTATCTTTGAAGCGAAATCGAAATGTACTTGTTTTACGACAAGTATATTAGTAGCAAGCTGGGAGTTCGTTGTCTTTACGGACAACACACCACAATTCCCGGTAAGCTCATGGTTTATTAGGTTTAGTTGGTTTAGGTTAGTTCCCCGAGAGATCGGGGCGGAAAAGGCAGTCAGAGGACTGCCTTTTTGTCTTTAATAGACTTTATACAATAGGGAGCTTCAAAGTCCGTAAATCCTGAAAAAGAATTACAAAAAGGCCTCCACCCTCCAAGTAATTTCAAGCATAAACTTTCTATCTTTATGGATCTCACGAAAAAATTACCCATTTCGTATAAACTCATAACATTCAACCTGTAATTCATGAAAAACAAAAGCTTTCTTTTCACGGTCTTCTTTACGCTCTCCATCAGTCTTTTCGCTTGGAGCACCAATAAGAAATCACTGCCGTCCATTGCAACAAAGCAAGCCATCCGGGTGATGACCTACAATATCCATCACGCCAATCCTCCCGGAGAAGCGGGGGTGATTGATTTGGATGCCATTGCCCAGGTTATTCGCGACTCGAAAGCAGATTTGATTGCCGTTCAGGAGCTGGATAGCGCAGCAGAACGTTCACAAAATCAATTTCAACTGGAAATCCTGGCTCAAAAGCTGGATATGAATTTCCACTTTTTCCGCTCAATTCCTTTAGGAGAGGGATCATACGGTGTTGGTGTTTTATCTCGTTTCCCGATCAGCCAGGCACAAACAATCAAACTGCCCGAGCAGGCCGAGCACGATGCCGAAGATCGGGTGTTAGGCCTGGTTCTTGTTCAACTTTCGGATGAGCAGAAAATCTATTTCGCCTCGACACACTGGGATTACAAACACCTGGAAAACCGACTGCTTCAGGCGGAAAAAACCAATACGATTGCCTCTCAGCTTGATGCGCCGTTAATCATCGGCGGTGACTTTAATGATGTGACGGAATCCAAACCCATGGATGTGTTGCGTGAAGTATTCACCGATGCCAGCAAGGAGTTTGCCCTAACCATTCCTACAGTAAATCCAAAGAAAAGAATTGATCACATTCTTTATACCAACCCCAAAAGATTCAAAATAGGCTCCGAAGCAGTGATTACTTCTCCACTGGCCCAAAAAGCATCCGACCATCTTCCCTACTGGGTTGACCTGGTTATCGCGGACTAGTCTTCCATAAAATGAGCAAGGCCATCTCCAAACCTCTTTTGATACTTGAGTTTGGGGATGGCCTTTTTATTTTTCCAATGGCAACCGAGCTGCCCAAATTTACTGTTCAGCCGTAATTTCTTCCAAAATGGTTTTGGCTGCTGAAATGGTTTTGATGTGATCGAAACTGAGGCTCAACTTATCTTGCTTCTCTTTCATCCGGCACTTATCCGGATGGTGTTGCAGGTAATGCAATACTTTTGAAAAGATGGGCGACTGATAATAGTCTGATTTTTGATCGGCAATAAAATAGCAGATCATTTTTTTATTCTTCAGTATAACCCGCTCAACTCCCAATCGAATGGCCAGCCAGCGTAAACGAACCACTTCCAGAAGCTCCTTACTGGCAGCCGGCAGTTTTCCAAACCGGTCAATCAGCTCCAGCTCAAACTGCTGCAAGCTCTCTTCTGTTTCCAAGCTGTCCAACTGACGGTAAAGCAGCATCCGTTCCGAAATACTTTGGATATAACTGTCAGGAAAAAGCAGTTCCATATCGGTATCAATCTGGCAATCGTTAACAAATTGGTTTTGTAAAAATACATTGCCCGCCGCTTGTTGCTCTTCCTGAAAAAGCTCCTTGTATTCGCCTTGCTTCAGTTCCTGCATCGCTTCATTCAGAATACGATGATAGGTTTCGTAACCAATGTCCGCAATAAATCCACTTTGCTCAGCCCCCAGCAGGTTTCCGGCACCACGAATATCCAAATCGCGCATGGCAATGTTAAAACCACTGCCCAATTCCGAGAATTCTTCGATGGCACGCAAACGCCGACGAGCTTCAGGACTAACCGTTGAGAGCGGCGGTGCAAGCAAATAGCAAAATGCCTTTTTGTTGGATCGGCCCACACGTCCGCGCAACTGGTGCAAATCGCTCAAACCAAAATTCTGCGCATGATTAATAATGATGGTATTGGCATTCGGAATATCCAGTCCCGACTCAATAATGGTGGTCGCAATCAACACATCCTGCTCTCCGTTAATAAAATCGAGCATAATTTTTTCAAGCTTGGGCCCTTCCATCTGTCCATGTCCCACCACTGTTTTCACCCCCGGCACCAGCCGTTGGATGACTGCCTCCACCTCATAAATATTTTGTACCCGGTTATGAATAAAGAAGACCTGTCCGTTGCGGGCCAGCTCATAATTGATGGACTCACGGATAATCTCTTCATTAAATCCGTGCAATTCGGTAACAATCGGGTAACGGTTGGGTGGTGGCGTTTGAATGATGGATAAATCGCGGGCGCCCATCAATGAAAACTGCAGCGTTCGCGGAATCGGAGTAGCCGTTAAAGTCATGGTGTCCACATTCACTTTAAGCTGCTTCAACTTTTCTTTGACCGACACTCCAAACTTTTGCTCTTCATCCACAATCAGCAAGCCCAGGTCTTTAAACTTCACATCTTTTCCGACCAGCCGGTGTGTGCCAATCAAAATATCGATGGCGCCGGCTTCCACAGCTTTCAAAATCTTACGTACTTCTCCTGCAGGGCGCAGGCGGCTAATGTATTCAATTCGAACCGGGAAATCCGTTAACCGTTCAGAAAAGGTTTTGAAATGCTGCAAAGCCAAAATTGTGGTAGGCACCAAAACAGCTACCTGCTTGCTATCGGCTACCGCCTTGAAGGCTCCCCGAATAGCAATTTCCGTTTTTCCAAAGCCAACATCGCCACAAACCAGCCGGTCCATGGGCATTTCACGCTCCATGTCCTCTTTCACGGCTTGCGTGGCTTTCACCTGGTCGGGCGTATCTTCGTAAATAAAAGAGGCTTCCAGTTCGGTTTGCAAATACGAGTCGGGAGAAAAAGCAAATCCACGTTCTTTCTTCCGCTCAGCATAAAGCGCAATCAGGTCTTTGGCAATATCCTTCACCTTTTTCTTGGTGCGCTCCTTCATTTTCTGCCAGGCACCGGTTCCCAGCTTGTTAATCTTGGGCTCGACACCTTCCTTGCCTTTGTATTTTGAAATGCGGTGCAGTGACTGAATGCTCACAAACAACACATCGTTGTCGCGGTACACCAGGCGAATGGCTTCCTGAATTTTTCCGTTCACTTCGGTTTTTACCAAACCGGCAAACTTTCCAATACCATGATCGATATGCACCACGTAATCACCCTGATGCAGTTTGTTTAATTCCCGCAGGGTAATGCTCTCCTTCTGTGGCTTCCGGGTTTTGAGTTTGAAGCGGTGGTAGCGCTCAAAAATCTGATGATCGGTATAACAACACACCCGAAGCTGATGATCAATAAACCCTTCATGCAAGGTGAAATTCAGGTCAGTAAATTCCACTTTCAGATTCTGATCCTTAAAAATGGCATGCAAACGCTCAATTTGCTTTTCGTTGGATGAAAGAATAAAGTTGGTGTAACCCCCAGCTTCATTATCCTGCAGGTTCTTAGCCAACAACTCAAAATTCTTATTGAAAGCCGGCTGAGCCGAAGTATTAAAAGCGTAATGCGTTGTGGTTTTAAAGTAATTGGTTGTTCCTGATTCCAGACAAGTAAAACCAGCCAGAGCTGCCAGGAAATCATTCCCGGCGATAAACCGGTCACCCGGCAAATCGGCGTTATCAACAACTTGTTGAAAAGTCCCTTCAATCAAGTCGGCAACCAGCGAAATATCGCGAATATAAATACTGCTTTTCGGAGAAATAAAATGGAAAAAGTTGTCACGTTTCTCTTCTTCCAATCCATCCTGAATGTTAGGAATAATAACAATCTTTTCAAGATGAACTTTGGAAATTTGGTTTTCGATGTCAAAGCTGCGAATGCTATCCACCTCATCGCCAAAAAAATCGAGTCGGTAAGGGTCTTCGTGCGAGAACGAATAGATATCCACCAAGCTCCCACGAATGGAGTACTGACCGGGTTCCACCACAAAGTCGACCCGCTCAAAACCATATTCATACAACACGTCGTTCAAAAATCCAATCGACAGTTTATCCTTTTTGTGAACCTGAAAGCTATTGGATTCCAGCCCTTCGCCGGAGATTACCTTTTCGGTCAGCGCATCCGGATAGGTGACAATGCTGATTTGATTGTTCTCATGCAGCTGATTCAGCACTTCGGTACGCAGAATGATGTTTTCCTGTTCCAGCGAATCCAGGTGTCCGGCCCGCTTATAGGAGCCGGGAAAGAAAAAGAGCGGGGATGCTGTTTTCAGGTTTACCAGATCGTCGTAAAAATAAGCCGCTTCTTCCTTATCATTCAGTATAAAAACCAAAGGCTGGTCGTGTTTTTCAGCCAGAATAGAAGCCAATACCGTTTGAGAAGAGCCAACAAGCCCCGACAGGTGAATCTTTTCACCCGGGGTATTCATCGTTTTTAGCAAAGGTTGAATAACGTCCTGCTCTTCAAATACCTTTTTAAAATTTTGTAATTCCAAACCTCCAAAAAATTTCGCGTAAAGATACGTATTAGTTTGGGTTTGGGTTAGACTGCAAGGCATTTATTCAAATGAATTCCAATCGGATGAAGGGAGCTCAATTAGCCCAAAGGCCCGATTGCAAGGAGAATTACCAGGCAGTCAACATTGGCTGTTCGACACCCCCTTGAAGAGTAACTGCAAAAAACAATTACTACCGGTGATCAAATTAACCCGGCAAAACGGATAATAAAAAGAAAAAAAAGGCCATCAGAAAATAATTATTCAAACCTTCCCGTATATATAGATAAGAATAAACAGAAACGCCTTAACTTTGACTAAAATAATCTGATCATGAAGAAATTACTCATTCTTTCACTTGTGGTACTACTCGCCTCCTGCAACCAGAAAAAGTTAGACCGGATGCAAGTTGTACAAGATAGCCTGCAACAGGTAGCCGAAACAAAAGATGCCGCCATATCCGACTTCATTGGCACGATGAATGAAATTCAATCCAATCTGGATTCGATTAAAAAACTGCAAGAGATTGTCGATATTCAATCAAAAAGCAATGCGGAACCTCAGGCCACCAAGCGCCAGAGAATGCTGCGCGACATTGCTCTCATCAATGAGCTGTTACAAAAAAACAGGGAACTGGTTTTATCTCAGCAAAAAAAGATGGACTATTCCAGCTACAAAATGACAGAAATGCAGGAAATGCTGAATATGATGAGCAATCAGTTGGAGTCAAAAGATGCCGAAATTCTGACGCTTCAGGCTGAACTTGAAAAGCTGCAACTCAACATTTCAAACTTAAACCAGGACTTGATGGCCGCCCAGCAACGGACCCAGGAACAGGAAAGACTGCTGGAAGAGCAATCAACAACCATCGACCAAAAAGTATCGGAACTCAATACGGCCTATTATGTATTTGGGACAGCCAAAGAATTGGTTGAAAATGGAATTATTGAAAAAGAAGGCGGATTTTTAGGCATCGGTCGCAGCCTGAAATTTCGCAAAGACTTCAATCCCGATCTGTTTACAAAGATTGATATTCGTGCGGTGGATGAAATTGCGCTGAACTCGAAAAAGGCAAAGGTCATCACCACACACCCGGCAGCCAGCTATGAGTTAACCGGCGATGATGTAGTGGAAAAGCTGGTGATCAGCGACCCCGATCGGTTTTGGGAGACCAACAAATACCTAGTTATTGTAGTAAACTAAAACAACAAGAGGCCGTCTCCAGGCAAAGCATTGGGACGACCTCTTTTATATTTTAGCAACAACGATTACACCCTAAATTCCAGGCGTTTTCCCCGAACGTCTTTTTTAATTTCTCCCCGGTCGTAAGCCAACTGTCCATTGACAAAAGTTTTAGAAACCTGATGACTAAACTCGGTCCCTTCAAAGGGAGACCAGCCACATTTATAGATAATATTTTCAGGGCAAACCGTCCATTTTTTATCCGGATTGACTAAAACCAAATCAGCATAATAACCTTCGCGGATGTAACCACGACGATCGATGCGGAACAAATCTGCCGGTGCATGGCACATCTTTTCCACCACTTTTTCCACCGTCAGTTTTTCCTGGCTCACAAATTCGAGCATAGCCACCAAAGCATGTTGTACCAAAGGCCCGCCCGAAGGAGCCTGAAAGTAGGCGTGCGATTTTTCATCCAGCGTGTGGGGGGCATGATCGGTGGCAATCACATCAATTTTGTCGGTCAGCAAGGCTTGCCACAAGGCTTGCCGGTCTTCAGCCGATTTCACCGCCGGATTCCATTTAATTCGTGTACCGTAAGCGATGTAATCTTTTTCTTCAAACCAAAGGTGATGCACACACACTTCCGCTGTAATTTTTTTATCCTTCACCGGGCCGGCGTCAAACAACTCCATTTCCTTGGCCGTCGAAATATGCAAAACATGCAGGCGGGTTCCGAATTTCCGGGCCAGCTCCACCGCTTTAGAGGATGACTTATAACAAGCTTCAGCACTCCGAATGCGGGGATGACGCGATATCGGTACAATTTCGCCATACTTTTGGCGGTAAATTTCGGTGTTGCGCTGAATAATTTCTTCGTCTTCGCAATGCGTAGCAATTAAGGTCGGAGCCTGCTTAAAAATTTCGGAAAGAGTTTCTTCGTCGTCCACCAGCATGTTCCCGGTTGACGAGCCCATAAAAACTTTAATGCCGCACACCTGACTCGGATCAGTTTTCAACACTTCATCCAGATTATCGTTGGTGGCACCCATGTAAAACGAGTAGTTGACCGCCGAGACTTCCGACGCCCGCGCATATTTTTTGGCCAGCTCGGCCTGGGTGGTTGCCTGTGGTTTGGTGTTGGGCATCTCCATATACGAAGTGATTCCTCCTGCCAGAGCTGCCCGCGACTCGGTGGCAATCTCGCCTTTATGGGTCAGCCCGGGCTCACGAAAATGCACCTGATCATCAATTGCTCCCGGAATTAACAACTTTCCGCTCCCATCAATAACCGTTGCTTCGTTCATCAACGTTTCCGGAACCTCCTCGTCTTTAAAAATCCGTTTGATGAATTCATCTTCAATCAATAAACTTCCCTCAAAGCGGGTTCCTTCGTTAATAATCGTCGCCTTGTGAATGATGGTTTTCATGCTTTCAGTACTTTAAAATTCTCGGTATAAATTACGAAACAAAAATTGAAAAGGCTACATTTCTGCAGCCCTAAAATCCTTATATAAATCGGTTAACAGCGGTTTTTGTTCACCAATCAACCTACTGTTTTTCCGGTATAAACTCAGGTTAAGACTTATAGCCCGGATATTTTTTAAACCAGCTTCTCATCTTCATTTTCAGAATCCCCCACAAGGCTTCGTTAAAAATACCACCGCTCATTTTGGAGGTTCCTTCCTGCCGCTCAGTAAAAATAATGGGCACTTCCACTAAGTTAAACCCATGTTTCCAGGCAGTAAATTTCATCTCAATCTGAAAGCCATACCCTTTCAAGCGGATGTCATCCAGATCGATTGTTTCCAGCACACGGCGCGAATAGCACTTAAAGCCTGCCGTTGTGTCCATGATTTTCATGCCGGTAACCAGCCGCACATATACCGAAGCAAAATAGGACATCAACACCCGTCCCAACGGCCAGTTAATAACATTAATGCCTTTGATGTAGCGCGATCCAATGGCCATATCGGCACCTCCTTCGTTACAGGCTTTAAACAGGTTTTCCAGGTCTTGGGGCGGATGCGAGAAATCACAATCCATTTCGAAGATATAGTCGTACCCTTTCTCAAGGGCCCATTTAAAACCGGTAAGATAGGCAGTTCCCAAACCCAATTTCCCTTCCCGCTCAATGAGGTGCAGCTTGCCCTCAAACTCAGATTGCAAGCGCTTTACAATAGCACCTGTTCCATCCGGTGAGCCGTCTTCAATAATCAAAATCTGAAAAGGTGTTTGAAGTGAAAACACCGTTCGAATCATCTCTTCAACATTCTCCTTTTCATTGTAGGTTGGTATAATTACCAAATTCTTCATAGTGTTGTCATGGCATTAGTTATAGCTGCGAAAATAAGGATTTTAAGCCAGTGTTCATCTTTTTTTGTTCAGAATAGCTAATTCCTTGCCTTCAGCGGCCATGGCTCCAAAGTTCAAAAACACCCAATTGATCAACGCCAGGCCTTGTTACTTGTAAGAACAAGCAGCCAAAAAGGGGGTCTTTCCTCCGGGCTTTTTGAGCATTTTCATTACATTTAACCCCAAAAAAACAATGGATTATTCATTTGTACCCATCCAGCTCGACAACGAGCAGCACTGCCAGCAACTCATTCGTTTATTGGACCTTTACATGCAAGACGAAATGGGCGATAATGCGCCCATGCCCGAAGGCCAGGGGCCGAAAATTCTGGAAGGCTTGCGCAATTACCCTGGCTACCTTGGATTTTTTGCTGAAGCCGACGGCCAATATGCAGCCCTGGCCAACTGCAATAAAAACTTCTCCACCTTTCAGGCCAAGCCCCTGCTCAATATTCATGACTTTGTGGTGCACCCCGATTTCAGAGGAAAAGGAGTAGGCCGGTTCCTGCTCGACGCAATTGCCGACTTTGTAAAACAACAAGGCTATTGCCGCATTAACCTGGAAGTACGGCACGACAACTTCAACGCGCAAAAGCTTTACCGAAAAGCCGGCTACGACGACTGCTACGAACGCATGTATTTTTGGGAGAAAATTTTGTAAAACAATTCCGATTCAGCAAAGAATTTAATAATCGCGGTGCCCTCTGGCGCAAGTGTGTGCCCCGTGTTGTGCAGTGAAAAGCAAAAGTTTGCAGGCAAGGCATCGATTAAAAATCGTCGCCAGCGGTAGCTGTCAGCTTGTGAGCTACCGTTTACTGATGCGTTCTTTTCTCCTCCTTTTTTTTCAAGGAGGAGTGGCACCGGTATACCGCTGACGAGGTGGTTTTGTTGTTAAGGCTACAGTGTAAACGAGGCTTTTCTTTTCTTGCGGTGAAGTTGGAAATAGAATCTCCGTAACTGCCTGATTAAATCGGCACAGCTTATTTCAAAACTCTCCCCAAGCCCGCTTTACAGGCTTTTCTTAGCTAGTCCCGGCGCAGATTCCTTCCCTTGTTGTCTGTTTCAAAACCCTCGCAGGCCGAACTTTTCTCCTTCCGGTGAAGTGGAGGACTTAGGTCCTGCAGCGAATCGGTTCGTGACCTCGTACCTTTTTACGTTCGTAAGCTCGTGCCTTCGGGCTGTAGGTTTTTCAAATAGCTTTGACAATCCCCCCACCCGCCGGACGATGGTGCCTGGTAGCCAGACGAACTCAGCAACCCGCCAGACCATGGTACCGAACTGCCGGACGAACTCAGCGATGAGCCAGACAATGGTGCCTAATCGCCAGACGATCACAGCGACGAGCCGGACGAACCTGGAGAAAGGCCAGACGATGTCGGCAAGTAGCCAGACGATGGTGCCGAACCGCCAGATGAACTCAGCGACTCGCCAGACCATGTCGCCAACCTGCCAGACGAACTCAGCGACCAGCCAGACCATGTCGGCGGGGCGCCAGAACATCGGCAGGACGCGGCAAGCCGGGGAAATGACAGCATTTGAAAAATCGGTCATGCGTTCACCAACAAAAGCCCTAATCTTGAGGAACGGGGGAAATGGTCTTGGGTATACCCGGACTTAATAAGTATGCAGACCCTTATGAGAATTGAATTGCAAACTCAAGACAGCTCGCCTTGCGCTGCCGCTTCGCTCAACCAAAGAACAGGCAGGATTTCAGTTGTTTCGAACCAAAATAAAAATGCCCATCCTGATGTATACATTTTGTAAAGTTTTGTAAATTCATCGGCGAAACCTAAAAAGAAAAAACCAATGACAGGACTAACCAACGGACACCCACCGCACACAAGCAGCGTTTTAACCAACAAAAATACATCCAACTAAAGCGAATATATCCACAAGACTGTGGGGATACAAGTGTTAGTCATTATTATTAAAAACTACTTTATGAAATTATACAGAGGTCTAAATTTAGACAAAACAGAGATTGAATTTATTAGAAAAAATGGTGATCTGAATATGGACATTGGCGCTTGGTTGTTAAAACCCAAAATTGACCACCATGATTTGACAACTGAAGCTATTATTGAAAAAGTTTTGAATGAACCTGACAATATTGAAAGATATAACAGAGATTCAAAAGATATAACAAATATTGGAAAATATGTTACGGGATGTGTTCTTGGTGCATCAATATATAGTCATGACAATAATAAAAAGGAAGAAAATGTGATAATTGAAATTGAGGTAGAACCGCCTCAAGTTTTTATCGACGGTCGTGACTTTTTGTATAACTCATTTCCACGTTTAATTCAAGCTAACCAAATAGAACCTAATTTAAAGAATATGTTAGGCAATGCATTTGGCTGCAAGTTTATTCAATACCTAGAGAAAGCAAAACAACTTAAAGGGAAAGAAAGTAATAAGATTTTTAGACTTGTTGATTATATCTGCATGGATAATACAATTATAAAGTCACATTTTTTAAATCAAAAAGTTTTAATTCAGGGGAGGTATTCAACAAGATTTTTAAGTGCTTTTGCTATTATTGGAGGTATTAAACCGGAAATGATTATTGATATAAGAAAATCAGATTCAATTAATCGGCAGATACCAATTCAATATCTTCAGTCAAAATATAGTATCGAGCACTCCATGAATATATATGACATCAAATAACAATGTATATACATAATGTGGGGTAAGTACTAAATATGAACGACATAGCAATTAATAGGCGGCAGTGTAATTTGATAAGTTGGAGCTTTGAAATCCCGCACTACGCATATTCTTAACGTTGTGGTTAATTTAACCAAACCAAAAGCATCGGAAATAATATGAGGTTCAAAAGATTTGACCAGCATAAAATAATGAAGTTATTAATGCCAACGGTGACTGATTTTATTTCTAGGCAGACTCCAAAAGAAATAATAAGTCCTGCCTCTGACAAGGAAAAAGCTGCCATTGAAATCCTTATGGGAATAAATAAAATAACAGAGTGCTTAGACCAGATTTATTTTTCAATTGAAATGCTTTCTGGATTCAGAAAGAAAAAGAACAGCAAAATGAATCGTCATGATTATATAGTATTCATGATTGAATATTTCTATTTACGGATAACATCAATATTTGACAGATCATTACGATTCTCTAATCTAGTTTTTGACATTGGGTTACCTGAAAGGGAATGTCGAGAATCAACGATAATTAAAAATAGTAAGATAAAAGGGACAAAAGTTGAAGAATCCTTAAAAAAATTAAACAAATTCACACTCAATTTTAAACAAATCAGAAATCAAGTAGCGCATTCAGATGCATTTGAAGATCAAGAACTTTATCCTATTCGGGATTACTACTATTTAATTGAGGATGATAATCCTGGAAGTCTCAATAACTATAAGCACATTTTTAAAACTAGAACAGATAGATATGTTCATGACAAAAAAAATGAACTTACGGAATCGGCAGAACAAATTTCGGACTTGATACATGATTTTTTTGATTCAATAGTTCCTTACGTTGAAACAAGAATAAACGGAAAATAAAGAACCCCCTGCTACCGCGCGATTTCATTGCGTGATTTAATCAAAGTTATTGATGAGAAAATAGATTACACCCCTAATAATCCGGTTGAAGCAGGATTGGTTTTCAGAGCTGAAGATTATTGGTATAGCAATGCTGTAGACTATTCAGGCGAAAAAGGGGGGTTGAATAATGTCATTGTTGTCAAGTAACGTCTAAAGACCACGCGAGGCAATCGCGCGGCAGCGCTGGGAAATTCAGAAATATTGACTAAACTGCATCCCGAATTTGAGCACTCCAATCAATAACGAAACTCAACACCCAATGAACCCGATTATCGACCACATTCAGATCACAGTGAAAGACCTCCAGGTTGCAGAAAAGTTTTACGATCAGTTTCTTCCTATTCTGGGATTTGACATCAAAAATAAAGTTCGCGCCTATATTGAGGCACATGATTTTCATGTCATTGAATATACCCACGAGTTATTGGCCTTTGCCATTACTTCGCCGCGCAAAGCCTTTGTAAACGATTCAATCAACCGCCGCAAACCGGGTGCCTTGCACCACCTGGCCTTCAAAGCCGAATCGCGCGCTGAAGTTGACCATGCTTACCAGCAATTACTGCAATTCGAAGCCACCATTGTTACCCCACCCCAACGTTACCCCGAGTATGGAGAGCATTATTATGCCGTCTTTTTCAAGGATCCGGGGAACATCAAATACGAAATTGTATGTACAAAAGAGTCTGATTCTTAAGCCCACTCAGGCCTTTCGCCTTTACCCACCCCGTTGAAAAGCCCGGAATGCCACCTTTGCAGGTCTTGGATAAGCCATTGATTTTCAAGTCAGATTTTCGTAAATTGATAAGACAAAAATCTGCCGACCATGAAAAAATCAGTTTACGAAGATGCTTTATGGTATCATGAAAAAGGCCGCCCCGGGAAAATCGAAGTTATTCCAACCAAACCACACGACACACAGTACGATTTATCGCTGGCTTACACGCCGGGGGTAGCTCAGCCCTGCCGCGAAATTGAGCAGGATCCGGAAGAAGTTTACCGCTACACCTCGAAAGGCAACCTGGTCGCTGTTGTCTCGAATGGTACGGCGGTCTTGGGCCTGGGCGACATTGGGCCACTGGCCGGCAAACCTGTGATGGAAGGCAAAGGCATGTTGTTTAAGATTTTTGCTGATGTGGATGTGTTCGACATTGAAGTGAACGAGAAGGACCCGCAAAAACTGATTGAGGTGGTAAAGGCCATCGCCCCCACTTTTGGCGGCATCAACCTGGAAGATATTAAAGCGCCCGAGTGTTTCGAGATAGAAGAAAAGCTGAAAGAAGCGCTCGACATCCCGGTATTTCACGACGATCAGCATGGCACAGCAATTATTTCGGGGGCCGGCTTGTTAAATGCCCTGGAACTGAATGGCAAGGAACTGGATCAAATCAAGGTGGTTATCAACGGAGCCGGCGCAGCAGCCATCTCCTGTGCCAAGCTTTACACCAGCCTCGGTGTAAAAAAAGGCAACATGGTTATGCTCGACAGCAAGGGGGTGTTAAACGAAAGTCGCACGGATCTGAACTCCGCCAAGCAACAATTTGTGACCTCCAGAACCATCAAAACCCTGAAAGAAGCCATGATTGGTGCAGATGTTTTTCTAGGCTTGTCGGTAGGCAATGTGGTCAACCAGGAAATGATCCGATCCATGGCCGAAGACCCCATTGTTTTTGCCATGGCCAACCCCACCCCGGAAATTTCGTACGAAGATGCCACCAGCGCCCGCAAGGATGTGATTATGGCTACCGGAAGAAGCGACTATCCCAATCAAATTAACAATGTTTTGGGCTTCCCGTTTATCTTTCGCGGCGCCCTGGATGTCCGTGCCCGCACCATCAACGAAGAAATGAAAATTGCTGCGGTAAAAGCCCTGGCTGATCTGGCCAAGAAATATGTTCCGGAGCTGGTTACCAAAGCTTATAACATGGAGAACATTGTGTTTGGTCGCGACTACATCATTCCCAAGCCACTGGATCCACGCCTCATTACCACTGTGGCTCCTGCTGTTGCCCGCGCCGCCATGGACTCGGGTGTAGCCGGCAAACCCATTGCCGACTGGGACGAATACGAACGTGAGCTGAGTGCTCGCCTGGGGCTGGAAAACAAGCTGATTATGACCATCTGCAACAAGGCCAAACAACATCCGAAGCGGGTGGTTTTTGCCGATGCGAATAACCTGAAAATGCTGAAGGCAGCCCGTTTTGTTGTGGATCAGGGCATTGCCCGCCCCATCCTGTTGGGAAGCCGAAAAACCATTGAAACCATTTTGGCCAACAACCAACTCGACTTGTCGGATGTCCCCATCATCGACATTTTCCGCGATATTTCGGATACCCGCAGACACCAGTTAGCCGAAGTACTTTATGAAAAGCGCAAACGCAAAGGCATGAGCCTAGAAGAAGCCTTCGAAAAAACTTACAACCACGATTACTTTGGCTGCATTATGGTGGAAACCGGCGAGGCCGATGCCTTCATCTCCGGCTTCTCACGCAAATACGCCGACACCATTCGTCCGGCCTTGCAGGTTATTGGCACCCGGGGCGATGTTAACCACCTGGCCGGCATGTATGTGATGTTGACCAAAAAAGGACCGCTATTTTTGGCCGACACTACCGTGAACTCGGACCCGGAGCCTCAGGTAATTGCCGACACCACGTTATTGGTAGCCAACGAAGTGAAGCGCTTTAAAATTGAACCTCGAATCGCTGTTCTAAGCTACTCCAACTTTGGAGCCTTTAAGGGCAAGGGTAGTCCGGTGCGTGCCCGGGAAGCTGTGCGAATTTTGCATGAAACGCATCCCGAACTGATGGTTGATGGCGAAATGCAAGCCAACTACGCCTTAAACGGAGCCTTGCGGAAACGCAAATTCCCCTTTTCCAAGCTGGGAGAACACGATGCCAATGTGCTGATTTGTCCGAACCTCAGCTCAGGCAACATTCTGTACAAGGTTTTACAGGAACTGGGAACCGCCAAAGCCATAGGCCCCATTCTGTTGGGCATGAAAAAGCCGATTCATGTGTTGCAAATGGAAAGCTCGGTGCGCGAAATTGTCAACCTGGTTGCCATTGCCGTGGTTGATGCTCAGGAAGCTGAAACCAGAACGGATTAAAAACCGCCACTCCTGCGGAGTAAAGCCAATGTCCGAAGTGCGTTTCAACGCAATTCCAGGACGTTGGCTTTTAACATTTCTTCGGATAAAAGGCCCTGTTTTACAACAGTTGCTGGTGCTCCATGCCATTAAAATGACGGATATCAAAGTCGCTTCGTTGAAAAAAGTTTAACTTGCCAGCCAAAACCAACAACACACAAAATGACCCTCTTAATTCTCGTTTTCGGATTTCTGTTTGGCGCAGCTCTCCAACACGCCAGCCTCAACAAGTATAACGTTATTAGTGGCATGGCCACACTCGAAGACCTGACCGTTGCCAAAGCCATTGCGCTGGCCATCGGAGTAGGTGTAATTCTAATTAACTTTGAAATCGGGCTCGGATTGGCCACCTATCATGTCAAGCCCTTTATGGTTGGAGGAATCCTGATTGGGGGATTAATTTTTGGTATTGGCATGGCTGTTCTCGGCTACTGCCCCGGCACGCTGGCCATTTCGCTGGGCGAAGGATCGCTGGATGCCCTAACCGGAATTATTGGCGGAATGCTGGGCGGATGGGTTTATACCCTTGTATTGCCAAGCATTGAACCGCTGCAGGGAGCCAACCTGGGGAAAATTTCGTTGCACTCGCTAACGGGCGAAAATCCAACGGTCTTCTACCTGCTTGTTGTTGTCATTGGCCTGGTTTTTATCGCGGCAGCTTTTGGGGTCCACAAACTTGAAAAAAGCACAAGTAAAAAATGGATTGGAGCAGGAATTGCGCTGGCCCTGCTCAATGTAATCATCTTTTCAACAGCGACCTTCAACCGTCCCATCGGCGCCTCAACGGTGTATCCTTACCTGGGCGATTTACTGACCGGTACAACATCCAATGCCTACTTCGAAAAGATTGAAGCTTCCGGAAGCTGGCAGTTGCTCTTTTTAGGGGGTGCTTTTCTTTCAGGGCTGGTACTATCACTTCTTCGGAAAGATTTCAAACTCACCCTCATTCACGAAAACTGGCAAAAATACAAAGGCAACTCCTCTGCTAAACGCTTGGTTTGGGCTTTTGCGGGTGGTTTCATCATGATTTTTGGCGCGCGCATGGCTGGCGGTTGTACCAGCGGTCATGCCATTTCCGGTGGAATGCAAATCGCTATCGGCAGCCTCGTGTTTGCCGTCATGGCCTTTGCGGGCTTGCTGGGTACCGGCAAACTGTTCTACAAAGGGCTGAAGTAAACAGCTCCGGTTTTTACACCAAAAGGTAACAGGCCAAAGGAAGGGTCGGCTGGATTTCGCTCCAGGCTGGCTGTACTTCCAACTCGGTGTTGCTCAACCAAAATGGCGGGCTGGTTATTAAAAAGCCCCTTGTTTGGGCTGACGAGACAAGTGCCTGGTGCAAATGACCGGTTAAGCGGGCAGACTTTGGTTGAAACTCGTAGTTTGACCGAAGTTGAAACTGCACCCCTTCCGCCTGACGTTTGAAAAAAAGCCGGAAGGAGCCCACCGAATATTTCCATTGTGGGTCACTGATCAGCAATTGCGAGATAGTCAGCTTTCCTTCCATCTTGCTTTGGGTTTGCTCCTGAATCAGCGGCAGCAAATGCGGATTATCCTTCAGCAATTCGCGGGCATCAACCGTTACAGGGCGCCCTTGGCCCCAAAAGTAGTGCTTCATTAGCCGACGAGGCATTGAGTAGCAAAGACTATAGCCCACAGCCAGCAGCTGAAAAATCTTCCATTGAAACATTTCCGGGCGAAGCATTGGGACAAGGTATCTCCAAACCAGCAAATCCAATCTTGTTCTCATTTTTATCGTCATTTTAGTGATCAATTCGAAGCTGAAAACCAGGAAACATCCGAATGCTTGATGTTATAAAAGTCAACCTTCCAATCCGGCTACATCCCTTATTCCAAACGTGATGCATCGTATATTGTTGACTTTTGGGACATTCAATTGGTACTGCCCGTTAATTAAATCCGACAACACACTGAAAAACAACTTCCCAAAGCAAGGAAAACTGCGGCTGTCTAACAAAATCAGCTTGACGTTGTTTTACTAGCAAGCATTTTAAAACCACACTTATGAGCAAAACCATACTACTTACAGGAGCCGGCTTTTTAGTGATTGCAGTTATCCTGGGGGCTTTTGGCGCCCACGGCCTGAAAGACAAGATGTCGCCCAATATGATGCAAATCTACAAAACCGGTGTTGAATACCATTTTTACCATGCCCTTGGACTACTTCTGGTGGGTGCTTTGGCCATGCAAATGCCATCAAGCCTGATCAACTGGTCAGCCATTTGCCTCATCATCGGAATTCTGATTTTCTCCGGAAGCCTGTACATTCTAACCATCAGCGGAATCAAATGGCTGGGTGCCATAACGCCCATTGGCGGACTAAGTTTTATTGCCGGCTGGATTTTGCTTTTTGCAGCCATCTGGAAACATTTTCCAAAGTAATAACCCGCAAAGGGAAAGCATAAAAAAGGCCGGATTACAAGAACCCGGCCTTTGAAGTTATAACTAAACATGAAAGGATTTATTTCCATCCGCCACCCAATGCACGGTATAGCGACACAACAGCATTCAGCTGCTGCACATGGTCATTCACATTGCTAAGCTGCGCGGCCAGCAAACTTTGTTGGGCATTCAATACCTCAGTATAGGTTGCCGATCCATAAGTTAACAGTTCGTTGGTATAGTCAACCGATTTTTCGAGGGCTGACAACTGCTTTTCGCGCAACACAATCTTCGCTTCAGAAGCATCGTAAAGCCCCAAAGCATTGTTCACTTCCTGGCCGGCATTCAGCAAAGTCTGACGCAAACCTAACAAAGCTGATTCCTGCTGGGCACGTGCCACCTTCAGCCGTGTGGTATTGGCTTTCCGGTTAAAAATAGGCGAAGCCAGTCCACCGATAACATTGGCAGCAAACGATGAAGGATCAAGCAGATCAGCCAGGTCCAGCGCTTCAAAACCAGCGTTTGCCGTTAGTGTTACCGAAGGAAAGAAGTACGCCTTGGCACTGTTGGTCATTTCGTAAGCACTCATCACCCCATACTGGGCTTGCATCACATCCGGACGGTTTTCCAACAGCTGAGCCGGAACCCCGGTTTGCAGCAGACTTGCCACTTCCTGGTCGGCCAGACTTCCGCGTTCAATCGGGCCAGGAGTCCGCCCTAAAAGCATGCTCAACCCGTTTTCGACTTCCCGAATCTGATGCTCCAAATCCGGCAGGGTAACTTCTGCTGCGTAACGAGCCGCTTCACTCTGCACAATAGCCGCCCCCGTTACCCGGCCATTCTC
This sequence comes from uncultured Sunxiuqinia sp., assembly GCF_947495665.1. Lineage (GTDB taxonomy): Bacteria > Bacteroidota > Bacteroidia > Bacteroidales > Prolixibacteraceae > Sunxiuqinia > Sunxiuqinia rutila. The sequence continues at coordinate 42,324 of NZ_CANLZV010000004.1, forward strand.
TTTCAACACTTTCATAGTTTCCACCAGGTCAATGTTGTTCTTCACCGTTTCGCGGGTAATTTCCAGTTTGGCATCCAAGGCCAGCAGGCTGTAATAGGCTGAAGCAATGTTGGCAATCAGCCGGGTTTGCACCGCTTTATGTCCGGCATCGCTGGCCAGCAAGTTGGCATAAGCGGCCCGTTTCGAGCTGCGCAACTTTCCCCAGATATCCAGCTCCCAGCTTGCCTGGGCATTGAGCTGGTAAACATCCAATTCGCGGGGACCAGCAGGATTGGTCGATTCCGAATTACGGCTATGCACCACCGATCCCTGTGCAGTTACTCCTGGCAACAAGGCGGCTTTACTTTGACCGAAATAGGCTTCAGCTTCCGCAATTTTCTGAACGGCCATCTGAAGATCCAGGTTATTGTCCAGTCCTTCCTGAATGAGGGCTTTCAACTTTGAATCGCTAAAAAGCTCCTGCCAGGGTTTTTCGGCCAGGTTGGCCGAGTCAGTCACCTCAACGCCAAAAAGCCCTTCGGTGTTAACATCCTTCTTTTGAAAATGCCGGGAACTGCTGCATGATACCAGCAGCCCCGAGATTCCGATAATGAGGAGTATATTTTTGATTGATTTTGTTCTCATAATTTCTCTTAATTGCGCTGAACGATTAATCCAGGCTGTTCATCTCTGAAATTTCTGTTTGTTCCGGTTTCTTCACTTTCTCCTGAAGCGTTTGGAAAATAACATACATGGCTGGAATAACCAGGATACCGATGAAGGTACCGATAAGCATTCCGCCTACGGCTCCCACACCAATTGAACGGTTTCCGTTAGCTCCTACTCCACCACCAACAATCAAAGGCAACAAACCAACAATGAAGGCGATCGAGGTCATCAAAATCGGACGTAAACGAGCAACCGCCCCTTCAATCGCCGACTGCATGATGGTCATTCCCTCATGGCGGCGTTGCAAGGCAAACTCAACAATCAGAATAGCATTCTTAGCCAGCAAACCAATCAACATGATCAGTGAAATTTGCAGGTAGATGTTGTTTTCAACCCCCATGATGCGGGCAAAAATGTATGAACCGGCAATCCCCACGGGTAATGAAAAGAGAATTGACAAAGGCAGAATAAAACTTTCGTATTGTGCAGACAACAGGAAGTAAACAAATACCACACACAAAATAAAAATGATAACCGTTGTACTTCCCGAGGCCAATTCCTCCCGTGTCAATCCTGAAAAGTCGTATCCATAGCCCATTGGCAGTTCCTGTTCAGCGACTTCCTGCACCGCAGCAATAGCATCACCGGTACTGAATCCGGGGTTAGGCGCTCCGGTCACCGAAATGGCCGTGTACATGTTGAATCGTTTCAAACTTTCGGGACCAAACACCCGCTTCAGCGTAACAAACTGCGTGATTGGAGCCATTTCTCCGTTGCCAGTTCTGACTTTAATACTTGAAAGATCCTCCGGATTACCCCGGTAGCTCGGATCAGCCTGAACCATCACCCGGAACTGTTTTCCGAACCGGTTAAAATCTGAAGCATAGTAACCACCAATATATCCTTGCAAGGCACCCAACACGGAATTAACTCCTACGCCGGCCTGCTTACAAACAGCTACATTCACATCCACTTCGTACTGCGGGAAGTTGGTGCTGAATGAAGTAATCGCATACTGGACTTCGGGACGCTGGTTCAGCTTCATCAGGAAGTTGTTACTGATCTGCTCAAACTTCTTAATATCGCCACCGGTCTTATCTTCCAGTTCAAGGGTAAAACCACCGGAAACTCCAAATCCTGGAACCATAGGAGGAGCAAAAGCAATTACCCGGGCATCCCGAATTCCGGCTGTCGCTTGGTAAATGCGGGCAATAACACTGTTCACTCCCTGGCTCTTCTCGGTACGCTCGGCAAAAGGTTTCAGCTTACAAATTACCATGGCATACGAACTTCCAGCCCCACTAATCAAAGAATAACCCGCTACGGTAGAACGCCCGGCTATTTCAGGAATCGCTGTTAGCATGGAGTCAACCTGCTCGGCTACAATCAAGGTCTTTTCGGATGACGTAGCCGGAGGCATACTAATATCCAGGAAAATACTTCCGGTATCTTCGTTGGGTACAAAGCCCGTTGGCGTTGTTTTCATCAGATATCCCATAATTCCGACAAAGACAACAATCACGGAAACAGCCACCCACTTCCGGTTCAAAAAGAACATGGTGGTTTTCCGGTATTTTTCGGTCATCGCATCAAAAGCCGTATTGAACGAAGCATACATCCGCTCTTTCAGGTTTTTCTTTTTCGAAGGATCTTCATGCTCTGGCTTCAGGAAAATAGCACATAAGGCCGGGCTCAAAGTCAAGGCATTTACGGCCGACAGGATAATGGCCACAGCCAGCGTAATTCCGAACTGCTTGTAGAAAACCCCGGTTGATCCGGAAATAAAAGTTACCGGCACAAACACGGCCGACATCACCAAGGTAATGGCCACAATCGCACCTGAAATTTCATTCATGGCCGAAATGGCTGCTGTTTTTCCGTTTTTAGCGCCACCATCAAGCTTGGCATGCACGGCTTCCACCACCACAATGGCATCATCTACCACAATACCGATGGCCAGCACCAAGGCAAACAAGGTTAACATGTTGATGGTAAACCCAAACAAGCTCAAGAAGAAGAAGGTACCAATAATAGATACCGGAACAGCAATCGCCGGAATCAAGGTTGCCCGGAAGTTCTGCAAGAAGATAAAAACAACCAGGATAACCAGCACCAACGCTTCAACCAACGTTTTCAACACCTTGTTAATTGAGCTGTCCAGGAATTCATTCGTATCATTCAGAATGGTATAATCCAGACCTTCAGGAAACGATTTGGACGCCTCTTCCAGGGTGGCTTTGGCTTGCGAAATTACTTCGCGCGCATTGGATCCGGCCGCCTGGAAAATAGCAATTGACACACCGGGTTTTCCCATCGCTGTAGTCGTTACCGAATAGCTGAGCGCTCCCAGTTCCACTTCGGCCACATCTTTTAACCGAAGGATATTTCCGTCTTGATCGGCCCGGATAATAATGTTTTCAAACTCTTCGGACTGAGATAGCTTTCCTTTGTATTTCAGAATGTACTCGTAGGTCTGATTATTCAGCTCTCCAAAACGTCCGGGAGCAGCCTCCAAACTTTGCTCATTCAAAGCAGCCATCACATCGCGTGGCTCCAGTTTGTAAGCGGCCAGCACGTCCGGTTTCAACCAAATACGCATGGAATAATCCTTGGCACCAAAAATCATCGCCTCTCCAACACCACTAATCCGCTTAAACATCGGAATCAGGTTGATATTGGCATAGTTCTGAATAAAGGTTTCATCGTATGTCCCATCCGGGCTGTACAACGAAGTAATCAACAGAATACTACTCTGGCGCTTGGCGGTAATCACCCCGGCTTTTACCACCTCTGCAGGAAGCATATTGGTGGCCTGGGTAACCCGGTTCTGAACGTTTACCGCAGCCATGTCGGGGTCAACCCCTTGCTTAAAATACACTTCAATGTTTGCACGCCCGTTGTTCATGGAAGAAGAAGTCATGTAGGTCATGTCCTCTACCCCGTTGATCTGTTCTTCCAACGGCACCACCACACTTTTCAGCACGGTTTCGGCGCTGGCGCCGGTGTAGTTAGCCGACACCCGAATGGTTGGAGGTGCAATATCCGGATACTGTTCAATGGGCAATGTGGTAATCCCCAACACGCCAACAATGACAATAACAATCGATATGACCGATGATAATACCGGTCGTTCAATAAATTTTCTGAACATGTTTTCTGTGGAATTTTAGTTACGACTTGAATTAGCTGCAAGCCCGCTTTCGTTCATCGAGCTAAGTTCTGTCAACTTTGGCTTGATTGGTGTTTGATTTCTCAGCGAAGTAATTCCCTCAATCACAACCTGATCACCAACCTTCAATCCGGAAGTAACCACATAGTAGTCTTTCAGGTTACCGGCCAATACCTCTACACTGGTATTTACTACCTTATTATCTTCACCTACCACGTATACAAAATGCTTACCCTGTAATTCATAAGCCGCTTTCTGCGGAATCAGGATTGCTGCTTCCAAATGTTCCGGGATACGAACCAAACCACTGCTACCACTGCGTAGCAGGAACCCGGGGTTGGGGAACGAAGCCCGAATGTTTACTGATCCGGTTTGCTGATCAACCAAACCACTGGCAGTTTCCACTTTTCCAGTAGCGTCAAAGGTGGTATTGTCGGCTAAAACCAAGGAAACATCTGGTATGCTCTTGAGTTTTTCCTGCAGATTAGCACCTTCCAGGTCACGGGTCAATTGCAGAAAGTCTTTTTCATTCATCGAAAAGTAAGCATACATGTTTGTCGTATTCGAAACTGTTGTCAAAGGCTCAGCAATGGCACTGCTCACCAAACTTCCTACACGGTATGGGAAATTACCGATAATGCCATCGGTTGGACTGGTGATTTTAGTATACTGCAGGTTGGCTTTGGCATTTTCCATGTTGGCTTTGGCCTGGGCCAATTGTGCCTCGGCTGCTTTCAGTGTTGACTGAACCGACTCAAGCTCAAACTTACTGATGATGTTTTTATCAACCAGTGGTTTGGTTTTGCCTACATTGATTTTGGCCGTAGCCACTTGTGCCTCGGCAACTTTAACCTGCGCTTCGGCTGAGCGTACGTTGGCTTCAATGTCGTTCGCATTTAAGCGAAACAACACCTGTCCTTTTTTCACATAGGCTCCTTCATCCACCAAAATCTCTTCGATGTATCCAGCCACGCGGGGACGAATCTCAACCGTTTGCTGGCCTTCCAAAACTGCCGGATAACTTTTATCCAGCGTTGCCCTTTGCTCTTTTATTGAAATAACCTGATACTCCTTTGCCTGTCCCGGGGCTCCGGGGGCCACTTCTCCCTGGGTTGGTGTGCAGGCTACAGCCGCGAACATCAACCAAATAAAATTCAGATTTTTAATGTGTTTTCTTGTTTTCATGTTTAATCTATTGTTTAAAGTCTTCTGTTTTCAAATTAGTCATTGCACTCACCAGGCGTAAATCCGGCATTTTGCTGAATCATTTCAGCCACACGCCTAAAGGCCTGAAAATCTTCGTTACTCACTCCTGCCAACAACTTATCGACCAACGATTTTGCAATTCGCTTGGCTTTATCCAACTCTTCTTCTCCTTTGCTGGTCAGCATCAGGTTCTTTTTCCGCCCGTCATGCTTATCCTGGCTTCGAACCACATAGCCATTATCCAACAAAACACTGATTTGTCGCAAAATGATTGACTTATCCTTGTTAAATGCATCAGCAAGCTCTTGTTGCGTCCAATTCTTATTTAAAGACAACTGAAACATAATCGCGAAATGCTCAAAACTCAGATGAATCTCTTGTTCTTTAAACGCCTGCATTATCATCCCCTTATAGGCATGGACCGTTTGCCCCAGAATATGCCCCAATGGTTTATCTGTGTTCATCGTTAAATTGTTTTCAGCAAAACTAATCCGAATTAGTTGACTAAGTCAACTAGTTTTGGTTAAAAAAACTTTAACACATCGAAAAAAAACTTAATCAACTAGTTAATTGAATCTTACAAATTATCCCAATGTTAAGAAATCAGACAATAAGCTCTGCTTTTAACACCTGTTAACAGTCTATCCCTACTTGCGACTAACCGTCTGATAACAAAATTGATTTCTTTTGAACGACAGCAAGCAATAGTTCCTCCTGCTGCAGCGATTTCGGTTTCTTTTCTCCGATTTTTCAGGCACAAAAAAAGGATGTCTGCTGACATCCTTTCTATAAGCTATAAGATCTAATCTAACTTAACTCATTATGGCGTATTGTATTAAGCTAATGTTGCTTGACCCGGCTCCCAGTCACAAGGAGTTAACTCACCTGTTTGCAAAGCACCCAAAACGCGTAAAACTTCAGGCACATTGCGGCCGATGGCCAAATCGTTAACGCTTACCCAACGGATCACTCCTTCTTCATCTAAAATGAAAGTTGCCCGGTAAGCAATTTTTTCGTCAGCTTCCAAAATTCCTAAGTCTTCGGCCAGCGATTTTGAAGTATCCGCCAACATAGGGAATTGCAGCTGACGCAAGCCAGGGTGATCGTTTCTCCAAGCCAGGTGCACAAATTCAGAGTCGGTTGAAGCACCAATCAGGTTGGCATTCAATTTCTGAAATGATGCGAAGTGGTCGTTAAACCCGGTAATTTCTGTCGGGCATACAAACGTAAAGTCTTTTGGCCACCAAAACACCACACTCCATTTGCCTTTCAGGTCTTCATTGGTAATGGTCTTAAATTCTTTTCCTGGTTCAAGAGAAACAACGGCTGTCTTTTTAAACTCGGGAAATTTTTGTCCTATTGTCAACATGATTTTCTGTTTTTAATATTTGATTTTTCAATAATTTCTGTGGCAAATATAGCGGCAGCTCCAGTGGCAATCAAATTGATTTTTTTTAATCGGAATAGACAAAAACTATTTGACAAACCTGTAAAAACCCATTAGTTATCGTTCCTCTTTATTGCAACCCATTCAAGCCAAGAATCCTAATTCCGTTGTCCTTTGCGGATTCATCCGGCAAAATGTTTGGGGGTAAGCCCGAAGAATTATATCTTTAACTGGTTTTTTAAAGCTTTCGGGCTTTGAAAAATTACGTTTTTACCTGAATCAATTTGAATTATAAACTATGAAAAAGCTTTCAAAAGAATCAAAGCAAGTTTCAAGAAGGGCCTTTCTGGGAACAGCTGCAACTGCAGCTGCCGGAATTACCATTCTTCCTAGCAGTGTTATTGCAGGTTTGGGACACAAAGCCCCGAGTGATAAACTGAATATCGTTGGTGTTGGTGTCGGCGGTATGGGTTTCGCTAACTTGAAGAACCTGGAATCAGAAAACATCATCGGTCTTTGCGATGTGGACTGGAACTACACTGGCGGCAACGGCGTTTTCGACCGCTATCCAAAAGCCAAAAAGTACAAAGACTGGCGCAGAATGTATGACGAAATGGGTAAAGATTTCGACGCAGTTATGATTGCAACAGCCGACCATACCCACGCCATTACTGCAGCTCACGCCATTGCCATGGGCAAACACGTATACGTGCAAAAACCATTAACACACTCCGTTTACGAATCTCGTTTGTTGACAAAATTGGCTGAGAAGTATAAAGTGGCCACATCCATGGGGAACCAAGGATCGTCAGGCGAAGGTGTAAACCTGACAACCGAATGGATTGCCAACGGTGAGATTGGTGAAATTACCAAAGTAGAAGCGTTCACTGACCGTCCAATTTGGCCACAAGGATTGAACACTCCTGAAAACGGGCAGTGGGTTCCTGATGGATTGGATTGGGACTTGTTCGTTGGACCAGCTAAAATGCGTCCGTACAACGAAATTTACCATCCTTGGAACTGGCGTGGCTGGTGGGACTACGGTACAGGTGCACTAGGTGATATGGCTTGCCACATCCTGCACCCGGTATTTGTTGGTCTGGACTTAGGCTACCCAACAAAGGCACAAGGTAACTCTACTTTATTGTTACAAGACTGTGCCCCAACAGCACAATCTGTGAAATTAACTTTCCCCGAAAGGAAAGCGAAGAAAAAAATGAAAATTAAACTTCCTGAAGTGGAAGTAAACTGGTATGATGGTGGTATTAAACCAATGCTTCCCGACGGATGGCCAGCTGGTAAAAACCCGAATGACTCAGGTGGTGGTGTCATTTTCCACGGAACTAAAGACAAGCTGATCTGTGGTTGCTACGGTGTTAATCCATGGTTGTTGTCCGGACGCAAACCAGACGCACCTAAATTCCGTCGTCGCATTGAAACCAGCCACGAAATGGACTGGGTACGTGCATGTAAAGAAACTCCTGAAAACCGGATCCCTACGGCATCTGACTTCAGTGAAGCCGGACCATTCAACGAAATGGTAGTCATGGGTGTATTGGCCGTTCGTCTACAAAGCCTGAATAAAGAGCTTGAGTGGAATGGAGAAAAAATGGAATTCACAAACCTGAATGACAGCGAAGAAATCAGAACTGTTATTAAAGATGGTTTTGCGATTCATGATGGTCACCCAACCTTCAAGAAAACATGGACTGATCCTGTTTCTGCAAAAGAGTTTGCATCAGAACTGATCAAGCACACTTACCGTGCACCATGGAGCTTGCCGGATATGCCAGCTTAATGATTGAATTCAAGTTTAATTACAATAAACGGGGTAAGAAACATCTTACCTCGTTTTTTTATTGCCCAATCCGAACTGGTCAATTATTTCCAATTAGAGCTTTTCCTTTTTTTACAAAATCAACATTTCTTACTAAATTGTCCACGCATATTTCCTAAAATCAAACGCAATGAAACCTAGTAAAACGGGCATCAGCCGAAGAAAATTTATCGGATCAACCACCGGGGCATTAGCCGGATTGACCCTGCTTCCCAGCCATGTTATTGGCGGGTTGGGGCATAAAGCACCAAGCGACAAACTCAACATTGCCGGGATTGGTGTTGGAGGGATGGGCTATCGCAACCTGAAAAACATGGAGCTGGAAAATATTGTTGCCCTGTGTGACGTTGACTGGAAATATGCAAATCGGAACTCCTTCCGCGAATGGCCTATAGCTCCGCAGTACAAGGATTACCGGGTGATGTTCGACAAGCAAAAAGACATTGATGCAGTGATGATTGCTACGCCCGATCACTCGCATGCCCTGCCGGCTTTAATGGCCATGCGCCAAGGCATTCATGTCTACCTTCAAAAGCCCCTCACCCATTCGGTGTACGAAAGTCGGGTGCTGACCGAAACAGCCCGACGTTATCAAGTAGCCACGCAAATGGGAAACCAAGGGAATTCCAATGAAGGCATCCGGCAAATTTGCGAATGGATCTGGGCCGGAAAAATTGGAGACATTACCCGGGTCGATGCCTGGACCAACCGCCCCATCTGGCCGCAAGGGCTGGAGCGACCAGACAAGGAAATGCGCATTCCTAAAACACTGGACTGGGATTTATTTTTAGGGCCGGCAGCCTACCGCCCTTACAACGAAATTTATACGCCTTGGAATTGGCGCGGCTGGTGGGATTTTGGCACCGGCGCACTGGGCGACATGGCCTGTCATATTCTTGATCCGGTATTTAAAGCATTGAAGTTGGAATACCCGTCCTCAGTGCAGGGCAGTTCCACACCAACAAATACCGAGTCATGCCCCAATGCCGAAATGGTCGTTTACGAATTCCCCGCCAGGGATAACCTCCCCAAAGTGGCCATGCCCCCGGTAACCGTAACCTGGTACGACGGGGGACTGATGCCGCCCCGCCCCGATGAGCTATTGCCCGGAGAACCTATGGGCAATGAAAGTGGAGGCTGTATTTTTCATGGAACCAAAGGAAAGATCATGTGCGGTGCTTCATCGGCTACCCCCACCCTGCTGCCAACACGTGAGATGACTCATTTTGAACAGCCGGAAAGAAGCATTCGACGGATTCCTAACGCCCAGGAAGGCGGACACGAACAGGACTGGATTCGGGCCTGCAAGGAAACGCCCCAAAACCGTGTAGAAGCATCATCCAACTTCGACTATGCCGGACCGCTAAACGAAATGGTCGTGATGGGTGTGCTGGCCGTTCGCTTGCAAAGTTTGCAGCGCAAACTGCTTTGGGATGGTCCAAACATGCGTTTCACCAACATCAGCAATGACGATCAGCTGCACATTCTGGCCAAGGATGAATTTGAGGTTGTAAACGGAGACCCCCGTTTCAACAAGGATTTTGTTACCCTGCCGGCCAAAAAGATGGCCGAAGAATGGATCCGGCACAACTACCGGCAAGGCTGGGAGCAAATTTAACGGTGCATTCACTGAACCAGTTTATGCCTGATTCAAATGGGCTTTGATCTTATTCTCAATTTCCAGCGTCAACTCTTTTACATCCCGTCCGGAAGGATCAATGGGCTCTAAAACAGTATAGGTCAGGCGCGTTCCGAAAGCCAAAGGAAAGTAGCCTTTCTGCATCAAGCGGCTGTTTCCGTCAATCACAAAAGGAACAATCCAGGCTGAAGGCGCTGCACGCAACAAGGATGCAATTCCGGCTGGCTGAAATGATTTCACTAAACCGGTTTTACTGCGCGTGCCCTCGGGGAAAATGCTGGCACAATACTGCTCTTTCTCAATATGCTTACCCAGCTTGGTGATTTCAACAATGGACTGACGCCCATTTTTACGGTCGATTAAAGCCGAACCACCATGACGCAAGTTGTAGCTAATGCTTGGAATGCCTTTGCCCAATTCCTTCTTCGACACAAACTTAGGATGATGCTTCCGAAATCCCCAGACAATAGGAGGAATATCCAACGTATTTTGATGATTGGATACAATGATGAACGGACGCCCTTGGGGCAACTGCTCAAATCCCCGAAACCGGATGCGTGTTCCCAGAATAACCAAACTATAGATCAACAAAAAGTTGAGAATGTCCACCGATTTTTTCCGCAGGGGATATCCTCCAACCAACCGACAAACAATCTGAATGGGGTGGAACACGACCAACAACAAGCCAAAAACCAAGAGGTAAACAGGGCTTAGTAAATATCCAAGTAAACGTTTCATTTCCAAAATTGAATTTTATTGACACAAAAGAACAAAAAATAAGGGAAAACCAGTTAAACTTCAGCCAATCGCCCAAATCTTTTCAGAACCATTCTAAATAACGGATAATCGTGTTAAGAATACATTATCTAGATCTTTTTCAGACAAAACTCAGAGATTATCATTTTTAATATCCACACATTTGCATATCTAATTAGGTTGATTTTTTTTTCACAATTAATAGTTCAAGACAGAAAATGACAAAATACGTAATCATCGGTGGAGTTGCCGGAGGAGCAACAGCCGCCGCCCGCTTACGACGACTGGATGAAAAAGCAGAAATCATCATGTTCGAACGCGGACAGAATATTTCTTACGCCAACTGTGGACTGCCCTACTACATCGGTGGCACCATAACAGAACGCGAAAAACTGCTGGTACAAACTCCCGAAAGTTTTCGGGCCCGCCTCAATGTTGATGTTCGTGTTTTACAGGAAGTGACCCAAATTAACCGGGAAGCACAAACCGTGGAGGTTTTGAATCATCAGACCAAGGAAACCTACACCGAAAGCTATGACAAGCTGGTGGTTTCACCCGGAGCTGAACCAGTTAAGCCACCTATTGCAGGCATCAATGATCCCTCCATTTTTACCCTGCGAAACGTACACGACACCGATCGGATCAAGTCGTTTTGCGATACGCAAAAGCCGAAGCGTGCCGTTGTGATTGGTGCCGGATTTATTGGACTGGAAATGGCCGAGAACCTGCACCAGCTGGGCATGAATGTCACAATTGTCGAAATGGCCAGCCAAGTGATGGCTCCGTTGGACTATGAAATGGCTGCCGAAGTGCACCAGCACTTAAAAACCAAGAAAGTTGAATTCTACCTGAAGGATGGCGTAAATTCCTTTGACCGCCAAGGAGAATCTTTGACCGTTCAACTGCAATCCGGCCGCGAACTGGAAACCGACATGGTCATCTTATCCATTGGTGTACGCCCGGAAACCAAACTGGCACGGGAATCCGGTCTGGAACTGGCCGAAAACGGAGGCATTAAAGTCAATGAGTACCTGCAAACCAATGATCCCAACATTTATGCCCTGGGCGATGCCATTGCCTTTCCACATCCCATTACCGGCAACTATGTAAACACTTACCTGGCCGGACCAGCCAACAAGCAAGGCCGCCTGGTGGCCGATAACCTGGTGTTGGGCAATACCCGAAAATACAAAGGAGCCATTGCTACAGCCATTGCTAAAGTATTCGATCTTACGGTTGCCTCCACAGGACTTTCGGCCAAAGCGCTGAAACGCGAAAGCATCGAGTACACCTCCAATATTATTCACGGATCATCGCATGCCGGGTACTATCCGGGAGCTTTACCCTATACGCTGAAAATTCTTTTTCACCCTAAAACCGGGAAACTATACGGGGCGCAAATGATTGGCTACAAAGGCATCGACAAGCGGATTGACCTGATTGCAACGGTATTATTAAACAACGGAAGCATTTACGACCTGCAAGACATTGAACATGCGTATGCGCCACCCTACTCATCGGCAAAGGATCCGGTAAACCAGGCTGGCTATGTGGCTGAAAACATCATTATGGGTCGCATGAAAAACATCAACTGGGTTGAAGTCAGCAAACTGCATGCGCCTCAAATTTGCCTGCTCGATGTGCGTACGCCTGCCGAACACGCATTGGGCCATATTGAAGGTTCGTTGAATGTAGAGGTGGATCAAATCCGCGAGCGCTTGAATGAAATTCCACGCGACAAAAAAATCATCGTGTACTGTGGGGTTGGTATCCGTGGCTATTTTGCCTGCCGCATCCTGATGCAGAATGGTTTTGAAGAAGTTTACAACCTGAGTGGTGGTTACAAAACTTACGAACATACCATGTGCAAGCAAAGTAACGAAGACATTTTTGAGTCGAGCTACATTGCCAAAGACGATCATATTTATCGCGGTAAGCCCACCGAAGCTCCTTTGTTGAAAAACCTGGTAAAAACAATTGAGGTTGATGCTTGTGGCTTGCAATGTCCGGGGCCGGTGCTGAAGCTCAAAACAGAAATGGATAAATTGAATCCGGGCGACCGGCTGCAACAAAAAGCCAGCGATCCCGGCTTCATGAAGGATGTGCAATCGTGGTGCAACATCACCGGGAACAAGTTGGTGTCCCTGGAGTCCGCTGCCGGAATCATCACTGCTGTCATTGAAAAAGGCGAAGAAAAAGGATCGAAACCATCCTCTGGCGACTTTTCATCAGTTCAGCTACCCCAAAACAAAACCATGGTGGTCTTTAGCGATGACATGGATCGCGCCTTGGCCTCACTGGTCATTGCCAATGGTGCTGCATCGATGGGGAAAGAAGTTACCATGTTCTTTACCTTCTGGGGCCTCAACATCATCAAAAAAACCGACAAGCCGGAGGTTGAAAAAGACTTCATGGGCAAAATGTTCGGAAAAATGATGCCGGGCAACGCAGGCAAACTGAAGCTATCAAAAATGAATATGATGGGCATGGGCTCATTAATGATGAAAAAGCGCATGCTCGCCAAAAAAGTGGACTCCATTGAGGACATGCTAAACACTGCTCTGGACAATGGCGTTAAGATGATTGCCTGCCAAATGTCGATGGACGTGATGGGTGTAAATGCCGAAGAGCTGTTAGATCGGGTAGAAATTGGTGGGGTAGCCACTTACCTGGAAGAAGCCGAAAAAGCCAACCTCAACCTGTTCATTTAAGACAACTGATTTTTCAAGATACAAAACGCTGCTTCGACAACCCGGGGCAGCGTTTTTTGTAGATAAAGCCGGTCATTCCTGAAATTTCCATAACTTTCGACAGCAAAACAAGAAACCAGCCGATGGATTACCGCGATGAAGTATTTTTAGCTGTTGCCGAAAACCTGAGCTTTTCAAAAGCGGCAGAAGCACTGTTTATCAGCCAGCCTGCCGTAACCAAACACATCAAGGAACTGGAAAGCAAGCTAAACAGCGCTCTCTTTGAACGCAAAGGCAACAAAGTGTACCTCACCCAGGCAGGCAAACTGGCCTACCGCCACCTGAAGCAAATCCAGCAACAATACCACGAATTGGAGTTTGAGCTGGGGCGCTTGAATGATGCTTACCAAGGGTCGCTGCGTATTGGGGCCAGTTCCACCATCGCACAATACCTGATTCCCGGCGTGCTGGCAGCTTTCCATCAACGTTTCCCCGAAATCAAGCTCGACTTGTATAATGGCAATTCGGTTGACATGGAACACAAGCTGCTGCAAAACGACATTGATCTGGCCTTGGTTGAAAATGATTCATCGCAAGCCAACATCCGTTACCACGATTTTCTGGATGATGAAATTGTGGTGGTAACCGGCAGCCAAAATGCATTGGGGAAACGAAAAAATCTGGCACTTGCCGACCTGCAACAGCTTCCACTTGTAATGCGCGAACGAGGCTCGGGCACACTGGAAGTGATTCAGCATGCCCTTCGTAAACACAAAATTGATCTGGACAAACTGAATATTCTGATGCACCTCGGAAGCACCGAAGCCATTAAGAATTTTTTGGTGAATTTTGATGGCATCGCCTTGGTATCTGAAAAAGCCCTAGCTCGGGAACTGCAGCTAAAAACCATTGTCAAGCTAAATGTAAAAGACTTCAGTATTCATCGAAAATTCCGGCTTGGAACACGGCAAGGCCCCGAAAACAGGCTTCAGCAGTTATTCCTGAATTTCTTGCTGCAATATCCGTTTTAAGCAGAAGTCCGCGGTTGATTGCCTTTGGACTTTGAGCTTCATTCCAGCCCTTACTCCTATCTCAAATCCACAATAAGCCCGTTTTTTTGCTGACATTAGCGAACACCCCTATTATAACTTATCGTTATTGAATATTAATTTTTAGTATTTGTTTTCATTATTTCAACCATCGACATTTGCAATCGAATTCAAGCAAAACAAGAAATAATGAAACAGTTATCCACCAATATGCAGTTGATCTACAGCATCGCCATTGCGGCCTGCTTTTTACCTTTTGTATCCCCGGCATTGGCCCTGGTTACCGGAATCCTGTTTGCCTTTTTGGGTTGGCGCCACACCGGACTGCATCAACAAACCGGACGGGTTTTACAGGCATCCATTGTGCTTATGGGCTTTGGGATGAACCTGACCCAAGCCATTGAAGCCAGCAAATCGGGTCTGCTGCTCACCGCCGGCTCGGTTGTCCTCACCATTGGGTTTGGCTTGCTGCTGGGAAAACTATTGCGCGTGGACTCCAAAATCAGCTGGCTCATTGCATCCGGAACAGCCATTTGCGGAGGCAGCGCCATTGCTGCCATCGCCCCCGTCATTCATGCCAAAAACCATCAGATTTCATTTTCGCTGGTGGTCATTTTCCTGCTCAATGCTTTGGCACTGTTGCTTTTTCCCCTGCTGGGGCACTACTTCAACCTAAGCCAGGAAACCTTTGGCTTTTGGTCGGCCATTGCGATTCACGACACCAGCTCGGTAGTGGGTGCCGGAGCAGCCTATGGTCCTCAAGCACTGGAAATAGCCACTGCCGTAAAGCTAACCCGTGCCCTGTGGATCATTCCGCTTTCGGTTGCCATCGCCCTGTTCAGCAAAAATGAAAACCGCGGCAAAATCAGTATTCCCTGGTTCATTGGTCTGTTTGTTATTGCGGTAGTGCTGGCTTACCTATTGCCACAATGGGAGCCTACCTTCAGCCACCTCAACTGGCTGGGCAAGCGTGGCATGGTAGTAGCCCTGTTTCTGATAGGCTCAAACATTTCGCTGGGTGAAGTCAAAAAAGCAGGCTCGCGCAGTTTTATCCTCGGCATTTTGCTTTGGATTTTCATTGCCAGCCTATCCTTGCTGGTACTCCACAAGTTCAGTGCTATCTAAGCCGCGTCATGTTGTCTTTGATTTTTATGGCGGTCCAAATTTTCATCATCATAAAAACATTCCCTAGTTTTGTGTTCTTAAATAGAATTTGATGAAAATTATTTACACGCTTATTGTTCTTTTAATCGGGTGTTTGCTGGCCATTCAGGGAAGTATTAACACCCAGCTAACAACATTCTTAAAACATCCTTTGCAAGGAGCATTAGTTAACTTCCTGGTGGGGTTTATCTGTCTGGTGGGGTTCAATTTAATTTTAAAAACTCAAACGCCAGACTGGGGACAGCTAAAAATAGCCCCTTGGTATTTATTTGCCGGTGGCATGCTGGGCGCCATTTTTGTATCATCAGTTATCTTTTTTATTCCCAAAATTGGCGTTAGTACCGTTTTAGCGGCATCCATTGCCGGACAACTTGTGGCCGCGTCCATCATCGATCATTTTGGCTATTTTGGTCTGGCCGTGCATCCTATTTCTGCAGGTCGGATTGCCGGCATCCTGCTCCTGCTTGGTGGAATATTTCTGATTCAGCGCTATTAAACAGACTTTCCCTCTGCACTTGTTATCCCTAAGATAAAAGCCGATCTTTGTCCTTCTTTTCCGTTGAGCTCGTTACCTGCAAAAGGAACTTGCCCGGGAAAGTGAGTTGAAACGATGCAAAGGATTCATCCTTCAAAACCAGTTTAGCATGAGAAGATTTCGCCTATACAACGATACGGACCAGCGCCTGGCTGATGCCTGGAATTTATATGAACAGTCCTTTCCTTCCGAGGAAAGACGAAGCTGGCACCTGCAACAGGAGATCATGAAGCATGAATCGTATCACTTCGATCTGATCCTGGTTGACGAAGCGTTCGTGGGCATTCTCCTGTGGTGGGAATTTGAGACAATCCGTTACATCGAGCATTTTGCCATATCGTCCACGCAGCGGAATTCCGGGCTCGGCAAAAGATGTCTTGAAGCCTTTCTGGCCGAAAGCCATCAGCAAGTCCTGCTGGAGGTTGAAAAACCGGAAGACTCGCTGAAACAGCGACGTATTGGTTTTTATGAGCGCATAGGCTTTTACCTGAACAACTACGACTATGCCCAGCCTCCGTATCAGGAAGGAGGGCCGTTTGTTGAATTGCTGCTCATGTCATACCCGGCTGCTTTAAGTGAAGCGGACTTTCAAGTCTTCCTAACCGAGTGCCATCCCATTATCCACCACCCCTATTTTGAAAAGAATCCGGGATAACTACCCCAGAGCCGGTGGATTGGCCAGCCTTCGGTCATTGACTGCCGCCACAAAAATACGAGCCCGCAACATCCTCAAAACTTACTGAGCTAAAACGCAGAAAGACTGCCAATTTCCTCTTTCAGAAACAAACCATACGAAGTGTATTTTTTCGTGTTGTTTATTGATGAAAAATGTGGATATTTGCGCACTTTTTTGGATCAGCCCAAGTGGCTTGATCGATTAACAATTAAACAATTACAAGTAAAACCGGATAGCCATGATTTCATCGACAACTAAAGGAACAATAATGATTTTGCTGTCGGCCATCTTTTTTGGTCTGATGCCTTTCTTCGCCTTAAAAACCTACGCCGAAGGATTTGATGTAAACAACCTTTTGTTGTACCGTTATACCTTTGCCTTCATCCTAATCGGCTTGTTTTGCATGTACAAACGCATTCAGATTCGGATAAGCCGGAAGCAGTTTTTTCACCTGTTGCTGGCTGCTTTGGTAGGAACCATGATGACCACCTATACGCTTTTTAAATCCTATCAATACATTTCATCGGGTTTAGCCAGCACCCTGCACTTTGTGTATCCGATCTTTACGCTGGCTCTGGCTTCGCTGCTGTTTAAGGAACGCTTTACAGGCCGAAAGCTGCTGGCCCTGCTCTTGTCATTTGCCGGCATTGCTATTCTGGCCACTGGCTCGGGTGGAGACCTGAACATGGTAGGTATTCTGTGGGCGTTGGCCTCCGGCATATTGTATGCCTTTTACATCATCACCATGGCTCACCCCGAGTTGAAAAACCTGAATTCCTTTACCGCCACCTTCTGGATATTTGGATTCACGGCGGTGCTGTTTCTCATTCAGGGGCTGGTAACCAACGACATCAACCTGCACTTCACCCCCAAAGCCTTGTTCTATACGCTTAACCTGAGTGTATGGTCCAGCTTTGCAGCCGTCGTTCTTTTCTTCAATGGCTTAAAACGCATCGGGCCGGGAAATGCCTCGCTGTTATCCACCCTGGAGCCACTTACCGGAGTTTTGGTGGGTGTGCTTGTTTTTCATGAAACGCTGGACATGAAAAGCCTGGTGGCCATGTTGTTGATTTTGGGCTCGGTATTCACCGTAATTCAGCATAAAGGCCAGCCGGCAGAAGCCGGCAAAGCCCCTTCAATTCCCTGGTGGAAAACCGCATTTTCCAGCCTTAAACGACACCAGCGGCTCGCCTATGTTTTTGTTCTGCTTAAAGGATCGAAAAAGCGGCCGCTGTAAAACAGAAAAGGGATTGCCTACTTCAACAGTACCTGCAATCCCTTTTCTTTTCTACCTGAACGTCGGCTTACATCAGCCCTTTCAGCATACCATGGTAATACATGGGTTTTAGGCCGTGAACCTTTAAAATCCACCACATGCCACGCTCCACTGCCGGATCGAGAAACGGAACAGTCGGCATCAACTCCTTGTCGTAGCCAAATTCGCACATCAATACTTTGCCATGCTCGGTAACAATCGGGCAGGCCGTATAGCCATTGTAAATCTGCTCCGGTTCTTTTCCTTCCATCATGGCAACCAGGTTTGCAGCTGCAATGGGCGCCTGAATACGAATAGCGGCCCCGGTCTTACTGGTTCCCAGGCCTGCCACATCACCCAGCACTACAATGTTGGGATAGTCGGGCTGAATTAATGTTCCTTCATCGACTTTCGCCCATCCACCATGTCTCAATTTCCCTTCAGTAATCGCCAGTGGCGAATGACGCATAAAGTCGGGCGCCTCCATCGGGGGTGTAAAGTGCAGCATATCGTAATCCACGCCAACCAGCTCCGAGTCGGCTACGCGGGGCAAATGAGCCAGCGTGGGCTCGTCCAGTCGTTGGAAAAAGGCCTTCTTAGCCTGCGTGTCCACCTTCACCAGCCGGTGCTGGTACTGAACGCCTACTCCACGTTCGTCATACAAGGTCTGCAGACGATCGCCATACACTGCAGGAGTCATCAGGTTATTGGAGTTGGAATAATAAGTCATTTCAAACCCCTCACAGATGCCTTCATCCCGCAGGTAATCTTCGGTCATCAGGGTAATTTTCTTGGGCGCTCCTCCACATTTTAACTTCGAATATGTGTCGGTAAACACCAGTTTCCCTTCCGGCTTTTCGCGCAGTTTGGTGATGGCCTCGTGGCACTTAATGGCCCCCTGGTAATCGTAAATGCAGTGCGCATTTCCTTCGCCCAGTGTTTCTCTGGAAATGCCTTCAATCCGGTCAAAATTCATTTGACAGCCGGGAGCCAATACTAAAAAGTCATAGCTTACTTTTCCATTCGCCCGGGTCATCAGGTAATTCTGGTCCGGAACCAGCTCTTCCACGAAATCTTTTAGCCACTTTACGCCTGAAGGCATCAGGTCCTTGTTCGGCTTCAAAATTTCCTCCGGCGTAAACACGCCCCCGGCAACCAGGGTGTATCCGGGCTGGTAGTGATGAATTTCCTGTGGTTCGATGATGGTGATATCGTCGTGCCGAAGCATATCCGACAAATAAGCCGCCATGGTTATTCCGGCTGCTCCTCCTCCTACAATCACCACTTTGGCCTTGGCCTCACTGGCCGATAGATATTGATAGGCTCGTCCTCCCAGAACAAGTCCTCCCAATCCGGCTACGCCGGCTGTTAAAAATTTTCTTCTTGATAGCGTCATGCTTTATCAAATTTTAGTTGGTTGGTTTTTGGTCAAGCCGCCAAAACTAGCTTTTCCCCAAAGGTCATCCTATGACGAATCTCATTGCAACGAAAGGCCCGGCTTTCCGACACGCTCATTTATTCGGATAGTTTGAAGGGAACAATTGATCATTTAACACGCAAAGACAGACGCTTTTCTGGCACCTTGGAGTTAAAAAAGTTATCGGTTGTCCGTTGTCGGTATTCAGTTGTCAGTTTTCGGTATTCATTGGTTTTTTGCTCTGTTTCGCTCTGTGCTTATAAAATTTGTCATTGATAGTCATTATTTGTCAATGATGGTTATTGGTTGTTAGTCGATAGCTATTTACGTGGTGCCCAGACAGGCAGATTGTGCGTGAGTTCGTACGTTCATGTCTTCGTGCGTTCTCCCTTCTACCTGGCTCATCTGCTCACTTTTCATTAACCCATCCGTCCCGGTTCCCGGGACACCTTCCCTTCGAGAAGAGAAGGAAATCCAACCACCAGCGTAAGGTGCGTTTTCTAATTAGATTGAGGAATACGCTTAGCGATAAAAGGAAGGCGCATAACACATGGGGCCTGGGAAATCACCTACTGCCTACTGCCTGTTTACTGTATTCTTTGCTGTTAAAAATTGATCTTCGGATAGTCAGCTATTCGGATTGTGCGTGAGTTCGTACGTTCATGTCTTCGTGCCTTCTCCCTTCTACCTGGCTCATCTGCTCACTTTTCATTAACCCATCCGTCCCGGTTCCCGGGACACCTTCCCTTCGAGAAGAGAAGGAAACCCAACCACCAGCGTCAGGTGCGTTTTCTAATTAGATAGAGGAATACGCTTAGCGATAAAAGGAAGGCGCATAACACATGGGGCCTGGGAAATCACCTACTGCCTACTGCCTGTTTACTGTATTCTTTGCAGTTAAAAATTGATCTTCGGATAGTCAGCTATTCGGATTGTGCGTGAGTTCGTACGTTCGTGTGTTCTTTTCTTTGCGTTCTCTTGGCGACTTGGCGGTTAAGAAGATTGTTATCAGTTTGGCTCTCGCTACTCGAAGCCTGTTAAAGTTGATTGTGCGTGAGTTCGTACGTTCATGTCTTCGTGTCTTCATGCCTTCACTCGTTCGTTGATCTGTCCGTTGAATTTAAAGCCAATACCAAATTCAGAAAAAAGAATCCATCCAGCATTATTTTTTCAGAGGTTTTCTCCGATTTCTTGCTATTTTAGTTTGCTTATTCTTCAACCCCGATAATGAGCAAATTATTCTTACTCCTTACCTTCTTTTTGGCTGCAATCCATGCTTCAGCTGGTAACCAAAGTGAACTGTGGCAACAAATACAAGGTTCAAAACATGATACAAGCCGTTTTCGTTTATTCACGGAATTAGCCGAGTATTACGATAAGCTTCCCCTACCCGATTCGGCCATTTTCTACAGCCAAAAGGCCATTCAAACAGGGCAAAGTGTTCAGCCCAAAAAGTCAGAAAAGACAAACCACAACTTGCTACTAAGCCGATGTTACCGGGTACTTGGATTTTCATTCTTCATGCAATATCAACTGGATAGCACCTATCACCACTTTCATCAGGTGGAGCAAATTGCCCGGCAAGAACTCAGCCAAGAAGATAACAAGCACCAGAAGCGCTATCAACAATTTTTAGCAGAATCACTCCGGAACATGGGAGTTATTAATTACCTAAAAGGCAATCTGGATCAATCCACCCAGCTGTACCTCCAAGCCATTCCCATCAGTGAAGCCTTACAAGACACTTCGGAGCTAGCCAACTCCTACTCAAAATTAGGCCTTACCTACAAAAAACAAGGAAAACTGGCAGAAGCTCTAAAATATTTCTACGAATCACTTCACTATTACGAACGTCTTAATCAACCCAAAGAAACAGCTGTCGCCTTCCTCAACATTGCAACCATTCACTACGATCAGAATAATCACGAAGAGGCCATTGAAGGCTATAAGCGCACCTTACAATTATTTAAAGCACAAGGCGATGAAAGAGGGGTCGCCATTTGTTTGTCCAATATTGGTAAGTCCTATGGGCACCTTGAAAATTTCGACCTGGCTTTGCAGTACGTACAAAAAGCCTTGGAAGTAAACCAAAAAAGGAATAATAAAGCGGGCATAGCCAATAACTATGGAAGCATCGCTATTCTTTATGAGAATATGGGCAAGTACGAACAAGCTTTAAGCTACTATAAAAAGACCTTAAAACAACAACAAGAGTTGAATGACATTCCCGGCTTGATCAACATTTATGGGAATCTGGCTTCTGTTCATATCAATCTGGCCAATACGAGTACGAGTTCGGCGCTTCGAGAATCACACCTCAACAGTGCCATTGCCTATGGAACTAAAAGCCGCCAACTTGCTCCTAACTTCAATGCCCCATTCCAACAAAAGGCAGTTACAATAGCACTTCGTGAAGCCTATACCCAAAAAGGAGATTACAAAAAAGCATTGGAATTTGCCAATGCAATTATTGAATTGAATGACACCATTTTCAATAAAAGTAAGGCGGAGGCAGTTGCTGAGGTAGAAGCGAAGTACGAAACAAGCCGGAAAGAACAACAGATTGAACTTCAAAAGAACCAGCTAGCTCAAAAAGAAATCTTGCTCAGTAAAGAACGCCTGTGGCGCAACTCGGCGATTATTGCCTTTTCCCTCACCTTGCTGGTTCTAATTCTGATATACCACAACTATAGCCAGCACAAGAAGAACAATCGCATCCTGAGGCTAAAAAATCAGTTGATTGAAGAACAGCGGAAAGAAATTCAGAAGCAAATGGACAAGCAATGCGAAACCAACAAACGCCTGAACGAGCTGGTCTTGTTTAAAGAAAAAATCACCGGAATGATTGTCCACGACTTAAAAAGTCCGTTGAATGGCATTATCAATAGTGGGTATATTGATGACGAAGAGCTTCGCAGTGAACTTGTCATTCACTCCGGTTACGAAATGCTCAACCTGGTTGATAACATGCTCAACGTTTATAAGGCCGACAGTACCGAAATGAAAGTAAATCCAAGGAAGAATGACTTATTCCAATTGGTTGAAAATGAAAAAACCGGACTGCTCTTTCTGCTCAACGAAAAAGAATTAAGCCTCAAAATTGAAGACATCACCCGCCCTGTTTTCTTTGCCGACAATCATTTAATCAAACGGGTAATTGCCAACCTGCTGAGCAATGCCGTTAAGTTTTCACCGCAAAAAGGAACCATTACGGTTCGCATAGAGCAACCAGGCGAAACAGATATCCGGATCGGGATTCGCAATCAAGGGCCTCACATTCCGGAAGAAAAACAGCACCTGATTTTTGAAGAATTTGGACAACATGACTTACGACAACTCGGAGTAACGGCCTCCACCGGACTGGGACTGACGTTTTGCCAGTTGGCAATAAAAGCTCATGGCGGAACGCTTGGCGTAAACTCATCGGAAGGCAGCGAGACGGAATTCTGGTTCAAATTACCCAACAGTGTTGTTGAAGAAGAAACTGAAAAATCAATCGAAAATAATTGATTGTCCGATTTTCGGATGTTCGGATAGTTCGTAAGTTCGTGACTTCTTGAGTTCGTGACTTCGGTTATCCGCTTTAAGCGTCTTCCTGAACTTGTTTCAGGATCTGTTGCTAATCAGAAGTTGTCGGTTTCGATTAAACGCTGACAGGACCTTCCGACGCTGACAGGACCTTCCGACGCTGTCAGGTTATGGGCTGCCGTTCACCGATGCGTTCTTTTCACCAAGGAAGAGTGGCACCGGGTTACCGGTGACGAGGTAGTTTTGTTGCCAATTCAGAATTAGTCCGCTTCCTTCTTTGTGCAGTTTTTGACCACCCCGTCCCCGACAAGTCGGGAACACCCCTCCTTGTCAGGCGGGGAAATGGGCCTGAGCCGGACAATAGACTTTGCGCCCAACGCAAAAGGAAGTGTTGAACATGGATGACACCACCACGCAAGGAACATTGGCCCAGCCGGAAGCTCGCCGTTGATCCCCAACTGCAGTTTGCTGCAAGCCGACTGGAGTTCGTCCGGGACCAACTCGAGTTCTGATTTTGCCGACTGCAGTTTGCTTAGAGCTGACTTCGCGGACCTTTTTGCCGAATCAATTCACCTCAGACCCGAATGAGTTTGGTTCAGACCCGAATTAATTCATGTTTTAGCCGAATTAATTCACCTCAAAGGGAACTGAATTCTGTTTTGACCCTCGCGAGTTCATGTTCGACCTCCGCGAGTTCGGTTTTGAGGTGGGGGGGGGTACCTCGGAGGTACCCCCCTGAGGTGTTAAATAGAAAATGCTTCGTAAAGATTATCAGCTATTTAGAACGAAAATAAAAAAGTGCTTACTCGTACATACATTTTGTAAATTTTTATAACTTAATCGGCGAAAACGAAAACAACTAAACTTAAAACGATCACTAATCAGATATATGTTGCACTGCAACTTACACATACCTTGTGTTCAATTTTAAAAGAAACAGAAGACCATAAAATAATGAAAAACCAATTACTGATTTTAACATCCATTTTTTTCTTGGCAATAAATATTAGTTGTAACAAACCGACAAATTCGATTCAGCAGCCAAAAGAAGTTACCATAACTGGGCAAGTAATTAACAAACATAATTATGACCCAAAAACAATCGTCATAATCATTAATGACGTAGCTTCAGGAGAACAAATCAAATTTCTTGATGATTTGGATGAAAAAGGAAACTTCGAAATAAAATTTGAAAGGTATTATCCTCAGGAAGTCATGTTAAAGTATTTCTCAATATGGGAAATATTTGTTCATCCAGGAGACAGTATTCATATTGAATTGGATGCTGAAAAAATGAAATCAAATGAAACTATTTATAATGCTTTGACTTTTTCAGGAGATGCAATAACCGAAAACCAACAGCTTTCTGCTTTTAATGCATGGTTTAGCCCAATACGAAAAAAAGAATCTCAGTCAAGAGTAGAAGAAAGTCGTTATAATTTTGAAATGTATAAACAATACAGGGATAGTTTGAGAAATGAATACCAAAAAGAATCTAATGAATTTATAAAGGCGAATAAAATCTCAGAGCCAATAAAAACCTGGATTTATTATGAAATTGAACATGACTACATTCATAATTTGGTAAACTATCCAAGACATCATCGTCAATTGAATAATTATGAAAAAAGTTGGGATGTACCAGTCGATTATTATGATTTTTTTATAGAATCAAAACTTAATTCCAGATTCATTGCTAACGCACATTTTGCAAAATCCTTTCTGAACGAATTTTTTATCTTTTATGTCCGTGGTCATATCAGGCAAGAACTAATCACCAAGGGTTTAGTAAAAGACACAATTTTCCCGAATGGTAGAACAGCACAACGTTGGCTTGTGGAAAATATTGATTCTGTTATAATTAGTGGAATAGACAAGTTAACTCCAGACGAAATAAAACAATATATGCTAAGTAATTACTTTATTATGAAGCAAAGGCAGAACAGCGATACGGAAACCTATGAAGAGTATTTGCCACTTATAAATAAGGAGATTAAGGAACCATTTTTATTGGCAAACCTGAAAAAGAATTATGAAGAGAATAAGAAATTAGAGAAATCACCCCAATCAAATAGGAAGAAAATATTTGATGCTGAAGATAACTTAGGAACTGAGATATTAAAGAAAATTATTTCGGATAACAAAGGCAAAGTAATTTATATCGATTGTTGGGCAATTTGGTGTGGACCTTGTATTGCAGAAATGCCTAATTCGAAAAAATTGATGACTGAATTAAATAACGAAAAGGTTGAATTTGTATTCCTGTGTTGTAATTCACCTGCGGATGCAGGAAAGAAAAAAGTGGAAGATTTGAAACTTGGAGGAACACATTATTTTTTAAATCAAGACCAAACAAATTATATTCAAAAAGAACTTGCGTTTTCATCGTATCCTAACTATGTTCTAATTGACAAGAAAGGAAATATCGTAACATCAAGTCCATTTAATAGCCCAAGTAATATTGAGACAAAGAAAAAGATATTAGAATTGATTAATGAATAAAAAACAGAACCACCTACTCCGCTAGCACAGTTTTACAAACCGTGTCTTGCCGGTAAAAGCAAGAAGTTATTTGCCCACCTACCCCTCGTCTCAGCAAAGCGGTGCCGAGGGGTAAGCTGCTTGTCGTTTGCAACGACGCGACACCAACCAATTGCTTTGAAAAGCCTTTGTTGTTAGCTTTCCATTTAAATAGCTTGGGGCAGCACACCGGACTCACGACTCACGACTTCTTTAAATGAACTTCTCGCGTTTTTGCAGGTTAAACAGGCCGTAGAGGGTAAACAACAGGGTACCGACGATCAGAAAAATACGGTTTTTCAGCACGATGCCTTCCCACACTACTTCATTCATATTTCGGGGAACACTGAGTGGATTGAGGAACACATTCCAGTAGGTACGCTGCAGGGCATCGCTAAAGATGAGCAGCACCACCCCCAGAATGACCATCACCACCGCAGTTCCGTTGCCATTTTTAATGATGGTGGAAAACATAAACGCCAAACTGCCCAGAAACAAAACCGGAAACATGAGTTGCCGGGCTATTTCAACTAAATTAACGGGCGTAAGGAAAATAGAACTCACCCCGGCAAAGGCCAGCAGCAACAGGAAAACCAATACAAAAACCAGTACGAGCCGCACCAACCACACTTTGTAGCGGTAGTCGGGTATGCCGAATAAAATTTCGAGAATACCGGCGTCCAAATCGTTCTGAATTCCAAAGGTCATGGGGTAAAAAATCAGCAGCATGGCCGGAAAGATCAGGATGCCATACACAAACTCTTCATCAGGCACCTCGCCATTCCAAACGGCAGTAATGGCCACAAAAGCAAAAAAGGCAAAAGCAGCCAGTAAAAACCAGATAAAGCGGCCCCCAAAGATGATCCGGAAATTGTATTGAATCATTTTACGGATCAGGTTTATCGTATTCTTTAATTTGAGTCTATTCATTTTTAAGTAAGAGTTTTCAGTTGAGAGTTATCGGTTATCAGTTAATCGTCCCTTGTCAATCGTCCAATCGTCAATAATTTTGCCTTTGCCTCTGCCTCTGCCTTCCTATTTCAAATCTTTAATCAGGCACAAGTAAGCGTCTTCCAAAACCGGCTTGGCCTCAATGGCGTCCTCCGCAGGTTGCTCATGGCTCAGCATGCGCACCCGAATCTTATCCTCCACCCGCATGTGGTGGGTCACCATGTGTTTGTTGGGCATTTGGTCGAACTCCGCCACATCCACATCAAACTGCCACACCAGCTTATCGGCCAGGTTCACCATCGCAATCGGAGTTCCGTGATACTTCACCCGCCCGCGGTTGATGACAGCCACCTGGTTACACGAGCTGGAAATATCTTCAATAATGTGGGTGGAAAAGATCACGATTCGCTCGCGGCTCAACTCGACCAACAGGTTCCGGAAGCGAATCCGTTCGCGCGGATCCAGACCGGCAGTCGGCTCATCCACCACCAATATTTTAGGCAGATGAAGCAGGATTTGAGCAATCCCGATTCGCTGCTTCATTCCTCCGGAAAATGACCCGATTTTGTCGCCGCGTTTTTCCCACATATGCACCGACTTCAGTACATATTCAATGCGCTCCCGACGGGCTTTGGCATCGGTCAGTCCTTTCAGCAATGCCTGATAATCCAGGAATTCCTGCGCCGGCATATTTTCATAGGTTCCAAATTCCTGCGGCAAATAGCCAATCAGTCCCTGCAACTCTTCCCGCTTTTTCTGGGTGTCAATTCCATTGATCCACACCTTGCCATAGCTCTGCTCAAATATTCCGCAGATAATCCGCATCATGGTCGATTTTCCGGCTCCGTTGGGCCCCAGCAAACCAAACATGCCGGTGCCTATCTCCAGCGACACCCCATCCAGAGCTTTAAAGGGCACTTTTCGTTTCCCGATAACCGGAATTTGTTTCACCAGGCGCAAGGTGGTCCTCCGCAGGTTTCCAAAGCGTCCGGTAATCCGGTCAATATTCACTTTCTCATCATACAGGCGCCGTGCCGTAACCGAAATAAGCAAGGCCAAATACCACAGAACGGCAAAGGCCACCACCAAGCCAATAAAGTTGGTTTTCTTCCACAGCACAAACAGCTCAACCAAAGGCAGCAACCAAAACAGGAACAGCTTGCTGTATTTCTGAATGGCCTTGAACAAGCCGCCGGAGCTTGCCGCTTGCCGGTGTTCCAGGTAAATGGCTACCGGTTTCCAAATTTGGTTCAGGTAGAGGTAAACCATAACCAACATGAAGCTGATCCAGAAAGCTGAGGCGAGGTAGAAAAACGTAAAATAGATCAGGAACGCCAGCAGGGGCAGTTGCCAAATCAGCTGATCAAATTCCCGGATGGACCGGTATTCCTTTTCCAGCCCGGCCCGTCGACGAATGTTCAATCCTCCAGTCCATTCGCGGCTAAAGCGTCCCGGCCGGTCATAAATTTTCACCAGATTTTGAATAACGATATGCACCCGGTCATCGGGCCCAATCAGTCGGGTTCCCGCTTTTTTCAAGCTGTTTAGCACAAACCAGGTCATCCCCGGTACCAGCACCACGGCCAACACTGTATCCAGCAGTTGCCAGGTCAGGGCATCCACCTCCAAGTAAATCCAGCTCAGGATGGCTCCCATGGCCAGCAGCTGAAAAGCTTTCAGTTTCCAGTCCAGTTGGTAAAACCACTCCAAGGCACTTTCCAGTCCCGAATAAAAGGTCGGAATAAAGATGAGGGTCAGCACCGTACTCAAGGCTAATCCGCCAATAACAATAATGGCAAAGGGAGCCCCAATCACGCTGACATACTCGGCTTGTCCCATGGCCAGCGGCACCATGGCCACAATGGTGGTAATGGTGGTAATCAGAATGGGACGCACCCGCGACAAGCCCGCGGTCATCAGTGCCCGCGGACGACGATAGCCCTGCTTGCGCAAAATGTTGCTGTAGTCAATCAAAATAATCCCATTGTTGACCACCACACCCAGCAAAATCAGGAAGCCAATCATGGTATTGGCATTGAACAAGCTGTTGCCGGTAAGCAACAGGGCCAGCAGCGAACCAATAGCGGCCAGCGGAATGGAAAACAGCAACACAAAAGGCGTGGCAAAGGATTCGAAAACCGAAGCCAGAATCATAAAAATCAGAATGATGGCGGCCAGAATCAGGAACTTAAACTCGCCCAGGTCGTCTTCTTCATGAATCACCTCGGCAGCAACGCCCGATGGAAAGTTATAGGAGGCAATCAGCTCATCAATTTCGTAACGGTAGGAAGCCAGCAAATCATTGGACTGCTGTGCCTCATCAATCAAGCTGTAGGTAATTTCAATTTGTTTTTCCTGGTTCACCCGGTTAATTCCGGCCAGCCCACGGGCATACACCAGCTGGGCAAAATCCTGCAGGTCGTGCAGCCCTCCGGCAGCATCGCTCACTTGCAACAGCTTCAGGTCATCCATCGTTCGGGTGTCGTCCTCCAGCGGGTCTTCCTCCCCCTGCCGAATGATAATTTCATACTCATCCACCCCTTGGTTAAACTGTACACCGGTAGAAATTTCGCCCGAAAACGAATTCAGCTCGCTGGTAACCTGGCTGATGTTGATGTTGTATTCCGTCATCAGCAAGGGGTCGAACAGCATGTGCACTTCCGGCCGGTTATCCGACACGTTCAGCCGCACCCGGTTGATGAAATCCAGTTCTTCCAGGAAGTACTCAATGTCTTCGGCTACGGTCTGCATCATCTCGAAATCCTGCCCTTTCAGCACCACTTTTTCTTCGTTGCTGCCAATCCCCAGCAAGCGTTGGAAATTACCCATCATATTTCGACCGCCACCGCCAAAGCCGCCACCACCACCGCCGGAGCTGCTTTGTTCAAACGAGATTTCGGCCGAACCGATATTCCGGGTCAGCTCACTGATTGATGACTTAATTTCAGCAAAACTACGGCCATCTATTTTTTCAAAATCCTCCACCAGCTTCACCGTCACCACTGCTTCTTCTTCCTCAATGGTGCTAAGCACATCCTGCTTTTCCTTCACCTCCTCCAGCTTTTCTTCAATCTTGCTAACCGTTTCATCAGTCGTTTCCAGGCTCGACCCGGAAGGCATGGTCACATACAGCTGAATTTGATCGTTCTCCACTTCCTGCAAAGAACTGACACTGATTGCCAAACTGGCAAACACCGTGATGAAAAAGATTGCCACCGCGCCCAGAATTGTTCCGGCCGGATTGCGCATGCACGATTTCAGCAACAACATGTAAATCTGCACCATCCGGTTGTTCGTGGTCAGCTTCTGGAATGCAATGTCCTTTCCCTTTTTTCGTTTCAGAATGAAATGAACAGCCATGGGCACAAAAAGCAAGGCCACCAACAGCGACACCAGCAAAGTTGAAATGATGGAGACACCCACATGCTTACCCAGCATTTCAATCATGAAGTTGGACGAAAACACGAACGGCAGAAAGACCGTGATTGTGGTGAGCGTAGCCGCCAGAATGGAGCGCCAAACTTCCGTGGTTCCTTGTGTTACGGCCGAATCGGCCTCCTGTCCCTGGCCGGCAAGCCGGTAAATATTTTCGAGCACCACCACACTGTTGTCGAGCAGCATGCCGATAGCCAGCGCCATCCCCACCAGCGTAAGGCTGTTCAGGGTAATGTCGTAAGCATAAAACAGGTTGAAAGCCGTGAACACCGACACCGGAATTGCCAGCGCGATGAAGGCCACAATGCGCACGTTTTTCAAAAACATCCACAACACAAACACGGCCATCAAGCCCCCAATCAGCGCCAGGTTGATGATCTGATCAATGTTCTCCTCCATCGTTTCGGCGGAGTTGTCCTGCACAAAGAGCTGAACATCTTTTCGGGCCAGCTTTTCATTCAATCGTTCAACCAGCTCCTTCGTTTTATGCGACAATTCAATCTGGTTGGCCTGCGAGTCATTAATCAGCCGAATGGTAACCGCATCCTGCCCATTCACGCGGCTGTAGCTGGTTTCTTCTTTCACCCCAAACCGAATATCGGCAATATCCTTTAGCAGAATGGGACCTTCGGCAACCACCAGCCGTTCCAGATCACTCACCTGCGTATATTCAGCCGTAACATGAACGAAGTAATGCTTTTCCTTTTCGCGAAGCGCCCCCACATAGGTACGCGACTGCGAATTTTGCGAGAGCAGCGAACGAATCTGTCCCGGAGTAATGTGATAAGCTTCACAAGCCTCCATATCCAGAATCACCTCGATGGATTTTTCTTTTCCGCCAAAGACATTCACCCCGGCAATCCCATCCAGGTTCTCCAAATCGGGAGCAATCTCCTGATCCACCAAATTCCGAATCCGGTCTACTCCACCACCACCACGCGCTTGCAGCTCCATAAACTGGCTGCTCATCTGAGACAGATCCACCCGGTTAACACTTACCCGAACGCCTTCGGGCAAATCTCCCTGTATTTCATTGATTTTTTCCTGCAGCTTGAGGTAGGCGAAGCTAAAATCAACCCCTTTCTGATAATAGACAATCACGGTTCCCATGCGGGACGTGATGGTAGATTCGAGCGACTCAATCCCTTCCAGCGTTCCCACGGCTCCTTCAATGGGAATGACCACCTCATTTTCGAGGTACTCCGGATCAGCTTCCTGCGGTGCAACAGCCTGAACAAAGAGGAAGGGAAGCTCTACATTGGGCAGTAGCTCCACCCCCAGCTGTTTGTAGGAAACATAGCCCAAAAGGGTTAGTCCTAAAAACAACATGCTAATCAGGGTCTTTCTATCGATGATAAATTTCATTGGTCTATTTTCCATTTAACTGGTTACCATTTACGAATTGTCAACCGTAAATGAGCAAATCGTCAATTCTTATTTTTGATCCGGTCTTTAATTCCCTCAATGGCATCGTACATACACGGAATGACAATCAAAGTCAGCAAGGTGGAGGTCACCAAACCACCAATAACCGCCAGCGCCATGGGCGAACGCAGCGAGGCACTTTCACCAATTCCCAGGGTTAGTGGGAACAAGGCCAAAATCGTTGTTAAGCTGGTCATGATGATCGGGCGAATCCGTTGCTGTCCGGCTTGTAAAATTGCCGCGCGCCGTGCCATGCCCTCCTGCCGCAATTGCAGGATGCGGTCGACAAAGATGATGGAGTCGTTCACGGCAATACCCACCAGCATGATGATACCGATGTAAGCCATGATGTTGAGTGTTTTTCCCAGCAGGAAGAACACCAAAACAGAGCCCACCACCGCCAACGGGATGGTCAGCAAAATCGTGAACGGGTGCAGCAACGACTCAAACTGCGAGGCCAACACCATATACACCAGCACAATGGATAAAAGCAAGGCGAAGCTCAGGCTGGCCATAGACTCCTGCCGTTTTTCTTCTTCACCACTAATGTTCACTTGGTAGTCGGGAGGAATGCTCATGGGAGCCAAGGCCGCACGAATTTCCTTGACAGCCTGATCCAGCGGGACATCCTTATCCAGCTGGGCCGTAATTTTTCCAATCCGGTTTTGGTTGCGGCGGTACACCTCTTTGGGTGATTGTCCGATATGAATGTCCGCCAACTCGCTGACCATAAACTCCTGGTTATTGCTTGAAATCATCAGTTCGTCCAACTGCGCCAATCCCTTATCCGGAAGCTTCAGGGTAATGTCCTGCATTTCGCCCTGCCGTTCCACCTGCCCGGCCAGCTTTCCTTCCAGCTGATCCTGAATTTGCGACACAATGGTGTTCACACTCAGGTTATACATCCCGGCCCGCAAACGATCCACCATGATTTCCACTTCAGGCGAACCTTCTTCCAGCGACGACTCAAAATTGTACATGCCCGGCAGCCCTTCAACCCGCTGTTTCACTTCAGCAGCAAGCGATTCAATCACCGCCAGGTCTTCTCCCTGCACTTCAATAACCAAAGGAGCCTCGTCGGTTCCCATAATACTTTTCAAGGCCGTTTCATCCTGATGATAACTGATTTCCATCCCCGGAATTTCACCCACGGCCTGGCTGATTTTGCGGATGGCAGCCGTTGAGATCAGTTCGCTTTCCGGAGCCAAAATGATTTTTATGCTGGCGGTATTTTCGCCTTCAAAAATATCGGTGGTAGAGCTGCTGATGCCACTGGTTGGCCCCACATGGCTGAAACTGGTTTCCAGGTTGTCACCCAACAGTTCAGCCACAATGGCTTCCATATTTTCCACAGCGGCCGTAGTACGAGCCAGGCGTGTGCCTTCCTGCATTCGAATTTCGATACTGAATTCGCGGGTTTCTGTTTTCGGCATAAATTCGGTACCAATAAAAGGAACCAGCAAAGCGGATCCGGCCACCAGAATAAGTGCACCCAGGATAACCACCCATTTTACCTTCAGCACCTTGTCCAGGAAATTCCCATAGCCTTTCACCTGAACCGAGCGTGATTTCACCTGCTTCTTCCTGTTCTTATAAAACAGGTTGAACAGCATGGGAATAAACAGAATGGCCACTGCCAGGGATGAAACCAATGAAAAAGCAACCGTCCAGGCCTGATCTTTAAACAGCTCGCCCGACGCACCATGCAGGTAAACAATGGGCAAAAACACGATGATCGTGGTGATGGTTGATGCGGTGATGGCACCTCCCACTTGCGAGGTTCCCAGAATCGCGGAATCGCGCACCGATAGACCCGACTCGTGGTTTCGGAAAATGTTTTCCATCACCACAATGGCATTGTCAACCAGCATGCCGGCCCCCAGCGCCAGCCCTCCCAAAGTCATTATATTCAGGCTAAGACCGTTAAAATACATGAGGTTGAAAGTGGCAATGATTGAAATGGGAATGGCAACACTGATAATCAGCGTGCTTCCGGCCCGCCGCAAGAACAGAAACAGCACAAACACGGCTAATAAAATTCCCAGCAAGGCCGACTCTTCCACCTCATTAATGGCATCGCTGATAAAGCTGCCCTGGTTGGTCACCATTTGCAGTTGGTAGCCGGGCAGCGCTTTTTGAATGTCCGCAATGCCTTCGTTGATTTGCTCAACGGCTTTCACCGTGTTAAACTTCGTTTCCTTATAAACAGAAAGGCCCAAACAACGCTTGCCATTCAGGCGAACAATATTCTCAGGATCCTTATTCTGAAAACGAACGGTGGCCACTTCACGCAGGTAAATGGGGGCAAAAGCCGCCTCGGCATTATCGGCCGTAATTTGTTTATAGCCTACAATCACGTTTTCAAAATCCTCAACATCCGTTAGCAGGCTCACCCCTTTCACCACATAGCGCAGGCCCATCTCTTCAATGCTTCCGCCCGAAATATTCTGATTGAAGCTGGCAATACGAGTGCTGATTTCATCCAGCGACAAGCCAAAAGCATCCAGCAAGTATTCGCTGGTTTCAATGAGCACTTCCACTTCCTGTGCACCCGACACATCCACTTCGGCCACCCCTTCCAAACGAATCAGCTCGTTGCGAATGTAGTTGTCGGCAACCTTGCGTAAGTCGTTCATATCGTCGTTGGTGGCATGGCTCAAGCCCAAGATCATTACCGGTGAAGTGTTTGGATCGTGCTGGGTAATGTTGATGGCATCAATATCCTGGTTTTGGGCAAAGGAGGTCACGGCTTTCTGTAAATCCAGAAAGGCATCGTCCATGTCCTTGTTCCAGGCATATTCAACCGTAATCTGGGCGCTTCCCACTTTGGAAACCGACGAAACTTCCACCACATCCGACTGCCGGATTGCCAAAGCTTCGAGGTTTTCCACAAACTGATTTTCCATTTCCTCCGGCGGCCGTTCACCCGATTCCAGCTCAATAAACAGGCGCGGGTTATTCAGGTCCGGAAACAGGTCAACGCCCAGCTTATCGTAGGAGATGTAGCCCAGAAGCACCACGCCAAGCACCATCATCAAAACAGTAACCGGATAATTGACCGAAAATTCGCTTAACTTCTTCACGGGATATCCTTTCTATTTGATGATTTTTACTTTCGAACGGGCACGCAAGGTCTCAAAGCCTTTCACCACCAATCGGTCGTTGGCTTTCAAGCCGGAAGTAATCTCCACCTTATCCTGATTTTCATAGCCCAGGGTCACCTGTTTTTGCTCAGCCGTTCCCTGCTCAACCACAAAAACCGACTTGCCCCGCTGGTTCGAGATGATCACCTCTTTCGGAATGACGATGACACTGTCTTTCCGATCAAGCACAATCTCGGCCTGCACAAACATTCCCGGCCGCAGCTTCAACTCGTCATTATCGATGCTCAACTTTCCTGTGAAAGTGCGCGTTTCGGTGCTGATCGCCGGCGATAATTCCCGAACCATCCCGTGCAAAGTATCTTCGGGCAAAGTGTAATTCATCACGCGTACATCCTGGTTCGGCTCCACCTGGTTGATGTATTTCTCCGGCAGGTTCACTTCCAGCTGCAACTTCTCATAGCTCATCAGGCTGACCACTTCGGTGCCGCTGGTTACTTTTGTTCCCTGAGTGAAATAAGGCAATTGGGTAATCACCCCGCCAAACGGTGCACGCACATTCATCTTTTCCATCTGAATTTTAGCCAGTTCATAACTGTCGCGTGCATTAACGGCCGACACCTCGGCGTTACTCAATTCACTTTGTGTTACCCCACCCTTGTCGAAAAGCGATTTTTGCTTGGTATAGTTTTGCTCTGAAATTTTCAGGTTCAGCTCTTTGGACTGCATCCCAAGGTTATTGACATACTCTTCATCCTCCAACTTCACAATCACCTGTCCCTGATTGACCCGGTCGCCCAGCATAAACGGTTTGCCGGTCTTCGGATTGGTCGCCAGGGTATAGCGACCGGCCATCTCCGTTGTCAGCGTAGCCTCTTTGGTCGCCACCACGGTACCTGTCGTATTAATGGTTTGCTCGATAAAGCCAGGTCTCAACTCCTCAACCGAAACCGGGATGGCAATTTCAGTTTCCGAATCAGCACTTTGGTTGTTGCACGCAGTCAAACCCAGTAGTGCGGATAAAATTACGGTAGTATACAAATTGATCTTCATGGGATTGCGTTTTATAAGGATGGTTTTTAGTTATTACTTTTTTGAATTAGTTCTTCGGGAACAATGCCTCGTCCCAGCTCAAAGTCGTACAGGGTTTGAATCTTCAGGTTGAGCAGTTCTATTTTATAATCGATTAAAGACTGTGCGTAAGCCATTTTCTTTTCCGAAAGCTGGGTTTGAAACAGGTTCAGGTCCATGCTGGTCAGGTCGCCATTGGCATAGCGCTCCAGGTTGATCTCGTAGGTCAGCTGGGCATTCCGCTCGTTTTGCTCGGCGATGGTAATTTGGTTTTTGAGGTTCTGCAACGAACGATACACCTGACGAATATCCATGATGATTTGAATTTTCTGCTGTTCAAAACTCAATTCCTGGGTTTTAATCACAGCTTCCTGGGCTCTCATTCGGGATTTTTTCTCGCCCCAGTCAAACAAGGGCACATTGAACGAAAGCGAAACCCGCGGGTTGTTCGTTGGATTCTGATAGATGTTGGACAACTTGGGATCATCGCCAATGATTCCGACCGAAAGGTTCATCTCCCCTTGAAACTCATTCAAGGCGTTGGTGCGAATCAGATCAAATTGCGAAGTTTCAATGTCAATCTCCCGCTGGCGAAGCTCCATGCGCGAACCCAATCCATAATTAATGGCATTTTTCAAATCGACCGCAACAGGCGTGGCATCCACATTAGCCATCACGGCAATCTCCTCAAAAATATCCATGCCAATGTACTGCTTGAACTGGTCTTTATAATTTTCCAGACTCACCTGCTGGTTTTGTACGTTCGACTTGGCGGTGGCATAGTTCAATTCAGCCTGATACAGCTCCTCGCGGGCAGCCAGTCCGGCCTCTACCTTGTTTTTTGTGATCTCGTAACTTTTTTCGGTATTCGCCAATTCGTCCTTCGAAATATTCAGGCTCATTTGAGCCATGTACACATTGTAGAAATACTGTGTCACCAACTTCTCCAGATTAAGCAGCTGCATGGCATAGCTCAGGTTCGAGTTTTCCAAATCCAGTTGTAGTTCCCTCAGCTGCAGTCGAAGCCGGTTGTAGGTGAACAGCGGCTGAGCCAAGCTGATGTATAAATTATTGGTAAACGACCGATCTTCCACATTATTAATGTCACTGTTGCTCTTTTGCCAGCCAAAGCGGTTAACCAGCGAAACCGTTCCGTCGGTCAGCAAAATAGGCTGCGACACGGTAAAGGTTCCCGACGAACCAAACGACTCATTGGTATACCAGGAAGAATAATAATCATCAAACGAGCGGGTACGGCTGTATTCCACCGGGTTCAGGCTGAGCGAAAACTGCGACTTCAATGCTGCTTTCTGGGCATTGAGCGACTCCTGCGAACGCTCCAGATTCAGCAAGGATCGCCGAATATCGGGGCTGTTTTGCGAGGCAATTTCCATCGCTTTCTCCAGACTTAGCAGCTGTTGGGCCCAAAGTGCGCTTACCGGAAACAAGACCAGCAAAATCAGGAACCTAAGTTTAACGAAAGTAGATTTCATACGTATTTCTTCTTTTTATTGTTTAATCAGTTTAACGGCATCGGCCACTACCATGCGGGCAGTTGACTGGTTGGTCAGCTCAATTTTGGCCGTATCCGGAGAAAAATAGTAACCACCCAAATGGTTCCATCCCTCCTCGGCTGTTTTCAAGTCAACCACGACTTCTTCATCCCCATCATCATGATGTACAATAAAGTGGTATTCGCCATCATTACCGCCACGACGCCCACGTCGGTTATCTTTATACACATAGGCATACACCTGGTAATAGCCCACTTCGGAGAGGGGCACATTCCAGGTAGCCACCTTATCGCCTTCGCCCGCCCGCAGGTAGTAAGCCGAGCGAATGTAGGCGCCATAAAAACTGGAATGGGTTGTCAGCGTCCAGGTTCGTGGAGCCCGCCAACTGGAGAACCCGGCGTATTTGCCGGTCGATTTTTCTTCTTTAATCAGCAATTTGCGCAGCAAGCTGGTCTCGGCCTCTCCCCTTACTTCAAAGCCCGGATCTTCATTGTCCAAAATAATTTCATTGTCTTCGGCAATGCGAACCGGCTGATCCACAATGCGCTCTCCTTCATAAGGAATCGCCTTTTTATCTTCTTCTATATTATCCAAGGGCAAGCGAATTTCAGACGGGATATTTTTAGAGGTCAGCGTATTGACATTGGCTCCACGAGGAGTGCCATTAAGCAAATAGCTCACCTCCTTGGTTTGGTTTCCTTCCAGGCGAATCAGCTTACTAATGGTTTCCGGGGAACCACCCATCCCGCCAAAACGACCACCAGGCCCTCCTCCCAAACGAAAGTCAACCGACACAATTCCTTCCACATCTTCGGTGTTGCTTATCTTGAATTTGACCATGGTTTTGAGTTGATCGCCATCCAGCACATTCACCGCATCCACCGGACCAACCAAAAAGGCCGGCAAGCGAGTACTGCTGAACCAATCTTCCATATAAGGAATCAGATCAATCCCAAATTCTGCCCAAATGGCCTCGTTAAAATCTTCGATGCTTGAAGCGGTAAATTTCACTTCCCGAAGGTAATCATACAGAAAATCTTCAAACGCCTCATCTTCGGCCTTGGTCTTGATGATGGAGAACAGGGCTTTTCCTTTTTGCTGAATGACATTATCAATGATTTGCTTTTCATCCGGATCATCCAGAATTTCTTCAAAGCTGCGTGATAAAAGAGCCAGGTTGGCTTGCTCATCTTCCGACATGCCTTGCAGGTCGCGCATCCACCCCATCCGCATGTCTCCGGTCGATTGCTTTTTGTAGGCTTCAAACACCCGGTCGGATACCGGCCAGCGCTCGGAGCGAATGTAATAGGCATAGTTGTAAAACAGGGGGAATGCATAAAACGCATTTTGTGTCTCCTCAATCTCCAACTCGCCCTGCGACCGGTTAAAATCAGGCCTGCCCTGCTCGCGGGTAAAGGTTGCCAGGAAGTTTTGAAACACCTGGACTTTCTTCTCTGCGGTGGTCAGGTTTTCATCGTTTCGCCCACCATAGCGACGGCGTTGATTCAGGCGGCCGTTAAAGTCAGCTTCGCCCACCAACAAGCCTTTTTCAGGGAATAAGATCATTTCGGGTTGAATTTGCTCACGCGCCCCACTTAAAATGCGTTCATACGAATAGAACTGCACCGGAACTTCTACCAAATCAAGCCGCTCAAACGGATAATACAAATCAACATCCCGTTCAAAATCCTGAATTACTTCGGTAATAACTCCCGGAATGGTGTCCTTAATTTCTTCGAAAAACCCGGAAAAATAATCATGTCCTTTCCGGTAATAAATGTTGAAATCCAATCCGTCAATTTCTTTGTTCATCCGCTCATACGACCCAATGGCCAGCGAAATTTGCGACTGCGCATGCGAGTTGGTAAACACAAACCGTCCTTCAGTTTCCTCCACCAGGCCCTGCGAAATTGCGGTCAGCCCCGGACGCGAACTGACTTCAAGCCGATACGTACTAAACTGTCGCGACAACCATTGCTTATTTTTCACTCCAAAGCCCGCGCCGGGAATTGGGTACCAGTTATTTTCGCGGGTCAGCAGCACATAGTCCGGAGTAATAAAAGCATGTCGTTTATCAATCTGATACATGAAGTTGCGATAGGCTTCTTCCCGGGTTTCATCATCAATATCCAGGAAGCAAGCGGCCTCATTAATCTTTCCGGCGTATGAGAATGTGATTTCCAACTGCTGCCCCGGCCGCACGCTCAGCCCAGTTAGTTCAATCAGGCCAAGCTTACGTTCAAAGGCCTGAGCTTGTCCGTCCACCGTAAGCTGTTCCAATTTCAGAGCAGGATTCAAACTAAACAAAACCGTAGAAATCGGTTCATTCCGGGTATTTTGAGCCTTCAATCTGGCTTCACACACAATCTGTTCGCCCCGATGCTCTAACTGAATATCGTAATTCGTAATGGTCAGTTGGGGTGTTCCCAGGTATTCATCGTTCAACCGAATCATTTCTGCCCGCAGCTCCTGATCCTTCAAAAAAGAACCGACATGCAAACTTCCCAGGTAAATGCCCCCCGCCAAACAAAGGGTTCCGAAAACCAGCGAAAACAGACGCATGGTTTCTGAATGCGGCAACCGACGTAAAAGCAGGATGGTATAAAAAATAAAAGCAATGCCGAAAACCAGGTACATTCCCCGGTGAACAAGAATGGTGGATAAGTTGCCAAAGCCGACAAAATCGGAAAAAGTCAAAGGAATATTAAAAGCCATGTAATCGAACAGGTAATAATACTTATCCTGAAGATAAAACAGCGAAATCGCAACATACCCCAGCAGGACGACAAAAGTAACTGCCTGGTTGCGAATAAGCGACATAACCAAAAAGGAAAGCCCCATGATAAACACCAAGGTGGGCACACTGATTACCAAGAAATAGTAGAGGTAAGCCAACCAGTTGACACTGGTGTTTTGCGTAATCAAGTTAAATATGAGGGCAATTGTAAGGATGATCAGGTTCAGCACAATAAAAACAACCAGGTTACCCAGCGTTTTGCCAATCACATATTCGCCGTTGGTCATCGGACGCATATAGATCACCTCGGTGGTATCCAGCTTCTTATCCCGTTTCAGAAAGTCGGAAGCCAGGAAAATGGCGATCACCGCCTGCACCACATTCAAAAACAACAGATTGACATACGGAATGATTGAAGGAAGCCCTTTCATGGCCCACTCTCCGGCACCTCCATTCGACTCAATCAATACGCCAAAATTGAATAAAGAGAGGAAGATCATCGCCAGAATCGCGAAAATCCGGAAAAACCAGCTGCGCAACAAAGTCGTTGTTTCGTAACGGGCAATTGAGCGAATATTGTGTATCGAAATCATAAAAGTCAGTTATCAGTTGTTCAGCCCTTCTGGCCTATCTAATATTTTCTATACCAAATTGTCCGGGAGGCCCTCCTCCCAATATCTGAATCCTTAAACGGCCGTCCATTGGTTTAAGCGACTTTCCATAAAATAAACGTAGGCATGTTCCAGGTTCGGATCAATGTTGTGCCCCGAATACCCGTTGATCTGATCGGCCACCACCTGTATTTCCCATCCTTCGCTGGTTGGCACATTGGATATTACCGGATACTTTTCATTGATTTCCTGGTATTCTGTCTCGCTGGCGTGAATAAGCCAGACCTTATCCCGGGCTTTATCCACCAAGTCATCGGGCGAACCACTGTAAGCCAACTCTCCAAAATTCAGTAAGGCCATGTTTTTACACGTGCTGGAAATATCGCCCACAATGTGGGTCGAAAGAATAATAATAACATCGTTGGTGGAGATGGTCGATAACAAGTTTCGAAAACGAATGCGCTCTTCTGGGTCCAGCCCCGTGGTGGGTTCGTCCACAATGATAATCTTCGGATCGTTGATTAAGGCCTGAGCAATTCCCAGGCGGCGCTTCATCCCTCCCGACAACCGATTGGCTTGTCGGTCGCGCGCTTCAAACAAGCCCACTTCTTCCAGCATTTTGTCCACAGCACTGGCCCGCTCCCTGGCATTTTTCATGCCCGCCAGCCGCGCTGCATAGTCCAGAAATTCGTAGGTTTTCAATTGTGAAAAAAAGCGGAAATCCTGCGGCAGGTAACCCAGCATCTTCCGAATCTCTTTTCGGTTTTTCACCAGGTCATAACCATTGACAGTTACTTTGCCGGAACTTGGTTTCATCAAGGTCACTAAAATCCGCATCAGGCTTGATTTGCCTGCACCATTCGGCCCCAGCAGCCCAAACATCCCATTCTCAATTTCCAAATGAACATCGTTTAGGGCCCGGTTTCCGTTGGGATAAATTTTACTTAGTTGGTCAATCGTAATTTTCACTGCGTCAGTTTCGTTTAGTTTGTAGACTCTTTCTTTCAGCAAACGTTTAATGCTTATCGAAAGAATTCACCCCTTGTTTCAATAAAAATCCGGCTCCTAAATTTGGTAAACATTGGCTCATTTCCATTTTTATTAGACCAAACAGGTTTGCGTACCGACCAAATTACAAAAGAACAGGGTAAACAACCTCATGTAAAGACCTGCTGTGAAACGAGTTCTACAAGATTCACAATTATTCTACATCAACACCCAAAGAGAAGCAAGCATCAAATCTCATGTAAAACACTGCGGAACAAGGCATTGACATCAACTAAACAAAACTGGCACGATTTTCCGGAATAGTTAACAAGGTCAATTTTAAATTCACCTGGGCTTAAGCCTTATCTGTGAATTGTTCCATTGACCCTGGAATTGACACCAAAGCACTAGCCGCTTGCGTCAATTTCTTCTAATAACTTGAATTACTAATCATCACACTCCGCAAAAAATGAACACATTATTCACTGCCGACTTTTGGGGTACTCTTCTAACCCGATTATCCCACTGGATTTTTACCGAATTGCCATCAATCGTTATTCTGATTGTACTCTTACTGGTCACGTTGCGGGTCAGCTTTTTCATGATTCAGAAAATCCGGAATCTTTTGGCCAAACGCACGGTTCATCAATCCGAAGAACCCAACCTGGAAGTAGAAAAGCGCCTGAATACCTTGATGGGGATCGTCCGCAAAATCGTGGCAGTTATGATTTGGTCCATTTTCATTATGATTTTTTTGAAGAAAATCAACATCGACATTGCACCTATTTTGGCCGGTGCTGGTATTGTGGGGCTGGCTGTGGGCTTCGGAGCTCAGGAATTGGTTCGCGACTTTATCAGCGGATTCTTCATTCTACTTGAAAACCAGATCCGCACCGGCGATGTGGCCATCATTAATGGCACCGGAGGGCTCGTCGAAAAAATTGAACTTCGAACCATCACGCTGCGTGACTTGTCAGGCGTGGTTCACATTTTTCAAAATGGTAAAATCAACACGGTTTCGAACATGACCAAAGAATGGTCGGCCATGGTTTTTGACATCGGCGTGGCCTACAAGGAAGATTTGGATCAGGTGATGAAAATCATGCAGGAGGTGGCTGAAAAAATGAGGCAGGACAACCAGTATAAAAACCTTATTCTGGAACCCATGGAGATTTTCGGGCTTGATAGTTTTGGCGACAGCGCCTTAGTGATTAAAGGGCGGCTAAAAACCAAGCCCAGCCATCAATGGACCGTTGGCCGCGAATACCGCAAGCGCCTGAAAGCAGCCTTCGATCAGCAACGGATTGAAATTCCGTTTCCACACCGCACCATTTACTGGGGCGAAGAAATTGACCCGCTCAAATTGGTCATGGACAAGGAGCAAACCGGCAAAACCTGGCCGGAGCAATAAACGATTTTTTGCGGTTGGCTGGGTTTAGTATCCGAAAACACTAAGCCATTCTTGGTCAACCGACTTAGTCTGCGTGAAGATTGAGTAAAGCTGGCTGCTAATGTA
Organism: uncultured Sunxiuqinia sp.; assembly: GCF_947495665.1. Taxonomy (GTDB): domain Bacteria; phylum Bacteroidota; class Bacteroidia; order Bacteroidales; family Prolixibacteraceae; genus Sunxiuqinia; species Sunxiuqinia rutila. The sequence goes on from NZ_CANLZV010000004.1 coordinate 85,148, forward strand.
TGCAGCCAGCTTTTTCATTGTTTAATTGATCTGTTTTCTGAAAAGAGCGGGAGCAAAATTTTCAAATCACTGGTTATCTTCCAAAATAATTTCGTCCTCAACGTCCATTTCTTCGGAATGCTCAACAGGCTTTTGACGGATAATCTCAATTTTTTCACGACCTCCACGCAAGTCCTTCTTCTTGTATGAGATGACTCCCGGGTCGTCTAAGCGAATCACCATCTTATCATCCTGTTGTGCGCTGTGCCAACGAATGGCCATAGGAGGATGCGGCGGCTTGGGAACATGCACAACATGTGGAGCCGTATGAATCATCATTTCACGTTTCATAGGTCCGTTACCACGTTTGATTCTCACCACTTTCCGAACGGAATCGCCCGCTGCAAACCACTCCGATGGCAGGTCGTCTTCTTTCGAAAAAACAAAAACCTCCTGGTTTTCTCCGTCATCCGTCACCTCTATATTAAAGCGCTTCAGCTTTCCTTTTAGGATGGAATCAAGCTCTTCGGTAAAGCCAAATTCTTCCATCAACTCAAGCTCTGAGGCATCGCCCAGTAAAACGGTGTCCATAACTGTTTTCTCACCGTTTTCTATTTTAACCAACTTGAGGTGCTTTTTCTTGTCGGGTTGCGAATCGGGTTGCGCGGTCACCAGAAGAGCAGCCAGCAGAAAAAGTAAAAACAAGCCGATTCTTCTTAATTGTAATTTTGTTTTCATAACATGAATTTTAATTGAAGTTTGCATCATCAAAGGTAGGACAGCCCCCACCCAACTCTCCGTTAAAGCCTGGTTAAACTCTGTTAAGGAAAAGTTAAAGTCAAAAACACGCCAAATGAATTGGTTATCTTTGAACTATGAACAAACGGTTTTTCACATTACTAATGGTGCTGATGGGCACGTCAATTCTGGGAATTATTGCCATTCAGCTTATTTGGATAAACCAAGCCATGCAAGTACGCAATGAGCTGTTCGATCGCAGCGTAAACCAGGCCTTGACCAATACGGCGCACCGGATGGAAACCCAGCACGATGTTCAGCTGATCACCGGAATTCCGCGTCCGGGGCAATTCCACTGGCAAACAAAGCAAATGCCAACACCACCCATTCCGCCTCGTCCCGTGAAAATTATCCGGAATTCAAAATCACCGCAAAGCAGCAGCCGCATCAAGCTGGACCTTTCCGTCAACGACAGCAATGTGCATATTATAGAACTAAATCAAGACAGTACGTTTAACCTTAAGAACACGCACTCCTTTATTTCCAAAGCCGATACCATTTACACCACCACCACCGCTTTGGTGAAATCAACCATTGTCAAGCTCGATTCGATTGAAACCATTGTGGATACACTCAGCTATTTTCATCCACAACTCAAGCAGCGCCTACAAGACAAATCAAAAAATCTGAAAAACATTGGGAACCGGGTTATCCGCGAAATTATCGCTTTTGAAGATGCTCCCATTTCCATTGATCAGGTCAATTCGATTCTGAAAGAAGAGCTTCAAAACCAAAACATTAACCTCAGCTACGATGCTGCCATTCTGGAACAAGACACGATCACCAGCATGACGGCACAAGCCGACAGCCTTGCCCTAAGCCATACGCCATACCAAACCAACTTATTTCCTCAAGCCATCTTCGACCGCAATACCCAACTGGCCCTCTTTTTCCCTACACAAAACCGCTACATTTACCGCTCGGTTTCGTGGCTACTGGCAGCTTCTTTCATCTTTTCACTATTTATTCTGACAACCTTTGGATTGACGATCTTTTTTATGCTGAAACAAAAGAAGATTTCGGAGATGAAGTCGGACTTCATCAATAACATGACCCACGAATTTAAAACGCCCATTGCCACCATTTCAGTGGCTGCCGACTCCATCAAAAATGAAAAAGTGATTCGTCAACCTGACAAAATCAACTACTTTATTGACATGATCAAAAAGGAGAACTTCCGTATGAACCGGCAGGTAGAAGACATCTTAACCATTGCCCGGCTGGATAAAAAAGAGTTTGATTTCAAATGGGAACCCATTAACCTGCATCATCTGATTGAAGATGCTATTGAAAGCATCATATTACAAGTAGAGAAACGCGGAGGTAAAATTGAGACCGAACTGCAGGCGGTCAATCCAACCGTGACAACCGACCGGACTCATTGTGCCAATATTATCTACAACCTGCTAGATAATGCCAACAAATACTCAGAGGATAGTCCCCAAATAAAACTTGAAACCCACAACAACTCCAAAGGGGTAATCATTCGGGTTTCAGATAAAGGCATTGGTATGAGTAAATCGGTTCAAGGCCGGATATTTGAACGCTTTTACCGGCAGACCAGTGGCAATATTCACAACGTAAAAGGGTTTGGACTCGGACTGAGCTATGTTAAAGCCATCGTAGAAGCCAATCAAGGAACGATTTCGGTCCACAGCGAACTGGGCAAGGGTAGCCAGTTTGAGGTATTTTTACCCTTCATGAGAGGATAAACTGACAATTGATAACATTGAATTCGGAACTTAAAACTAAGAAAACAATGAATGAAAAGCGACACCTGTTTTTAGTGGAGGATGATTTGAGTTTCGGTGCGGTATTGAAATCCTACCTTGAACTGAATGACTTTGAAGTGAGCTGGGTGGATGATGGCAAGCTGGCCATCGATCGCTTCCGAAACTCCAGCTACGACCTCTGTTTGCTGGATGTGATGCTCCCCAACCTGGATGGCTTTACCATTGGTACCGAAGTCCGTAAAATTGATCCGCACATTCCCTTCATTTTTCTTACGGCCAAAAACCTGAAGGAAGATGTGCTTCGAGGTTATTCGATTGGTGCCGACGATTACATAACCAAACCTTTTGACACCGAAGTGTTGCTTTGCAAGATTAAAGCCATATTAAACCGGAACAAGCAACACCCCAAGTCTCGCCCCACTCAATACCAGCTGGGAAACTCGGTTTTTGATGTTTCGTTGCGAACCATTTCACGCGAAAATATGGAGCAAAAACTTTCACCCAAAGAGGCTGACCTGTTGGAGCTACTCTGCCAAAACAAAAATGAACTTTTGCTTCGCGAAACAGCCTTGCTTAAGATATGGGGAGATGATGGTTATTTTACCGCCCGAAGCATGGACGTTTACATTACCAAACTTCGGAAATACCTGGCCAACGATGCATCGGTTGAGATTGCCAACATCCACGGGCGAGGCTTCCTGCTTAAAACAGACTGATCTCTGACAACAAGCCCCCAAAGCCTATTCCGGCTGATAGCCCGACTGATTTAAGATGCTGAGATAATCCTGTTGCTCCATCAACTGCTGCAGGCTCACTTCCGGATTCTTCTTCATATAAGACCGTACAATCTGCCAGCCCAGCCAGGCTCCTACCCTGCCGGGTGACTCGGTGGTAAAACTGGAGGTATAAGGGCCATCATCCACATACCTTTTGATATCCATACGCTTGGTCGAAAACAACAAATTCTGCTCAGCCATGTAGCTCCACATAGCCGCCTCGCTTTCCTCACAAAAAGCAAGCTGTGCATCAGTATAACCAACAATCAGACTATCGGGCAAATCCGGCATCATGGCCTCCACAAAGTACAGCAGGCTTCCTTGATACACCATGTTTTCAATTACTTTGCTGGCCCTGTTGCTGATTGGAAACTCGGTAGCTCCCCAAAAATGCATAGCATCCGACACAATCTTTTGCGGGTGCATGTTTCGTATTTTATAGTTCGCAATTCCCAAGCTCGGATAATACGGAGAATCGGCCCCTAGGTACTTGTCCAAACTAATGCCGATCAGTGAATCGGCCAACACCACCGACTGGTTCAATCCACTGATGCAGGTATAAATAGTTGGAACCACTTTTTGAGGGAAATAATAATGATAGTGCTTAAAGGCCTGCGTAAAATCGTGCGCCAGAGCCTCTTTATCAATCAACTGATCGGCCTGCTGTTTAAGGCTTACAATCATCGTATCCGCCACAAAGGATTTTAGCTGGGAAAGGAAACCTTCGTCTTCTGGTCCTCCAATCCCAATCATGTGGTAGTTGAATAATTCGAAAAAGCGCCCATACTCCTGCTCCAGTTCGGCAATTCGTTCTTTGGTCAGCGCCTCATCTGCAAAAAGCGCATCGTCATAAAACTTCACTGTCTGTCCTGTCTCGACATCCGAAACATCAACACGCAAAGGATTTCGTTGGCACGAACCAATAACAAAAGCCATACCCACCAAAAACAAAGCCCATTTTATCCTCGTCATTTCAGCTTTCATGTTTAAATCATTCGTTCTGTTTAACTTCAAAACAAACCCCGACAAATCACGGTCGGGGTCAAAATTACAACTCGTTAAACTACAAAATATTTTCTGATGAACGAACGAAATCCTTGAAAGGCTTGAATTTCTCGCTAAGAAAAGCCTCAATCAATGGTTATTCTTTCCAAACCGAATCAAGCACTTCCCACAATTCAGCACGCACGTGACTTCGCGATTCATTTGTCTCCTGCATCAACATGTCGATATCTTTACCGGCATGGGCATTCTCAAAGGCTCCATATACATCGGCTGCCCCCAGTTTCGAAAAGTCAGCAAAGTAATCAACAGTTACATAATCAAAAGGCAAGCTTTCCCCAAATGGGTAAACCGACTGCCACAAGGACCAGCCACTACGGGTATCGGCATTAATCAATGCCTGGTGCACGGGGCGCCATACGTTCATTTCATTGTTCACATAGGCACCTCCATGTCCAGGCTTAACTTTCATGCTGTTGACCTGAATGTATTTAAAATTGCCGGGGCCACCTTCTGGATAAACAGCGCCAACCCGACGAATCAGAACTTGCCGGACAAGCTGCCGGCTATCCATCGTTTCTTCAAACAACTCATCCAGATCCGCTTCAGGATGCACCTTTTCCATGTCCACCGAAAAGGTATGCTCCAATTTAGCCGGATCATCAAATAGCGCAACGGTAACAAAGTTATACTCATCATCAGCGCCCGTGTAATGAATGCGGTACAACACCCATCCAATGATCTCCCCTTGGTTAATGCGCTCCTGGTGGATGGGCTTCCACACCTTCTGCTCAAGGTCAACATACTTACCCTCATCGCCAGCTTCCACTTTCATGAAATCAACCACTGCAAAAAGCGAGGGTTCATCCTGAGCCTGGCTGGTAAAAAGCCCGGCTCCAAAAACAAATGCGATTGCCAAAGCCCAACGCATTACCTTCCGACTCATGTCATCTTTTGTACTCATTTTCATGTCATTTAAAGTTATTCAATCAATTCCTGAATAAGTTACCACTTATTTAGATTAAATAAAAATAAAACCTAAAGGGCAAGAACCTAACCACCAGTCGATTAACATACTAAAAAGCATCGGCAGTGACATAAAAAAATCGTTTAATTAATGTAAAAATCACCCAGCAGCAGGAAGTTTCATTAAATCGTCTAATTTTGGGTTAACAAATCCAAAAGTTCGGAAACAACTGATAAACCGATGAATTGTCTTTCTCAAAAGAAAATTCGAGATTTGCAGATACAAAAAAACAAGATCATCCGTTCAATTATTCAGATATTCAGAAACAAAAACAATTATGAAACACCGATACCATAACCTTTTGCTCCTCCTTCTTTTGTTCCTTATCAGTCAATCGGCGTTCTCGCAGCGAGCCATGGACCTATCCTTCACCGGCAGCCCTTCCATCAACTGGTTTTCCTCCGACACCGAGGGCGTTGAATCAGGAAAAGTAGCCATGGGTTTTGATTACGGAGTAAATGCGGACTTTTATTTTGATGCCGAAAACAAGTACGCCATTTCTACCGGATTAATTGTCAACAACGTGGGAGCCAAACTGAGTTACTACAACCCAATGGGCGATATTCAGTTTGCCGGCGAAAGCTTTGCTTCAGGAGCCTCTTTCCGCTACCGGCTAAAATATGTCGAAGTTCCCCTGATGATAAAGTTACACACCAGCCAGTTTCAACGCTGGTCGTACTGGGGACAGTTTGGCTTCTCCTCCTTTGTGAACATCCAGGCCAAAGGCGACAGCAGCGACGGCAGATTCGATAAGCACAAGATCAATGATGAAGTCAAATTATTCAACCTCGCCCTGAACATTGGTATTGGCTCCAACTTTGACTTGGGAGGCGACAACGCCATCGCCCTTGGGCTGGTGTACAAAAACGGTTTTATGGATGTAACATCCAATGACCAGTTTGAAGACAAAACAACCTTAAATTCACTCGTTCTGAAACTGGGCTTGATATTCTAAAGCCTGTCTCCGGCTTCGAAATAAACGATTGTGGCAATTCGACAGGCAATCAAGGGGTTTTTTATTCTTTTTCAGTTATTTTTGCGAATCCCATAGGATCCGTTTGAAAACGAATAAATTATCAGATGAAACACCCATGACTGCGATTTCCGGATACCAGGAGCATGCTACAAGTAGCTTATTCGGTGTCTTGATTTTCGGGTCCTGGCTCTAATTTAAAACACATGAAAATTGCACTGGCGCAACTGAATTACCATATTGCCAACTTCGAGGCAAACACCAATAAAATTATCGGAGCTATCCGGCAGGCTGAAGAACAAGGAGCTGAACTTGTCGTTTTTTCAGAACTGGCAGTTACCGGCTATTATCCGCATGATTTACTGGAACGCAAAGAGTTTATTAAGAAAGCCGAACAGGCCATTCTGAAAATTGCGCAGGAGTGCACCAACATTGCGGCGCTGGTTGGCGCACCAAGCATCAATCAAAGTCCGCGAGGTAAGAAATTATTCAACTCTGCATACTTGCTTAACCAAGGAAAGGTTGAAACCGTACGCCACAAGTCATTATTGCCAACCTACGACATTTTTGACGAATACCGCCACTTTGAACCCAACCGCCAATTTGAAATCGTTCCGTTTAAAGGCAAGAAGCTAGCCATCACCATTTGTGAAGACCTGTGGGACGAACAGCCCACCCAAAATGAATTTGGAAAAGATAAATTATACACCCGGTCGCCGCTGGAAGAGCTCAGCAAGCACCAGCCTGATTTGGTGATCAACCTGTCGGCATCACCGTTTTCCTACAACCAGGAAAACTGGCGCAAAGACACCTTGGTCAAAAAAGCCATCAAATACCAACTTCCGATTGTCTATGTCAACCAGGTTGGCGCGCAAACCGAAATTGTGTTCGATGGCGGTTCCTTTTTCCTGAAAGAAGATGGAACCATTCCCGTGGAACTGGCCTATTTTGAAGAAGACTTTCAGGTGATTGATACCGATAATCCTACTTCAAAACCAATCGAACACGAGGATTACATTGCCAAAATTCACCAGGCCTTGGTTTTAGGCATTCGCGACTATTTTCAGAAAATGGGCTTTAAAGATGCCATACTGGGGCTATCCGGCGGGATTGATTCAGCACTGGTTTGTGCCTTGGCCGTTGAAGCCCTAGGCAAAGATCATGTACGTGGCGTACTAATGCCCTCCCGCTACTCGTCAGACCACAGCATTGACGATGCTGTAAAACTGGCTGAAAACCTCGGAATCAGGCACGACACCATCGCTATCCAAAGCATGGTCAATGATTTTGAAGAACAACTAAAACCCTTGTTCAATAACCTGCCACCCAATGTGGCCGAAGAAAATATCCAGGCCCGCACACGAGGCATCCTGGTGATGGCTCTTTCCAACAAGTTTGGCAATATTTTGCTGAACACGACCAACAAAAGTGAGTGCGCTGTGGGCTACGGCACCTTGTATGGCGACATGAATGGTGGACTGTCGGTATTAGGCGATGTTTACAAAACCGATGTTTATAAACTCTCCCACTACATCAACCGCGAGCAGGAGATCATTCCACACAACAGCATTGTCAAGCCACCGTCGGCCGAATTACGCCCCGACCAAAAAGACACGGATTCCCTGCCCGATTACGATATTTTGGATGCGGTACTGTTCAATTACATTGAAATGAACCTATCTCCGGATGAAATTATTAGCAAGGGTTTTGAGCCGGAAACCGTTTTAAAGATAACTCGAATGGTCAATCAAAATGAGTACAAACGGTTTCAATCCCCTCCAATTTTAAGAGTAAGTTCAAAAGCTTTTGGCTTTGGCCGAAGAATGCCCCTGGTGGCCAGGTATAATTAGTTTAAAAAGGCTTGATTTTCCCTGCACACCCCATAAAATGAGAGGTCACCACAATCAGCCTCACTCAAGGGCAAATAAGTCGTCAAAAGATTTTTTATTTGTTAAATTTAGTTAACTTTGATGCTGTATAACATATAAAGTTGGAATATATGCTGAGTCATGAAAGGGGAATTAAGGAGATGCTCGAAAATCCAGAATCGGTTTTCAGTTTGTTAACTCCCGATGAAAAAGAGCAACTACTCAAACATATCACGCTCGCCAATTTTAAGAAAAATGAGTTCATCTATAAGGAAGGTGATAAACCCAGCGGATTCTTGTTCTTGATTGAAGGAAAAATCAAGATCTTTAAAGAAGGGGTTGGGGGACGCGAACAAATCATTCGCATGACCAAGCCTTGTGGCTTTATTGGGTACCGCGCTCTTTTGGCCGGAGAAATACACATTGCATCAGCCGTTGCTTTAGAAGACTCACTGGCCTGCCATGTTGATTCCGAATTTTTCTTCGACTACATGCTGAAAAACTCAGACATTACCGCTAAGCTTTTACGGAAACTGGCCCGCGAACTCGGTTTTTCCAACTCGCGCACCGTTACGCTTACCCAGAAACATATTCGCGGACGTTTAGCCGAATCCTTGCTTTTATTAAAAGAAAAGTATGGGTATGAAAACGACGGGGCAACGTTGAAAGTGTTCCTTTCGCGCGAAGATATTGCCAACCTTTCAAACATGACCACATCCAATGCCATCCGTACGCTTTCCACTTTTGCAGGCGAAAAAGTCATTGCCATTGATGGTCGTAAAATCCGGATTCTAGACGCACATAAACTGGATAAAATTAGCAAACTGGGCTAAAATCCACTAACTATAAAAAGCAAAAGGAGAAATTGACCTGTTTCAGCTCAATTTCTCCTTTTGTTCTTACTGGCCCCACGCTACCGGAAACCTCCATTTGGACCAAGTCGGATTTTGCAAAAGTTTTCTTATTCTTGCGAATACACCCGTCGTACGCGTTGCGAAATCCCTGTCAAAATCTCATACGGAATCGTTTCGGCCCAAGCAGCAAGCTCCATTAAGCCAATGTGCTCGCCCATCAACTCGACCAAGTCACCCGCTTCTACCTCTACTTCCGAAACGTCAATCATCGTCATATCCATGCAAACATTCCCGATAACAGGCACCCGCCCACCATTCACCCATACTTTACCCACGCCATTACTGAAGCGGCGGTTGTAACCATCGGCATAACCGACCGGAATGACCGCGATTTGCTTGTGTCGATCCACTTTTCCTTTTCGTCCATAGCCAACGGTCTCTTGTTTCAACACCGTTTTCACTTGCGAAACAGCCGTTGTCCAACGCGCAATTGGTCTTACGTCAATCGATTCGGAAGCCACTCCATAAAGCCCTATTCCCAGTCGGACCATATCCATCTGAAACTCCGGGAAGCGCTCAATGCCGGCTGAGTTGAGAATATGCCGGATCACCTTATTTTTTTGATTAGCAACAACCACATCAGCTAGTTGCTCGAACCGCTCATATTGCCTTCGGGTGAACGCATCATGCAAGGGTTCGTCGGTGGCTGCCAAATGCGAAAAGACCGACTGCACGCGCAGAATCCCCTCTTGTTGCACCTGGCTCGCAATTTCAGCCAACTCCTCAGCATCCGAAAATCCCAGGCGGTTCATGCCAGTTTCCAGCTTAATATGAACCGGATACTGCGAAACCGCTGAGTGAGCCGCCACCTTATTAAATTTCCGGAACACCTCCCAGGAATAAATGTTGGGTTCCAAGCGGTACTCAATCATCGCATCAAAGCTGTGTTCCTCCGGGTTCATTACCAAAATGGGCGTTTCAATGCCGGCCTGTCGCAACTCAATTCCCTCATCAGCCACGGCTACCGCCAGGTAGTTCACCTTCTGGTATTCCAGAGCACGAGCGATTTCCACCGTTCCACTTCCGTAGGAAAAGGCTTTCACCATAACCATTATACGGGTTTCAGGTTTGATTACAGCCCGAAAAGCGTTCAGGTTCTCCACCAAGGTGTTCAAGCTAATTTCCAGCTGGGTACGATGGTATTTTTTCTGAAGCAAGGAAGACACACTTTCGAATCGAAACTCACGCGCTCCTTTTAAAAGGATGACTTCATTCTGAAAATCTTCCGTCTTTGCCTGTTTCACAAACTCCTGCGTTGACTCGTAAAACTGGGCCAGCACCTGAAACACACCTCGATGCTCCTGAATGACCGAACCAATTCCGATGAGTTGATTCACCCGATTCAGCTGCAGCAAACGATTCACCTCCGTGTAGAGTTGATAGGGCGCAAAGCCAGATTGCTTGATGTCGGATAAAATAACGGTTTTCCGCTGGCTTGGGAAACCGGTTTGTTGATTCAGAAACTGCAAGGCAATTTCCAGCGAATTGATATCTGAATTGTAAAAGTCATTAATCAGCGTACAGCCATTCACCCCCTGCTTAAGCTCAAGTCGCATGGCAACGGCCTGCAAACTTTCAAACCCGCAGATGACGGAATCACTCAACCATCCTTTGGCACAAATGAGCGCCAAACAGTGACAAGCATTCTCTATGGAAGCCTCATCAACAAATGGAATCGGAATGGCATAGCTGGATTTTCCCCACTCAAAAAGAAGCTGGGTTGTTGCCTGGCTGGATTTTACAGTAAACGCCAGATCGGCCGGCAAACCATTGGTTGACCACGAAAAAATACGGGTTTCGCTTGATGCATATTTTTCAGAAGCCATTTGAAAAACCAGCTCCTGATCCCGCCGGCAAACCAACAAGTTGGCTCCTTCAAAAAGCCGCAGTTTTTCGCCCACTTTTTCTTCCATCGAAGAAAAGTTTTCCTGATGTGCATCACCAATGTTGGTAAACAAGCCCATTTCCGGACGAATCAATCCGGTCAGTTTCTCCATTTCGCCGGGCTTTGAAACTCCTGCCTCCAGAATCCCCAACTCCGCATCTCCCTGCATGTTCCAAATTGAAAGCGGAACACCAACCTGCGAGTTGTAGCTTTTGGGACTTCTAAAAATTCGGAATTCCTGTTGCAGCAAATCAAAAAGCCATTCTTTCACAATGGTTTTCCCATTGCTCCCGGTGATTGCCAAAACAGGGAACTGAAATTCATTTCGAATAAAGGCGGATAACTGCTGAAGCGCAGTCAATGTATTCTTTACAACAATAAAAGAGGCTTCCTGAAAGGCATCCGATTCCTGCGGAGGCGCTGAAACCACAAAATGGCGAACGCCTTTTTCATACAGCTCAAGCAAGTGACGGTGGCCGTCATGACGCTCTCCGACCAAGGCAAAGAAAAGACAGCCTTCCGGATCGACCAGTGTTCGGCTATCGATGGAAAGCAATGAAACACCCCTCGTTTTTGCAGCACTTCCCGTCACTACGGTTCCCTCAACAACTGCTGCTATTTTCTCAATTGACAATTGGCTCATAATTATTTCACCTTATTGTAGCACACCCGACAAAGTGGTTCATATTCTGACTTCTCCCCTAAAAAGACTTGCTTGTCATTCGAGACCAGTCGGTGCGAAAACTGAGCCACACTGCCACATCGTACGCAGATGGCATGTACTTTCGACACATAATTGGCGATTGCCATCAGGTCGGGCATCGGCCCAAAAGGCTTCCCTTGAAAATCCATATCCAACCCGGCAACAATTACCCGAACTCCCATGTCAGCCAATTTCTGGCAAACATCAACCAGGCCTTTATCGAAAAACTGAGCTTCATCGATGGCCACCACATCCACATTTCCGGCCAGCAACAAAATATTCGCAGAGTTTTCAACCGGAGAACTGGGGATGGAATTCTCGTCATGCGACACCACATCCTGCAATGAATAGCGGGTATCGACAATCGGCTTAAAGATTTCCACTTTTTGGCGGGCAAACTGTGCTCGTCGCAATCGTCTGATTAACTCTTCTGTTTTTCCGGAAAACATGGAACCGGCAATAACTTCTATTGTTCCGCCGTTTTTATGATGACTGACATCCCTTTCAAGAAACATTTACAGTGTTTAAATTTGTATTTTACTACTTTTACAAAAGTAACGAAATTGTCGGGTTAAATTGTTTTTGAATCATTATGGAAAAGCACAAATTGATACACCTCATTTTAAAAGATCTGGAAGAATTAAATGAAATTGCCGCCGAGCTAAAACAGTCTCAGGAGCTCTCGCGTTTTATGCTTGACATTGCCGTTAGCAAGTCGAAACTTGTGGCGCAGGAGTTTGAATTCTTAAAAGAACTCAGCCAGCAGAAAAGCACCAACGGAAGCGCTCTAAAAGAGCCCGTAACCCTGGCAAGTCCCATTGTTTCGGAACCGGCAATGGAAACAACAGAGGAGGAAATAACAGCAAAGGTAGAATCTCCCAAACAGGCAATTGAACAGCCGGAGCCTTCTTCGATTCAACCCGAGAAAAGCGAGGAGCCCACAACAACTGAACCTGAACCTCAGGTAGCCGAAGTTCCTGAGGAACCAATTTCAGCAGAAACTAACGAGGTAGAACCGGAAGCTGTTGTTAGCCCGAATATTCAAGAAGTGGAAGAAGTAAGTGAAAAACAAACCGTCATGGCTGAGAACTTACCAGAAGAAGAGGAAGAACCTGTGTTTTCCAAAACCCTTGGTGAAAATTTTGTTACGGGCAAGTCACTGAATGACCTGCTTCTGGAAGGCAAACCAGTAGACACCAAACTGTCCAGTTCACCCATCCAGAAGCTCGAAACAGCCATTGGCCTTAATGACCGCTTTCAATATACCCGGGAACTTTTCAACAACAATCCCGAACTTTTTTCACAAACCGTGAAGGAGATTGACCAGGCCCAAAACCTGGAGGAAGCCGTGGCCTATCTGAATTCCAACTTCAAATGGAAAAAGACCGACACCAGCGTTCAGTTTGCTCAACTGATTAAACGACGTTTCAACAACTAAACCGAAATTCAAACTGAGATACATTAATTACACAGCAAAAAATGGGAAAACTATATATTGTGCCAACTCCAATTGGCAATTTGGATGATATGACTTTGCGGGCCATCAAAGTTTTAAAGGAAGTGGACTTGATTTTGGCAGAAGACACACGCACCTCTTCCAAGCTGCTTCATCATTTTGAAATTCAGAAGAAGGTCTTTTCACACCATAAATTTAACGAACATAAAACCGTAGAGCACATTGCCCAGCGTATTGCCGGGGGCGAAACCATTGCCCTCATTTCGGATGCAGGCACGCCAGCGATAAGTGATCCCGGTTATTTATTGGTGAGAGCTTGCATTGACCATGAAATTGAGGTTGAATGCCTGCCCGGAGCCACTGCGCTAATTCCAGCCTTGGTCAACTCCGGACTCCCCAACGACCGTTTTTGCTTTGAAGGATTTTTACCACCCAAGAAAGGACGTCAGAAAAAGCTGATGCAACTGGCCGAAGAAGAACGCACCCTGATTTTTTACGAATCGCCTTACCGACTGGTGAAGAGCCTCGAGCAATTTGCTGAGTTTTTTGGTGCCGACCGCAGAGCATCCGTTTCACGCGAACTTTCCAAACTGCATGAAGAAAATGCACGAGGCACAGTCACCGAACTCGCCAACCATTTCAAATCAAAAACTGTTAAGGGGGAAATTGTAATTGTGGTAGAAGGCAAAAGCAAGCCAACAAAAGCCAATAATTGACCACTATCACAAGGAGGTTCAACATTCGGACATTCAACTTCCCGGGCTTTAAAGAACTTCGAACAACTTGATATTTCGAACCTGGAATTTGGAACTTGCAACTTGCAACAAAAGACTCAGTCAATAATAAAAAAAGAACAACGGAGCTGCATGAGACAATACGACCATCTCTATTTTGACCTCGACCATACCCTGTGGGATTTCGGCACCAATTCGAGACTCGCCATGCAAAAAACCGTTGCTGAAATGGGATTAGACAAGCTGATCCCTGACTTTGACCGCTTTTTTGCTTATTACGAAACCATAAACACCAAACTCTGGGCAGCATACCGCAAGCAGGAAATCCGAAAACAAGAATTGATTCGTAAACGATTTGAGGATACTTTGAATTATTTCAACATCACGACGGTTGACCCGCTGGCCATGAACGACCACTACCTGAAGCTGATGCCCGTCCAAAAACAGCTTTACCCCAATGTACTTGACGTATTGGACTACCTGAAGCAAAAAGGCTATCAAATGCATATCATCACCAATGGCTTCACCGAAGTTCAACATCGCAAAATTGAATCAAGTGGCTTAGCGCCTTATTTCAAACGCATTTTTATCTCAGAGGAAGTGCAAGCCCCAAAACCAGACAAACGGATTTTTCAACACGCCCTTTCATCCTGCAATGCCCGTAAAAAGAAGAGTTTAATGATTGGCGATTCATGGGAGGCAGACATCCTAGGAGCTAAAAACGCTGGTATCAATCAGGTCTTAGTCTTACACAATACACACCCCCAGACAACACCACCAGCAAAAGAATGGGGCGAGGAAAAAGAACACTACTTCCAAAATATATCTCCTTCAACAACGACTTACATTGTAAGCGGAATTGAAAAGCTAAGCAAACTGCTTTAAATTCAAAGCTGTCCTTTCCGCTATTCTAAAAACAAAAGCTTACCCAGCAGCAGGCACAACACGTTGTTTTTGCGCTTCTGTATCCAAACGGGCAGAACCACCAATGATGACTTTTGTCATCATTTTATACCAATTAACATTTTTGATTATTTATTCAACATTTCATCTGCCATTGCACCTGATCCAATACACTTCTTAGCAAAAACCATTGAATTAATTACGAAATGAAACTAATCTTTCTGTAAATTATTTCCCGCATAAAATAAATAACACAATCTTGAAACAAGAGTCTTCAAACCCGCATGCCATAAGGGGTTCAGCAAACAGCCACCGAGACACGGAACACCAAACACTTACAATCCACAAATGAGATATATCAACTTTTATGTATTTTTTTGATTAAAAACTTTCGCGGTATGAGGATTTTTATATTTTTGTATTTAGTTAAGGTTTTTTAACAATCTTAAAGCAATTGAAATTGAAGGTTTCAAACACTTTTTCTCGCTAAACAACAGGCCAATTTTATTTGGGGGAATAAACGACCTGTTTTACACTAAAGGGGATAAAATTTTACTATCCTGTTTTATTGATGCATGATAAATTAATGCTATTAAAAAACTAACATGACTAAATCCGCATTATTGCCAGCAATTTCTGCCTGCTCACTTTCCGAGCAACAAGCAATTAAAATGAACCGCAATATGCCTATGATATTAAAAAAACGGACCAGAGGCTTGCACTTCTTTCTCCTTCAATTTCAAAGAAAAGTTCTCAGTAACTGCACCTCTGGTCCTCTTTGCTCTCAACACACGACTACTCACTACCAAAACAACATACTCAACACGACAAACACAGCTAACATTGGTGCAAATTTTTTAACTAAATAACACAACACTAGACCGAAAAATAAAATGAAGTGAAAAGTAAAATAAAAGAATGCTCTTGTTCATGATTCATGGTTGGGGGACCGAAAAGTAATCAGAAACCAAAAGGAAGCAAGATCAGATTTTACTATCCCTTTATCATACGAGCAAAAAATTAATGCTGTTAAATTTTAAAATTATTTCTATGAAAAAAATCGCATTGTTACTTGTAATTTTTGCATTTGGTTTGCAGTCGATATACGCGCAAACCAAGGAAATTTCAGGTACAGTTACTTCCGCCGAAGACGGGAGTACTATCCCTGGCGTTTCCGTATCTGTGAAAGGTACTACACTTGGTACCATAACAGACCTTGACGGAAACTATGTCATTACCGCTCCTCAAGAGGCAAGAACATTGGTATTCTCCTTTGTTGGCATGCAAACCCAAGAGTTGGCGATCACCGGCAACAGAGTCGATGTTGAAATGGAATCCGACGTTGTTGGAATCAACGAAGTGGTTGTAACAGCCCTGGGTATTAAGAGGTCGCAAAAAGCAATCGGATATGCAGCAGCCTCCGTTGGCGCCGAAGAGCTAACAAAAACCAGAAACTCAGACATCATGTCAAGTGTTTCGGGAAAAGTTGCTGGGGTTCAGATCTCCACAAGCTCGTCCGACCCTGGTGCTTCAAACTCAGTAATCATCCGGGGGGTAACTTCCTTAGGCGGAAGCAACCAGCCCTTGTATGTTATTGATGGCGTTCCATTAACCAACAACGCCAGCAGCAGTGCAAGCCTGGACAATGGCTTTGACTTTGGTAATGCGGCCAACCTTGTCAATCCCGACGACGTTGATAATATTACCATCTTAAAGGGAGCATCCGCTACGGCACTGTATGGTAGCCGCGCCTCTAACGGAGTTGTATTAATCACCACCAAAGACGGATCAGGCAAAACCAGAATTGACTTCAACTCAAGTGTTGAATTCTCAGACATTCTTCGCCTGCCTGAATTCCAAAACGACTTTGGAATGGGATGGGACGCACACCACACATTAAACGAGAATGGTAGCTGGGGACCAGCCTTCGACGGAAGCCTACGCCTATGGGGTAATATCTACAACAACTCCCAGAAGCTCAAACCATTTCTTCCTCAAAAGGACAACGTAAAAGACTTCTTTGACTATGGAATGAAATACTCAAACTCAGTCTCTCTTTCAGGAGGAAGTGACAAAACAACTTACTATTCTTCATTATCGTACATCAAACAAGATGGACTTATCCCCACTGATATTGATTTATACAACAAGTACACATCCTCTTTCAGGGCAACACACGAAATTGGTAAATTGAAGGTATCAACCTCCATCAACTACTCTCAACAAGAGAACAAGTTCGCCCCAACAGGACAGGGACTGACCGTTATCAATGGACTCTACCAAACACCAAGAGACGTAAGCATTGTAAGTTTAGCTGACTATAAAACCGATCCTTTCGATAACATCGATTATTATTACACTCCCTACGGTATTGCGAATCCCTATTTCGTAATTGATAACATGGAAGCAGCCTACGAACAAAAAAAGTTCTTTGGAAAAATGCAATTTGACTATCAAATCACAGACGACTTGGGCGCGATGTATCGTATGGGTATTGATGCTTCTGATGATGTTCAAAAGATTGGAACACCTGAGGTTCAGGCCGCTCCAGGAACACCCAACGAAAATGCATCGACAAATCAAGAAGGCTCAGTTGAAAAAGCAACTATTCGCAGACATGAATACACCCACGATTTCTTGCTGAACTACAACAAAATGCTGGAAGACTTCACCATCAGCGCAGTAGGCGGTATTAACATCAACGAACGCAATGTAAGCTCACTAGAAGGAACAGTAACCGGCTTAGATATCCCTGGGTTTTATGATCTAAGCAACTCTTCCTCCACTCCCGTCGTAAATGAATTCTATTCAAAAAGACGCCTGGTTGGCTTATTGGCCAGCGCAGAAGTCGGGTACAAGGAAACATTATTCCTTACCCTGAATGCCCGGAACGACTGGTCATCAACACTCCCTAAAGACAACAACCAATTCTTCTACTATGGAGCCGCAGCGAGTTTCCTCTTCAGCGAATTACTACCTGAAAACATGAAAAAATCCGTTGACCTCGGAAAAATTCGCTTAGCCTATGGAACAACCGGTAATGATGCTGACGTATACTCCATCAACCCTGCTTTCATCAAGAGTGTAATATTCAACCCATTCCGAACACTGGATTTCCCTCTCAACGGACAAAATGCGTTTGAGGTGGGCAACACCTTAGGAAACCAATTACTACAACCTGAGATTTCTTCCGAATTTGAAATTGGAATGGAAGTTAAACTCTTCGGCAACCGACTGGGATTTGACATCGCCTATTACGACAAAACCTCCGACAATCAGATCTTTGGACTTGACCTGGCTCCATCAACCGGATACACCAACCAAACAACAAACCTTGGTGAAATCAACAACAAGGGTATCGAACTATTGGTGGAAGGTACACCTATCCGCACCAGAGACTTCAGCTGGAACATTCTATTTAACTATGCTAAAAACAAAAATAAACTGGTTAGCCTTCCCGAGGAACTAGGCGATAAAATTCCAATTGGAGGATTAAGCACAATCGGCTTTGTAGCTGTTGTAGGACAACCCATTGGGCTTTACGAAGGAACAGTTCCTCAAAGAACACCCGATGGCAGAATCGTTGTAAATCCAACCACAGGTAGACCACTTACGGCAACCGAGAAAGAAATCATCGGAAGCTCAGATTACGACTACACCATGGGGATTACCAACTCATTCAGCTACAAAGATTTCACCTTAAGTGCTGATTTAGACATTCGCCAAGGTGGAGTGATGTTCTCAAGAACAGCTGACATCAACTATTTCACGGGTAACATTGTTCAAACAACCTACAACTCGCGAAGAACTTTCATTATTCCAAATTCGGTCATTGAAAATCCAGATGGAGAAGGCTACATCACCAATACCACACCTATCTCCAAAGAAGACATGGATGACTATTTTGCAGATGGAGCTGACTTACTCGATGAAACATTCCTGATTTCGCGCTCATTTGTGAAACTGAGACGCGTAGCCTTAACGTATGATCTACCAAGAAAATACACAGAAAAAACACCATTTACCGGGATTTCACTAACAGCATATGGAAACAACCTGGCACTGTGGACCCCGGCTGAAAACAACCTGATCGATCCAGAAGTATCGACTTTCGGAAATGATCTTGAAGGTAAATTTGGTGAATTTACAGCAAACCCATCAACACGGAGCTGGGGCTTTAATCTTAAGTTGAACTTCTAAAAAAAAGAACATGAAAAAAATATTGTTAATACTTACTCTTATAAGTACAATGTTGGTTTCCTGCGAGAGCTGGTTGGATGTTAATGACGACCCCAACGTACCCACTGCAGTAACCACAGAACTGGTTTTACCTGCTGCCCAGGCATCCATTGCTGTTCAAGTTGGAGGTCTGCTTTTCAATACGGGTGGTTTTTACGCGCAATATTGGTCACAAGCTCCTGAAGCAAACCAATACAACAACTTAGACAAGTTCGATGTAAAAACCGACTTTATGGATAACGTCTATACGGAGCTATACGCCGGAGCACTTAACGACCTAAAGTATATTTTAACTGCCGCTGAAGAAGAAGAAGATTGGGGAAATTATTTGGCTGCAACAGTTCTGCGTGCCTACACTTACCAACTTCTGGTTGATTTATTCGACAAGGTTCCTTACACTGAAGCCCTACAAGGGACAGAAGTACTCAACCCAGTCTTTGACGACGGAAAAGTCGTATATGATGGCATCACAAGTGAAATCAATGATGCCCTCAGCAAGGTAACAGGCACTGAAATGGTAGCCACCACCGACATGCTTTTAGGAGCAGACATTGATGAATGGATCGGTTTTGCCAATGCCCTGAAATTAAAAATCTTCATGCGTCAAAGCGAAACTTCCGAAAACCATCAGGCAGAAGTAAAAGCTTTGATTGCCGAGAATAATTTCATGACAATGGACGTCATGTTTGCGTCATTCGCTGACGAACAAAACAAACGCAACCCTTGGTACGACACCGATGTTGATCGCTTGGGAGGAATCAACCATGTAGCAACAAGAAACATCATCAGTTTCCTTGCTACAAACGCAGACCCTAGGATAGATATCATGTGGAAGAAAGCAACCAAGAATGACGAATTCAACGGTAACTTCCCTGCTGGAAAAACGATTCCCGGAATTAAAAACGAAGACTTTAGCTTCCCGAACGTAAGTCCAACACAACCAATTTATCTTTACACAATGAGCGAGCTATACCTGTTTATTGCGGAAGCAGAACTTCGCTACAACAATGATGCAACTGCCGCTAAAGTAGCCTACGAAGCCGCCATTGACGCCAACTTGGCACTTCACGGAATCAGCACTCCAGGAGCCGACCTCTACGGAACGGGCAAACCCTATGAGTTTGACGGAACACACAAGCAAATTATGATGCAGAAGTGGGCATCCCTGGCCTTAGTTAATAATATTGAAGCTTGGTTCGAAACGAAGCGAACGGAATACCCGGTTATATCAGGAGCAACGGCAAGCCAAATCATGGATAATCCTACTTTATACACACCCGGAGATCGTATTCGCCCTTATGAGAACAATCTTGGAGATGGCAAATGGCTAAATCGCTTCTATTATCCTGATGCTGCTGTGTCTACCAATGAAAACACACCTAGTCAGCCAAACCTGACGGACAAAGTTTGGTGGGATCAAAATTAAATTTTAAAACGAAAGAAATATGAAAAAAATAATAGCGAGCCTTTTCGTATTGAGTATCCTGTTTATTGGATGTGAAAAGGATATTACGACAGAAGACATATCCACCATTACAAACTATGTTACTTTCTCATTTGACGATACAAGTGAAAAAGATCAGCTTGGAAATAATAAATTGATAATTGAGAAAGGTACTCCGTATGACGTTGCAGAACACTTCTCTGCAACGGAGGGCTCTGAAGACGTGACTGATAGAGCTGAAATAGATGGAACAATAGATGTTAATACACCGGGATACTACCCGATTCACTATTCTGCAGTTAATGCAGACGGCTATTCTGCCGGAGTAACAAAAGGCATCTTTGTTTCTGATCCTGACTTTACAACTGATATCTCAGGCAGTTACACTGCAACTGTCTACAGAACACCAACAGGAGAGACATTCACTGAAGGATTTCCTGTTAACATTACCCTAATTACCAATGGAAATTTCTACATTAACAGACTACTAGGTAGTTATTACTATGATGGATTTGGGTATAGTTCTTCTGGCAGTTATTTTGTCCATGGATTTGTTGCTCTACATCCTGACAATACGTTAACCCACGGAGCAAGCTTCTCTCCCGCATGGCAAGATACGCTGGAAGGAGAAGGTATCGTTGATGGCAGTTATGACCCAGACTCTGGTGTAATTACATACGGTGCACTCTATGCAGGAGGACGTACCTTCCATGTTACATTAACCCCAAATTTCTAACATAAAAATTGATAGAATATGAAAGCAATCACTAAATATTTTTTCTTCCTTCTTGCATTTGTCGCATTTTCGGCATGCCAGGAAGACCTTAAAATTGAAGATGCAGGGTCCTTACAACTGTCAGGCGACTGGACTGTCATAGAATACAGCCTGGATGCCGATCCGCTTTATGGCCCATACGAATTGCAGCTTTACAACACGGCCACGGGTACCGATTCCATTTGGATTGAAAACATCTACGACAGCGGATATAAGGTAAAAAGTGCTAAACTCTCCGAAACAACCTTTGCAGTCACTGGAGCAACTGATGTTAATGGCGAAGCTGATGGACTAATTGATATCATTGATGGCAAAGTTATCAACAATGACAGTATCGTCTTTCGTGTAGTTCTGTATGATGAAGATGGTGAAGTAGTTGACGATTACCTGGAATCAGGACACCGCTATACAGGCTGGCAAGATTAATCTCTAAATCCAGAAAAACCGCAGTGTGCTTTTTAAAAGCTAAAAAAGCTTACATGAAACAAATATTCCCTGAGCAAGAAATGCTCAGGGATTTTTGTTTAGTAAAATGAGAGGTAACAAACTCAGCGTCCAATAATAGCCCCGAACATATCATCTCCTCTCCTTCAACAACCTTCAATAATCAACATCCGTTGAGCACCTTACTAATAATTACGCCATACAAAACCGCCACTCTACCCCTACACTACTCATTGTCAGTAAACAATATTCTTTTCATCCGTATTTTGGCAACAAAAAACACCCCTCCTCCAAAACCCCAGTAAAAACGACCCATGTAAGCTTTAGGTTACTTATTTCTTAACAGATGTTATCAACACTAGCAAGATTCAGTTTAATTATTATTTTTGCTCAATTAAGACTTTTTAACATCTGGTTAGAAAGCATAAATTGAAATTGAAGGGTCAATTTAAGTCATTTCGGTTCGTGCTTTTATGATTTGGGGATCATAAAACAAGCTTAACGTTAAAGGACAGTCTCGTCTTGTGGCTACGCTTTTGCCTTGATTGTTGAATAGTTATAAAATTAATGCTGTTAAATTTTAAAATTATTTCTATGAGAAAAATCGCATTGTTACTTGCAATTTTTGCTTTTGGTTTGCAGTCATTGTATGCGCAAACCAAGGAAATTACAGGTACTGTCACTTCCGCCGATGACGGAAGTACGATCCCTGGTGTCTCTGTTTCCGTAAAGGGCACCACACTGGGAACTATTACAGATTTAGATGGAGCTTATGTTATTAACGTTCCTCAAGACGCCGCATCCTTGGTGTTTTCATTTGTTGGTATGCAGTCACAAGAATTAGCCATTAGCGGCTCGGTGGTGAATGCAACACTAGCACAAGATTTCGTAGGTGTTGAAGAAGTTATGGTTGTTGCCTACGGTACATCAACCAAAGGATCATTTACCGGTTCGGCTGCAGTTATGGGAACCGAAAAACTGGAAAAACGCCAAGTATCCAACGTATCCAACGCATTAGCTGGAGCCGTTGCCGGTGTTCAGGTATTGACAGACAACGGACAACCCGGATCTTCAGCAACAGTGCGCGTTCGTGGTGTTGGATCAATCAACGCAGAATCAGACCCCTTGTATGTTGTGGATGGTATTCCATTTGACGGAGACTTAGCCTCAATCAATACTTCCGACATTGAGTCGATGACCGTATTGAAAGATGCTGCTTCTACAGCCCTTTATGGTGCACGTGGAGCCAACGGGATCATCATGATTACCACTAAAAAAGGAACATCCGGAGAAGCTAAAATCAACTTCGACATGAAAGTTGGTGTAAACGACCGTGCCGTTGAAAACTATGATGTTTTCACCAGCCACCAAAAATATACGGAAACAGCCTATAATGCTATCTATAATGCTGGTATTTATAACCTGAAATACAGTCCAGCTAAGGCTAACGCGTATGCCAATGCAATGTTGACCACTGATTCAGAAGGTGGTTATGGATACAATATTTACACAGTTCCACAAGGTGAACTTCTAGTTGGATTTAATGGAAAACTAAACCCCAACGCTGCTTTAGGCTATAGCGACGGAACCTATTATTATACGCCAGATAACTGGGCCGACGAAACATTCTCGAACAACCCAAGACAAGATTACAACCTGTCGATCTCTGGTGGTAACGACAAACAAAACTACTTCATTTCATTTGGTTACATGGATGACCAGGGAGTGATTTCAGGTTCTGGCTTTAACCGTATCTCCGGACGTTTCAACGGAGACCATAAAGTAAAAGAATGGTTGAAAGTGGGCGCCAATGTGAGCTACAGCCAAATCAACAGCGATTATCCTGGCGAGCAGGTAACAACAAACTCCAGCGGGAACGCTTTCTTTATCGCCAACTACATTGCTCCGGTTTATCCAATCTATGTGCGCGATGCCAACTCGAAAGACATCTTGCTTAACAATGGTCGTAAAGTCTATGACTATGGAGATGGAAATAGCACGAACTTCTCCCGTTCGTTTATGCAAATCGCCAACCCCGCCGGTGACTTGACTTACAACAAAACAGAATACTTAACGGATGTTATTAACAGCTCTTGGTATGCTGAACTGACTCCACTGGAAGGATTGAAGTTGACTGCCAAGTATGGTTTCAACATCGATAATACGCGTTACAACGACTTAGGAAATGCCTACATGGGACAAAGTGCAAATTACGGCGGAACGGCTTACCAGGAACAAACCCGTACACAGGGCTTCAACCAGCAATACATTGCTTACTACCGTTTTGCCGTAGCTGATGTACACCAGTTTGACATCACGGCTGGTTACGACGGTTATACGTATTCTGACGAGTTTGTTTTCGCTTCGGGAGACGAACTATATAATCCGGAAAACTATTATGTAGGTAATGCCATTGACAACCTCCGTGGTGGTGGTGGTAAAGATGTTTACACCACCAAAGGTATTTTGGCCCGTGTAAACTACTCGTATCAGGACACCTACTTTGCAAACATTGCATACCGTCGTGATGCGTCATCTCGTTTTAGCCCGGACAACCGTTGGGGTGACTTCTACTCGGCCAGTGCTGCGTGGATGATGAGCAACGAAGACTTCCTGGCTGGTGTGCATTGGATTGACATGTTGAAGTTGAAAGCCTCTTACGGGGAGCAAGGAAACGACAACATCGGAAACTATTATGCCTGGTTAGACCAGTTCAAAGTAACCGGATCAGATGGTGTATTTTCGGATGGAACCTTGGCTTACAAAGGAAATCCGGACATTACCTGGGAAACTTCTACTTCATATAACTTGGGAGCAGATTTTGGCCTGTTCTCCAATACCGTGTCAGGATCAATTGAGTATTTTGGCCGTAAATCAGCCGACATGCTTTACTACAAGCCTGTTGCCGGAAGTTTGGGCTACACCTCAATCCCGATGAACGTAGGTTCAATGACCAACTCAGGAATTGAAGTTGACTTGGCTTGGAGCATTTTGAAAACAAACAATATCAACTGGAGCCTGAATACAAACGCCACCTTTATCAAGAATAAGATTAATGAGCTGCATTCTGATTTGAATGGTGAGTTGATTGATGGTGCAAGGATTTATGAAGAAGGCGAATCGATGTACCGGATGTACTTAGTTGACTATGCTGGCGTAGATGCCGAAACCGGAATGGCACAATACTGGGCTGAAGATGCTGAAGGCAACCCAATTAAAACCAGTGACTACACCGTTGCTCAAGACTATAAAGTAGCGACAGATAATTTGCTACCTGCTGTATACGGTGGATTTGGAACAACTGTTGATGCCTATGGCTTTGATGCTTCTATTCAATTCTCTTACCAATTGGGAGGTGAAATTTACGATTCAGGTTACGCACGCCTAATGCACAGTGGTAAGTCAAGTTCTGCCGGAACCAACTGGCACAAAGACATCCAAAACGCCTGGACACCAACCAACACCAATACGGATGTTCCGCGCTTAAACGCAAACGACCGGTATGCCAGCTCTCAGTCTACCCGCTTCCTGACAAGCTCTGACTACCTGAGCTTGAACAACATTACAGTAGGTTACACTTTGCCTTCAAACATGGCACAATCAGTAAGTTTTGATAAAATCCGCGTTTATTTTGCTGCGGATAACATCGCTTTACTGTCAAGTCGTAAAGGCTTGGATCCACGTCAAAGTTATACCACAGCAACAACGGCGCGCTACACACCAATTCGCACCATTTCTGGAGGTATCAATTTAACATTCTAATAAAAAATTGACAATTATGACTTTTAATAAAACATATTTCCTTGCGTTAATCGCATCCTTTTCCTTCGCCCTTACTGGGTGCGAAGACCTGGACATGCTGCCCGAAGGAGACGAAATAACGTCTTCCCAAAAAGAAGAGGTGGTGGAAAACGACCCGTCGAAAGCAGAAGCCGGAGTAAACTCTATTTTTGCTCAATTTTCGCAATTTGCCCCCAATGAAGATGCTTTGGGGTCTGAACGTCACAATGACTTTGGCTACCCGGCCATCATGATGTTTACCGATGCCAACGGCTACGATGTAGTATCGGAAGACAACGGTTACAACTGGTCAGGCAACAGCCTGGACTACTCTGACCGGGAGAAAGCATCCCGCGAAGGCCAAATCACCTGGAACAACATGTACGCCATCATCAACATGGCGAACAATGTAGTTGGATCTATCGACGAAGAAGTGGAAGACCCAACTTCTCAATTCTATTTAGGACAAGGATTGGCCACACGTGCCTTTAGCTACTGGGTATTGGCTCAGTTGTACCAATTCAACTATGTGGGGAATGAAGCGGCTCCTTGTGTACCAATCATTACGAATGAAAATGCGGGTGTAGCTGCTTTGGAAGGTGCAGCACGCTCAAGTGTAAAAGAAGTGTATGACTTAATTACTTCTGATATTGACAAAGCCATTACTTTCCTGAGCTCGGCAAAGGAACAAGGCATCAACCGCAAAGACAAACGTTACATTGACTTAGCCGTAGCCTACGGTCTTCGCGCCCGGATTAACCTGACTATGCAGAACTGGGCTGAAGCTGCTGCAGATGCCAGCAAAGCTATTGAACTTTCAAATGCCACACCTAGTGGTCTTGATGCAGCCAATAAACCAGCTTTCTGGACAGTAGACGAAGACAATTGGATGTGGGGAATTATTATTGCTGAAACCGACCGTGTAGTAACTTCTGGTATTGTGAACTGGATCTCACACATTGGTTCTCTAAACTGGGGATATGCCAATTATTCCGGAGGAAAGCAGATTAATAAACTTCTTTTCGAATCAATCCCGGCAACAGATGTTCGCAAAGGATGGTGGATCGATGAGACTCTGAGCTCTCCTAACTTGAATGAAGAGCAAGCTGAAGCAATGATTAGCATTGGCTATGTTCCTTACACGCAAGTAAAATTTGCTCCTTACCAAAACGTGGTTGAAACATCAACCAATGCCAACGACGTTCCTTTGATGCGCATCGAAGAGATGTACCTGATTAAAGCCGAAGCGGAAGCCATGAGCGGAGCAAATGGAAAAACAACCCTGGAAAACTTTATCCAGACTTACCGCAATCCGGACTATGTTTGCGCAGCCACATCTCCTGAAGATATTCAGGAAGAAGTATTCAACCAACGTCGGATTGAATTGTGGGGCGAAGGCTTAAACTGGTTCGATATTATGCGTTTGAACAAAGGTGTTGACCGTCGCGGTGCAGGCTACCCGAATGCCACGATGGTATTCAACATTCCGGCCAAAGACGCTAACCTGCTATGGCCAATTCCTGAAGCTGAAATTCAAGCAAACCCGGCTTTAACCAACGCGGATAATAACCCAGCGGGTACAACTCCGGAGCCAGTAGCAGATCTTTAATGTCTCACCCAATTATTGAAAATTATGAAAATAAACAAATTATATTTCGCATTCTTCGTATTACTAGCAACTACCATGGTAGCCTGTAGCGAATATGAAGATACCGTTGAGCCAAGCCCAGTGGTGCCAGCAGATAACCCTGCCGTTCGCTTTTACTCGAATAACGCCACATTGTTTGAATTTGAATCAACAGATGTCCTGTCGTTTGACCTAACTGTGGTTAGAGACAACAAAGAGGAAGCAGTTGAAGTGCCAATTACAGAAGTGGCTGATACCGCAAACATTTTCAATGTACCTGAGACCTTAACTTTTCCAGCTGGAGTAGATACTCTTAGTCTAACCATTACACTGGATGACAATGCTCCACTAGGAAAAAATTGTGGTTTGGAAATTCAACTTGACGAGCAATATGCAAATCCTTATAAAGTAGAATATCCCTACTTCAAACTTGAAACCTTTATTCAACCACCATGTTCAGAGAATGAAGTAATTCTGAATATTACTTTTGATGGCTATGCCAGCGAATGTACATGGGAAATTCTGGATGCTGACGACGAAGTTATAACATCAGGAGGCCCTTGGGCCGATGGTACTGTTTCAGCAACCAGCAAGCATTGCTTGGAAGATGGTACTTATACATTCAAAATTTACGATGAATACGGCGATGGACTAACTTACCCGGAAACGGGAGCTGCCTCTCTTGTTTTTGATGGTAACGAGATTGTACACATCGATGGTGATTTTGGAGATACAGGATCTGCAAGCTTCACATTAGGAAATTAATCCTACAAAATAATTCACTTAAAGGGCTGTCCAACTATTGGGCAGCCCTTTTTGTTTTTCGCTCTAACGCGCGACATGCTTGATACCATCTCCACTACTACATTGTTTATTCCTTGATATCTAAAGGTATTTTCTCTGTATTTAAACACAGAAGATACGCAGAACTAACACAGAAAATACATTGAAGATATGACCTTGCTCCGAACACAAGACCTCGCCGGGTACATGGTAAAATCGGTCAGACACGAATTCAGGGACACACAAAAGCATGAATTCTCGGAAAGGAAAACCGATATATGATAACAATCTTCTTAACCACAAAGAAAGCGCAAAGGAAAGAACACACGAGATCACGAAGGCAAGAACTCACGCACAATCCGAAAAGCTGACTATCTGAAAATCAATTTTTAACTGCAAAGAATCCAGTAAACAGGCAGAAGGAGAACCTACTGACGTCAAATGGAAATAGTGGGAATCAAGCATCTAACCAATGTCCATCATTGACAAATAATGACTATAATGACCAATTTTAACCACAGAGGAAAACAGCGTTTTTTTCACCGACTTACACGGAGAAAGGCGCAGCTGTTGGGCACAAACTGAAAACCGATAACCGATCCTGAAACAAGTTCAGGAAGACGCTCAAATCATCGTACACACGAAGTTTGAAAACTGTCAACTGAAAACCGATAACTGAAAACAGTCTTCTTAACCGCGAAGAAATAACACATGAACTTAAGTACTCAGGAACTTATGAACTTTCCTCTTTTAAGTCTTCTGCTTTTTCTTTTTAGCGGCAGGGAAAAGAATGTTATTCAAAATCAGGCGGTAGCCCGGAGAGTTGGGGTGTAGGTTTAAATCGGTTGGTGGATCGCCCACCAGGTGACGGTAGTCTTCCGGATCGTGCCCGCCATAAAAGGTCCAGAAGCCCTGCCCTACTTCGCCATGAATATAACGGGCCTCACCGGCTGCCTTATTTTCGCCCATTACCAGCACATCCGGTTTCACCAGCTGATGCTTAAAAGCAGTGGTTTGCCCCATAAACCCCTTAATGATCCGTTCGTGGTTTTGGGTAAGCATGGTGGGTATAGGGTCCCATTTGGCTGAAAATTCAAACAAGGTAAAGTAGTCTTGTGCCGGCGTCACTTTTCGGCTCGTAGAAACATCAATATCCGAAAACTCATACTGAAAGGGATCTTTCACCACGGTAAAATCACGAAAGGCCAGTGTGCGGTTATAATTGAGCTTATCGTTCAGATGCGGGTCGGCCGGGTCGCCGTCAAACATCGACTCACAAATGTCCACTCCATCTGCCGCACGGGCAATATCGTAGGTGTCGGTAGCCGCACACATGGCAAATAGAAAGCCGCCGCGAGCAATGTAAGCCTGAATTTCGTTGGTTACAGCCTGTTTCATCTCCGAAACTTTGGCAAAGCCCAGTTTATTGGCCAGTTCCTGATTGGTCTTCACTTCCTCCTGGTACCAGGGCATATGCTGGTACGAGCGGAAAAACTTTCCAAACTGCCCGGTAAAATCTTCATGATGCAAGTGCAACCAATCATAGTCCGGCAACTGATTCGTCAGGATTTCTTCGTCATAAATCACCTCGTATGGAATTTCGGCATAGGATAAAACCAAGGTCACGGCATCATCCCAAGGCTGTTTGTTAGGTGGAGAATATACCGCAATTTTGGGTGCTTTTTGCATGCTTATGGCATCCTGGTTTACCTCAGCCCGACCTATCTCGGCCAACAATTGATTGACCTGTGCATCTGCCAGCTTTTCAACGCGAACACCGCGAACCAAACATTCGCTTTCAATTTCCTGGTAATAGGGTATTAAAAAACTGCCGCCGCGGTAGTTGAGTAACCATTTTACTTCAATGGCCTGCTCCAGCGTCCAGTAGGCAATTCCGTAAGCTTTTAAGTGATTTTGCTGTTGCTGATCCATGGGAACCAACAAATAAACAGCCCAGCTGCTCTGGGCGAAGAACAACGAAAGAAAAAGGACCAGCAAGCCCTTCTTCAGGCGTTTAAAAAGGAATATCGTCTGCTTTAGGCATTCCATATGAATCGCTATTTTCGGACTCAAAACCACTGTTGACCGGCATTTCCATGCCTCCCGTGTCATCATTCATTTTTGACCCAAAGGTTTGTCCAAAGTTTCCATCGCCAATTTCCTCCGGAATAACCGTTTCCAAATCGGCAAACTTCACGTTTTGTTTCTTAAAGGCCAGCTGCACATCGCCCACCGAACCGTTACGGTGTTTGGCAATAATAATCTCGGCCACACCAATCAGCGAATTCCCGTTTTCATCCTCTGTAATTCCGTAGTATTCCGGACGGTGAATAAACAACACCAAGTCGGCATCCTGCTCAATCGCACCGGATTCCCTCAAGTCGGAAAGCTGTGGCCGTTTCCCTTCGCGCGATTCCACCGAACGGTTTAGCTGCGAAAGTGCCAAAATCGGGATATCCAGCTCCTTGGCAATGGCTTTCAGCGAGCGGGAAATCATACTCACCTCCTGCTCACGGCTTCCGCGTCCGGCATCACCTGCCGTCATCAGCTGCAAGTAGTCAACAATCACCGCACCAATATTGTGTTGCATTTTCAAGCGCCGGCACTTGGCCCGGAATTCAAAAATGGACAAGGCAGGCGTATCGTCGATAAACAGCGGGGCATCTTCCAGCACGTTCAGCTTCCGGTTAAAGTGTTCCCACTCCCAATCGACAAGGCTACCATTCTTAATTTTTTCGGATCCCAGCTCCGTTTCGGCCGCAATCAAACGGTTAACCAACTGCACCGAGGACATCTCCAGCGAGAAAACCGCTACCGGAGCCCGATGCTCAACAGCCATGTTCCGAGCCATGGAAAGTACGAAAGCCGTCTTACCCATCGCCGGACGTGCGGCGATAATCACCAAGTCGGTTTTCTGCCATCCTGAAGTCATTCGGTCCAAAGCAGTAAATCCGCTGGGCACCCCGCTCAAGCCATCTTCGCGCTTCGATGCTTCTTCAATCAAGCGCGCAGCTTCTTTCAGAATGGGTTTAATTGGCAGGGTTTCTTTTTTGATGTTTCCTTCCGCAACTTTAAAAAGAGCCGTTTCCGAAAAGTCAATCAAATCATCCACATCCATATTGTCATCATAGGCACTGGTTTGAATCTCCGATGACACCCGGATCAATTCGCGTTGAATGTATTTCTGGGCAATAATGCGGGCATGGAATTCGATGTGAGCCGCCGACGCCACACGACTGGTTAATTGGGTAATGTACAGCGGACCACCAACAGCATCCAGCTGCGCCATGTCGCGCAATTGCTGAGTTACCATCAACAAGTCAACCGGCTTTTCGTGGGTGGACAAATACTTGATGGCATCAAAAATCTTTTTGTGTTCTTCCTTGTAAAAACTAGGCGTGTCAATCACATCAGCCACCGTAACATAAGCATCCCGCTCCAACATTAAGGCACCCAAAACGGCTTCTTCAACATCAATTGCCTGGGGGGGCAACTTGCCATATTGCGCGTTGAGCTGTTCTAGGGAGGAAACTTTTTGATTGCTTTTTTTATCTGTGGCCATATCTGCAAATACTATACGTGTTGATTTTCAATTTCTTTCGAAAAGCTAATTGGTTCGAGAAACGAACTTTAAAGGTAAAAAAAAAGGAGACCTTTTATAATCTCCCTCAGGAATTTATAAGGACTAGTTTTCAACAAACCTGGTCTTTTATAATCTTGCTTATGATGTCTTTCAGTTGCATTCCCATGGCTTCAATCTGCTGAGGAATAAAACTTGTTGCGGTCATTCCCGGTGTGGTATTTACTTCCAGGAAATAAAAAACACCATCCTTCAGGATATAATCGATCCGGACAATTCCCTTGCAATTGCAAAGGTCGTAAATACGCGATGAAAGCTGCTGACAGGTTTCAGTCAGCGATTCGGAAATACGAGCAGGTGTAATTTCAAGCGTTGCGCCTTTGGTGTATTTCGCCTCAAAATCGAAGAACTCATTCTTGGGGATCACTTCGGTTACCGGAAACAAAAACGACTCATTCTTCAGCTTCACAAGTCCACTGGTAATTTCAAGTCCTTCAATAAACTCTTCAACCAAGGCTTCGTTGCTTTCTTTCCAAGCGGCTTCAATAGCTACTTTCAGGTCAGACTTCGTCTTCACCTTGGTTATTCCAAAACTGGAACCACCGGCATTGGGTTTTACAAAAACAGGCAAACCCAGCTCTTCAACCAAGACATCCTCGTCAATCACATCCCCTTTGGTTAGGCGAACGGATTTGGCCATAGCCAGATCGAAATTGCGTAAATAGTTGCTGCAGTAATACTTATTGAAGGTAAGCGCTGATGATTGCACGCCGCAAGTGGAATAGGGAATTTTCAACAAATCGAAGTAGCCCTGCAAAATACCATCCTCACCCGGTGTGCCATGAATGGTGATGTAAGCATAATCGAACCGGATGTGCTCATTTTGGTAGTGAACTGAAAAATCCTGCTTGTTGATGTCCGCCACCGGCTCCCCATCAACCACCAATTTCCAGTCGGCTCCTTTCATTTCCACAGCCCAAGGCTGAAACAATTCCGGATCAATCGACTGAAAGACATTTTTGCTGCTATTCACCGATACCACATATTCGGAGGAATCGCCTCCGTACACCACTGCAATATTCTTTTTCATCCGTTAATCAATATTTCTGTTAGCAATGTAAGCACGCCATTTGTCAATCGCCTGGCTCATGTCTTCCGGCAATTCGGAATCGAAAAGCATTTCCTCGCCTGTTACCGGGTGAATAAACCCGAGTGTTTTGGCATGCAAGGCCTGGCGAGGCAACACGTTAAAACAGTTGTGTACAAATTGCTTGTATTTGGCAAAAGTGGTTCCCCGTAGTACCTGATTGCCACCATAGGTATCATCGTTAAAAAGCGGATGCCCCAGGTATTTCATATGTACCCGGATCTGGTGCGTACGGCCGGTTTCCAGCTGGCACTGAACCAGGGTAACATAGCCCAGCTCTTCCAAAACCTTGTAGTGTGTTACCGCATGTTTGCCATGTTCCCCTTCAGGATACACGGTAAAAACCTGCCGGTCTTTCACACTGCGCCCAATATTTCCTTCAATGGTGCCCGTGGGTTCTTTGGGTGTTCCCCAAACCAACGCAACATACTGTCGTTTCGTTGTTTTATCAAAAAACTGTTGAGACAACTTCACTTTGGCCAATTCGGTTTTAGCGACCACCATTAAGCCCGAAGTATTTTTATCAATGCGGTGTACCAGTCCGGGACGCGGATCTGTTGTTTTGAAAAGCGGCAGGTCCTGGTAATAATAGGCCAGGGCATTAACCAATGTTCCGCTGTAATTCCCGTGTCCGGGATGAACCACCAAACCAGGCTGCTTATTGACCACCAGCAACTGGTCGTCTTCGTACACAATATCTAAAGGAATATGTTCCGGTATAATCTTCAACTCACGCCGGGGAAAATCCATTACAATGGCCACTTCATCCCCAGGCTTAACTTTATAATTTGACTTGACAGCCTGTCCGTTAACCAGAATATTACCGGCTTCGGCCGCCGCTTGAATCCGGCTTCGCGAAGCATTGTCGATCCGGTTTACCAGAAATTTATCCACCCGAAGCAATTTCTGCCCGGCATCTACCATCAGCTTATAGTGCTCATACAAAGCACCTTCTTCCGACTCATCCAGCTCTTCACTGAAGTCTGTATTTTTATCTTCAACCATCCTTAAAATTCCTCTTCTTCTTCCAACTTTAGTTTCTCCTCATCCACGGTCAACCAGATATCGATTGACGCTCCCTGCTCAATTTTTGCGCCCGGGGCCGGGGCCGGACGTTGCTGCCACACACGTGCGCTGGCACTATCTTCAGCCGTTTCAAAAGAGTCATCATAAATAATTGCTCCCAAATTCAGGAACGACACTGCAGTCAACTCAGTGGCTTGATCCAGCCGAACACCTAATAAATCCGGAACTTCAGTAGCTTCACCAAAGCGACTTTGCCCCACCGTTAAATCAATATTAGCCCCCTTGTTGACCAAGGTTCCTTGTTTCACCGGTTTCCCTTGAAGTTTCTGTTCCAACACCAGGTTTGGAAACTCGCTAGGCACATAATCCACATTCCCAACATTCAAGCCGAAACTCATCATCAGGTTCATGGCCTGACGATACGAAATATCGGTCAGTTTGGGCATAGCAACCTGCTCCGGTTTAGACGCGCAAATGGTCAAAAAAATAGTACGTCCACGCTTCACCATGGCTCCGGCTGCAGGCACTTGGTCAATGACTGCTCCAGGCGCTGCATCTTTAATGTACAAGGAATCCACGACATCAAAAAGCAACTCATCCTCCACCACTTTCATTTTCACTTGCTCAAGCTGCATGCCCGAAAAATCGGGTACGGCATAAGCTTCACCATGGTTGGTATAAATTCGCAATCCGAATATGGTGATCAACAACAGCATCACCGTAATAACAATTGCCAGTAAGACACTTATCCAGAAACTCTTACTTGCCAGGTACGCCTTAAAACTCATAGGGTAAGCATTTAATCTTCTTATGAAACAAAAATAGCTTAAAAATTAGTATGTGGAAATGCGATTAAAATTTAATCCGAATATCTGGCACAATGGGTTATCAGCTTAACGTTTTGGTCAACTCATACCCGCTCGGAGGATAGTTTCAAGCCTGCCAACCAACTTCGGTCTCCCGGCATCTTTCGGCTGACCTATTCAACATGGCCCAACAAAAAAAGGCAAAGAATAGTTATTCTTCACCTTTCAATGTATTTAAGTTTTTTCAGTGTCTTAACGCTTATGACGTGGTTCGTCAGAAACAGTCAATTTCTTTCTTCCTTTCGCACGACGCAATTTCAAAACTTTGCGACCGCCGACAGAAGCCATTTTCGCACGAAATCCATGTTTATTTCTGCGCTTTCTGTTAGATGGTTGAAATGTCCTTTTCATTTGTCAATATTTTTATGTGTGATGTACTCTCGCTTATTTTGGACTGCAAAAATAATTCTTTTTTGATTCCTTCCAAAATATTGTCAGGAATTTTCACGGGTTTTCATACGAATTCTTCATCCGGCTCGGGTTCCAGCAACATTTTTATAGTCAGTCAGTCCAATCCTTCGCTGGCAGCAATTCCTGCGTTACAGCCAAGGTCATGCCACAGCCAGCGGTATTGCATGAAATTAGAGTCGTAAATGAATCAGCTTTTTCGTTTCAAAAAACTCCTCCTCAAATTGGTCACTCAAAGGGTAAACCGATACCTTTTTCCTGAAGGCTTCCAGCTCATCGTCAAAATCGCCACCCTTCAGGTATAAAATACCATTCGCTAATGAATTATGCTGAACCTTACTGATTTTCTTGCGCACCAGCGAAACAAATTTTGGGAAAGCAGTGACCGCCCGGCTGACAACAAAGTCAAATTGCCCGGGCACTTTTTCTGCCCGGTTCTGCTCCGCCCGAACATTGGTTAAGCCCAGACTCTGGCTCACTCCTTCAACCACTTTAATCTTCTTGGCAATGGAATCGACCAGAAAAAAATTGGTTTCAGGAAAAAGAATCGCTAATGGAATGCCCGGGAAACCACCTCCCGTTCCAACATCCATGATGGAGGTTCCCGGTTCAAACCGGATGTATTTGGCAATGGCCAACGAATGCAGTACATGGCGCTCATACAAATGATCGATGTCCTTGCGGGAAACGACATTAATTTTTTCGTTCCACTCGCTGTACAATGCTCCCAATTGTGACAATTGCTCCTGTTGCTGACTTGTTAAATCCGGAAAATATTTCGTGATGATTTCCATAGAATATGCGTATAATAAAATTACAAAACCGCTGACCCTTGAAGATGTCTTCAATTTAGCCTCGAAACAAAATAAACAAGCTGCAAGCTACGAACTTACTCTTCCTGATCATCAATCTCGGTAGATTCAATCATTTTAAAAAGCATTTCCCGTGCTCTGAACAACTGAGCTTTTACTGTTCCGAGCGGCAAATTTAGCTCTTTTGCAATTTCCTCATACGAATATTCACGAAAATAACGAAGTTCCACCAAGGTGCGGTAGCGCGGTTTTAGTTTATGAACGATGCGACGTAGTAAAATGGCCTTTTGAATACGAATCAGTTTTTCCTCCGGGTTCGGGTCTTTCGATTTGAGTCGAACCGACTGCTCATTTTCATTGCTTTCCGGATTGCTTTCAATCGAAACGTGCACGCCCTTCTTCTTACGCAAGAAATCGATGCAATTGTTTGAGGCAATCTTAAACAGCCAGGTACTAAAGGCGTAGCTAGGTGAATACTGATGCAGATTTTTAAATGCTTTACCAAAAGCTTCGATGGTCAGGTCTTC
Source organism: uncultured Sunxiuqinia sp. (assembly GCF_947495665.1). GTDB lineage: Bacteria > Bacteroidota > Bacteroidia > Bacteroidales > Prolixibacteraceae > Sunxiuqinia > Sunxiuqinia rutila. Next base: position 121,357 of record NZ_CANLZV010000004.1, read on the forward strand.
GGCATCGTTCTTATTATTGACCATTTTCAGGAGCATAAAATAAATGGCATCCTTATACTTACTCAACAGCTTTGCAAACGCTTTTTCATCTCCTTCCAAGGCGGACTCGACTAGCGCGTAATCCTGTTGGGCCTTATCGGACAAATTAGGATTTAATTCCATTTATTTCGTTTATGATGGATGTAAATTTTTATACCATGCAACAAACTAATTATCGGCCTGATATAAACGTACACAAACGAAGATAAAAAGATTTTATCTTCCTTCAAACGGGCTGACATAGTTTTGACAATAAAAAGTTGTAAAAAAAGGACAAAAAAGGCTGGAATTACAAAAAACGGCCAATTCTGAGGCTCCACAACTAACAGCCAGGTCCCTAGTCCGACAAACAGTAACTTAAAGACATCGGCCAGCCCATGAAGCAACCGGGCTCCAAATCGCAACTGCCGGTTCAGACAAATTTTCTTTTTTATTAAAGCTGAAAAATCGCTCGATTCCGTCTCGGTATTTTCCCGTACACAGGTTTCAGTATCCACAGAAACCTTTACCTTCTTCTTGACCGCAGCATTCAAAACCAATTCCAGGTTAGCAAAATGGTCGTTCATCTTCCCTTTAAAGCCAGATTGGTTAAAATAAATGGCCCGTTGAAAAAGCACGTTACTATCCTGATAAATAACAGGCAAACCTCCCAATGAATAGGCAGCCGAGCTTAAGAAAGCAGAAAAACGCTCCAATCGACACAGTTTATTCCACACATTTCGTTGTGCCAAAACATTGGTGTAATTAATCAGCAAGCTTGAATCGCCCACCTGTTCATTCGCCTTTTTCAGAAACTGCCGATTAATCTGATGACTGTCGGGCCTTACAAACAATACCAACTCCGAGTTGGAGGCTTTCATCGCCAGATTGATGGAAAGCTTTTCAGAGAAATTGGTTTCCTGACAAATAGAGGTGAATTTTAACCGGGGAAATTTTTTGGCCAGCTGAGCGACCTTCTGAATGGTGCAATCTTCGGAGAAATCATCCACCACAATCACATCATAGTTCGAATAATCCTGCTCCAGCAACTGCGTCAGCACCGCTTCAATGCGCTCTTCTTCGTTACGTACCGCCAGGCAAACACTCACCGACCGCTCTGCCTGTTGCGGTGATGTTTTTTTTATCAACAACAAACGGAGATAGAAAAACAATAGAAAGAACAACTCAACCACCACAGCTCCAAAGAAAATGGCCGGGGCAATCCATTCCAACGTTGTTCGGTTAAAGAAGTCGCAGTTCATGTTCAGATTTTACTCGCAAATTTAACAATCAAACACATTTAATTCCGTTTTTTTAAATTAAAATAATGACCAGCCAGAAGCGTGGCTTTCTGGTGGTTTAACTTTTATGCCTATCTTTGAGCACTCAAAAATTAATGCATGGACTTTACGCTTCAACATCAAGCAGTTAACAGCCAAGCCCGGGCTGGAAGATTGGAAACAGACCACGGGGCAATTGAAACACCTATTTTCATGCCGGTTGGAACAGCCGGATCAGTCAAAGGAATTCATGTTAAAGAATTAAAAGACGATATTCAAGCACAAATCATTCTTGGAAACACCTACCATTTGTATCTGCGCCCCGGAACCGAGATCATTCAAGAGGCTGGCGGCCTGCATAAATTTAACGGATGGGATGGCCCCATTCTGACCGACAGTGGCGGTTTTCAGGTTTTTTCACTGGGAGACATCCGCAAGCTAAGCGAAGAAGGAGCTAAATTTCAGTCTCATATTGACGGATCGCGTCACTTGTTTACGCCCGAAAGCGTCATTGACATTCAACGTCAGATCGGCGCCGACATTATCATGGCCTTTGACGAGTGTACGCCAGGGGATGCTGATTACGATTACGCCAAAAAATCGCTGGGACTAACCCAACGCTGGCTTGAGCGTTGTGTCAACCAAATGGAAAAAACCAGCCCGCTTTACGGGCACCAGCAATCCCTTTTCCCCATCGTTCAGGGGGCCGTTTATCCGGATCTTCGGGAAGCGGCTGCCAAACACGTCAGCTCCATCCCCAGTGATGGTTATGCCATTGGCGGATTGTCGGTAGGCGAATCCGAGGAAGACATGTACGCCATGATTGATGTGGTTAATCCGATTCTGCCCAAAGAAAAGCCCCGCTACCTGATGGGCGTTGGAACCCCCATCAACATTCTGGAAGCCATTGATCGTGGCGTGGACATGTTTGATTGTGTAATGCCTACCCGCAACGGGCGAAACGGTATGCTGTTCACGAAAAACGGCATTATCAACATTAAGAACCGGAAATGGGCCAACGATTTCTCTCCGGTTGACCCCGATGGCACTTCTTTTGTGGACCAGCACTATTCGAAGGCTTTTTTACGTCACCTTATTGTTTCTAATGAAATGCTGGGTGCACAAATTGCCAGCCAGCATAACCTGGCCTTTTACTTGTGGCTGGTTAAGGAAGCCCGCCAGCAAATTCTGGCAAACACCTTCAAAGAGTGGAAAGAAGAGCTGGTTCAAAAACTTGGCAGGCGATTATAAATTTTTCAGCATAAAGAAAACTAGTGGGCCCTATGAAAATACCCAGACTGCAAACCATTGACATTTACATCATAAAGAAGTTTCTCGGAACATTCTTTTACTCCATTGCACTAATCATCAGCATTGCCATGGTGTTTGACGTCTCGGAAAACCTGGACGAATTTATTTCGAAAGACGCGCCTATCAACGTCATTATTTTTGACTATTACCTGAATTTCGTTCCCTTCTACGCCAACTTATTCAGCGCGCTGTTTACATTCATTGCCGTCATCTTCTTTACCTCGAAGATGGCCTACAACTCGGAGATCATTGCTATTTTGAGTAGCGGCGTTTCTTATGCCCGGCTCATGCGTCCGTACATGGTTTCGGCCTTTATGATTGCACTTTTCTCTTACACACTGGGCAACTACATTATTCCGCCGTCGAATAAAAAAAGGATCGAATTCAGAAGCACCTATATCGATTCGCCCCGAAACTACCTGGAAAGAAACATTCACCGACAACTCTCTCCGGGCGTTTTTATTTATATGCAAAGCTACAATACCTCCAATGATGTGGGGTATAAGTTTACCATTGAAAAGTTTGAAGAAGGAAAATTGAAGTCGAAGCTTGAAGCCGACTACATCAAATGGGACCGGGAAGATAAAAAGTGGACCGTTAATAATTATGTCATTCGCGATATTGACGGCTACACGGAAACCATCGACACCGGTACCAAGCTGGATACCACTTTAAATATGACACCTGAAGACTACCGGGTCATGAAAAATGTTGTGGAAACCATGATACTGCCTGACCTGAATGATGAAATTAAAGACATGAAGCTGCGCGGGGTGAATACCACCGAATTTGAAATTGAAAAACACCGGCGTTTTGCAGGCCCCTTCTCCGCCTTTATCCTGACGATCATCGGAGCATCGCTGGCTTCGCGAAAAGTAAAAGGAGGACTTGGCCTTCATCTTGGCTTAGGAATTCTGCAAGCCTTCACCTACATCATGTTTATGCAAATATCCACCGTTTTTGCACTGTCAGGAGCCGTTTCCCCCTTGATGGGCGCATGGATCCCTAACATCCTTTTCGGTGCACTGGCCGCATACATGTACAAATGGGGAAGCCGCTAAGCGAACCTTCAAACGATATATCAAATTGTTCAAAACCAAATATTAACTCTCTCGTAAGAGCTAACATCAAATGTTTTAAAAATGTAGTAATGTGTTTGAAAAAGTTCTAATTTTGACCCGTTGAAGAACATAAAACTAAACACAAAATCATAACGGTCTCAAACAAAAACGAGACATTTTTTTTAATTAAAACTATATGATATGTCGTTGAAACGGAATATCCTTGACCTTCGAAAAAGGAAAAGTGAAGTTCTCAAAGGTGGTGGTGAAAAAGCCATTGAGAAGCAAGTAGCCATGGGGAAACTCACGGCCCGCGAACGTATTTTATACATCCTTGACGAGGGTTCATTTCACGAGTACGACCTGTTTGTTGAGCACGTTGGCCGCGATTTTGACATGGAAAAGAAAAAATTGCATGGCGATGGTGTCATCATCGGAACAGGAACAATTCATGGTTCTCCGATTTGTATTTTTGCACAAGATTTCACCGTAGCCGGTGGGTCACTGGGCTTAATGCACGCCCGGAAAATCACAAAAATCATGGATCACGCCCTTAAAATGCGCGTGCCTTTAATCGGTATCAACGACTCTGGTGGTGCCCGTATTCAGGAAGGTGTTGACTCCCTGGCAGGTTATGGCGAAATCTTCTTCCGCAACACCCTGGCCTCTGGTGTGATCCCTCAAATCTCAGTTATTCTGGGCCCTTGCGCCGGTGGAGCCGTATACTCTCCTGCTTTAACTGACTTTGTATTTGTGGTAAATAACATCTCCAAAATGTTTATTACCGGACCAAGTGTCATCAAAACGGTACTTGGCGAGGAAATCTCCATGGAAGAGCTTGGAGGAGCTAAAGTTCATGCTGAAGTGACCGGGAACGCCCACTTCTATGCTGAAAGCGAATTGGAATGCTTTGATCAAATCAAGAAATTGATGGCTTACATTCCATGGAACAACAAGCAAAAAGCAACGAAAATTGAGCCTCAACTTCCGAAGAAGAAGACAAAAATTGAGAATATCGTTCCCGGCGATCCTAAAATGCCTTATGACATTCGTGACATTATTGGAGCCATCACCGACGATTCTGAGTTCTTTGAAATCATGGAATTGTTTGCTCCAAACATCGTTATCGGATTTGGTCGCTTGAACGGAGAAACAGTTGGTTTTGTCGCCAACCAGCCTAAAGTATTGGCCGGAGTATTGGATTGCGACAGCTCGGATAAAGCAGCCCGCTTCATTCGCTACTGTAACGCTTTCAACATCCCAATCATCACTTTAGAAGACTTACCAGGCTATCTTCCGGGCGTTGACCAGGAGCATGCCGGTGTAATTCGCCATGGTGCAAAAATTCTGTATGCTTACAGTGAAGCCACTGTTCCAAAAATCACCGTGATTATCCGCAAGGCTTACGGTGGAGGTTATATTGCCATGAACTCGCGTCACCTGCGTGCCGACTTCGTATTTGCATGGCCTACAGCCGAAATTGCCGTTATGGGCCCTGAAGGAGCTGCGAACATCGTATTCCGTAAGGAAATCAGCGAAGCAGAAGATCCGGATGCCATGCGTCAGGTTAAAATTGAGGAGTACAAAGAAAAATTTGCCAACCCGTATGTGGCAGCAGCAAGAGGATACATCGATGAGGTTATCGAACCTGAAGATACCCGCAAAATGTTGCTTCACGCCCTGCAAGTGTCTGCGAACAAAGCGGTGAGCGGACCAAGCAAAAAGCACGGAATTCCTCCATTTTAAATTAAAACAAGAAGTATGACTGAAAAGAAATACGAAACGATAATCGTTCATAGCGCAAAGTACTTGACTGAGTACACGCGCAAATACCGGAACAGACCGATTTGGGCAACCCCCGATGAAAACCTTATCTATTCATTCATCCCAGGCACCATCATTGATGTGCATGTAAAAGCGGGTGAAAAACTGAAAGAAGGTGATAGCCTGTTGATCCTGGAAGCGATGAAAATGCACAACAACGTTCAAATGCCATTTGATGGCCAAATTGTAAAAGTGCATGTTAAACCGGGAGAGAAAATTCCGAAGAAACATTTGATGCTTGAAATCAAACCATTATAAAAAAAAAGGGGCTTAAGCCCCTTTTTTTATTTGTTTTCAACCGCCGGGCATCCCCTCTTGTTCTATTGCCAGTAGTTATCATCCACCATCCAGGCTTCAAGTGCCAGCGTCTGATCAATTGCCGGAGTCCAGTCCATTGTTCCCCGGTTCCAGAAAAACTCATCCACCATCCAGCTTTCGAGCTCCAATGCCGGCTCAACTTCTGCTTTCATCAAATCGCTCCTTGCTCTACTCTGCATGCCCGCCAAAACAGCAGCAAAAAGAGCCAATACTAAAATTTGTTTAACGAATCGTTTCATAGCTTCAAGACTTTCGTGTGTGTTTCTAATTGTTTTCTAATCAAAAGACTCACGAAAAGAGCAAAAGTTACGAACGAGACTGTTAAAGTTTCTGAGTTTAATCTTAATGAAATCTTAAAATCCTTATAATTCCTGGCTAAACACTTCGTAATCATCCGGGAAATGAGCCGCCAGATTCTTCTTCTCGGAGCGGAAAAGACCATACACCGCCGAACCACTTCCGGACATTAAGGCGAAAGTGGCTCCCAGCTGGTATAATTTTTCTTTGATGGCCTTTACTTCAGGATGCTTCTCAAAGACAACCTGCTCAAATTGATTTTGAAGGTTGCCCTTCCATTTTGAAACGGGAAATAGAATCAAAGCTTTCAGGGACATTCTACTCATTCCGGGTACAATATTTTTATAGGCTTCCGGGGTAGAAATATGGATAGGAGGCTTTACAACAGCCAGGTAGTAGTCAGATAAATTCAGATGAACCTCTTCCAGCAACTCCCCGCGACCACGGGCAAGAGCCGGTTTCTGGCGAATAAAAAACGGACAATCGCTCCCCAATTGCAAGGCATAAGCCAACAATTGCTCTTCGGAAAGCTTCAGTTGAAAAAGCTCATTTAAAAGAAGCAGCATGTAGGCTGCATCCGACGAACCTCCGCCAAGACCCGCTCCTACCGGAATATTCTTGTGCAAATGAATTTTCACCGGAGGTAACTGAAAATCCGTTTTCAGCAACTGATAGGCTTTCACAACCAGATTTTTTTCAAAGTCTTCCTTCAAATCAATCCCTGAAATTACAATGCTAAAAGCGTCAGATTCGACCACTTCCAAGGCATCCTGAATCGGGACAGGGTAAAAAACGGTCTCTATATTATGAAATCCATCGGGTCGTTTCTCTGTAACCAAAAGACCCAAATTAATTTTGGCAATCGGATATACTATCATGGTAAAAAAAATGACTGCTGTAAAGATACGAAACAGCAGTCATGATCAAGTAACTATTGATAAGATTCTATCGGATCGCAGGTACACATCAAGTTGCGATCACCATAAGCATCGTCTACACGGCCAACTGGTGGCCAGTATTTATTTTCTTTTTGCCACAACAACGGGAAGGCTGCCTGCTGGCGACTGTAAGCATGCTCCCAGTTGTCAGCTGTTACGGTATCAGCCGTGTGCGGCGCATTTTTCAGCGGGTTGTCTTCCTTGTCCGATTCACCCCGGATGATGGCTTGAATTTCTTCGAAAATCGATTTTAATGCCTCAATGAAACGATCCAGCTCCTCTTTCGATTCGCTTTCGGTTGGCTCAATCATCAAAGTACCATGAACCGGAAATGAGAGCGTTGGTGCATGGAAGCCATAATCCATCAAACGCTTGGCAATATCAGCTTCGGTAATTCCTGAATCTGCCTTCAAATGACGGCACTCCAGAATCATTTCGTGTGCCACCCGTCCCTTTTCTCCAACATATAAAATGCCGTATGTATCTTTCAACTGACTGGCAATATAATTGGCATTCAAAATGGCAATTTCTGTGGACTTGGTCAAGCCATCAGCGCCCAGCATTTTAATATATCCATAAGTAATAGGCAGCACAGAGGCACTACCCCATGGCGCTGCCGAAACAGCTGAAATTCCAACATGTCCATTATTCATAACCGGATGCGATGGCAGGAATTCCACCAAATGCGCGGCCACTCCAATAGGGCCAACACCCGGACCACCACCACCGTGTGGAATGGCAAAAGTTTTATGCAAATTCAGGTGACAAACATCGGCACCAATCCGCTTGGGATTGGTTAAGCCCACTTGCGCATTCATGTTGGCACCATCCATGTAAACCTGACCACCATATTGATGAATGATTTCGCACATTTCTACAATCGATGCTTCAAACACCCCGTGCGTTGACGGATAAGTAACCATAAAAGCTGAAAGGGTATCTTTATATTCTTCCGCTTTCTGACGAAGAGCTTCTACATCCACATTTCCCTTTTCATCGCAAGGCACCACCACAACATTCATCCCGGCCATTACGGCACTTGCCGGATTGGTTCCATGCGCCGAGGCGGGAATCAACACCACATTCCGATGATCATCTCCACGGCTTAGGTGGTACTGGCGGATTACCATTAATCCGGCGTACTCACCAGCTGCCCCTGAGTTTGGCTGCAGACTCACATCAGCAAAACCAGTAATTTCAGCCAAATCACGTCGCAGCTCCTCCATCATTTCATGGTAGCCGCGAGCCTGATTCTTAGGCACAAAAGGGTGAATACTGCTAAACTCAAACCAGCTAAGTGGCAACATTTCGGTTGCTGCATTCAGTTTCATGGTGCATGAGCCCAGTGGAATCATGGAGTGTGCCAGAGAAATATCACGATGCTCCAACTTTTTAATGTAGCGCAGCATCTCGGTTTCCGAACGGTACTTTTTAAACACCTCCTGCTTCATAAATGAAGACTGGCGCAAAAAGGCCGCATCAATCGCACACACTTCCGGATAGTCCAGAATATGCGGATAACGTTTGTTTGCAGCTTTGGCAAACACCTCAATAATCCAGTTAATATCTTCCAGGTTGGTGGTTTCGTCGATGCTTAAACCAACTTCCCCATTTTCAAAATAACGGAAGTTCATTTCCAGCTCATGCGAAAGCCACTCAATGTCTTCGCGTTTAACGTGCTTGGGCAGCGCAAAACGAATGGTGTCAAAATAATTCTGATTCAACTGCTGGTAGCCCAGTGCGCTTATTTGCTTGTCCAGCAAAACAGCGATGGCATGCACCCGTTCGGCAATTCCACGGATTCCTTCCGGACCATGATACACCCCGTAAAAACCGGCCATCGTAGCCAGCAGCGCCTGGGCTGTACAGATATTAGAAGTTGCCTTTTCGCGTTTGATATGCTGTTCACGTGTTTGCAGAGCCATGCGTAAAGCATGATTACCATGCTTATCTTTTGAAACGCCAATGATTCGGCCGGGCATAATCCGCTTGTACTCGGCACGGGCTGTAAAGAAAGCGGCATGCGGACCTCCATAGCCCATAGGTACGCCAAAGCGTTGTGAGCTTCCAAAAACAATGTCGGCTCCCCATTCTCCCGGAGGTGTTAACAAGGCCAGGCTAAGCAAATCTGCCGCCACAGCCACTTTGGCATCCACAGCATGGGCCTGTTCCACCCAGTTGTCATAAGACAAAATTTCGCCATTGGCGTTCGGATATTGCAACATGGCTCCAATAACCTGCTCATCAAAAGCAAAGTCACCAATAGCACCAATCCTCAAATCAATGTTTAACGGCATGGCTCGTGTCTGAAGTACTTCCAATGTCTGCGGCCACATATTTTCATCAATCAAAACCACATTGGCACCGGCTTTGGCTTTAGCTCTGGACCGTCCATTGTACATCATCACCATGGCTTCGGCTGCTGCAGTCGCTTCATCAAGCAAGGAGGCATTCGCCAGTTCCATCCCCGTCAGCTCACAAACCATGGTTTGAAAATTCAACAAAGCTTCCAGCCTCCCCTGAGAAATCTCGGCCTGGTAAGGTGTATAGGAAGTGTACCAAACCGGGTTTTCCAAAACATTCCGCAGAATGACAGCGGGCGTAATGGTGTCGTAGTACCCCATCCCGATATAGGTATTGAACACTTTGTTCATTTTAGCCAAATCGTGAATCCGACGGTAATATTTTCTTTCCGTCAGTCCATCCTTCAGCTTCAATGGCTTTTCCAACCGGATATTGGCCGGCACAGCCTGATCAATTAACTCTTCAAGAGAGGAAACACCGATGGTTTCCAGCATACTTTTGATATCCTCCTCCCGAGGACCAATATGGCGTGTTGCAAAATTATCACTTCCCATTTTTTCTTTTTTATATCTGAAGTTTGCTGTAATATTAGCTGGAAGATGTGTATAAAAAAATGATTTTTACCCGCAACTAGTGCGTTCAGTCCACTAAAAAGGGATTGCTATTTTTCTCAAATCCAATGCTGGTTTCCGGCCCATGTCCGCTGTAAACCACCGTCTCATCCGGGAATTTGAATAACTTGTTTTTGATGTTTCCAACCAGCTGCTCAAAATTCCCTTTGGGTAAATCGGTACGGCCAATACTTCCGTAAAACAACACATCACCTACCAGCATGAATTGCTGATCGGGTTGATGCAGTACGACATGCCCCGGAGCGTGGCCCGGCACATGAATCACCTCCAACGAAGACTTCCCAAAAACAACCGGTTGCCCTTCGGTTAAGATGTGATCAGCCGGATCAACAGGTTCTACAGGTACCCCAAACCGATCTCCATGCTCGGTGATGGCTTCCACCAGAAAAGCATCTTCCTGGTGCGCATAGAACGGAATGTTATACTTACTCCGGCAATAATTAATCCCCAATATGTGGTCGAAATGGCAATGGGTATTGACCAACTTAACCGGCTTCAATTGCTTTTCCTGAATAAACTGATCCAGCTCTTGCTGCTCATAATCGAAAAAGCAACCGGCATCAACAATGATGCACTCTCCGGTTTCGTCATACAACACGTAAGTATTCTCCTGTATCGGATTAAATGTAAATTTCTTAATTTGTATCATTCGCTTATTAATTAACAGTACCCTTTAACATGGGAACAAAAACAAATGTTCCATGTTTTTCCCTTTCAAATTCTTCCTCAGAAATTCGGGTAATTTTATACATGATTTGTTTTTCGGTTGGTCCCACGGGAACCACCAACACGCCACCTACACGTAACTGCAGCAGCAAGTCTTCCGGAACATACGGCGCCCCGGCTGTAATAATGATCTTATCGAACGGCCCGTATGTTGGCAATCCTTTGTAACCATCACCATAAAAGAACTTGGGATGATAACCCAATTCGGGAAGTAACTGCTGCACTTTCAGGAAAAGTTCGCGCTGGCGCTCAATGGTAAAAACCGTAGCACCAATTTCAAGCAGCACAGCTGCTTGATAGCCACTGCCGGTTCCCACTTCCAACACTTTCTCGTTGGGTTGCACATCCAGCAGCTGGGTTTGAAAAGCAACCGTAAAAGGCTGCGAAATGGTTTGTCCGGCACCGATAGGGAACGCCTGATCCTTGTAGGCAAACTGAATAAAACTACTATCCATAAACAGGTGGCGCGGAATCTTGGCGATGGCATCAAGTACCCGTTGATCTCTAACACCCTTAATACGAATACCTTCAACTAAGCGCTTCCGCAATCCTTTATGTCTTAAACTATCGCGAGCATCCATTAGCATCCAATTTTTAGGTAAAAATACACCAAAATGACTGTAATTTGTGGCCTTAGCAGTTAACATTATCAACAAATCCCGTTGAAAAGTACTGATTTGGCCGAGTCCATCAAAATAGCCTTTTATTTCTAAACGGACGCTATAATCACCAAAAGGAATTTGCTTTCGTTCCTTGCCAGCCACAAGGCGCTCCACGCGATCCGCTGAAAGTTGATGCGATAGCAAGCATTCCGTGATGGAGAACAAGCTAAAAAGGTTAAATTAGTCCATTAATTAGCCCTGCCGCCCGTTTCAACCAAGAGGCGTAGCAGACGCAAGCAACCCAAATTTGTCTCTATGAAGGAAAAAGTACAAGTAGCCAGGTACTTATTTTTTGACTTTATCGCAGCTGCAACCAGCTGGACTTTTTTTTACGTCTACCGCAAGCGCCATATCGAACCACAGCTGTTCCAGGTTGATGTTCCGCTTGAATTGACCCAACACTTTTTCCTGGCTTTAGTGCTAATCCCTCTGTTTTGGATTTTCATCTACTATTTCTCGGGCTATTACAGCAACATTTTCCGAAAATCGCGCTTACTGGAGTTGGGACAAACGTTCCTAAGCACCTTAACCGGAGTGATCATTCTGTTTTTCTGCTTTCTGCTTGACGATTACATCAGTGGCTACCAGGACTACTATAAATTATTCGTCACCCTTTTCCTGCTCCACTTTTGTTTCACCTATCTCTTTCGGCTTATTCAAACCAGTCGAATTATACGCCGGATTCATCAGCGTGAATTCGGATTTAACACCTTGCTCATTGGAAGCAATGAAAAGGCCCTGAACATTTATCGCGAGCTAAACAGTCAGCCCAGGCCTGCCGGCTTTCAGTTTATTGGTTTCCTGACCATTGATGAGGATGATCCGCAAATACTTTCGCCAGAGCTTCCCAACTTGGGGAACTTAAATGACCTTGCCACCATTGCTGAAAAGCACAAACTGGAAGAAGTGATCATTGCCATTGAATCGTCCCAGCATGATTTGCTTGCGCCTGTTTTAACCGCCCTCCAAAATCTGAATCTGACCATCTGGGGAATTCCGGATTTATACGATTTATTATCCGGGAATACCCACAGTAGTATTATATACGGTAGCCCGCTTCTGAAAATATCCAACGGCATTTTGCCCGACTGGCAAGCCAAACTCAAGCGATTGATTGACATCAGCTTTTCCGTTCTGGCAATTCTTTTCTTCTTGCCTCCCAGCCTTATCATTGCCATCATCATCAAACTTCAAAGCAGTGGGCCGGTGCTTTATAAACAAGAACGAATTGGACGGTTTGGCAAACCGTTTACCATCTTTAAATTCCGAACCATGGTCCGGCATGCAGAAAAGAACGGCCCGGAACTATCCGGAGAAAATGATCCCCGTATCATCCCTGTCGGGCAATTTCTGAGACGAACACATCTCGATGAAATTCCCCAGTTTTTAAATGTCATTAAAGGGGAGATGTCGTTGGTCGGTCCACGTCCGGAGCGTAAGTACTTCATTGAACAGATTGTGCAACAGGCGCCACACTTCAGTCTTCTACACAAAATCCGGCCTGGAATCACCTCCTGGGGCCAAGTAAAATACGGGTACGCTTCTTCGGTTGAGCAAATGATCAAGCGGCTTCCTTACGATCTGGTATATCTGAAAAACAGGTCGATTTACATCGATTTCAAAATCTTAATTTATACCCTGATTGCCTGCTTTAAAGGTGATGGAAAGTAAACTAGCTCAACGTGTATTTTCCCAAAACATGGTATTCTGAGCCGGAAGGTGACAAATGACTCTCATACAATATCAATTCATCAGCAATCACATTTTGAATTGCTGTTTTCCCCAACTTTTCCATCGTGGCTTCAAAATACTCGACCTTATTGGGGCGTTTAAGCCGCCCCAGCGTCAGGTGCGGATTGAACTTTTTGGAAGATTCGATTCCGGCATTTTCCAGCTCCGTTCGGAGTTTTTTGGCCAACTCTACCAATATTTCGTCGGTTTGTACCCCAAGAAAAATAACCGATGGAATTCCACGGTGTCGAAAATAAGCCAATCCCCCCAGTTGAAATGAAAACGATTTGGTATGGCTGGCTACCCGACTGAGCACAGCCTTCACCTCTGCCAGTTGGTTTGCTGAAAGGTTCCCAAGAAAACGAATGGTCAGATGTTGCTTTTCCTTAGAAACCCACCGAATTCGTTCCTGCTGCAGCTCTTGCTTCAACCGCTGAACCTGCTGCAGGAGCTCCGGCTGCAGGTCTATTTTAAAGGCTATAAATACGCGTTTTGCTTCCATCCCTACCATTAAATATGCAGTTGGTTCAAATAACTCCAGCCTCAATTCTCAGAATAATTTGTTCGATTAACAGGTCTTCAATCACCGGATCATATTCCTCTTTCAGGTCGTTGCCAAACAAGCGTGCCACCCCTTGCCAGAAGAAAGCTACCAATCCCCCTTTCAAATCTTTAATCAATTCATACGAAGTATGGCCGGTTTGCCGGTCAATCAGTTTGATCAGAATCCGCCCTTCCGAAATGGTCAATTTCTTTAACTCCGACCCATATTGATCAAACAGCTCTTTTTCTACCTGTTTCACATATTTTCGTCGCTCCTTTTCGGTCGCTGCAGCCAAGTACTCCGCTTCGTATTTATCCAAAAGCTCAGCCGCTTTGGTTGCATACGGATACACTTTTTTCACCTTTCGCTCCAGCCGGTAATAGCGTTTCTCATACCGGTGGTTCTTAAACTTCAACTTCGGAAAAACAGGGATTTCTTCCAGATTCTGATGAGGCAAAGTATCCCCGTTCGACTCAACACCCTCAAGCCAATACAGCGAATCCGGCTCCTGAGCCATTCCTGCCAGAGCCAGACCAAAAAACCAAACGAATAAAATCAAACAGTTTTTCATGATACCCTGCGAAGATAATGACATGTTATTTAACTTGAAACGAATCAGGCTTGTTTCAGATTAGCTTCGGTTTAGAGTTACTATATTTGTGCAAATCTTAGAAAATGGTCACATGTCTGAAAGATTAAAAGTAAACGTAACATCAGAGTTCGGCGAACTCGAAGGCGTCATTGTGCATACCCCGGGACTGGAAGTTGAGGAAATGACCCCGGAAACAGCCAAGCGAGCCTTATACAGCGATATTCTGAACCTGGCAGTTGCCGGAAAAGAATACATGCAACTGAAGGGCGTCTTATCCAAAGCCAGTCGTTGTTTTGAAGTGAAAGACCTGCTTAGCGATGTGCTTAGTAATGATCTGGTGCGACAAAAACTGTTGCAGGAAATATGCACCGCCGAGAAAGCGCTGGACATCCTTCCGGCCTTGCTCGAAATTGACGCAAAAGAACTTGCCCGCCAGTTGATTCAGGGAGTTCCCATCAAGCGCGACAACCTGACTCGCTACCTGAGCCAGGAACGTTTTAGCCTGACTCCACTCCATAACTTTTTATTCACCCGCGACGCTTCCATGTCCTTTTGCGACGAGGTTGTTATTGGAAAAATGGCCAACAAAGTTCGCGACCGCGAGGCTTTAATCATGGAGACCATCTTCAACAACCATCCATTAATCGAAGCCCGGACCTTAAACCCCTTGAATGCTGAAGGCCTAACGCCCGGCAAAAAAATCATGATTGAAGGCGGTGATTTTCAGGTGGCGCGTGAAGATGTGCTCGTAATCGGAACCGGTATCCGAACCAGTACCGAAGGAATTGATTTTATTCTGGAAAGCATCAAGGCTAAAAAGGAGAAAATCCACCATGTCATCGTGCAGGAACTGCCCGATATGCCGGAGTCATTTATTCACCTCGATATGGTTTTCACCTTTCTGGACCGCGATGCCTGCATGGTTTACGAGCCCTTGATTTTAGGTACCAATCGTTACCACACCATTCATATTCAAATTGAAAACGGAGAAGTTTCATCCATTCAAGAAGAGAAAAACCTGCCGGAAGCGCTGAAGAAACTCGGCATGGATCTGAAACCGATTCATTGTGGTGGCAGCAAGGACATCTGGACTCAGGAACGGGAACAATGGCACAGCGGAGCCAACTTTTTCGCCATCGCCCCCGGGCAGGTTATTGGCTACGAACGCAATGTTAATACGGTGGAAGAGCTCAACAAAAATGGCTTTGAGGTCATTAAGGCCGAAGATTATATCAGCGGGAAAGCAACACTTCCGAGAAACCAGAAATGCGTGATTACCATTGCAGGCTCGGAACTGGCACGCGGTGGTGGCGGAGCGCGATGTATGAGCATGCCTTTCCGCCGAAAAGCAATTGAGTGGTAGCTCTGAGCAAAGCCATTACAAAAGCTACCGTGGTATTATTTGTGATTTAAAAATGGAGAAAACAGTCCTGTTTTCAATTTGAACTAATTTTGATGCGTAA
This sequence comes from uncultured Sunxiuqinia sp., assembly GCF_947495665.1. GTDB lineage: Bacteria > Bacteroidota > Bacteroidia > Bacteroidales > Prolixibacteraceae > Sunxiuqinia > Sunxiuqinia rutila. The sequence goes on from NZ_CANLZV010000004.1 coordinate 137,058, forward strand.
ACTACGAACAAACGAACTCGGGCGAATCAGTGCCGAAGAATACAAAAAGACAGAAAAGACGCCCTTGGTGATTGTACTGGACAATATTCGCAGCTGCAACAACATCGGCTCAGTATTTCGAACATCCGATGCCCTGCTGATTGAAGCAGTGCACTTATGCGGCATTACAGCTACCCCACCCAACAAAGAAATTCATAAAACAGCTTTGGATGCCGAAAAATCGGTTCCTTGGACTTATTTTGAAAAGACCGAAGATTCCATTCAGCAACTAAAAGAAGAAGGCTACCGCATATTTGCTTTGGAACAGGTCGAAAACAGCATCATGCTTCCGGATTTTGAGGTAAAGAAAGACGACCGCTTAGCGCTGGTCTTTGGCAATGAAGTAAAAGGGGTACAGCAACAAGTCATTAACCAGTGTGATGGCGCCATTGAGATTCCTCAGTTTGGAATCAAGCATTCCTTCAATGTCTCGGTTAGCGCCGGCATTGTGATGTGGGACCTGTTTAAAAAGTTCCGCTACTAATTGAATTCCATTTCAGAAAAGACATAAAAAAAGCGACTTCAAATGAAGTCGCTTTTTTTAGCTCATCGATCTTGATCGATGTTATTATTTTACAATTCCTTGAAATTTAGCGTCATCCCAGTATTTAGCAAATTCTAAATCTGTAGCTGCTTTTTCTTTCAATTCAGGTTTCATATCAACTGCTTTTTCAAGGCTTTCGTACATCAGGTTTTCTTTAGCTGTACGAGCACCAACAACTGCTTTGAAGTATTCTTTCATGTAGCAGCCTTCCCAAGTGCAGTTCTCCAATGATTTCAACGCACCATTGTTATCACCAGCCAGGATTTTAGCCAAACCTACGTTTGGAGAATCGCTGTCGCCAAACAATTGAACGGCTTTGTCATACTCACCTTTTTTCAGGGCAACAATTCCTAAGTTGTAGTTAACTTCTTCGCCAGCACCTGAAGCAGCACCGAATAAAGCTTCCGCTTTGTCCAAGTCACCTTGACGTAAAGCAACAGTTCCTAAGTTGTTTTTGATGATTGGCTCATTGCTAGCCAAGCTTTCTGCTTTTTCGAACAATGGTTTAGCCTCATCGTATTTTCCTTGCTGAGCCAAGATCATACCAGCGTTGTTATGACCTCTCCAGTCTTTAGGATAAACTTTGATGAATGAATTGTAGATAGCCAATTTTTTGTTTTGGTCAGCTGTCAAAGTAGCAGCATAAAGCAATTCAGCTGGGTTCAATGAAGCTGGGTCAGAATCAGCCAAAGCGGCGATTTCTTCGTCCGTTTTACCAATCAGGTCAACGTTGGCAGAAATTTTAGCACGACGCAATTTTGGAAGAATCTCGTCAGCAACAACTGTAAAGGCTTCAGACAAGTTTCTGATTTCACGCTCACGTACTTCAGGATCTGAGTACATTGAAAGAACACGCAAGATCAATTCTTTATCCTGGATGTTAGATTTTTCCATCATTTCCTGGAAACCTTCCCAGTCTTCCGGAGTGAATTTTGTTTTCAATTCAGCTTCCACTTTTTCTTTTTTCAATTCTCTGGCAACAACTTTGTTTGAAGAGTTTTCACGTTGCTCAGACAATTTTGTGTTCCAATCCAACTCACCATCAGGAGAAGCATAAGCTGAAACTTCAACATTTTTCAACTCTTTGCGCTCAGCCTCGAAAGCGTCTTTCGCGTAAGCATACAATTCTTTTACATCTTCGCTTTTCAATTCAGTTCCACGAACATAAGAGCTGTTGATTAAGTAGTGAATGTCAGCTACGTACTGATCTGGCACAATGCGTTGGAATGCATCGATGTTTGGATCGTAAACACCTGTTGTGTTTTTCTCACGCTGAATACCAATGATTGGCATGGGGTAGTTAATGGCCATTTCTGAAGTTGACAACACACCGTCAGCCACTTTGATCGGCTCGAAATCCAAACTCTTAGATCCTTTTGAAGCAGTAATACGAATTTCAAGATCAGAAACACGCATGTCATCATCATAAGCTACCGCATCTTTGTATGAAAAGTTTCCACCAGCATAGCTAATCACTTTATTGTTGGCGTCTACTTTTTCCCCTTGAAGAGTTACTGATTCGAATGCAGTTTCACCACCGTCATATTTCAAGACCGGAGTCGCTACAATTGTGGCTTTTTTGTTGAAATATTTTGCCGGGAAACGGCCATCAATAGCAACATCCACATCGCCACCGTTGGCTTCTAAAATTTCCGGAGTTACTTTGAAGTTAATGTCATCTGCATTCTTTTTCATCTTCTTAAGGCTGGAGCAGCCTGCAAAAAGCACTGCAGCCAAAACAAAAAAGGATAGAGTTTTTAAACTAAGTTTTTTCATGTCGACAGTATTAGAATATTTAATTTTGAATTAATTCGGTACTTGTACACAAAAATAGCAATGTTTTGACGAAATAAAAGCATTGTTCGAACTTTTTTAATCCATTAAAACCCTGTTAATCCCACTGGAATAGTCGGTTTCAAAAATAACGGAAAGCAGTTGGCGAAAATGAGTTTCATCATGCACAAAATCAATATTATTCGTATCAATTACCAGAATTGGAAAATCATTTTGTTGCTTAAAAAAACGGAAATATCCCTGACGGATTTGCTCCAGGTAAGCCGGATCCATATTCTGCTCGTAAGCCCGTCCTCTTTTTTCAATATTGCTTAGCAGTTTTTCAACATCAGCATGTAAATATACGTAAAGATCAGGCTTGGGCAACTTGTCGTAGATGATGTTAAAAAAACGTTGATACAACACATACTCATCGGGTGACAGGGTGGTTTGGGCAAAAATCAGCGATTTCATAAAGTAATAGTCCGAAACAAGGAACGAGCTGAAAAGCTCAAACTCACGAATGTTGTTTTTCAACTGGTTGTAGCGGTCAGCTAAAAACGACATTTCCAGCGGAAAGGCAAACTTCTCACGCTCGTTGTAAAATTTGGGCAGAAACGGATTGTTATCAAAGCCTTCCAATACAGTTCGGGCTTCAAATTCCTCGGCAATCTTATTGACCAGAGTTGTTTTCCCCGAGCCAATATTTCCTTCTATGACTAAATAATTGATTTTCATATCAAAAAAAATCCCGGAAGTTTCATCTCTTCCGGGACATAAAAATACAATAATTTCCTGTTGATTGGCAAGATCTCTTGCCTCATCTGCTGATGGTGAATAACGATTTCAGCCCAAAGCTGATGATAGTATGTATTCGGTGAGTGTTTACATCCTCATACCCAGATGGAAAAACAGAAATGACCAAACATCAGTATATTCTTCAATCACTTTGGCGGTGGGCTTACCTGCTCCATGCCCGGCTTTGGTGTCAATCCGAATCAAGGTAGGCTGCGATCCGCTGTGCCGTTCCTGCAAGCGGGCAATGTATTTAAAGGAATGTGCCGGCACCACGCGATCATCATGATCTGCTGTGGTTACCAAAACCGCCGGATAGTCAACATCTTCGCGGATGTTGTGATAAGGTGAATAGCCGTAGAGGTACTCAAACATTTCCTTGCTGTCTTCGCTGGTTCCGTAGTCGCCGGCCCAGGCCCAACCAATGGTAAACTGATGAAACCGAAGCATGTCCATCACGCCAACTGCAGGAAGGCCTACCCGAAACAACTCAGGACGTTGATTAATAACCGCGCCCACCAATAAGCCTCCGTTCGATCCACCCATCAGGGCCAGCTTCTCACTCGAAGTATAATTTTCGGCAATCAGGTATTCAGCTGCAGCAATGCAATCGTCAAATACGTTTTGCTTATTCAACTTGGTGCCGGCCTGGTGCCAGTCTTCACCGTACTCACCGCCACCCCGCAGGTTAGCCACCACATATATTCCGCCATTGTCAATAAAAACCATGCGGGTGGTAGAGAAAGAAGGTGTTAAACTGACGTTGAATCCACCATAACCATATAACAAAGTGGGATTTGTTCCATCGAGCTTAAGACCTTTTTTATGCACAATAAACATCGGCACACGCGTCCCGTCTTTCGAAGTGAAAAACTCTTGCTTGACAATAAAGTCACCCGGATTAAACTTCACCTCAGGGCGATAAAACAGCGAAGACTCCTGGGTTTCAATATCAAACTGATAGATCTCGCCCGGTGTATTGTAGGATGAGTAGCTGTAAAAAGCTTCCGGCTCTTCCTTCTTTCCCGAAAACTGGCCGACACTTCCAAGCCCGGGTAGTTCAATCTCATACTCCAAAGCGCCATCGTAGTCATAAACTTCCACCACGCTGTGGGCATCTTTCATGTATTCGGCCACGATCCGGCCACCAACAAAACTAACGGTCTGCAGCACCTCGTCTTTCTCCGGAATGGTTTCAACCCAATTTTCCTCTTCCGGATGCTTCACATCAATCTTCACCAACCGGTACTTCGGAGCTTTATAGTTGGTCCGAACAAACAGGTTGTCACCTACATTATCCTGAACATGAAACTCATAATCCAGCCGGTCCATTAACGAAACATACTCGGCATTTGTACGGGTTAAATCTTTCACCGACAAGGCATTTCCATGCGAAGCCTCACTTACCGACACCAGCAAGAAACGCTTATCTTCAGTAACTTCGGCACCAAACATGCGCTTAGGCTTATCCTGATCTTCCATGATCAGCTGATCCTCAGCCTGCGATGTTCCAAGCTGATGATAGTAAATCTTCTGATATTGATTGGACTCTGACAGTTCAGTCCCTTCCTCTGGCCGGTCATAGGCACTATAATAGAACCCATTGTTGTACCAAGCCAAACCGGAAAACTTCACCCATTGGATATGGTCGTCAAGCAACTTCCCAGTTTCTAGATCCTTCACGAAAATTTCATTCCAGTCAGAGCCTGACTTGGCCACCATGTAAACCAGGTATCGCCCATCTTCCGAAAGTTCGACTCCCGACAAGGCGATGGTGCCGTCCTCCGAAAAGGTATTGGGATCAAGAATGACTTCCGCTTCCTCGCCCAGCTTTTCCGTACCATACAGAACATTTTGATTTTGAAGCCCATTGTTTTTGAAATAAAAATATTTTCCGGCTCTTTTAAACGGGGTACCGTGTTTCGGGTAGTCCATCAAATCGGTTAGCTGTGCCTTAATTTCTTCCCGGTATGGAAGTGATTCCAGGTAATTAAAGGTCACCTTGTTTTGTTTTTCAACCCATGCGGCTGTTTCGGCTGAGTTATCATCTTCCAGCCAGCGGTAAGGGTCAGTCACTTCCGTACCAAAGTAGGTATCTTTCACCTCCTCTTTGGCAGTTTCCGGATAAGGTATTGTGGATTGGTTTGTACAGGAACTCATCAATACAAAAACGAATAAGTATAAGCTATTCTTCATGATCGGATATATTTGTTTTGCAAAAACTAAAACCTATCCGTATTCAGCTCTGGTAAATAATTACAATATTTTATTTTCGGATCGAATTCGCGCGTCTTTCCGATTGCCAACCAACTGGCCTGCCAGTAAGCCAAAAACAAGGCCAGGGATAAGAAAAAACCAGCGATCGGTAGCGGGAAACAGCAGGCTAAGCAGGAAACCAATTACGCCGGCCACTACAATAAAGTAAAAGCTGCATGAATAAGTATAGAAATAAGGCGGATAAAAGCCATGCTCTTTTTTCAGATGGCGAGCCAGCTTATCAATGTGCTTGTCGTAGCTACGTCGTTCTTTGCCAATTTGCGTAACAGCCTGCTTGATCGATGCCGATTGCTCTTCGATTTCCGGCTTTAACTGCTTACAGTGCGGACAACCATCCGAGAACTCATCAATCCGGCTAAGCATGCGAAGGTATTCGGCAACTCGCATAAAACGCAAATCACTTGCTTTGGTTCCTTCCAGCTCCTGCTCAACATGAGCGGTTAATCTCTGACTCCATTCTTTCATAATAGAAGAAAAAAAATGCCCGACAAGCGGGCATCTATTTATAAACTAGTATTAGTCTCTGTTTTCTCTTGGCGGACGACGATCACCCCGGTTGTCGCGGTTTCCTCTTCCGTCCCGACGGTCACCTCCATCACGGCGTGGCGGACGACGATCGCCTCCACGGTCGCTACGTTCGCGCTCCACATAACCTTCCGGTTTTGGAAGTAATGCTTTGCGAGAAAGTTTCAGTTTCCCATCGCGGTCAATATCCAGCAGTTTCACTTCTACCTCATCACCCACTTTCAAGGCGTCTTCCACATTGGTCAAACGCTCCCAGGTAATTTCAGAAATATGAAGCAAGCCTTCTTTGCCCGGCATAATTTCAATAAAAGCTCCAAAAGTGGTGATATTCTTCACCTTACCTTTGTAAGTTTCTCCTTTTTCAGGTAGTGCAATAATTCGTTTTACGCGCTCTTTAGCAGCTTCCAACGCATCTTTATTCAATCCTGAAATTTCAACCCAACCAAAATCATCGCGTTCTTCAATCACAATCACCGTGTTGGTTTCTTCCTGCATTTGCTGGATATTCTTACCTCCAGGTCCAATGATTGGTCCAATCATTTCCTTCGGAATCTGAATGGTTTCAACGCGTGGTACATTTGGTTTGTATTCGGCACGTGGCTCAGGAATAACCTCAAGGATTTTTCCAAGAATATGCTCGCGGCCTTTTTTGGCTTGATGCAAGGCTTGTGTCAGAACTTCATACGAAAGTCCGTCTACTTTGATATCCATTTGAGTAGCCGTAATACCTTTTTCGGTTCCGGTTACTTTGAAGTCCATATCACCCAAGTGATCCTCATCACCCAAGATGTCAGAAAGAACGGCAAATTTACCTGATTCCTTATCTGAAATCAATCCCATGGCAATACCTGAAACCGGACGTTTCATGTTCATACCGGCATCCAACATACACATTGTTCCGGCACACACAGTAGCCATAGACGATGATCCGTTTGACTCCAGAATATCAGAAACAACGCGCACCACATAAGGGAAATCCTGAGGGATCATGCGTTTCAGGGCACGGAATGCCAGGTTACCGTGACCAATTTCACGACGACCCAGTCCGCGAGGTGTTTTTGCTTCACCTACACAGAAAGGAGGGAAGTTGTAATGCAACAGGAATTTTTCGGTTCCCTGGAAAGTTACATTATCAATCTTCTTAATGTCCATTTTTGTTCCCAAAGTAATGGATGAAAGCGATTGGGTTTCGCCACGGGTAAAGATGGCTGAGCCATGTGCACCTGGCAAGTAATCCACTTCACCCCAAATTGGGCGAATTTCGTCTGTTTTACGACCATCCAGACGAATACCTTCATCCAAAATCATGCGACGCATGGCCTCGCCTTCCACTTTGTGGAAATAGCGACGGATTAGTTTTTCGTCCTGTACCAAGTCAATTTCTTCATTCTCAGCATTGGCTTCCAAGTAAGCTTCTACGTAGTCATCCACAATCTTTGCAAACGACTCAATACGAACTTGCTTGTCAGTAATTTGCTGCTTGGCAACATCATAACAAGGCTGAAACAAATCAGCCTCTACTTTGGCTTTCAGCTCCTCGTTGTTTACTTCGTGACAATACTCACGTTTCACAACACCTACTTCAGCGGCTAATTCTTCCTGTACTTTACAATGAACTTTAATGGCATCGTGAGCAACTTTAATGGCTTCCAGCATCTCTTCTTCCGAGACTTCATCCATTTCACCCTCTACCATCATAATATTATCGTAGGTAGCTGCCACCATAATATCGATGTCAGCTTCGTCCAACTGAGCGCTGCTAGGGTTAACAATCAATTCTCCGGCAACACGGGCTACGCGCACTTCAGAGATTGGTGCTTCAAAAGGTACGTCAGAAACGGCAATGGCAGCAGACGCAGCCAGCCCGGCCAATGAGTCGGCCATGACGTTTTCATCGTAGGAAATCAAGCTGATCATCACGGCTGTTTCAGCGTGGTAATCAGAAGGGAATAGCGGACGAAGAGCACGGTCAACCAAGCGGGCAACCAAGATTTCATCGTCACTTGGGCGAGCTTCACGTTTTAGAAATCCACCGGGGAAACGACCTGCAGCCGAGAATTTTTCACGGTAATCAACCGAAACAGGCATGAAGTCAACATCTTCTTTAGCTTCTTTGGCTGAAACCACCGTGGCCAGCAACATGGTGTCACCCATTCTAACGACAACTGCACCATCAGCTTGCTTTGCCAAACGACCCGTTTCAATCGAAATGGTCCGGCCATCGCCAAGGTCAATCGTTTTAATAATTTGATTCATAATCAATTTTTCAGATAAAATTTAACAATACGAACTAAGTCGAATGGTGGTGGGGATTTCAAAAATAAGAAAAGGCAATAACTTTATTGCCTTTTCTTTTGTAAAATTATCGACGTAATTTCAATTCTTTAATAATCGCACGATATCTTTCGATATCTTTATTTTTCAAGTAGTCAAGCAAGTTACGACGCTTACCTACCAAACGAACCAAGGCACGCTGTGTACTATAGTCCTTTTTGTTTTTCTTCAGGTGTTCGGTTAAGTGAGAAATACGGAAAGAGAACAAGGCGATTTGTCCTTCTGCAGTACCCGTATCTTCTGCGTTTTTACCAAATTTTTTGAAAAACTCTTTTTTTGTTTCTGAAGTTAAATACATTTTTTCTTTTTTAAATTGTGATACAATTTTTAAACCGCTGCATCGCTTTCAATTACAACCGCTTAAAATTAATTCCAAAAAACTTCCGCAAAAGTAATGAATATTCTTTGATTATCAATCCCAAAGATTGATTTTTCAGCCAAAAGAGTGCCTCATTCTGAATTGTTTGAAATCCGAGTCCACTTTCTGCAGCAGGCTGCCCTGCCTGCTATCAGCCCAACCGTCAAATGACAGTAAATCTTTCAGCCAGGCCCCATGTTCCTTACATCTATTTTTGCTCAAACGCATGATTAACGAGCTTCACACCCAAATGACACTGCAAGCAACGCTTTGGAGTGCAATAGCCATTTTTCAATTGAATCAAAGCCTGGCTGTCAAAAGCAGACCGAACCGATACTCCCAATTCTTTCCAGTTCGAAATAATGGAATTGCTTTCGGCCGGTAGTTTCTCCAAAAACTGCAGAGCCCTGTCTTTCAAGTATTGCCGGTTGTGGTATTCGCCATAAACGAACAAGAAAGGCACGACCGTATTGATTAAGATGTTTTGAAAGGCAGCATCGCCCAATAGCTTAGGTCGGTTGCCCGATTCTTTGTTGAAACGATAATGGGTATCCCAATAGCCCGAAGCCTGAACCCGAAACAATTCACGGATTTCATGCAAATTATCCTTTTCAACCAAATTCGAAAACAAAGCCGAAGAGTGGTGCACCAAGGCGGCAAACTGTGCCAGCCGAACCGTCGGAAAATTGACCGGACGCAATCGTAAAAATTTCCAGAGATGAGCTTCAATGGGCTTTAATCGGTACTTTTTATACAAAAACCCGTATTCTTTCTGTAAGGCCAGAAAGTAATCGTCCCCCAACAACTGTTCGTTCAACAAGCCGGCATTTCCAAACAGTAAGGCTTCCAACTGAAACAGGTCATTCTTATGCTTCGCCAAAGTTTGAACCGGTAAAGCCCGGGCCAGCAGCTCAAACGGCAGGGCATTGGTTTTCAAGCCAAAATTACGCGCCAGAAACAGGTAAAAGGTTTCGTTCCAATCGTTCTTGTTAAGTGTCAGCTGGTCAACAATAGCCCGTGTTTTTTGCTGCAAGCGCTCCACCATCAGCCCATGAAACCAAATTTGCAAAGCCATAGAATCTATTTCATGAAAACGGTCGGCACACGCAATCCAACGATCAGATTTCAGCAATTTTTGATAATTCTCTTCCAGGTAAGATGGATACTGAAGCACCAGACTTGGAACCTCTTCGCCTGCTGAGGTTTTCACTTCTACATTGTTTTCGCGCACCACATGCAACACCACGTTGTCATAAGCGGCATCCTTTTCATGCTGGTGCAGGTACCAATCCGATGCTTTTTGATGAATCTCAACATTGCCGGCCCAGGTTGTTTCACCAATCTTAACCCGCGCGTTAAAGAAATCGGGACCAGCATCGGTATTCGGCTGCCCGGGATGAACCACCTCGACCACTTCCCCATCTTCGGTCTTTAAATTACCCGCCCTAAATAACCGGTGCTTCCATATAAACTGAAGAAAAGCCTCGTTCATAATGACTTATTTTCCACTAAAGTTATGAAAAATATGAGTTACTGACAGCCTGTTGTACAAAACAAAAAGGACGACTGCCATCCCCTTTAACCGGGTAATTGCAATCGTCCTTTCAATGCGCTATTGGCTGGGGTCAGGCTACCAAACCAAATCTGAAGCGGCTAATTTATCCGCGTCCAAATTATCTGCTTCAATTGATTTGAAATGCTTGTAAGTACCCACTTTCAGTTCATAAGTTGCCTGCTCGTCACAAACAATCATTCCTTTGGGGTGCAGTTGCAGCGCGCTGATGGTCCACATGTGGTTCACTCCTTCTTCAACAGCATGGCGTAAAGCTCTTGCTTTCGACAGACCATTCACAATAATTACCACTTCTCTGGCATCCAGGACAGTTCCAACACCAACGGTCAGTGAGCTTTTAGGCACCTTATTTACGTCATTGTCAAAAAAGCGTGAGTTGGCCACCATGGTATCGTAGTTCAACTCTTTGTCGCGTGTGCGAGATACCAACGATGAACCAGGCTCATTAAAAGCAATGTGTCCGTCAGCACCAATTCCACCTAAAAACAAATCAATTCCACCAACCGATTTAATTTTATCCTCGTAACGTTGGCATTCTGCTTTCACATCCGAGACATTGCCATTCAGAATGTTAACATTCTTTTCCTGAATATCGATATGTGAAAAGAAATTATCCCACATAAACGAGTGGTAACTCTGAGGGTGATCTTTAGGAATTCCCACGTATTCATCCATATTGAAGGTCACCACATTTTTAAAGCTCACTTTTCCGGCTTTATGCAAGGCAATTAACTCTTCGTAAGTTGCCAATGGAGAGGACCCTGTTGGTAAGCCCAGGACAAATGGTTTTTCTTCGGTAGCATTGGCTAACTGAATTCTTCGCGCGATGTAGTTGGCCACCCAACGTGACGCAACCTGATGTGTTTCTTGAATAATTAATCTCACGTTATTTCATGTTTTAATGTGAATAGTTCTATTATACGGCTAATTGCTTCCCGGCTTTAAGAAGGGTTTAAACTTCCAGAGGCAAACCGCTTACACAGCCTTTGACAGAGCAAAATGCAAAGCTACAATTTTTACCATTAAAGCCTCCATTGCCAAGCCGAATTAACTGTTTACTAACACTCGTGTCGTTTTAAAGCACTCCCGAACAAATCAAAAATCAAACTCACTTGCTAAATTTTCATTTTTGGAACATCATTCTACAGAAAAGGGCAACACAAAGCATGTATTTATGACAAAAAGCTGGTAAATTTATTCTGAAAGGAATGAATGCCATGAACAGGTCCTACTTCAAACTGAAACAAATACTGCCTTTCCTGATTCTGGCAGCACTGGCTGTAACCATTGTTTCACTTACAGTTGGAAAGGAAATATACGGACATCGCGAACACAACCTGCTGTCCTTTGGCGTGGTTAACTTTTCAGGCTATTTGTTCTTCTTAGTCATGCCGGTAGAGCTGGCGTTTATTTACTACCTCACCTCGGGTATGGATGTAATGCTGCTGAACCTGCTGGCAATAAGTACAGCACTGGCCGCACAGGTCATTGATTATTACATCGGGCGTTTCTTTAGCGGGCGCATCATCGACCAGCTGATTGGTCGCCACCGGTATGAAAAAGCCAAAGAGGAGATCCGAAGATATGGCAACATCACCATTTTTGTTTTCAACCTGCTGCCACTTTCCTCCCCGGTTATTTTACTGGCCGCCGGCATGCTCAAGCATAACCTGAAAGAAACGCTTTTCTACAGTTTGCTGGGCTTGTTTTTGAAATACCTGCTGATCAGCCTCATTTTTTAACGGCATAAAAAAACCCGAAGCAGATTCGGCACTTCGGGTTGATTTTATCTTATGCGAAAAGCGCTTACAACAACTCTGCTTCCAGCAACAATTCTTCCATATCAACCTGCACATCCATCGCGGCTTCGCGGGCTTTTTCAGCAAAGTCCGTATCATTCGAAGCATAAATAATTCCACGCGATGAGTTAACCAACAGGCCACACTGGTCATTCATGCCGTATTTGGCTACTTCTTCCAGGCTACCTCCTTGTGCACCAACACCAGGAACCAATAAAAAATGATCAGGCACAATGGCCCGAATTTCTTCCAGTTTCTCAGCCTTAGTAGCTCCAACCACATACATCATGTTATCGGTATCGCCCCATTGCTGCGATGTTTTCAAGACCGTTTCGAACAGCATTTCGCCATTGGCCTCATTTTTCAGAAACTGAAAATCGAAAGCACCTTTGTTTGAAGTCAGTGCCAACAGAATAACCCACTTATCCAGGTAAGTCATGAATGGCTTCACCGAATCTTCGCCCATATAGGGAGCAACGGTTACCGCATCAAAGTCCATCCGATCAAAAAATGCCCGAGCATACAAGTTCGAGGTGTTTCCAATATCGCCCCGTTTGGCATCGGCAATAATAAATTGCTCCGGATATTTTTCACGAATGTAGTGCACCGTTTTCTCCAGGCTTTCCCAACCGGTAACACCCAAACTTTCGTAGAAAGCCAAGTTGGGTTTATAAGCCACACAAAGATCCTGCGTAGCATCAATAATTTCTTTATTGAAAGCAAAGATCGGGTCAGAAGTTTCTTTCAGGTGTGCAGGAATTTTCAGGATATCAGAATCCAGGCCCACACATAAAAAACTTCTTTTTTTTCTGATCTGTTCAAATAATTGTTCGCGGTTCATGTTTATGCTGTTTTAACAAAGGGGTGACCCAAAGCCACCCCCTCACTAATATTTTAATTTAAATTTCTGCTTCTTTCAGTCGTTCTGAATTTTCTTCGACCATCAGCTTTTCGATAATCTCATCGATGTCGCCATTGATAATAGCCTGCAAATTATAAAGCGTCAGGTTGATGCGGTGATCGGTTACCCGGCCTTGTGGCCAGTTGTAGGTCCGAATTTTAGCTGAACGGTCGCCGGTTGACACCATGGTTTTCCGTTTCGAAGCAATCTCATCCAGGTATTTCTGGTGCTCCATGTTGTAAATACGGGTCCGCAGTTCGGCCATCGCTTTATCCAGGTTTTTAAGCTTCGATTTTTGATCCTGGCACTGCACCACAATTCCGGTCGGAATGTGTGTCAGACGAATGGCCGAATAAGTGGTGTTCACCGACTGTCCACCCGGACCTGACGAACAGAACTCATCACGACGAATGTCTTCGTTTCGCAGTTCAATATCGAACTCTTCCGCTTCAGGAAGCACCGCTACCGAAGCAGCCGAGGTGTGCACACGCCCCTGTGTTTCCGTCTGAGGAACACGTTGTACCCGGTGTACGCCTGATTCATATTTCAGCACACCATAAACGCCTTCGCCCGTAACGGTTGCTACAATTTCCTTGTATCCGCCCGAGGTACCTTCATTCACGGTAGTCACTTCCATGCGCCAGCCCTTTTTCTCGCAATACTTCGAGTACATGCGGTACAGGTCGCCGGCAAAAATACTGGCTTCATCACCACCAGCTCCTGCGCGAATCTCCAAAATGGCATTCTTGCTATCTTCCGGATCAGCCGGAACCAGCAAGAGTTTTATTTCTTTTTCTTTGGCCGGAAGCAGCTCTTCGCTGGCTTCAATTTCTTCGCGGGCCATTTCGCGGATTTCTTCATCCGTTTCCTGTGCCAGCATTTCTTTACCCGATTCGATATTATCCACCAGGCTACGGAATTCTTTAAAGGCTTTCACCAAAGATTCCAGCCGCTTGTATTCCTGGCTTAGTTTCACGTATCGCTTCATGTCAGCCATTACCGACGGATCGGTAATCTGTTGGCCTACTTCATCCAGCCGATGCTGAATGGCTTGGTACTTTTCTAATATTGAATGGTCTGCCATATTTTATATTCCAAATTCCAAGTTTAAAAATCCATCATCAAAAACGATTGAACTGCTACAAAAGCCTTGACTTTTGCGGTTCCGAATTGCTTCCATAAAGCAATCAGAGCTAGTACTCAAAGGTTCCGAACTCGGATTCGATCGTTAGTTTTTTCCCTTCGCAAGCCTCAACCCGACCAACAATCTGCGCATCAATGTTAAATGATTTTGATATTTCAATGATTGATTCTGCAAACTCCGGTTTCAGGTAAATTTCCATACGGTGCCCCATGTTAAATACTTTGTACATTTCGGACCACTCGGTTTTTGATTCTTCCTGAATCAATTTAAACAACGGAGGAACAGGGAAAAGGTTATTTTTAATTACATGCACCTGATCTACAAAGTGCAGCACTTTGGTTTGCGCACCGCCCGAGCAGTGCACCATGCCATGAATATCAGCGCGGTGATGATCCAAAATTTTCTTGATCACCGGCGCATAAGTCCGTGTTGGAGAAAGCACCAGTTTCCCGGCATCCAGGCCAAGGTTGTCAATGGCATCGGTTAGCTTTTTGCTACCGGAATAAACCAAATCAGCCGGAACTTCCGAGTCAAAACTTTCCGGATATTTCTGGGCCAGGTAGTTGGCAAATACATCGTGACGAGCCGAAGTCAGTCCATTGCTGCCCATCCCGCCATTGTATTCCTTTTCGTAAGTGGCCTGACCAAAAGAAGCCAGTCCAACAATCACATCGCCCGGCTGAATGTTATCGGCCGAAATCACATCTTCGCGCTTCATCCGGCAAGTTACCGTTGAATCAACAATGATGGTGCGTACCAGGTCGCCCACATCAGCTGTTTCGCCGCCTGTAGGATAAACCCCAACGCCCATTTCCTGCAACTCTTTGCACAGTTCATCGGTTCCGTTGATGATGGCTGCAATAACTTCGCCTGTAATTTTATTCTTGTTCCGACCAATGGTTGACGACAACAGGATATTGTCGGTTGCACCCACACACAGCAGGTCGTCAATATTCATAATCAGAGCATCCTGCGCAATGCCTTTCCACACCGACACATCGCCGGTTTCTTTCCAGTACATGTACGCTAAGGAAGATTTGGTACCAGCACCGTCAGCGTGCATAATGTTACACCACGCCGGATCGCCGCCCAGCACATCGGGAATAATTTTGCAAAATGCGTTTGGAAACAATCCCTTGTCAATATTTTTAATGGCCTGATGGACATCTTCTTTCGATGCGGAAACGCCCCGCGCCATGTACCTGTTATCGCTCATAAAATCAGTCTGTATTTTCAGGCCACAAAGTTAATATTTTTAGGCGATTCTGAAATTAGTAATTTGAAGGTATTCGCATTAATCTCCAGCAAGCGAGGAAAGCGTCTGTCGCATCAGCAAGGCATCGCTGCCATCCTGGTAATAGTTTTTCCGTCTGCCAGTATGCTCAAATCCCCAGTTTCGATACAGCTGAATGGCCCCAGTATTGTGTTCGCTCACTTCCAAAAACAGGAATATTTTCCCACTCTCTTGCGCCACCTGAACCGCTTTCTCCAACAAGCGCCGGGCATATTGCTTCCCCCGGAACGCAGGAGCCACAGCCAAAGAGTAAACCCGCAAACCCAGGCTATTCTTTCGTTTGAGCAGAACGATAAAACCAGCGATCTGACTTTGCTCGGTCAGCACCAAAAAATCGCCGGAAGCACGGCTTAGCAGATAGAGTATCTGGCGGCGCGAAAAGCATTCGGCAGCAAAACACACTTGCTCCAACCGAACAAGCTCATCCAGATCGGTCTTTACAGCAAGCCTTATGGTATACTCACTTGCTTTCATTAGCGGCGTTTTTGTTCCAGCCGGTCTAAAAACTCACGCAGAATCAGGCGATACAACTCATCGCCCAGGATAGCATCTTCTACGCCCTGATCAATCGAAGGATTGTCGTTGACTTCAATCACTACCGACCGACCATCAATTTCTTTTAAGTCGACCCCATACAAACCTTTTCCAATCAGCGAGGCTGCTTTTACAGCATTCCGAACCACATGCTTGGGAACCTTGCCGATGGGTACCGACTCAAAAGCACCCGAGCGCGTTTTACCATTATCCTGGTGGTTGTAAATTTGCCAGTGTCCCCGTGCCATAAAATACTTGCAGGCATACAGCGCCTCGCCATTCAACAAGCCAATGCGCCAGTCGAAACGGGTTGGCATAAATTCCTGGGCCAGAAATACCGAAGACTTTTCTGACAACAGTTCCAGTGCCTTGCCGTATTCCTCTTCGTTGCTCACTTTATGCATGCCAACAGAAAAAGAGCCATCCGGCACTTTCAATACGATGGGGTTTCCAAGAGCCGTTTCAAGCTCATCAAAAGCAATGAGGTTATTCTTAAAAATCAGTTTGGACTTGGGCGTTGGAACACCCTCCCGCTCCAGTAGTTCTTTCAGGTACACTTTGTTGGTACACCGAATAATGGACAGCGGATCGTCGATAACCACCATATCGGCCTGCCGTGCCTGCTGAGCCAGCCGATAAGTCAGGTGATTGAGCGCTGTGGTTTGTCGAATAAACAAAGCATCAAACTCAAGCAAGCGAATCGTGTCCTCTTCCGTAATCAGTTCGGCATTGATGTTCATTTTCCGGGCTTGCGACAAAAACTTATTCAAGGCCCCTTTATTACTGGGCGGCAACTGCTCTTCCGGATCGTGCAAAATGGCCAGATCAAAGCGGGAAGATTTGTGCGAGCGCGGCTGACGCCAGACTTTCTTATTGAATCTATCCAAAGCCTGAGCAAACAAATCCTGCTGCTCATCACTCAACTCATTCAAACTTAAAGGACGGATGGAGTCAATCTGGTTTTTGGCGCGGTTAACAAAGCATACCCGCAAAATGGGGCTTGGCAGCTGCTCAAAAACAAAATGAGCCACCTTGCTCATTTCCGGAACATTGCAGCTCCCAAAGTAAATATCAAGGGGCACCAATTCCTGCTCTGGCTGATTCAGGGATTGAATCCAGCGGTAGGTAATTTTCTGCAGGTTGTCATCCAAACGGGCAATAGCACCACTTTCCATCCGGTTCAACACATCCACATCGGGCAACACTTTATGCCCGCGGGCCTGAGCCAGCAGCGAACAATAATAGCCTTCGGAGTGGTACTGAAGCTTCTCGCAAAGGTTTATCACCAGCAGATTCTTCTTACTTAAATGTTCATTTTGCAGATAATCTGCCGCAGTGGTAATGGCTTCCGTTTCGTAGTAAGGTTTCCATTGCGTCACTGAATCCAATAATATTAAGGTGGACTGCATGCGTTATTTTAGTCAAAAAAAATAAGGTTAACGGATTAAAATCCGGCGGACATCAAATGCCGCCAATCACTCTCTGCCCAAAGGCAACCCAATCTAAACAGACAACTAGGCATCAGCCAGTTGAACGGTCGGATCAGACGTCCTATTGACAATGCAATTGTACGTAAATAAATGATTGATTATTCTTCCGCCTGCTTTAATTTCATAAAATAACGACCGGAAAATTCAGCTACATCATCGGGCTTAAAATACGGGCAAACGACTCCATGATTTTACGATACCGGCTCCGCTGTTTCCATTCATCCAGCAGCAACTCCTCACTGTTCTCCAGGTCATCCAAAAACAAGGCTTCTACCTGATGCGCCATGGGTTCATCATAAATCATGGCATTCACTTCAAAATTGGTTTCAAGACTCCGAAAGTCCATATTGGCTGTTCCTACGGAAGAAAAAACACCGTCGACCACCATAAACTTGCTGTGGGTAAAACCGGGCTTATAATGAAAGATGCGCACGCCAGCTTCCATCAGCTCCTCCACATAGGAGTCGGACCCCCACTTGGGGAAAAAGGCATCCGAACGCCCGGGCAACAAAATACGAATATCGATTCCGCCAAGTGCGGCCGTTTTCATGGCATAAATAATTTCAGAGGTTGGAATAAGGTAGGGCGTGGCCAAAAACACGCGTTCGCGAGCCGATGCGATGGCCGAAAAATAAGCCTGCCCAATACTTTCCCAATCCGAATCGGGACCACTGGACACCACTTGCATGAGCTTGCCATCTCCACCCGAAAGCTCCGGGAAATAGCGTTCTCCCTTCAGGATTTCCTTGGACACAAAATACCAGTCGGCCATGAAGATAATTTGCAACGAAATAGCCGCACCGCCGGTCACCTTCAGGTGGGTATCACGCCACAAGCCCAAATCCTGGCTTCCATGCATGTAACGATCGGCAAAGTTCAGTCCTCCTGTAAAGCCAACTTCTCCATCAATAACAATAATTTTGCGGTGGTTCCGGTAATTCACCCGTGAAGTAAGCATGGGAAAGCGAACCCGCATAAAGCAGTCAATTTGCACACCGGCCGCCTGAAGCTCGCGAATGTATTTTTTAGGCAAACGCCAGCTGCCTACGTCGTCATAAATAAAGCGAACTTCAACGCCCTGAGTGGCTTTCCGAATCAACAACTCCTTCAGCTGGTTGCCCAGCTCATCATTTTCAACAATGTAATACTCCAGGTGAATGTGATCCCGGGCTTGTTCGATGGCCTGAAAAATAGCCGGAAAAGTTTCGTGTCCATTCCGAAGCAAGGTCACCTCATTATCGCTGGTCAACAAAGCATTGGAGTTTGACAACATCAAGTTCATCAAGTGTCGCTTACTTACAATCTGCTCATCAAAAAGGTGCTCGTTCTCTGGCAGCAAACGCAGTTGATCCTGCGTTTCTTTCCGTAACCTCTCAAGGTAATACAAGCCCTTTTTCGAAAACATCTTTTTCTTGCGGTACTCCTGCCCAAAAAACAGGTAAATAATGATACCCGCTACCGGCAAGGTAACCAAAACCAAAACCCAGCTAATGGTTTTAATCGGACTACGATTCTCAAGAATAATGAAAACAGCGATGAAAACAACCGTTACAAAGTACAAGATGGTAACGGTTCCCGGCGTGTATTGCCAGATTCCCTTCAAAAACTCTACCATTCAAGAAAGATTTAAATCAATCAACTAAATTTCTGTATTTTTCACCTGATAAACAAACCATGGCCCTTTTTCGTATAAAATTTCAAAACAGCAGCCATGAAAAATTTTGCATTTATCCTTCTGGTTTTAATTTTAGCCGCTTGCGCCAGCCAGAACAACATTCAACTCAAAGAAGTGAATGCGGAGGAAGAAAACGACAGTGTCAGCTATGAATTGATTGTGTTGGATCCGGGTTTCGAGAGTTGGTACATTACCTACAGCAAACCGTCGTGGTACCATTCTCAAAGCTATTATGAAAACTGGAACCAACAATATGTGAATGCGTGGAACTACCAAACCATTTGGCGACACAACTCACAACTGCTCGATGGGCAAATCAACTATGATTCGCAAACAGACTACGGACTGGAAATCAACCACAAACTGTTCTACTACTTTCAATATGTAGAGCGCGTGCTGAAAATTCGAATCATTGAAAACGGGCCAAGGGCTATTTGAGCGCGATCAGCGAATAACCATGTCAACCTAACGAAAGTCTGTTTCAACCCCACGAATAATGACTTTCCCTTAACGAACAGGCATTTGAGTTAGACGAATAATGACTTTATCGAAACGAATGGCAACTTCAATCGAACGAATAAGTACTTGAACCAAACGAATTCAACTTCCTGCATTTCCGGCCCATCCCCTTTGCAGGCAAAAGTCCCGCGATGCAATCATGGTTAGCTTGGGGCTAACATTAGCCTTTAAGCCGGATTGATAAAAAACTTCAGCAAGGTATCGTGCATATTTTCCGATTGGGATGGTGCTACGGGCAAACGAGGAGCGGGCACCCCTTTTACAAAAAAGGTATTCCCATAGTACACATAGGCTTCGTCCCACAAATTCTGATCGATAAACGATTGCAACAAATGCTGGCCCCCCTCAACCACCACCGACTGAATGTCGTGGTCATACAAATACGCTAAAACCTGAGGGATAACCTTCGTCTGAAAATCAATTTGCACATATTCCAGGTTGGGCTTCGATTCGACTGCTTCCTGGGTAAAAACCACCGTAGGACAGCTTCCGCTTTTCAGGTTCAGCTTTTCCGACAAGTGGTTGGTGCGATCCAAAAGCAAGCGCAAGGGCTGATTGCCATCCCACTCACGAACGGTAAGCGAAGGATTGTCTTTCAAAGCCGTGTTGGTGCCGATTAAAATAGCAGCTTCCTCGGTCCGCTGTTTATGCACCTGCCTGCGCGAAAGCTCATTGCTAATCCAGGTGGGCTTGCCATAGGTTATTTGCGAACGGTCAATATCCAGAAATCCATCCATGGTTTGTGCCCATTTCAGAATCAGGTAAGGTCGTTTTTTCTGATGAAAGGTAAAGAAACGCCGGTTCAGCCACAGGCAGTCTTTTTCCAGCACCCCAACCGTAACCTCAATCCCGGCTTTACGCATTTTTTCAATGCCTTTGCCGGCCACTTTGGCAAACGAATCAATCGAACCAATAATCACTTTCGGAATCCGATGTTCAATAATCAAATCGGAACAGGGAGGTGTTTTACCAAAATGCGCACAAGGCTCCAGACTCACATACAGGGTCGATGACGACAGCAAATCCTTGTTTTTCACCGAGCGAATGGCATTGACTTCAGCATGAGCTTCACCACATTGCTGATGAAAACCTTCACCAATAATTTTCCCTTCATGCACAATCACACAGCCCACCATCGGGTTTGGTGCAACATTGCCGGCACCCAAACGGGCCAGTTCCAAACACCGGTTCATGTATTTTTCAGCTGTGTTCATCCCAAAAAATTTAACTTTGCCAAAAATACAAATAAATGCAGGCAAGCATCAAGTTTATCCGAAAAGAATTAACCGGGCTTTATCACGAAGGTGAAATTGAAAGTCTGATCCGCATCATCTTTGAAAAGCTCCGGCGCTACACGCTAAGCGACCTGATGCTGAAAAAAGATGTCCTTTTGACGGAAGAGGAAAATCAGCAAATCCTCCAAATTGTGGCCCGGCTAAAAAAGCAGGAGCCCATTCAGTATATTTTAGGTGAAACCGAATTCTACGGACTTCCGTTCAAGGTCACCCCCAGTGTATTGATTCCCCGGCCCGAAACAGAAGAGCTGGTGGACTGGATTTTGAAATCCCGTCAAACCCAGGCTCCCCGCATTCTTGATATGGGAACCGGCAGTGGCTGTATTCCCATCAGTCTGAAAAAGCACTGGCCCGAAGCTGAGGTAATGGGCTGCGACATTTCGGAGGAGGCCCTGGATGTTGCCCGCAAAAATGCAGGACTGAACAAAACCGAAGTGGCTTTTTTTCACCTGAACATTTTAAACCCACTGCTTCCCGAGTCTTTCCCCGGTATTGACATCCTGGTTAGCAATCCGCCTTATGTTACCGATTCGGAAAAAGCAGTCATGAGCGACCTGGTTTTAAACAACGAACCGGCAAAAGCCCTGTTTGTACCCGATGAAGACCCGCTGGTTTTTTACCAGGCTTTAACCACATTTGCCCTGAAACACCTTCGGTATGGAGGCCAGCTATTCTGGGAAATCAACGAAGCTTTTGGCGAAGAATCGGTTGCTTTATTGAAAGAAAACGGTTTTTCAAACGTTACCTTAAGAAAAGATATAAACGGAAAGAACCGCATGATTTATGCGGAAAGACTCCGACCATAAAATCCCTCTTATGAAACGCAGACAATTTATCACACATAGCCTTCTGGCAGCCGGCGGCTTTTGCCTTTTACCAAAAGCTTATGCAGCCACAAGCCACCCCGAGATGGTGATTTTACGAGGCGGAAGTCCGGCAGAGATGCTTGACTTGGGACTGGAAGCGCTTGGCGACCTGGACCGGTTTATTCAGCCCGGACAAAAAATACTGGTAAAACCCACCCTCCAATGGAACCAGTCGCCCGAAAGCGGGTTAAACACCAACCCCAAATTGCTGGCCACCTTGGTCAGACGTTGCTACGAAGCAGGCTCACGGGGCGTTTTCCTGGTTGACCAAACTGAGGATAAATGGACCCAGTGCTACAAGAACAGCGGCATTGAACGAGCAGTAAAAGATGCCGGGGCCAAAATTCTGCCCGGAAACAAAGACTTCTTGTACAAAAGCGTAAACATTCCCAACGCCCAATCCATGCAACACCCCAAGTTGCATGAGGTTTTGCAGGAAGTGGATCTGATCATCAATGTGCCGGCCGTACAAATCAGGCCAGACAACCAATATTTTGGAGCATTCCGAAACTTGGAGGGCTTAATCTGGCAAGAGTCCGGCAATCAATCTATGGCTCCGCAACAACTGCTTGACTTTCTGCACTACAAAAAGCCGAGCCTAAACATTATGGACGCCTGCCGGGTAGCAACTCCAACAGGCTTGAAGGACTATAAAAGCCTGATTATTTCAACCGATATCGTATCAGCTGAGAGCTCTGCCGCCCAACGCCTTGGCATCAATCCGGAAAGTTTGCCCTACCTCGCACTGGCAGAACAAGCCGGTCTGGGAAAAACCAAACTTGCTCAGGAACAAATCCGGAGTATCGTGCTGAAAAACACCAAGCAATAAATCCTTCCCAAACGGGCTTGATTTGCTTGCTGGCTTTTCTTTATATTTGTTTAAACTGTTTTATAAAACTTGAACCATCGCCTTGAAAAAATTTCTCAGAAATAGCATCCTGTTTTTCAACCTACTGGCCATCCTGGGACTTTTAATGAGCTACCTGTCTGTCAAAATCAGTCCGGCCAGCTGGTGGGTTGCCGCCTTTTTTGGCTTGGCCTTCCCTTATTTTTTATTGCTGAACCTGCTTTTCATTGTGCTGTGGTTATTTACCAAAACCCGCTTTGCCATTTTATCCCTGCTGGCCATTGCCGTGGGCTACACCCACCTGTCGCACTACATTCAGCTAACAGGTAAGCAAAGCACGGAAGAAGGCCTGGTTGTTTGCAGTTACAATGTGAAGAATTTTTATGGTGATATGCGCAGCAAAAAAAGCGATGTTGCCGCCAACGTATTAACACACCTTCAAAGTAAAAAGGCCGACGTAATTTGTTTGCAGGAGTTTCGCCCATCCGGCCAAAACAGCTTTACCAAAAGGCCAACCAAAGGCAAGTTACCCGATCCCAAAAAACTGAAATATGTGCACACCAGCAAAACAGGCTCGCTGGTTAACTATTCCAGCTTCCCCATTATTTACAAGGAAGAAGTGCACTTTGAAGCCTCGGCTAACATGATTCTGATTTCGGACCTGAAGACCCCAACAGACACCCTTCGCCTGTTCAACTGCCACCTGGAAAGCTATCGGTTTACGGATGCTGAAATCCAGTCGCTGGACTCCATTTCGTTTAAAGAACAGGAAGAAACTTACCGCAAAGTACGGTACACCGGATCGAAGCTAAAGAAAGCTTTCATCAAACGCACCGAGCAGGCCGAAACCCTGCACCAGCTCATTGCGGCTTCTCCGCATGAAGTCATTGTTTGTGGAGATTTTAACGACACGCCCATTTCCTACACCTACGCCACGGTGGCCCAGGGACTAAAAGACGCCTTTGTTGGTTCGGGAGTTGGCATTGGGAATACCTACCTGGGCAAACTGCCCTCGTTTCGAATTGACTATATCCTGCATAGCCCCAATTATCAAAGTTACAATTTCAAGGTTGACCGGGTGAACTACTCGGACCACTACCCCATCAGCTGCACCTTAATCAAAAGCGATCAGTAAAGCTTTTTTCGCTTGCGCAAAAACTGGTGCAAAACCTGGCTGAATTCTTCATTGATGTCGGCTTCAACCAGGTCGATGTGGTACTGCCCGCACTTCACCCGCAGCTGCTCAAACCGCTGAGCAATCGCTTTCAGGTAATTTTCTTTTAGTTCGTGCGGCGAAAATTTCAATTGCTGACCACTTTCCAGGTCAACAAAGCGGTAGGGGCGGTTCTGAAATTCGAACTGCTTCTCCTGCTTATGGTCGGTTACATGAAAAAGAATGACCTCATGCTTGTTGTACCGCAAATGCTGCAAGGCCGAGAAAAGCTCCTCGTCTTCGCTGTCATCCATCATATCGCTAAAAATCAAAATCAGCGATCGCTTATGCACCTGCTCGGCAATTTGATGAAGCGCCTCAACCGCATTGGTTGTTTTGCGAAGATCATCCTTTCCCCTCGTTAACAATCCGGCCAGCTTGCCATACAGCAACTCCGCATGCACCGAGGACAATCGGCATTCGGAATGATATTCAATATGATCGGAAAACAAGCTTAAGCCAACCGAATCGCGTTGCCGCCGCATCAAGTACATCAGGGCAGCAGCGCTGTAAGCTGAAAATGCCAGCTTATTGAACAGTTTATGCTTCCCCGTTTCATAAGGAAACAACATGGACGAGGAAGTATCAATCACCAGCTGGCAGCGCAGGTTGGTTTCTTCTTCATACTGCTTAACATACAAACGATCTGACCGGGCAAACAATTTCCAGTCGATGTGCTTGGTCGATTCCCCTTGATTGTATTGCCGATGCTCGGCAAACTCAACCGAAAACCCATGAAAAGGGCTGCGGTGAAGTCCGGTAATAAAACCTTCAACCACTTCACGGGCAATCAGCTCCATATTGTCGAACTGCTGAAACTGCTGGATGTCAAAAAGTTTGTTCATTGTTTACAAAAATAGGCAAAGCAATGGCGCTAACAAGCTTTCCGACGATCTAATTTCGCAACCAAGTCAGGAAACAGGCTCATTTTCCGGCCGAACAAAAACCTACGGCTTAGTCGATTTAATTTGAATTTCTGATTTGTTTCAAGCAAGCTTGTTTCCTATTTTTGAGCCATGGAAACGATTGAAAAAAACACCTGCCAAAAAATTGGCTATTTTCAGAAACCGCATGGCATCAAAGGGGCACTCTCCTTAATTTTTGAGCCTCAGTATGACTTAAGTCTGGAAGAAGAACCCACGCTTTTTCTGGAACTGGACGGCCTGCTGGTTCCTTATTTCATTTCGGACGAAGGTCTTCGCTTTCGTTCGGCCGAGTCGGCCATTGTGCAGCTGGACTGGATCGAGAACGAAGAACAGGCCCGCAAACTGAACGGAGTTTCCGTTTACCTGAAAGAAGAAGATCTTATTCATTCGGAGGATGAATTTACGCTTCACCACCTCATTGGCTTCCGCCTATCGGACCCCAAAATTGGGGAGATCGGTACCATTGAGCGCGTGGAAGACTTTGGCGGCAACCTGCTGTTTCAAGTTCAATACCACGGCAAAGAAGTGCTGATTCCGTTCAATGAAGATTTACTGGTTCAACTGAATGAGAACGAACGGACAATCGTTATCCAATGCCCCGATGGAATTCTGGACCTCGATTAATTTTTTGGGCCCGCTCATGCAACCTTTCATTTTTTAAGCGGTCTTTACGAAGTGAACAAACAATAGAAAACTAAAATAACACGCTATGAAAACAAAATTGATAACCTTAGTTACCATCTTTAGCTTATTTATCGGACTGACTGCCAAAGCGGACGAAGAAACCAGAGAAGTTCCTTCCTTTTCTGAAATCTCCATTCGCATTCCGGCTCAGGTCTATGTTGAACAAGGCGAAAAACAATCGGTTGAGCTGGTGGCTAAGTCATCAACCCTTGAAGAAATCATCACGGAAGTAAAAGGCCGGGAACTGATTATTCGTTTTGCTGCCAAAAACTACGTATTCAAATCATTCACTCCGGGAAAAATTGAAGTATACATTACCGTCCCCGAAATAAATGCTTTATCACTTTCCGGCTCAGGCGACCTGATCAATGATGGCCCCATTGTAAGCCGTATTCTTGACCTTACAGTAAGCGGAAGTGGCGACATTTTACTGGACGACCTGAAAGCTGACCGGGTTAAGGCCTCGGTTTCAGGCAGCGGAAATATTAAAGTTGCCGGCGACGGTGTTTCTGATGACCTGTCGGTCAACCTTTCCGGTTCGGGCAATTTCAAAGGCATTAACTTTGAATCAACTGATGTTAAGGTAAAAGTAGTTGGCTCGGGAAGCGCCGACGTGTTTGCCGTAAAAAACCTGCATGTACGCATTGCCGGCTCCGGAAGCGTAACCTACCAGGGCAATCCGCTGGTTGACCAGGGAATTGCCGGCTCCGGAACTGTCAAAGAATATTAAGCGAAGTATCGCTCAGAATAAAAAATGGCACGTCAACTGATTGACGTGCCATTTTTTTTATTCCGTTGTTCCTGGCTATTTGGTGATACTCACTTTCTTCACCGTCTTCTCGCTTACATTCATTGTCTTCATCACGGCATCCAGGTTGTTAATATCAACTGATTTAGTTGACCAGAACTCGGCAGGCAGCACCGCAATCCGGAATATTTGATTATCGGTCTCTTCCGGCAGAAGCTCACCCACAGTTTGATCAATAAAGATTTCAACATCCCCCACGGTATAGTCGAAATTATACACGATCAACCCCTCATCCACAATGTAGGTTTGAGGTAAAGCCCGCCATACATCCAGCCATTCGCCAGTGCTCGACTCCACTTGGTCCCACAAAATGTAAACCATGACGATATCCGTATCGTAAGTCGTAAAATCTTCCGGGAAAGCAAAATACAAGGAATAATCATTGGTCGGTGAAAAAGTCCCCTCTATTTCAAAAAGATAGCCATTTTCTCCATCAAATCCATCCAGCCCATCTTCTCCCGGAGGTCCGGGAGGGCCTACTGGTCCTTCACAGGCCGCAAAAACAGCAAGTGTAAGGATCATTAAAAGTCGTGTAATTGTTTTCATACGCTTCAATTTTTATTGTTTATTTTATTCTAACTTCCTATAAGTTCCCGATTAAACAAGATTAATGCCAGAACTTGAATCCCAAACGCAAAAGGATGCTATTTATTTCGACTAAGCAAGGATATCAACCAAACGAATGTCAAAAGAAAGCACCGCATAAGGTGGAATTTTATTGCTGGTTCCTTTGCGCCCCCAAGCCAAATCAGCAGGCACCCAAAACTTATACCGACTTCCTTTCCCCATCAACTGGAGGCCTTCCTGCAAACCCTCAATCAACTCAGCAAGCCTCACCTCGTCCGGCTTATTCTGGCGGTAAGTATCTTCCAGAATGGTTCCATTCAGCAGCAAGGCCCGCTGATGAATCAGCACAGTACTGTAAGCATCTGGCTTTTCACCTTCCACTTCTTCCACAATTTTATACTGCAGCCCGGTAGCCGTTTCTACCACGCCTTCCTTTTGCGCATTCTGTTGCAGAAAGTCCTCTCCAACCTTCTGATTGTACCCTGCTGAACTTTTACTTTTCCCTTTTTTCTCTCGTCTTGCCACAATTTGTTTTTCTTCAAAAATAAAAAAAGAATACCTTCCCCGCTAAACGAAGAAGGCATTTCACTCATTCCATATCCTTGGCCAGACTTAGCTTCCGCTAAAGTCGACCCCCTCAAACACCATGGATGGCGTTTGCCAGGATGAATTTAAATTGGGATCGTTGCCGACTTCCGCCAGACTCACCCACAAATCCTTCATATTACCACTGATATTCATTTCGGAAACCGGCTGAACAATTTCACCGTTTTCAATCAGAAATCCATCGATTCCATAGGAAAAATCGCCCGTTGATCCATTGGTGTTTCCGCCATTAAAGCCGGTAACCAGAATGCCTTTTTTCATTCCTTTAATCAACGCCTCCAGGTTCTTGTCTCCCTGCTCAAAAATCAGGTTCGATGTTTCGCCGGTGGTCGGCTCAGTCTCCAGCTTTTTGGCGTAATACGTATCGATGAAATAGGTTTCCAAAACGCCTTGATTGAAGACCATTCGCTTTTTCGCGGCCAGCCCTTCGCCATCAAACAAATGCGACCCCAATCCACGCTGAAGGAAAGGATCATCAGTCAAAGTTAATTTTGGCGACGCAACTTTTTGGCCCAGCTTGTCTATCAAAAACGAGTTTTTCTGCTGAATACTGTAACCATTCAGCGCACTAATTAAGGGCGAAAACAGGCGCGGTATACTTAAATTTTCAACGAGCATGTCATATTTCCCCGAAGCGATTTTCTTCTGCCCGATTTTCTTCAAGGCACGATCCAGGGCTGTCGTTCCAACTTCTGTCTTTTTCAGTTGGTCAAAAAAGATGGCACGTTCACTCCAGCCTTCGCTCGGGCGGGCATCTCCTCCGTCAACCGATACAGACGCGTACAGGCTGAAACTGCTGTTGGACGTTTCTCCTTCAAAACCATTACTGGTAAGCATCAACCGGCTGCTGGTATGATCCGAATAGCTTGCCGTAACCGAAATAATCCGGTCATCTTTTTGATACACCTCCTTCTCCACCTGAAAAGCAAGATCGACTTTGGTTTTCGGGTCAAGCTGATCATACGAAGGATCAACAGTGCTTAAGTCCCGCTCTTCACCTTTGTAATACAAGGCCGGATCGGGCAAACTGCGAAACGGGTCAGGCGACAAATACTTCGTACCGGCAATGGCCTGCTCAATAAAATGCGCCAGCTCCTTTTGCTCCAGGCGGTTGGTGCGGTGCACCGAATATTTGTTGTCGACAAACAACCGGACACTCATACTACTTTGAATGGCTTCCTTCAGGGTATCAATCTTTTGCTCCCGGACATCGACATTGCTGCTCTTACTTTCTGAAATGATGATACCGACATCATCGGCACCATTATCCAAGGCGTGTTGCATGGCCCACTTGGCCAGCGTATATTTTTCTTCTTGTGTCATTTTATACCATTTTTCTGATGAATTCAAGCTTTTTAACTCATACCTCCAACCGTCAGCTTTTTAACCAAAACCGTTGGAAGACCACAGGTAACCGGAACTGACTGACCTCCTTTTCCGCAGGTCCAGGTTCCGTTATCAATCAAGTAATCATCAGCACACATGGTAATATCTGCCAGCGCCTGCGGCCCATTACCTATGATATTGATATCTTTAATGGGTTGGGTCAGCTTGCCATTCTCAATTAGGTAACCCGACTTCACAAAGAATGTAAAGTCGCCGGCGCCAATTTTCACCTGGCCATTGCTGAAGTTGTCCACGTAAATGCCTTGCTTTACATTGGTAATGATGTCCTCGCGGGTATGAGGACCCGTCTCCATATAAGTTGCCCGCATTCGGGGCAAAGGAACGTGCCGGAACGATTCGCGCCTTCCATTTCCTGTTGGATTCACCTGGTAGTGCTTGGCACTAATCCGGTCGTGGATGTAACTATTCAAAACACCATCTTTCACCAAGTAGGTTTTCTCGGTCGGATTTCCTTCATCATCGCGGTTCAATGATCCCCGATTGTCAGGCAGGGTGCCGTCATCAATAATATTGACAAAGCTTTCAGCTACCTTCTTACCCATTTTATCAGCAAAAATAGAAGTGCCTTTGCGGTTGAAATCGGCCTCGAACGTATGGCCGATGGCTTCATGCAGCAAAATACCGGAACCACCGGCCCCCATCACCACGGGCATTTCGCCGGCCTTGGGCTTGGTGGCTTCAAACAGCAAGCTGGTACGGTCAACCACCTCTTTGGCAACCAGTTCAATCAGGTCGTCCTGTAAAAATTCAAATCCTTTGCGGAAAGAACGGGAACTGTAGCCATTTTCAATTTGTCCGTCTTTCTCCATCACACAGAAAGCACCCAAACTAACCAACGGACGGTAGTCGTAGCTCAAAACCCCTTCCGAACTATAGAACAACACATAGGCTGACTCGTCAGACAAGTTCGCATTCACCTTGGAAACGCGGTTGTCCAGCGCAAAAATCTGATCATTCAGCCGTTGAATAAACGGAATTTTTTCCGGAACCGTCACCTCCTCCCACGAGCGATTGATTCCATAGTAATCGGATGGGAAAGCTTCAACAATTTCCTGCGTCGGAATATTTTTGGATCCGCTGGCAATATTGGCTGCCGTATTCGCAGCCTTCATCAATGCTTCAGGTGTAATGGTCTCAGAATAAGCAAAACCGGTTTGGTCTCCCTTCAACACCCGAATGCCTACACCAAAGTCAATATTGGAAAAGGCCCTGTTCACCTTGCCGTCTTCCAATGCCAAAATATTCATTGTTTTGTGCTCAAAAAACAGGTCGGCATAATCACCGCCTTTGCTCAGTGCTTTATCTGTCACTTTTTGTAACAAATGAAGGTCTATCCCGAAATGATCCAGGTAGGCCTGAACTTCAACCGACAGGGGCGTACCCTGACACGACTGAATAAAAGCAGGCAACATCATGCTTCCTGCGACAGCCGAACCGGAAGATTTCAAAAATTTTCTTCGGTCAATGTTTCTCATTTTTACTAAAATTTATCGGGTTGTAAGTTTTCATCGTTTATAAATCTCATTGTTATTGACATCCACCCCATCAGTTCGGAGCAAACAATTAAAATTACGCAATGAGAAGAAATAATAACCCATTCTTCTGCAAAAATATTTTTTTTGATTACAAAAACGACCGCATCCCCAAAGCCCCAAACCTATCTAAAAAAGGGACCACCAACCACGAAACAGAACACAAAGAACAGGACACCCCCCTATTATCAACACCCACAAGCAACAAAACAAGACATCTACACAATAACACCCCTTTCCAAAACAGGGGATAACACAAATACATTCCACTTATGTGAATTTAATATTAACATTATTACAAAATGTTGGCAACTTATGCGTATTTTTGATCCATGACTCTACTTTTGACCTAGGATCATTGACAAAAACATATCGTTAACTCAAAATTCATAACAAAATGAAATCAAAACTGGAATACATTTGGCTGGATGGATACAAGCCGACGCAAAGCCTAAGGGCGAAAACAAGAATTGCAGAAAACTTTAGTGGGAAACTGGAAGATTGTCCTGTATGGTCATTTGATGGCTCATCAACACAGCAAGCAACAGGAGGCTCTTCGGATTTATTATTAAAACCCGTTGCCATTTTTCCAGACCCCGACCGCAACAATGCCTATGTCGTCATGACAGAAGTACTGAACCCGGATGGCACACCTCATGATTCCAATGGAAGAGCTCATATTGAAGAAGAAGACGAAGATTTTTGGTTTGGCTTCGAACAGGAATATTTCCTGATGGACCCTAAAACCAACAAACCCCTTGGATTTCCGGCTGATGGCTATCCGGCCCCTCAAGGCCCTTACTATTGCGGTGTTGGCGGAGACAAAGCATTTGGCCGTGACATTGTTGAAGAACACTTCGACATTTGTCTGGAAGCCGGCCTGAACGTAGAAGGAATCAACGCGGAAGTGGCTGCCGGACAGTGGGAATTTCAGATTTTCGCCAAAGGCGCGCACAACGCAGGCGATCAGATCTGGGTGGCGCGTTACTTCCTGGAAAGAACCGCTGAAAAATACGGCATCGTTGTTGACTGGCACCCCAAACCTCTTGGCAAAGAACTGGACTGGAACGGCTCTGGCATGCACGCGAATTTCTCCAATGGCTTAATGAGAACCTGTGGCGACAAAGCCGTATTCGTTGCCATCTGCGAAGAATTCGGAAAAAACATCAAGGCACACATCGATGTTTACGGTGCTTACAACGACCAGCGCTTAACCGGTCTTCACGAAACAGCAGCCATTACCGACTTCAGTTACGGTGTTTCCGACCGCGGGTCCTCTATCCGTATTCCGGTAGGAACAGTTGAAGATGGATGGAAAGGCCGCCTGGAAGACCGTCGCCCTGCCTCAAACGGGGATCCTTACAAAATTGCTGCCGTGATTATTAAAACAACACACAAAGCAGTAGCCAAACTTTAGGCTAAATACAATCGCACAAAAAAAGCTGTCCTCCCCCGGGCAGCTTTTTTTTATCTTCTGCATTTTAGCCCGTCTGGTTTATTTACTTTTGGGGTCAAATTTCACGCCATGCAACAACAGCAAATCAAGATCAACAGACAACTTTTCACCGAAACCTCTCACTCACCGGCCTTAATCGATATGGTAGGCGAAGAACAACTCGACCAAGTCATCGACTTTTGCTTCATTGCCAACCCTTACTACCCCACCGATGAAATGCTGGATGAACTAAAAACCAAGCTAAATACCATCATCAAAGCCTATCCGTCGAGCAACCCCAAGCTGGCCCGGCAAACCCTGGCCGAAGTGCTGCAATTGGATGCGGAAACCCTGTTTCTGGGAAACGGAGCCACCGAACTTATCACCATTGTTGAAAAATACCTGATTGATGACATTGCCATCCCCATCCCTACCTTTAGCGAATACATTGAAAAAATTCGCAGTGCCGATGCCGCCAAGCTCTACCAACTTGATCCGAAAAAAGACTACCAGCTCAACCTACAGGACTATGCCCGTTGGATTCGAAAAAACAAGGTCAGCGCGGCACTAATCATCAATCCCGGCAACCCCACCGGGCAACTGATGCACACCAACGAACTACGGCAATTCCTGACCGAAATGAAAGAGCTGAAACTAATTTTACTTGACGAATCGTT
Source organism: uncultured Sunxiuqinia sp. (assembly GCF_947495665.1). Classification (GTDB taxonomy): domain Bacteria; phylum Bacteroidota; class Bacteroidia; order Bacteroidales; family Prolixibacteraceae; genus Sunxiuqinia; species Sunxiuqinia rutila. Next base: position 169,495 of record NZ_CANLZV010000004.1, read on the forward strand.
TATTGATTTTGCGGACGAACAAATTCCGAGCCTGCTGAACGAGGTCCACCAGTTCAAAAATCTGATTATTGTGCGAAGCATGAGCAAACACTGCGGTGTTCCGGGCTTGCGACTCGGCTATATTTGTACCTCCAATCCGTTTTTTCTGAAAACCATTCAGGAAGCGCTTCCCATCTGGAACATCAATTCGATTGCAGAGTATTTTTTACTGCAACTTAAAAACACCAGCCCAATTTACCACGAAACACGCTTGCGTGTTATTCAGGACATTCGGGAACTGCACCAAAAACTGAAACAACTGGATGGCTACAAAATATACCCGACCGGAAGTAATTTCATCCTGCTGAAAATTGAATTTGAACTGAAAGCTTTTGATCTCCAAATGCAACTGCTGGAAAAGTATGGATTATATGTACGCGATTGTAGCAATAAAATCGGACTGGATCAATATCACATTCGGGTAGCTTCACAAGGCCCCGACAAAGACCAGCTATTGGTTGATGCCCTGCAGGAGATTGCTACTTCTTGCTGTTCGGCTTAAGTAAGAATAAAGCGAAACTAGAAACTGGCCACCGAATCACACACATAAGTTGGAATAATTCCGGTGGAACGGATTTTCATTTTTGCATTCTCCGGCAAGGTATTCCCGGACAAAACCAACATGGTGTCCATCCCAAACTTGTTGCCTCCCATGATGTCTGTCAGCAAAGTATCGCCAACCATCAGAATATCATCACGGTTCAAGGCCTGTTTCTTGCAGGCCTTTTCATAGGCAAACATAAACATCTGAGCATCGGGTTTTCCAAAGCGAATGAAGTGCCGACCTAAAATTTCCTCCACCATATCAGAAATACCACCAATGGCTATCGCAATATCGGTCCGGTTCAACGGGTAGTTAATATCGGTATTGGCCACAATCACCGACATGGATTTCTTCCGCAGCAAGTTGACCACCTTATTGATATCATTGTTCCAGTCAAACCCTTCATCATCCAGAAAAACCAGACACTGCACATCATCAACGTCTTGCAAATCCAGCTGACTGATCGGCAAGGTTTCCAAACCTGCCAGTTCTATATAATGAGCCGACTGCTCAGTCCCCAGATAAGCCACCCGTCCTTTTTTAATTTTCAGCTTCAGCCAGTCGTGCGCCAGCATGCCCGACGAAATAATTTTATCCGTTGTTATGCTCGGAATGCCATTGATTTGGTAAATGCGAGCCAGTTCCTCCGGACTGCGGGAAGCATCATTCGTAAGCACATAGTAGTCAATTCCTTTTTCATCCAAAAAATCGAAGGTATTCTCAACCCCGGGAATAATCCCTTTATGATTTTTCAAGACTCCGAAAGCATCAAAAAAAACCGCTTTATACCTGGTCGCTACGCTTCTAAAATCTTTTGTTTTCATACAACTTTACAATTTTAATGCTTTCAACAGCCGATCTACATTGAAGTTAGTATCAATAGTCGGAATGTATAAATCATAGGCTTCCTGCTGCAACTTTCGGGCATAGGAGGGCAAGAAGAAATGGGTGCCATCCTTTATGACATAATTGAGAATAAAGAAGCGGTAAACCTCCTTGATCAGGCGAACCTCAGACTCGTTTAACGGATAAATCCGATGATATTCCTTCAGAAACATCAGAAAACGGTCTTCCATCAAGGTATCAATCTTATAACTAAACACCGTACGGTCGCCGACATCGGAAACCACCCGGCTAAAAAAATAAAAGTCCATCACGCGGGTTGACTCCCGAAACCAATCGTAATCCCATCGCGAATAAAACTTACCATCGCCGCGAACCGAAAAATTCCCGATGTTCCAGTCCACAAAAACAGGAATCGTTTCAATTTCGGTTGAATAATTCACCTTGTCGGCCCGAAAGAGAAACTGATCGCACTGCCGCTTGATCAAATCCTTTTGCTGCTGGTTTCCGCAGAACTTTCCGGTGTCCACATTTCGCATCAAACGATGAATGTCGGTCACCACGGTTTTGGAAGCACTTGGCAACTGGTTGCTGACATTGGAACAGGCCTTGTGAAAGCGGGCCAACTCACGCCCCAGCTTCCGGATATTCTTATCCTCCAGCCGGCGGGGCATCTTGTCTTTTATTTTGATGGGATTATAGAAAACAACCCAGGCACACTTCTCCTGTTCAAAATAACGGTAGATGAATAAATCATTGCGTTTAACCAGCGACCGTGCCAGGAAATTCTCATACGGCGCCTCCAGGTTATTGGCCAGGTTGTTAATGATGACATGATCTTCCTTGAAATGCTCAAAATTGCCATACTCTGTTAGCTTGGCAAACACAGGCTGCCGTTCGTAAAAGGAGATTTTGTATACCTGATTGGTTGAGACATGGGCACTCACATCAAAAATCCCTTTGATTTCGTGCCGGTCATCAAATTCGCGCCAGGCCCGTCGTATAACCTGAAAATAATCGAGCGTCTGCATAGTCATTTCTTTTTCTGAGCTTTCCAAAAGTAATCAGAAAGACGGATTTCTAAATAATTTCGAAATACCTTTTTATCTCCCAATCCGTTACCGCACGCATAAATTCGCGCCATTCCCATTCGCGGGTTGCTGTAAAATGCGCCACAAAATCATCGCCAAATAAACTCCGGGCCACGTCCGACTCTTTCATTTTCTGCGTTGCGTCCATCAAATTAGCTGGCAGATGCTCGCGCTCATGCTGGGCATATTCATTGCCACCAGTAGCCGGTATGGTCAGCTTCATTTCCTGCTGAATACCATACAAGCCCGAAGCCAGCGAGGCAGCCATGGCCAGATAAGGGTTGGCATCAGCACCCGACAAACGCATTTCCAGCCGGGTTGTCCGGGCCTCTCCATTGATCACCCGCACCGCCACTGTCCGGTTGTCAAATCCCCAGCTCGCGGTTATTGGCGCCCAGGCCCCTTCGCGCAGGCGCTTATAACTATTTACAGTAGGTGCATACATTGATAAAAGAAAAGGCATGCAATACAACTGTCCGGCCAGGTAACTTTCCATCAGCGGACTCATGGGAGCCTTGGGATCTCCGGAATAGAACAGGTTCTTTTTCTGATGGCGATCCCATAAACTTTGATGAATGTGCCCGCTACAGCCCGGCAGTTCTTCATTCCATTTTGCCATAAAACTAGCCACAATTCCATGGCGGTAAGCAATCTCTTTCACACTGTTCTTAAACAAAACCGCCTTATCTGCCGCGCGCAGCACCTCGTCATAACGAATGGCAGCTTCGTAAACCCCCGGCCCGGTTTCCGTATGAATACTCTCCAAGGGGACATCAAACAATTCCAAATCGTTATACAGGTCGTTGAAAAAAGATTGATACTGACTGGGGCGCAACATGGAGTAGCCAAACATTCCGGGAGAAATCGGCTTTAATTCCGAATAATTTTTGGCAGCCAAATCATGAGGTGTTCCTAAAAAGTTAAACCACTCAAACTCCTCGGAGAAGACTCCGGCAAACCCCATATCCGAAGCCATTTGCTGCACCCGTTTCAGTAAACTCCTCGGACAGGCGGCTTTGCCTGCAAGCTCATCGCCACTAAAGTCAGCCAAGAAGAAAGGCAAATCGCCATCCCAGGGAACTTTCCGATAGCTGCTCAAATCAAGCTGAACCCGGGCGTCGGGATAGGCCGTATGCCAACCGGTCATCTGCACATTATCGTAAACTTTATCGTTGGAATCCCAGCCAAAAACCACATCACAGAAGCCCATACTTCCTTCTGCCGCTTCCAAAAACTTGTCTTTGCTAATGGTTTTCCCCCGCAAAATTCCGTCAATGTCAGCCACCGCAAATTTCACTTTATTGTGATGACTGTCCTTTAGCTTCTGAATTAACTCTTTGTTCCCCATAAAATTTACTCCATTCAGTATTTAACGGCACCTAGCAAGATAAAAAGATTGCCCTATGCAAAGCAAGGTATTTCAATAAAATAAAAACACAATGCTCCGACAAGCATTCAGCCCGTAGCTCTACACCTCAGACGATCATCAAATAATTATGATCACATTCCATTTTACTGCCCCCGAACCACCAGCATTTAAATTTCAACTCAAAAGGTAGTCATTTTAGAAATACATCCCCTTAAAACACCCCCTTCTTCATAAAAATGACAACATAAAAACAACACACACCCTAAATTCGGAGGAAATTTCAATAAAACACACATACAAAACTGAAAAATACCTATTTTTGCAACCGTTAAAAACAGAAAGAACTTCTTCGAGATATTATATTAATTAAAGCAAACCACCATGGCACATTTCAGATTTAAAGCGCTGCAAAAAGTAATCGAACGGCAGCCCGTTAAGGTAGTCAGAGAAGACAGCCTGACCTCCAACTATTATGGGATAAATGTTTTTGATCGTCCCAAAATGAAAAAATACCTTTCGAAAGATGCGTATAAAGCCGTTTGCGAAGCCATTGACCTGGGCCGGGCTATTGACCGCAAAATGGCAGACCAGGTTGCACAAGGTATGAAAGCCTGGGCTACAGAGAATGGTGCCACACACTACACGCACTGGTTTCATCCGTTAACCGACGGAACAGCAGAGAAACACGACGCTTTTATTGTTCACGAAGAAGGTGGCGGCGTGGTCGAAGCCTTTAGCGGGAAAGTGCTTTCGCAGCAGGAACCCGATGCTTCATCCTTCCCCAGTGGTGGAATTCGTCAAACGTTTGAAGCGCGCGGCTACACCGCCTGGGATGCTTCCTCTCCGGCTTTTATTGTTGACGGAACGCTGTGTATCCCCACGGTTTTCATCTCCTACACCGGTGAAGCACTCGACTACAAAACACCGCTGCTCAAATCGATTCAGGCTGTGGACAAAGCGGCCACTGCCGTGTGCCAATATTTTGACAAGAACGTAACCAAAGTCAACGCAAACCTGGGATGGGAACAAGAATACTTCCTGATTGACGAAGCGCTGTTTGCTGCCCGTCCCGACCTGATCTTAACCGGACGTACCCTGATGGGGCATGCCTCATCCAAGGACCAGCAGTTGGATGACCACTATTTTGGATCGATTCCAACACGGGTTTACTCCTATATGGAAGACTTGGAAAACGAAGCCTACAAACTGGGCATTCCGCTAAAAACACGCCACAACGAGGTGGCCCCCAACCAATTTGAGGCTGCCCCTATTTACGAAGAAGCCAACCTGGCCAACGACCACAACCAACTGTTGATGGACATCATGAAAAAGGTAGCCCGTCGCCACAATTTCAGGGTCCTGTTTCATGAAAAACCCTTTTCCGGAATTAACGGATCAGGAAAACACAACAACTGGTCGTTAACTACCGATACGGGCGTTAACTTATATTCTCCGGGAAAAAACCCCAAAAGCAACCTGCAGTTTCTCACCTTCGTGATCAACGCCATGAAAGCCGTATACGATCATCAGGACTTGTTACGGGCCAGCATTGTTTCGGCATCCAACGCACACCGCCTGGGCGCTCACGAAGCCCCTCCGGCCATCCTTTCGGTATTCTTAGGAACAGAGATTAGCAAGATGCTCGACCTGATGGAGGAAGCTGTTGTTGACCGCAAAATGACTCCTGATGAAAAAACAGCACTGAAGCTGAATATTGGCCGGATTCCTGAAATCATTCTGGACAATACCGACCGCAACCGCACTTCGCCGTTTGCCTTTACCGGAAACCGGTTTGAGTTCCGCGCTGCCGGATCATCAGCCAACTGCGCTTCATCATTAATCGTTCTGAACACAGCGGTAGCCGCACAACTTGACAGCTTCAAGGCTGAAGTGGATGCCCTGATCGAGAAAGACGTTAAGAAAGATGAAGCAATCTTTCAGGTGCTTAAAAAACTGATCATCAACTCAAAACCCATTCGTTTTGATGGCGATGGTTACAGCGACGACTGGGTAGCCGAAGCCCAAAAACGCGGTTTAACGAACATCAACAGTGTTCCAGAGGCGCTGACCGCCTACCTGAGCAAGCAAACCAAACAGCTATTTACTTCGCAGGAAGTTTTTTCAGAAAAAGAGCTTGAAGCCCGCACCGAAGTTGAGCATGAGAAATTTACCATGAAAGTGCAGATTGAAGCCCGCGTATTGGGTGATCTGGCCATCAACCACATTGTTCCTACAGCGGTTCAGTACCAAACCACGCTGCTGGAGAATGTTAAAAACATGAAAGAAGTTTTTGATGCCGACGAGTTTGAGACGCTGGCGCATGCCCGCAAGGAACTGATCCGCGAGATTGGCGGTCACATCTCATCCATCAAAGCCAAAGTGCGCGAAATGGTGGAAGCCCGCAAAGTGGCCAATGTCATTGAAGACAGCTTTGAGAAAGCCAAGGCTTATGACAATACCGTTCGCCCATACCTGGATGATATCCGCTACCATATTGACAAGCTTGAACTGACGGTGGACAATGAGCTTTGGCCATTGCCCAAGTACCGCGAACTGCTGTTTGTACGCTAACAAACGCAAGCCGATAACATACCAAAGAGGCTGCTCACCTAAAGTTGTGAGCAGCCTCTTTTTTCATTTAAATGCTTCCGCCTTCGAGGAGAAGCTTTCCGCGATCTCCACTTAGTTGTTTACCACATCCAGGTAAGCTTTCAGGAAGCGCTGATCATTGGCATCGCTGTCTCCGTATTTTTCGCGCAGCTCGGTTAAGCGTTCGTGCATCATTTTTTGCACTTCAGCATAAGCCGGATCGTCATACACATTGGTCATTTCCTGCGGATCCTTTTCCAGATCATACAATTCCCACTCATCAATATCGTAGTAAAAATGAATCAGCTTGTATCGGTCGGTTCGCACCCCGTAATGGCGTTTCACCATATGAATGGAAGGGTATTCGTAGTAGGTATAATAAATGGCATCGCGCCACTCCGAGCTTTCGCCGCTAACCAACTTGCGGAAGGATTCACCTTGTACATCCTGCGGAATATCAACACCGGCATAATCCAGAAATGTTGGTGCAAAATCAATGTTCTGAACCAGTTCATCCACGACGGTGCCCGGCTCAATTTCCGACGGATACATCATCAGCAAAGGTGTCCGAAACGATTCTTCGTACATAAACCGCTTGTCGAACCAGCCATGCTCGCCCAGGTAAAAGCCTTGATCGGAGGTGTACACCACAATGGTATTTTCAGCCAATCCGTTTTCTTCCAGAAAATCGAGCAACTGGCCAACGCCCTCATCCACCGAGGCAATACAGCCCAGGTAATCCTGCATGTATCGCTGAAAGCGCCACTGCATCAGCTCCTTTTCATTCATGTCTGGATATTTGCGGGCAAAGTCTTCCACAATCGGATCGTACACCGCATCCCAGGCTGCCCGTTGTTGCTCATCCATTCGCCCCAGGTTGTTGGTATAAGCCGCTTTGTCCCAGGTCAAGGTCTGAGGAATGCCCAGCTCATCCATCACCTCGGGCCGTATTTTGGAGTCGCCGGCCCAGTTCATATCTTTCAGCACATTCATTTCCTGCTCTTTGGCAGCTGTTCCACGCCCTTCGTAATCATCAAAAAGCGTTTCGGGCTCCTTAAAGGTCATCCCGGTGTATTCCTTGTAATGACGCTCGGCTGGCAACCACTCGCGATGCGGGGCCTTTTGGTGGTAAAGCAAGCAGAAGGGCTTTTCCGGATCGCGCTCTTTCAGCCACTTCAACGACATTTCGGTGGTTAAATCCGTCACATAGCCATCCAGGCGTTTTTTCTCACCATTAATGATGAAATCCGGATTGTAATAATGGCCCTGCCCCGGCAATACCGCCGAATAGTCAAAGCCCTGCGGCAAGCCATCCAGGTGAATTTTTCCGATCAGAGCCGTTTGATACCCATTTTGCTGTAACAATTTCGGGAAGCTCATCTGGTTCCAATCGAACGGCTGCACATTGTCCACCTTTCCGTTGACAAAACTGTGCTTGCCGGTAAGCATAACTGCCCGGCTCGGCGCACAAATGGAGTTGGAGACAAACCCCCGGGTAAAAATGGCTCCCTGCTCTGCAATCCGGTCAATGTTCGGCGTTTTATTGAGGCCATGCCCGTATGCACTGATGGCTTGATAGGCATGATCATCACTCATGATGTACACAATATTCGGCTTGGTCTTGGTTTTCTCCGCGGCCGGTTGGCTGCAAGCTGCCAGCCCCAGTCCGGCAATCGACAAAAGACCAATTGATTGGCTAAGGTTTATATTCATCATTAACTGTTTATTGATTTAAACTAGAAATCGTATCTTAATAAGTATTCTACACTTCGTCTGCTATAACTCATCGCTTCGGCTTACTGCCTTTGGATAATAACTTCGGAATAAGACGTAAATTTTAATTATTCCAGTGTGTTTCTACAAGTTCCCTCATCACAGGATAAGACTCATCCGTGTCGCCAACTTCTTTCCGAAGCAGAATAAGCTCCTCTTTCATTTCTTTTATAATTCCGGCATAAGCGGGATCATGATAGGCATTGTAGTTTTCATGCGGGTCTTTCTGAAGATCGTAAAACTCCCAGGCAGGCGCTGTCGTTTCTTGCTGCGCTCCCGCCATGTCCAGCGGTTGACCATAGAAAAAGGCCAGTTTATAACGTTCATTCCGAATACCGAAATGTCCGGGCCGATCCTCCAGGTGCAGCCAGTACCGATAATACATCGATTTTCGCCAGTCTTCAGGAGTCTCCCCTTTCAGGTTGTTCCGGAAACTTCTTCCTTCAATAAAATCGGGCTTTTCAACCTTGGCATAATCGGCCAGCAAAGCCGCAAAGTCAATGTTCAAAATAATATCATCAATGCGTCGTCCACCATTAAATTCTTTGGGGTAACGAATGACAAAAGGCATTCGCAAGGATTCCTCATAAATCAGTCGTTTATCAAAGAAACCATGCTCACCCAAAAAGTAGCCCTGATCGGCCGTGTAGATAACAACCGTATTATCGGCAATCCCCTCTTCTTCCAGGAAATCGAGCAACTTGCCAATGTTGTCGTCAATGGCGGCACCACTTCGAATAAAGTCTTTCACCAACTTCTGATAGGTTTTCTTGCGTTGTTCCCTGGCATCCAGGCCATCTACCGAAAATGGCAACTCCGGATACTGCGCCCAGTAGTTGGGATTTTTGGTATTCTCGAGGTAACGATCACGAAGGTTTTCAAGTACCTGACCTTTAAATGTTCGGCCAGTGGTTTCAGGCCCTGAATCGTAAAGGCTTGCCGGCTCCGGCAGCTCAACGCCATCCAGCAGATTTTTATAGCGATCGGGAAAATCAAAGGGTTCGTGCGTTGCTTTAAAGTGACACATCATCATAAAGGGCTTGGTTTTATCCCGCTTCTTCATCCAGTCGATACTCAAATCAGCAATCACATCGGTCGAAAATCCTTCATACTCTTTCCCGCCACCATAGCCGTCTTCCCAGTTATCCTTGGTTTTCAGAATCGGGTTCCAGTACCTTCCCTGCCCTGGCAAAACATTAAAATAGTCAAAGCCGGCCGGTTGCGTTTTCAGGTGCCACTTCCCAATAATGGCCGTTTGGTAGCCATTTCCTTGCAACACTTTGGCAATGTTCATACGATCCGGATTCAAGGCATTGGCAAGCGTATAAACTCCGTTATGATGACTGTACTGTCCGGTTAATATGGTGGCACGACTTGGTGTACAAATCGAGTTGGTGCAAAAACAATTGTCAAGCACAACACCTTCGCTGGCCAGCCTGTCGATATTGGGCGCATGCACATAATCCTTTAAAATTCCGCCGTAAATACCCCAAGCCTGTGAAGTATGGTCGTCACTTAAAATAAAAAGGATGTTGGGCTTTTCTTCTGGCACTTGCTTTCCGGTGCAAGCTGAAAGAACACCGAGCGCAGCAGCCATTAAATCAAATCTGAATCTCATTGGTTTATCGTTATATTTTCAATCATTTTCTTTGAACTCGCAAGGAATATTATCCTGCTTCTCTGTGCTTGTTTAAGCCCAGGCACATTTCCTATTTCTCAGGCTCTATTTTGTAATCTTCCCCATTTTCGGATTTTTGGCAGGATTCCAGCCAATCCATCAAGTCGGCTTTCATTTGAGCCGCCAGTTCTGAATTTTGCGCCAAAATATTATTTTGCTCTCCCGGATCATTCAGCAAATGATATAACTCAAAGGTTTTTCCGTTGTCGGTACTAATCAGTTTGTACTCTTGCGTTACCCACGATAATCTTTCCAGGTACCGAAATCCCATCGGTCTTTCACGCTCCGCTTTCTTCCCCTTCAAAACCTCTGTCAGGCTGATTCCGTCGATTGGCCTTTCTTTTGGAAAGTCAAGTTCCAGCAGGTCGACTACAGTTGGCAAGTAATCGCTGGTAAAACAAGGGAAATCGGTCTTTTGCCCAGCTTCAATCCCCTGTGGCCAAACACAGAATGCCGGCACACGTACTCCTCCTTCGTACAAATCGCGCTTACGCCCGCGGTAAGGTCCGGCACTTCCGGGCGTACGCAGCTCGGGGCCATTATCACTGCAAAACCAAATCAGGGTGTTTTCGGCTTCTCCCAGCTCCTCCAGCTTTTCCCACAAACGGCCCATCTGTTGGTCCATGGCTGAAATTGTCGCGTAATATAATTGCTCCCGGTAGGAATACGAACCATACTCATTCATCATTTCTTCGTTAGCCACCACCGGCAAATGCGGCGTATGTATCCAAATCACCGAAAAGAAAGGCCGCCCCTTTTCTACAGAGTTTTCAATAAAAGGGATCGCCCGGTCAACAATGATTTTTGAATCGTCTCCATCCAGGTTTTCGGTTTCACTGGTCTCTTCGCCTATCCAGTAAAATGTTTCATACGATTCTGCCGTGCTTTTATCTTCAATTGCTTTCCAGCCATACCGCAGGCTTTCTCCTTTTTCGGTATCAAAAGTGGCCGGCTTTAACATCGGATCGTAGGTGGGGACCTTCGATTCGGTTACAAAATAAGTATCGTAACCATGCATGCTGGGAATACTATAATGCGTTGAATCGCCGGGACGGCCGCGATTAGCATCTTTCACTTGAGTCGTTAAGGTGCCTAAATGCCATTTTCCAAAGTGGCCGGTTGCATAGCCTTTCTGCTTAAGCAGCTCGGGCAAGGTAATTTCTTCTGTTTTTAGATGACCTGAGTTTGCATTTGGAATTCCGAGACGATACGGGTTTCTTCCGGTTAAACAACTAGCCCGGGTTGGCGAACACACCGCTGAAGCAGCATAAAAACGATTAAAGGTGATTCCTTTGCCTGCCAGCATATCCAGGTTGGGCGTTTTTATTATCTCATTCCCGTTAAATCCCGTATCTCCCCATCCCAAATCATCGCACATCACAAAAACGATATTGGGCGTTGCGGCCTTTTCGGCCTTAGTTGGTCGGGCTTGAACGAAATTACCCGGCAACAACAAGGATGTTCCGGCAATTAGTTTGATGAGGTTGGTCATGATTTGCTTATGTTTTGTGCGCGCTTATTTACCAAATACTGGCCAAAGGCAAGGCGTTCCCCTGGCTTCCAAAATTAAATAAAAAATCCTTGCCCTTGATAATTGGATGGAAAGCTCCACCAAAAACCAAAGGCAAGGACATCAAAATGCATTTCTAATAAAACTGGAATTTGTGAATAGCTAAACTTAGTCTTTCTCCGACAGTTTTAGCTCTCCTGAGATATACCTTCCAACTTTCTGAAGTGTTTCAACATCTACATCTCTAATCTTTCCCTCGTAATTTGGTCCAACATTAATAGAAAAGATATTTCCATATTCAACAGCTCCCAGATAATCTTTATAAAGATCTTCAGCTGGCTTGCATAGCTTATCATGCTTAGGCAAGGAATAAAACCAGTCAGCCCCACCTTCATGCTTGGGAAGTATGGGATAGGTAAATTCAGCCACTAAAAAATCGTCATAACTATCTTTAAGGTGATGTTCATTCCATACCGTTGATTTATCGCCGATTGGTCCGGGTTTTCCTCGCTCACGAAGGTTTAAACGGCCGGCAGTTTCTCCAGTATTAAAACCAATAAAGCAATTGGGTTGAAACTGGTGAATAAAATCAACGGTTTCTTTGTGCGATAAACCTCCATCTCCAGCGGCATGATCCATCCAGAAAAACTCGATGGGGCCATATTGAGTACAAAGCTCTTCCAACTGTGCCTTTTTCATTTCCGGGTTAGTCCCACCTTTCATCCAGCCTCCGTCTTCGGCTCCGGGCCAGTTCCAGTCACCTTCAGAAAAATAGAGTGCCAGTTGTATGCCGTATTTATCACACGATTTTTGAAGTTTAGCCAACACATCAACCCCCAGCGGACTGTTGGTCACTTTTTTATCCGTGGTTTCTGTATCCCACAAACAAAATCCATCATGATGCTTAGCCAGAAAAAGGATATATCCCATTCCGGCTTCTTTAGCTACCTTACACCACTGGTCGGTGTCACAGCCCGAAGCTTGAAAAAAAGAAGCATCTTTATCCAATGTTGGTGTCCACTCACTTCCATAAAAGGTACTGAACGACCAGCAGATAAACATGCCGAACTTCATCTCTTTAATTTGTTCTGCTCTAACCTTATCGTCAATCCTTTGGGAGTAGTCTGAAATAGAACTGCCACCACATCCCAACAAGATTAATCCGGCCATTAATAAAGAAAATACACTTCGTGATTTCATCGTTTATTTTGTTTGTAATTTGTTACCAATAACAAATACCTCAACTTCAGCAAAGGAAGCCAGGCCAGTTTGCCGGACATCCGATCTGGATACCAGTTTAACAAATCGTCCTTCAACGGTATGCGTAAATTTTATCCGCCGACGAATGGGGTTATTTTCAATATTACTGAATGTTCCGATTGCCTGCGGTTCTCCCCAGCTTTTCCCATCCGTGCTTACATAGCAAGCATATTCATAAATAATCCCAGCCTTTTCACCATCCTGACGGGGTAAATAGGAAAAGCCATCCAGCGTCAAATTCGTTCCTAAATCCAAAACAATTTCATGCGGATGAGCATGTTTACTTTCAGCTAACCAAAAGGTTTTGGGATCATTATCAATCGCTTTTTCCGAACTGGCCTCCTTCCGGCCGTCCACAGAAACCACGTTCCACTGTGCTTTCGGTACCCCAAATTCGGTGATCATTAAATCCGTTTTGAAACCGGTGGCTTCATCCTGGGCATAAGCATGTACTTCTCCTCCTAAAGGCAGCTTTACCGGGCCTTCGTATTTTTGAAAATCCGTTGATTGGGGTTCTTCTCCAAGCGCATAAAAAACAGAAATTCCTTCAACGGCTTCAAAACTCAGGTTTCCCAGAATATCGAACCGTGCCACAGGATCGGCAACCAAACGAGGCGCGCAGTAAATTCCCAAATTGGAAAGGGTTAAGCAAGGAGCTTCCGTTTCCAAAGTCAAGCGCAGCCTGGATGTTGTTACATCATCAAAACGCAGAATCCGCTTATAGCCAATGGTTGTTCCCTGTGTCAAAGGCTTGTACTTCCCATCGTCTTCATACTCCAGAGTGAATGTATGTACCCGTTGACCCAGGCGGATATACTCCTGAAGCAATAACCGGTTCAGGGTTGTTTCCTGCCCAAAATCGATGGTAAGTGTGGCTTGCTGAATGCTATCATTGGTTGCCCAGTAGCTTTCTGTACTTTCGTCAACACATCGGTCAGCCGCAAATTCGGTCTGTCCTCCGCGATAGTCACTTGCAGTAAGGGTGGCATTTTTAGCCAGGTTAACGGCAAACTCCCGCTTGACCTGCTCCCTGAATTTCAGCAAAGCTTGCGCATCAACATCCCGAATTTGCCCGGTTGGTGCAATTGCCAATCCTAAATCCAAAGACGATCCCCGACCAATGGAGGTATAGTACAAATCCATCAGATTGGCTAAGCTCCTTGGCTGATGTCCGGTGTGAAAATACCATGCTTTGGGCCACAGCAAAGTGGTGTTCACCTCTGCCGGAATCCACTCGTTTCCGTCGGGATCACCTGTTCCCAGCTTTTTCGTGTACTCCTGATTTCCCTCTCCGGGAAATTTACCTGCTGTGCTAATTGTATTCCAGTTGGTTTCGCTACCGATGCCCGCTTCGTTTCCAACCCAGCGAACTCCCGGGCCCACATCGCTAAAGATTACCGCATTCGGCTGGTGTTTCTGAACAATGGAAAAGATACTATCATACCCATAATAGGTTCTACGATCGATGTTTCGCAGTTCGTTGGCTCCACCGTAATAGCCGGTACCACCATTGGCGCCGTCAATCCAGAATTCGAAGATTTCTCCATATTCAGTCATCAGTTCTTCCAGCTGCCTGTAAAAATAGTGGACATACTCCGGACGCCCGTATTCTGCATGATTTCGATCCCAGGGAGACAGGTAAACACCGAGTTTTAATCCATACTTTTTACATGATTTTGACAAGTCGTCCAGCACATCGCCTTTTCCGTCTTTCCAGGGGGTGGCTTTAACCGAATAGTCGGTATACTTGCTGGGCCACAAACAAAAACCATCGTGATGTTTAGCCACCAAAATCAGTCCTTTCATGCCTGCTTCGCTGGCTACCCGGGCCCACTGGTCGGTATCCAGATCGGAAGGATTAAACAACTGGGGATCGACATCGCCATAGGCCCATTCTTCTTCGGTATAGGTATTCAGTCCATAACAAACAAGGCTGAAATATTCCATTTCATGCCATTGCAACTGTCCCTCGGTTGGCACGGGCCCATAAGGCTTCGGAGGATCAACTTGTTGCACACAAGCACTTAGCAGGAGCAACACAATAAGCAGGTGATTGATTTTCATCGTTTTATTTCGCTAGGTTCTCAATTAATAGTTTGTATTATATATTTCGCTTAACACGATTGTCTTCTTAAAATGGATGTCGGTAAGATTTGCTCCTCCACTCGCGTTTCGGAAGCGTCGATTTTCGCCAGCAACATCTGCAACGAAACGTCTGCCATCAGCTCAATCGGCTGGCTCACCGTGGTCAACTCCGGATCAATAGCCACTCCCATTGGATCATTGTCAAAGCCAACTACTGCAACATCTTCAGGGACCCTGAATCCGGCGACTTTCAGGTATTTAATTGCTCCAATGCCTACGTCATCACCAACAGCCAAAATAGCATCCGGCTTCCGAGGCAGCGCCATTAACTTTTTCGCTCCCTCCATGCCATCTTTCATGAAAAAATCACCCCGAACCACAAGCTCTTCCTGAAATTCCAGACCAACATCAAGCAGCGCTTGTTTATAGCCTTCCAGTCGCTCCTGATAAACATTGAGTTCAATGGAGCCGGTAATGAATGCAATTCGCTTTTTAGGCATGCTGCGAATGAACTTAACAGCTTCGTATGCCCCCTGATAGTTATCTACAACAACCTTTGAAACGGCTTCCTGAGCAGGAACCCGGTCGAAAAAAACCAAGGGAATATCCTCTTGTTTGAAGGCGTCAAAATGCGCTCCTGTAGTGGTTTCCTTCGACACCGAAGCCATTACGCCAGCCACCCGGTTGTCAATTAAAGCTTCAACATTTCGCTTCTCGGTAGCCTCCTTTTCATTGGACTGAAAAACCATGACGGAATACCCGGACTGGTTGGCTTTTTCGGACACTTCGGAGATAAACTTGGCAAAAAAATGGTGCTGAATATTGGGGACCAATACGCCAATGGTATTGCTCCGTCTGTTTCGAAATCCCTGGGCCAAACGATTGGGGCGATAGCCCATTTCTGCCGCTTTATCCCAAACCTTTTTGCGGGTTTCATCACGAATGGACTTACTGTTGCGCAGAGCCAGCGAAACAGTGGTGTGATGTACGCCTAATTCATGAGCGATATCTTTAATGGTAATGGTCTTTTTCATGCGCTGATATAGAGATAACAAAACTGCAGTTCTCACGTGAGAATTCCAAGCACCTCACAAGAAAAATTCTAGATTTATTCTGCAAACTCATTCCTACCCCAAAACATTGCCAACAAAAAAACCGCCTCTGTAAAAGGGCGGTTTTCTGTTTCTTTGGATTTTATAAAAACAAGGATCAATCGAGCACTACTTTGGCAACCACCGGCTGATGATCCGAAGGGTATTTCTGGTCATTTACTCTGAACATTAGCCTATGGTCAATAATTTGGATTTTGAACCATGGCCCCTTGACTCAAGTCCATTTGAGTTTGAGGAATGGGTTGATATTCGTGTTTCCCCGCTACAAATGCTGCATTGGCTAAGTGAGAGCGAAGCTGTTTTTCAGTTTCGAAATAGCTATTCATCACTTCGTCAGCAATACCCCACCGAACAAGGTCAAAGAACCGGTGCCCTTCGTGCGCAAACTCCAGACGACGCTCTGTGCGCAAAGCCGCTAAAGCTGCATCTTTCGATCCGAATGCAGTTTGATAACTGTCAATGACATAGTTGGCTGCATCAGCACTGCCATCCATCGTTTTGACATACATGCCATCGCGGGCACGTTCCCGAACCATATTGATATAAGTGCGGCCTGTTTCAAGGTCATTGGTTTCGATAGCTGCCTCAGCACGCCAAAGGAGTACATCTGCATAGCGAATGATGTAGTAGTTGACGGCTGTAATGTATGGCCATACCGCCAAATAATGAGGGGAGTTAGTTGACAGTAGTCGCTTTTTTGTAATATGGGGTCCGTATACCGAAGCTTCACGTGGTGTCCAGTCATAAACCTGAATATCAAAAAACGGAATACCGTGGCGGCCTAATGTGTGATCAAGTCTCGGGTCAATTGGATCAGCGTCTTCAAGCATGGTATTATCGTAAGCTGGCAAGCCATTAGCATCAGTTTTAAAGGCATTGACCAGGTTTTGGGATGGACGAAGGAAGCCATAGCCTGCATAAGGGCCTCCGGGAGACATTAAGCGGTCTCCGATAGAGCCATTGTAGTTGCTCGGAGAACCATCATTAATTGAATACTGGATCGCAAATACAATCTCTGGCCCATTGTCATTATCTGGCAAAAAGACATCGCTGAAGTTGGTCATCAGGCTATACTTTTGCGATTCAATGACATCATCGGTTTCAGTAATCACATCATCCCACTTTTTCTGAAACAGATAACATTTGGCCAAGTAAGCTTTTGCAGCCCATTTTACCGGACGTCCGGGCTCAGTTTGCTCTCCGGGAAGTACTTGGGCCGCGGCTTTAAAATCATCTTCAATTTTTGCCCATTGTTGTTCGTTTGTTAAATCAGAATTTGAAAGAGCATAGAAATCTTCCTTGGTAACAACCGTTTCGTCAATGTAGCAAATATTGCCATAGATTTTTTTGGCTTCAAAATGATAATGCCCTCGCAAAAAGCGCATTTCTGCCAAACGTTGCTCTTTTAATGAGGCGTCAAACTCTTCGCTTTCATTCAAGAGACGAATGGCCAGGTTGGCACGACGAATTCCTTCATAAAGGGCTAACCATTTACGCTCGATGTCTTTAACGGTTGGGTCGGTTGCAAAAATCTCCATTAGGTGAATTTGGTTTTGGTCACCAGTACCACCACCACCTTTATAAGCATCATCGGAAACAACATCGCCAAAACTCCAGTTTGATGCTGGAGAATTGTATGCATTCGAGGCTTCGTCAAATTGTCCATTTAAAACAGAGTAAGCTGAAATAACAGTCTTTTCAACATTCTCTGGTTTTAAAATCTGATCGGGTGAAAGCTCTCCAATTGGGCTTTCCTCCAGGAAGCTATCACTACAACTACTTAAAAGGAATACGCTTAGAATCAGAAAATATATAATTCGTTTCATGATAATTTCTTTTTATGGTTCACTGATTAAAGATTAAAATCCAAGGTTTACACCAAAGGTGAATGTTCGGGAAGGAGGATATAATCCACGGTCAACACCAATATCCAAGTTGCGGTGTTCCGAGCTATAGTTTTGTAAGCCGACTTCCGGATCCAGTCCATCGTAGCCAGTGATGGTAAATAGATTTTGGATTTGAACGTAAACACGGAGCTTACTGCTGTTGATACGTGATGCCAGCTTATCGAATGTGTAGCCAATCGTTAGGTTTTTCAGACGGACATAGGAAGCATCAGAAATGTAATAGGATGAAGGACGGATGTTGTTGTTGGTATCATCCAACGATAGGCGAGGAACTGTTCCGCCTGTGTTATCTGTACTCCAGGCATCGTGCACATGGTCCAGCTTGTTGTAAGCCGAAAGGTTGAAGAAATCTCCGTAGTAACGGGTTAAGTCCCAAACTTCGTTGCCAAAACTGCCATTAAAGAATAAGGCCGCATCCAGATTCTTGTACTGGAATCCAAGATTCAATCCTAGAGTAAAATCAGGATGTGGGTTCCCGATAAAACCACGGTCATCTCCATCTAAAACGCCATTGTCATCGGAGTCCTCAAATTTCAGGTCACCAGGCTTGGCATTCGGTTGAACCTTATGGGCATCAATTTCTGCTTGATCTTGGAAGATTCCCAAGCTGCGGTAGCCATAGAATGAAGAGATGGGCTGACCAACTTCAGAACGAGAAGTTTCCTGATCGAAGTTTACACTGTGCAGGTAGGAGCCTGGCAAAGCGATGAAGTCAATGTCATCAGGCAGACTGGTCAATTCATTTTTAATGTGAGCGACATTTAGGCTGGCATTCCATGAGAAATCGGCTTTGCGAACACTTTGGTAGTCGATCAACAATTCAATCCCTTTGTTTTCCATTTCACCCACATTGTCCCAAACGGTTTGGTTGGTACCACCAGCAACCGGAGGAAGAGGACGCTCCAAAAGTAAGTCTTTGGTTTTCTTGAAGAAGTAATCGGCAGTAACACTTAAACGGTTATCAAAGAATCCCAAGTCTAATCCAATGTTGGTTTGGGTCGTTGTTTCCCATTTTAGATCGGCATTTCCGTTCCTACTTTGAGTAAAACCGTTGTAAACAGAACTTTGTGCTCCGTCAATCGCGTAGTTTGAATGATTTGGGTTGGTGTAATAACTTTCAATTGTGGCGTAAGGAGGAACATCCTGGTTCCCGTTTTGTCCCCAACCTAAACGTAACTTCAGATTATTTATGGTGCCTTTGTTGAAGAAATCTTCTTCACTGATTCGCCATCCGGCAGAAAGAGCCGGGAAGTTCCCCCACTTGTTGTTGCCAAGTTTTGAAGAACCATCACGACGGAAGGTGAATGAGAAAAGATAACGACTGTCGTATGTGTAATCGGCTTTTCCAAAATAGGAGGTCAAAGAGGAGTTTAAGCCACTGCCCGAGTTCTTCTGAGTGCCGCCATCTCCTGCATCCAGGTACCGGAAGTTATCTTCTTCATACGGAAAGCCTTCACGCGAAGCGCTGTTTATTTCGTAAGTTGATTCAATGGCTTCCATCCCCCCTAACAGATCAATTTGGTGCTTGTCGTTGATTCGGGTGCTATAGGCAATCGTATTGGTCCATATCCAATCAAACTTCCAGCTACTGGTTGTTGACAAGGTGCTAATGGTGCTGGGGTTGTGCGCTCCTGTTTCCTGAAACTTAGGGCTGAAATTTCTCCGGTAATAATTGGAGTAGTCGGCACCAAAGTTTGTTTTTAACGTCAGGCCCTTAATGATTTCCAGCTCAGCATAAATATTTCCAAAGAATTTAAGTCGTTTGTGGGGATTATCCTGGTTATGGAAAAGTTTGGCGTAAGGATTTCGGATGTCACTTAAAAAGGCTCCGGCAAAGTTGCCATCCAAATCATAAACAGGAGCAATCGATGGGTACTTGTAAGCATCGTAAACCACACTACCCAAAACACTGTTCGTTTGCGCTTGGTTGGACCACGAGTGAGATAACGAAAGGTTTTCGCCAATTGTCAATCGGTCAAAGAAGCGGTATTCTGAATTGTAGCGGGCGTTTATCCGTTTAAAATCGGTGAATTTAATAACTCCTTCCTGATCGAAATAACCCAAAGAGAATGATTGGTTGGAATTGTCTCTTCCGTTGGAAATACTTAGGTTATAAGATTGAACCAGCGCATTTTGCTGAATTTGGTCTACCCAATTTATATCGGTTGATGGCACCAGGCTATTTTCATCTAAAAACGTTGGGATTGTTGGTGTAGCGCCCGTTCCGTAAACATCACTTACAGGTGTCTTTCCATCGTTTTTGTGGGCTTCCCACAGCAGGTCGCCATAGTCTTTTGCATTCAACGGATTCAGTTGCTTGGCTGATGATTGCACTCCCCAGTAAGCATCGAAGCTAACACGAGCATCCCCTTTTTCTCCTTTTTTGGTCGTAATGATAATCACCCCATTGGCAGCCCGCGAACCATAAATAGAAGCTGACGAAGCATCTTTCAAAATTTGAAGTGATTCGATGTCATTGGGATTGATCATGTTAATGCCTGATTCGACAGGGACTCCATCGATAACATATAGCGGATCATTGTTCCGAATTGTACTGAATCCCCGAACCCGAACAGACACGCCTCCACCTGGAGCATAATCCCCAACGACATTAACTCCGGCCATTCGGCCTTGAAGCATCTGATCAACCCCGGCTACTGGTGTGCCGCTCAAATCTTCAACGTCAACGGTTGAAACAGCTCCGGTTAAATCTGCTTTTTTGACCGTGCCATAACCAATTGCAACGACTTCTTCGATGCCAATAGTTTCGTCTTGCAAAACAACATTGATTGTACTGCGTCCGGCTACTGACACTTCTTGTAGCTGCATTCCTACAAAGGAGAAAACCAAAACAGCCTCTACCGGAACATTGGGTAATTCGTAAAAGCCTTCACCGTCGGTGATGGTTCCGCTTGACGTGCCTTTAACCATAACAGTCGCTCCGGGGATAGACTCTCCGGAACTGTTGGTCACCGTCCCTCTTACCGGTTGTTGTTGAACGGTTGTTTTTTCAGTGATGACTACATTCTTGCCAACAAATTCAAATTGGTAGCCATTGGGACTCAAAACTTCGTCCAATATTGTTTCTACAGTCGCATTTCTCACTGAAATATTAATATTCCTTTCGTCATTTAAGAGATTACTGGGAACAAGAAAACCAATACTGAGCTGATTCTCAATCTCTTCAAAAACCTCCGTCAGACTAACGTTTTCAAAACTCATAGTTATTTTGGCGGTTTGTGAGTTGCCGGTATTGGCTTTGGCCAACATGGCTGAAATCAAAATTAAAAAGACAACTAAACGCATCATGAGATACCATTTTTTCAAGTAACAACGGGATATTAACCCGTAGAATACAGATTTTTTTTTCATAATTTTGTCCTATTATTTTTTATTAAAACTCAAGGGATTGGTAGTCCCTTATTCCAGCGGGCAATATTGGTAGTATTGCCCGTTTTTATTTCAAATAGATTAAGTCGGGCTCTGGAAACCTTTCTTTTCGTTCAACTTCCATCGGAATTGAAATTTTTAGCATTTTGATGACTTCGCCAATAGAGGTCTCCCGGTGTATGGTCCCGGAAAAACGATAACTATCGGCAAGTTTGGTGTTTTGATAGATAAACTGGACATGATAGATTTTCTCCAGTTGCTTGGTTATGTTTCCAAGAGTTTCGTCCCTGAAAATTATTTTTCCATCTTTCCAGGCAACATAAAGGTTCGTATTTACTTCGCTAATAGTAACGGTGTTCTTTTGTGTATTTAGTTCAAGCATTTGATTCGGTTGCAGCAAGTATTTTTTTCCTGAATTGGGCTGAAATTCTACCTGCCCTTCAACCAAGGTTGTTTGATAGATTGGTGCTCCCTGTTGGGCTGAAACATTGAACTTGGTTCCGAGTACTTTTATTTGAGCCAGATCTGTTTTTACAATAAATGGTTTGTCGGTCTGCCGGGTAACATCAAAATAGGCTTCTCCATTAAGTAAGACTTCCCGTTTGTTGGCATTGAATCCATTATCGTAGTCCAGGGTAGACCCCGGACGCAGGCAAACCATGGTTTGATCCGGAAGTGTGACAATTGAGTTGGCGTAGGGAGTTGCACGAATTGAAAAATCCTGCTTGGCCGTTTGATTTTGTTTTTGGTAGAAAAAGTGAGAGCCCCACCAACCAAGGTTTAATACCAGAAACGCAATTGCAGCATACCGAAGAATGAAAAAGGAGTTGAACCTTTGGGCTTGGTTATTTTTTCCTGTTTGCCGAGGCTGAATCTTTTCCCAAGTCTCCGAAAAAGGGACTGCCGGCTTTTTATCCGCCGCTTGCCCAGACCAGGACCAGAGTTTATGAAGATCAGCAAATTCATGGGCATTTTTATCATCATCGAGCCATTGGTCCAGTTTTTTTAGTTCATCCTGGCTGGCCTGACCTTGAAAAAAACGTGCTATGATTTCGTGAATATTTCGCATTCGTTGAATGTGTTTGTTATAAAAACACGAACTGGAGGTTGAACCCTACATGGATTTTGAAGAAAAATGGATTTTTTTAGG
Organism: uncultured Sunxiuqinia sp.; assembly: GCF_947495665.1. Taxonomy (GTDB): domain Bacteria; phylum Bacteroidota; class Bacteroidia; order Bacteroidales; family Prolixibacteraceae; genus Sunxiuqinia; species Sunxiuqinia rutila. Next base: position 191,835 of record NZ_CANLZV010000004.1, read on the forward strand.
ACAGACTTAAATAAAATAAAACGGGGAGTTTGGGGGCTGCTTCTTTTGAAATCAAATAAGGAGCAAGTTCTTCCCGGAGCTGCTTGATCGCTCTTGTTATATTGGCTTCAACAGCTTTGATTGAAATATCCAATACAGCAGCAATTTCTTTGTTGCTTAAATCTTCGAAGCGACTTAATTGAAAAACTTTTTTGCATTGTGGACTCAAGCCCTGAATGGCTTGTTGCACTTTTTCAAAAAGTTCGTGGTAAAGCAAAATATCTTCGCCTGTCTTTTCAAGCAGTTTATGACTGATTGAGTTGATTAGGTATTCCGGTTGATCTGTTGTTTGAAACTGTTTTTTTCGCTGCCGAATAACATTCAAACTTCGATTGCGCACCAGAATGAAAAGATAGTTTTTGATCTCATCGTCGTTTTGCAAATGGATTTCGTTTTCCCAAAGTTTGATGAAAGCGTCCTGAACGACGTTTTTGGCATCTTCTTCATGATACAAAAAACGTTGGGCAATGTCATAGTAAACGTGGAAGAAACGATTGTAAATCGTTTCAAACTCATTTTTTTGAAGTGGTTTTAGTTTTTTGTTAGCCATATAGCAAGCAATCTTTACAAAGCTATGAAAAATATTATCGTCCTTTTTCTGCTTTTAAACAAGCCTGTTGTTAGCAATACTGAATTTCGGTTTAAGATATCCGCTTCATACTAAATATAAGAAAACAATGTTAACAACCCGCAAACAATGAATGACTCAAAACTAAATACTGAAGTTTGCCTTAAGTTTAACTCAATATCAAATCTGTATAATTAGGTAATAACGCCCTCACTCATTCATCCAGAGCTGTTTGTTCTGTAATAAGAGCAATTACTTTAAATGCGCTTCGCTCTTATTGATGCTATATATCGCTTGCATTTGCACTAAACAAGAAATCACAGATTAACAGAAAAGATGGAGTAATGACTCTTCCAAGGCACTTCTAAAACAGCTATCAACAAAAAAAACCGCCTCTGTAAAAGGGCGGTTTTCTGTTTCTTTGGATTTTATAAAAACACGGATCAATCGAGCACTACTTTGGCAACCACCGGCTGATGATCCGAAGGGTATTTCTGGTCATAGCTGTCTGTTAACACGCCGTAAGACATCACGTTAACATCCTCACTAACAAAGACGTAATCAATTCGATTGTTCATTGGGGCATCAAACTTGAAACTATTGAAGGTTCCTACCGGGCCATAAGGAGGCATTTGAGTAACCGCATAGGTATCGTTCAAGTAGCCGCTAATGGTTTGAATCTGCTCCGTTTCAGGAGTTGAATTTAAATCACCCATGAAAATAATGGTCCCATCACCCGCTATTTCCTTCATCTTTTCAACAACCAGAATACCGGACTGACGCTGCGCCTCAACGGCCTGGTGATCAAAATGCGCATTGAAAACAAAGAAGGTCTTTGCCGTCAGTTTGTCTTTAAACTCACCCCAAGAACAAATCCGTCGGTGCTTGGCTTCCCAGCCGTAAGAGGGTTCTTCAGGTGTTTCGCTCAGCCAAAAATCACCACTGTCAAGCAACTCGAAACGCGATTTCTTATAAAAAATTGCGGAGTGCTCTCCGGCCTGCTTACCATCATCGCGCCCCACTCCTGTAAAGGCAAATTCCTGCATTTCCAACAGGTCATTCAGTTGCCCAATTAACCCTTCCTGCGTACCAAAAATATCAAACTCATGGTAGCGAATCAGCCCTTTCACTTGTTCCTTTCGGTTTGGCCAGGCATTTTCGCCATCATTTGGCGTATTGTAGCGGAGGTTGTATGAAGCAACAATCAGCTTGGTTTCAACTTGATTGGTATCCGATGTGGTTTGTTTGCCATTGCATGCAGCAAAAGCCAGCATCACAAAAATTGAGAAAAGAAATTTTATTTTCATTGTTATAAATTATGAAGAACGAATGGGTTCATTTCCATTCGTTCCTGTGGCTATTCAATCCGTTCTTTTCCGTATTAAAAACCCATTTCGCTTACTCCCATCCTGGGTTTTGTTCCAAGTTAGGATTCATCAAAACATCATTCTCCGGAATGGGATAGTAATAATTCCGATCGTTCCAAACGCGTGGAATGTTATCCAACCAAGTCAATTCTCCCGAGGTTCCGTTGGTCAGACGCTGTGGGTTGGGCTCACCATTGATCGTCTCCCCCACCTGCACAAATTCATACGAAACATCGGGCAGTGGATTCGGAAGTTGTTCAACAAAGATAACATCATCAATCCCATCTTCATTCAAATCCATCGGAACATTTAATGCCGGCACATAAAAACCACGCCAATTCATTTTCATTAGCTCTCCGCGTTTCCATCGCACTAAGTCGTTGAAACGAAAGCCTTCCATAACCAATTCAATAGCCCGTTCTCTTCTGACTTCCAATATTACCGGATCACCAATTTCCGGAAAGTAGTTTGTTTGCAGGTACGAATCAATCTGAGAGGGCAACTGATCAAGCCCTGAAGTAATGCCCGCACGTGCACGCAAAGCTCCAATGGTCATTGCCCAATCAGCATCGTTAAGAGTTCCCAGCTCAGCTTTGGCTTCGGCGTAATTTAACAACACTTCGGCATATCGGAAAATGGCCACTGAATTGTCATTGTAATCTCTCAAATCATAATAAGTATCATCCAAAACCCATTTGATCGGCTGGTAGCCCGTCAGCACATAACCGAAGGTTGGTGGCGCCGGAATAATTTGTCCGCCATGCACCCGCGTGTAATCACCCAAGCGAATGGTCTGTTTCAAACGCAAGTCCCGTTCTTTTACTTCTTCCCAGAAAGGCTTGGTTTCATAACCGGCTTCAGCCGTAAACGCTGTGCCATCCAGGTTCAGGTAGGTATTCACAAAAGTTCGGGACAAGCTTGACTTAACCCCGTAGGTAGGACTGGTATATTTCCAGTTGGCCGCATGCAGAATACCTAATTCCTGGCTCATAACCACGGCCAGCATCACTTCGGTATTCACCGGGTTTGTGCTTACAAACAAGTTGCGGTAAGCCATGTCGGCATCCCCGGAACGATTCAGTGCATAGCCTGAATGGTCAATAACTTCCTTGGCAGCAGCGGCAGCTTGCTCCAGCCAGGCATCAGCCGAAGTTTGAAGTCCCAGTTCGGTATGGTACTTCCGGAAAGTTCCTTCGAACAGGCAAATGCGTGCTTTAAGCGCATAGGCCACCCATTTGGTAATGGTGCTGCTAGAGGCATCACTTTCTTTGCTGATGTTTGTGCAGGCATAGTCGATGTCTGCCAGCACCGAGTCCATCACCAGTGTCCGGGAATCTCTTCCGGCATAAAGCAATTCCGTGTCATTGATGTCCGGTACTTGGCTGATCCATGGAACATCGCCAAATCGCTTAACTTTTTCGAAGTAGAAAAAAGCCCGGAAAAAGCGCGCCAACCCCATGTAGTGTTCACGAACCTCCGGAGCAACGGCTTCATCGGTATTGTTTTCAATGAAGAAATTAATATTCCTCAAGTCAGACCAATTCCATTCCGATGCCTGGTTTGGGCCATAGCTGTTGGTGAGGAACTGGTTAATGGAATTGCTGGCAATAAAGTCAGACATGTCATCGCCCAGGTAAATATCCTGAGCGGATGGAAGGATGTTATAAAATGAGTTAGAGTACAATTTGAGTCCAGCCTCGGTGTTAAACACGGGCTCTTTAGAAACCTCGGCTTGCGGCAGTTCCACCATTTCGCATGAAGTCAGCAGCAAGACAAACAGCGCTATATATAAATTGAAATACTTCATCGTTCTATTTTTATTTTTCATTAATTACTAGAATGTTGCTGAAATTCCGAAGGAAACTGTTTTCAACATGGGATAATTCAGCACGTTTCCGCTTCTGCGTCCACTTCCCGATGTTAATTCCGGGTCTGACCCTCCGATATTCTCCACATCAAAATCTTTGGTTGTGCGGTACAAAGGCGACCAGGACCAAAGGTTTTCGCCCGACAGGTAAACCTTGGCTGACGACAGGAAGGAGATTTGCTGCATCATGCTTTTAGGCAGGTTGTAGCCCAGTTGCACATTCTTCAGCCGGACGTAAGCAACATTCATCGTATACCGGGTTTGTTTCTGATTGAGCTCTCTTCCCCAACCAGCAACATAGCCGCGGTAGCGCGGAAGAAAAGCGTTCGGATTACTCTCCGACCAAATGTTATCCAGGTGCCACTTAGGCATGTTGTTGTAAGGGCGGTTGTATTGGCCCCAAAAGTGACTGGCCTCGGCATCGGGCCACCAATCCTGCTTGCCAACTCCTTGGAAAAATCCGGAGAAAAAGAAGTTGTTCCAGTCACCGCCCAGGTTCAAACCAAAGGTATAGCGAGGACTTGCATTCCCGATCACCTTCAAATCGCCCGAATCGCCAACCCGGTTTTGACCAATATTGATTTTTCCATCGTTGTTCAAATCCTGAAACTTGATGTCACCAGGCAAAAGAATATTGTTGGATGAAACCCGAATATAGGATTGATCGGCATGAGCCTGAATTTCGGCCTCACTTTGGAATAAGCCTTCAGTTACAAATCCCCAGATCTCGCCAAGCTCCATGCCTTCATAATAGTCCGACAGCAACTTATCCGGGTTGTTAAATTTCGTAATCACCGATTTATTGTCGGCCAGGGTGAAACGCACATTGTAGTTAAACGGCTTGGCGGCTAACTTAAACTGATCGCGCCAGCTAACAGTCAATTCCCAGCCTTTGGTTTCCATATCGGCATAGTTGCCCTTAGGCACGCTGGCTCCAAATACTGCCGGAACCGGTAAGCCACTGGTATACATATCGGTTGTTTCCCGCTTATACACATCGGCTGTAATGTTTAGCTGATTGGAAAAAAAGCCCAGGTCCAGACCAAGGTTTTTAGTGGTTGCCGTTTCCCAGGTCAATCCTTCCGGAATCACATTGGGCTGTGACGTAACCGCTGGTCGTGTTCCGTTGATTACGCGTCCCAGTTGCGAAATATTAAAAAGTTCGATGTAGGAATAAGGCGAAACATTACCATTTCCCAACGAACCGTAAGAGGCCCGCAATTTTACGTTCGAAACTTTTTCATCATCCAGGTTCCAGAATGATTCTTCAGAAATACGATAACCGACAGAAACCGAAGGGAAAAAGGCCGTTTGCTGGTCGGACGGAAATTTAGAAGAAGCATCCAAACGACCATTGAACTCCACCAAATACTTGTCTTCGAAACTATAGTTTAACCGATAAAACTGACCGGCAACACGCCACTTATTATAACTTCCGTCAGTAGCAATATTTTCCCCAATGGTCAAAGCTATATTTTCGGCATCCTCAAACAAAATTCCATTCCGTTGCCCTGAAAATGACTCATAGGTACTTTCTTCATAGTTAAAGCCAGTCATAACTTTCAGGTAGTGCTTTTCGTTGAAGGTGTTTTCATATTCTCCATAAATATTGGAGGCCAGGTAGTGCGTATCAGCACTAATCCGACGAATATCATTGGTTGTTGTTCCAACATAGTTCACAACACCTTCCTGCCGGCTGTAAGGTACTTGTATCCGTCTTCGTTTCTTAGATTGGTTGTTGGTTGAAAAGGTAAAATCGCCTCGAAGACGCAATTTGTTATTGAGCAAACTGGCCGTTAAGCCGGTGGTGTTTTTAACAAACGTCCGCTCACTGTCCTCGCCGTTTTTGCCGTAGTACATGTCTCCTACCGTATAAGCCCCGGCATGAGTCAGCGTTCCATCCGGGTTCAGCATGGGTGATGTGGGGTGCCCTTCGTCGGCAATGTTTCGCCAGATACCGCCACCTTCACCAACATTCAGGGGTTGGTGGTATTTTTGCTGCGAGTACTCGGTATTGTTATCCAGCGTTAGCCAGTCCGTAATTTTAATGTCTCCCTTCGCTCTGAAGTTATAAATGGAATAATCATCAGAATTATACCGAAAGAGGCCTTCCTGATCATTGTAACGGCCAGAAACATAATAGCTCACTTTTTCGTTGCTTCCTGAAACTGAAATATTCTGATCCACTGAAGTCAGCTTATCTTTATACAACAAACCGTACCAATCCGTACTTCCATAATAGACATAGTTCCCATCGCTGTCAATTTCGTAGTCAGGCAAATCGGGGTTCTCCGAGCGCCTTTTCAGCTCTTCCAGATAGGCCAGCGAAAAAGCCTGGGTTTTATTAATCGAGGACGGAATACGGCTGTAATCATTGTAAGCATTGTAGCCCTCACTGAACCACTTGGCATAAGTATAACCATCTGTAACAAAATCGGGCACAGCGGTAGGAGATTTAATTCCGTAGTTCATGGTGTAATTCACAGCAACCTTCCCGCTCTCAGGTTTCTTCGTTGAAATAAGAATCACCCCGAAGGTTCCACGGGCTCCATAAATGGCTGCAGAAGCGGCATCCTTCAATACGGAGATATTTTCGATATCATTTGGATTCAGCAAACTGGGGTCTCCCTCAACTCCATCAATCAGGATTAAGGCAGAACCTCCCTGCCCTATGGAAGAGGCTCCGCGAACCTGATAACTGGCACTCCGCATTGGCTTTCCATCAGCCAAATTGATGGTCAGGTTGGGAACGACACCTTGTAAGGCCTGCGTTAGGTTATTAACCGGACGGTTGGTCAAGGTTTCTGAACTAACTTGCTCAACAGCACCTGTCAGATTCACTTTTTTCTGAGTACCATACCCCACAGCAACCACTTCTTCGATACCAATAGTTGCATCCGCCAGACTAACATTAATCACGACTTGGTTACCCACGGCTACTTCCTTTGTTTCCATCCCAACGAACGAAAAAATCAAGATAGCATCAGCAGGTAGATTGGTTAAAGAATACTTCCCGTCAAAATCTGTAACCGTCCCCTTGGCTGTTCCTTTTATAACGATTGCGGCACCGGGTAACCCTACTCCGGAAACATCCGTCACCTTCCCGCTAATCGAGCGAACCGGTTGATTCGTTTGTGAATAGCCGTTTAACGCAATTGCTTGCATTACTCCGAGCAGCAAAAGCAAGCCTGTTAGTTTCACCCTCACTAGAATTTGGCCCGACTTCCCTGGAAGAGAAAATCCGGCATGAATCTTCTTGTTTTTATTCATACTTTTGAATTGTCTTGATTAAATAATTCATTTATTTGATCTCAAACCCGAAGGGCGCGCAGGCCTTTCAGGTTTCCTTTTTCTGGCGGCAAATCTAGACCAGCCTTGTTACAAAAAGATTACAGCGAAATTAAGTTTGAACTGTTTTCTGATTCCCTTGAATTATTGAAGCAGATTCCCACACTAGTTTATAAAAGAAAAGGCCGCCCATTAAAAAATGAACAGCCTTAAATTTCTAAAAAGAGAAATGCGTTACCCCCAAAGACCTGAAGCAAAGAACGTAACTAATGCAAACTGAAATAGCCAGATCTCATTTGCAGCCTCGAATATGGGGAACAAGAGCAGGTGAAGTAGGTATTTCCTCAATTAATTCTTTTCAATTCTTATCTCTGCTTTTGAACGATCCACCTCCATTCCATGCTCATTAAACCAGCTAAACAGGTCTTTCCCCATAGCCATGCTTAATAAAGCAACGGTATTATTCATATCATACTTGGTTATATTCTCTTTGGTAGCATGCTTTCTCTTTAGTCTAAAATAATCCGCTAAAAAGTCGGGATTTTCGCTTCTTAATTGCTCAAAAACCCAGTACGTTTTTCCCCAATGAATATTATTCTTTGCTCCCTTATCTAATTCATCGCCTGTTCCAGTCAGGTTGCCACGAATATCATAGTTCTTCATTGACGGATCATGTTTCAAAGCTCGTTCAATTGTTCTTTGAATACGCCGCATACCTTCTTCCTCATAGCCCATGTCCATCATCACCAAGTTACCAACATAGGTTGCTATTGGCTCATTCCAGACTTCAGCAAAAGGAAGCACCCAAGAGTGAACAGATTCATGCGTCAAAAATTCAATCATGCTATCTTCCCGTTCAGGAAAGCCTCCCCACCAAACGGCCAGGGCTACTACTTTTCCACTTGAAAACCCACCACCGCCAGTTGCTAGCAATGTGATCTGAGAAGCCATCCCAGGGGATAATGAAACTCCCATTCGATTTTCAATATAGGGAAATGATCGTTTATATACATCCACCATGCTGTTAGCATATGGTTTCATATAATCGTTAAAACTCAAGTTGAAAGTTCCGTGATCTTCATTGTATTCTAACTGATCAATTCCCCTTCCATGAAACTCTTTTTCCTCATCAACTTTTTTACCTGAGACTATATCCTTTAACAATGGACGCCAAATAACCTTATTAATGGAATCTCGCGCACTGGGATGATTTCCAGCTAACGCCCTTGAAGAAACTAAAAGAGTACCTTTCCCAACTTTTCTTTTTGCCATTACGGGTTGCTCGGCAGCATCCTGAACAAGAATATCCCAGCGATTGGATTGATCCAATTTAAATATTGCAGCCCCTTTGCCTTCTACTGTTTCTGCTTTTACTTTTTCAGTGGCAGCTAACGGGTACTGAGCTGGCCCTGTGCAAGAAGCTCCAAAAATATCAAGCAGCTTGTTTTGCGAAATACCATTCTCAGTTCCCATAATAACCACTCCGCCACCTTCAGTGAGAAAATCCTGAATTGTTTTAATATCTTCATCCGTATATTGCAGGCGATCATCACAACTCAGCAGGATCAACAGGTTTGCATTGGAAAAATCAAAGTTATACAAGTTGCACCAGTTGGTTACTCCTTTCCCGTCAGGCAGGTATTGCTGATGAAAACGGTTATCGGCATAAAATGAAAACTCATGCGATAAATCGGTTACCGCATGGACAACTACTTCTTCATTTTCAGCTTCTGCAGGCCCTTTACAAGAATACAGAACTGAAAAAATAGAAAATAACACTACTGTTGTTAATTTAATATAATTCATTAGAACAAAATTTTAATAGAGTGAACAAAGTCCTTCAGGTCAACCCTGCATCAATAACACTCGTCTATCTTTTAGTTTTTATATCGTGATTATCTTAGAGCTCTTCTTTGTAATCCCCTATCTTCTCTAACTTCACGACTCCCGCTTCAGACACTTCTAAAGGTGCTGCATTTAGATTGAAGATTTTTCCATTGAATTCAACCTTTTCCAAACGTTGTTTTTGCAAAGAAAGCCCTGCTGACCTCATAAATGGAAAAAGGTCTTCGCCTACAGCTATTGACATGTCTTCGACCATTTCCTCCCAAGTCAGGCGATGCATTGGAGTTTCTTTCCAACGCGTGTGCTGAACATATTTCCAGCGGGGATACCATGTTGGTCCATACCGGTCATCCAACTTCTGCCAAATCCACCAGGTCTTGGTCCAATCCTTGCCTTTTCCATACTTTTCTCTGAGTTTTTCATTCTCGTAATGGGTCACCAAATCAAGCTGATCTCCATTGGGGTCAAAATCAAAAAGACGATTACACTTCTTCACCGGATAGTCCCTTAGTCCTGTGTCAAACCAGGCATCAACTTTTCCCTGAAACCAACCCGCATGCGCTTCTCCGCGGTTTGGGACAGGAGTAATTCCGGCAACCTCTCCGTCATCATTTACCGGACCGTGCATCGTATGAGCCAATTCATGTGCAAATATGGAAATGATCCCCTTGGGAGAAAGGCTAATAATTCCATTCTCTTTCGGCTTATAGGCATTAACGGCCCATCCGCCACCACCACCTGATGATAAAACCAAGTACATTGGCTCCAAAGTAGGTTTCGAAGGCAACCATCCTTCAATCAATTCTTTTGCTTTTGGAACATCCTGATTGACAGTTTGAATCAATTCCGGTTTTTGATTTGCGGCATAAAAAAGAACAATATCACTAAACTGTTTTTCTAATTCCGGATAAATTCCACCACCGCCGCCATTAGCCATTGGATAGCGCGGCTCACCTCCTACCGGATCTTTTCCTGTTGCCGCTTCCTGCAGTAAAGAAACCAGCAAACGATCTTTTTCTGCTGCTTTTAATTCGTCGCCTTTGGTATTACTCAACAGTTCCTCATGGCCAACTACAATAACCTTTCCTTTGCCAAGCTGTCGAGAAGCTACTACAGGATTTCCCTTTTCTCCTTTAGCTTTTACTTCCCACTCGTTATTACAGGAAATAGTTGCATAAGCCACATCGCGATAGGCATCACTCTCTGACGTAAATTTAGCTCCAAATCGACTACTAAGCTGATTGAGCGACCACTCCTCAACCAACTTCCCTGCTGTTGGGGTAGTTCCAAAAATAATTAAGCCACCTCCTTCATTTACAAAACGAACCAATGCCTCTTGTTCTTCAGGGAGGTAATTTTGCGCATTAAGATCCGTTTGAGTAGTAATAATGACATTGTATTCGAAGTTTGGATACCACGCAAAAGGATAAATCTTCCGTGTTTCATCCCAAGGCATCCTTACACGGCATTTTCCATTTGCATCCAGCACCGAATTTAAAGCAGCTTGATTTCCGATTGCCCTGAACCCCTGATTGTTCAATCTCCGGGGCAAGCCCCACATCGTAGCAAACTTACACTGGTGGGCCAGGTCAATCATCACATTCAAGCCATTATCTTCAACAACTGGTTGAAGCGGTAAGGGATATTGCTTGGCAACTGACACTGGTAGAGTCTTCCCGGTCTGCCAATACGAATCAATTTCATCATAAGTCAACTGTTGTCCCTGACCGACGTTAGAATTCAACAGCAAAATCAAACCAATTAAAATGGAATATTTGAAAGTCATTGTAGGTAAATTTTGGTTAGTAGTAAAGATTATTAATGTCTGATGGGTTGAAGCTTTTTCCTTTCTTATGGCAATTTCTACCACTGCATTGTTTCACGTTTCTATTCTCCCGCCCCCTATCCGACATAAAAAAAAGCAGGCCTTACCTCCGTAAGACCTGCTAAAATTATCATTAAGGCTTACTCCAGTTTTTTAGAGTAAGGAATTCGCATCTTAATTTCCCAGCTTCCCGAGTCGTTGATTTTTATTCCCCAACGGATGTAGGCTTCACAAACAATCTCCCCGGTTGTTTCATCCACCTTATAGTCAGACCAATCCTGCTCACCATAATCCGCCTCATAGGCCTCTTTATCAACCGTAAACGCATCCTTGGTACTCAAATAGTACATCAACTCTCCCCAATTATTCCTTCCAAACTGAGGAAAGGGAGGAGCAGGAAGCGAAAAGGTCGTGCCTGTTTCATCTGTTGTTGTTTCCGTTGAATTATCATGAAAATTTTGATAGTAGCTTGCTCCATTAGGATAGCGAACTATTTTCTCTGGAGCAAATGGAGTATCATCGCTATCAGTAATTATCATCTTTACGCGAACACCTTGCTTTGGTTCTTCACTTGTTTTCTTAACCGCAAAATAAGGATCAGTTCCATTTAAAACTCCGGGAACCCTATCATCGTAATCATTCTTCAAATGAGAAGCAAAAAGAGCCTTTTTACTTCCATCCAACTTAATCAGATTATTCCTTACAATCATCTCTTTCGGAAACTCAACAGGTTTAAAATCCTCCAGCTTTACAATTACATAATCGTTTAGCTGACGTTCTCCCCTCACATTGGATACATTGACATCGAGAACAAAAATATTCTCATCGGCAGGAACAAATTTAGAAGCCTGGGTAAAAGCCATTTCACCGCTAACGTCATTAATCAGGATACTTGGTTTATCCGCCAATTCCAGTTTGGCCTCAGCCAAAGCAAGTGTGGTATCCGTATCCGGGTTAAATGATTCTTTCCAAATCAAAATCTCATGCTCTTCCTGTAGTGCATTTGTCGGATTTCCATTCTTATCTCTTATGCCTGTAATTTCCCAATGCATAGGATAAGTTGATCCTTCGACAGAAGGAGGCGCGGAAGTCATAAAAGTTCCACGCGGAACAAAGATTGTATCTTCCAAAGCATATATATTATCGCTAATATAGCCTACCTCGGGGGCCTCACAAGAGACCATAGCTGAAAGCAAAATTACTATATAGAATATCTTTTTCATTTGTTTATAATTTTTTACAGTAATCCCATTAACTGTGGAATAACTTCTACTTAAAAACATCTTCACATTTTCAAAAATTATCATCCTGGCTATTTCATGATCAAAAAAATAAAAGCGGCAACAACCAAGACTCTAACTCTCTCTTACCAAGACTCTTTAATTTATAGCAAACCCTTACAGGTATTCTCACCCCAAGTCGCTACTTCTTTTTGTGATTGAACAGAACATGAGTTCCTTGTAAAACATGGATCACGCCGTTTGTTGAAATAAGATTAGAGGTACGGACAATTATACGGGTATCATCTTCAATATTATCCCACTCATCCCATTCTTCTCCTTTCTTATACGTAAAATATACATACTCAGGCGGAGAGCTTAACTCATTGCTATACGAGTTAAGGTCTGGTTCCAACGAAATACGTCGTGTTTCTCCATTAACCGCAGTATAAATTTTTCCTTCCTTTGACATATCCTCACGAGCAATTTTTTCGGCAAATACATATCCCCCCATATACTTCTTCAGAGTATCCGTCGGAATATCATCAATCGTAAATTCTGCTAAAGGATCGGTCTCTCTTAATTCAGCAAGAACAGCATCAACATAATTTCGAACAGAAAGGTTATTCGCCACAAAAAGAGTTGTACTCCCATCAACTTCGTCTGCCAGTCCTGCTCGCTCCAGCAGTATCGCCATTGTATCCAGCTGAGGGTGAGATTTCAGGAATTTCATCGTTGACATGCCTACAAAGGAGTCACTAATTCCCCCATCCACAATGTAATCGTCTTCACATGAAAAAAGAACACAAACTACTGCTACTATTAATAACAAATTCTTCATAGCTATTTTAGTTATATTTTATTATCCAGTAATTAATTAAATCTTACCTCTCCAATACTCCGTTTGGACAATGGAAGGGTTATTCGAAATGATTGATGGAGAAATAGGCCAAAAATATCCACGCTTTTTGATCCGGTTGGTATTCATCCAGGAAACTCCTTCGTAGTAATAATCCATCCGAATCCGGTCAAAGCCGGAGTGCCCCTCTCCAACAAGCTCGATTGCACGTTCGTCAAACAGTGCTTTTAGTAGGCTTGCACGATCAGTTCCACCTGTATAGGCAGGAACTCCAGCTTTAGAGCGAATTAAATTTAAGTCTGCCACAGCAGCCGCTGCATTGTTCAGTTTTGCATTTGCCTCAGCACGAAGCAAGTAAACATCAGCTAAACGAAAGATCAAGATATTTGATTCCAAAAACTGCGAGTACTGATCTTCTGAATCCGGATCTTGTGATTGATGGGAATACTTCATCAGGAAGTCCTCATCGGGCGTACTGTAATCATAAAAGAAAAGGTCTTTCCGGACATCATTCTCCCGAGCTTCATCTTGAGCCATAAACTGATTTCCATAAAAGTCAGGATCAATAAAAGGTGATTTATTCGTATTCCTGTTTTTCCAAATAGGATAATTCAAGGTTAAGCCCGTAAAGGCATCATCCGCATTGCGCATCCGCATCGACTCGTTCATGTCTGAACTCCAATTAATTTCAAACAAGCCGGTTTTAGACTGTCCAATACACATTTTATTAAACCCTTCAACTCCCTCAGCCACATAATCAATTAACTCGACATTTCCATTGTCAATAACCGATGTAGCTGATGCAATACATTCATTCAGCATTTCCTGGTTATTATTATCCCGGCTTGCATACCACAAGGTAAGATGTGCTTTCAATGCTTCCGCACTTGCCTTATTAGCTGTTATCGCCCATCGGGGATCATCTGGGGTAGAATATTCCAAATTATCAATTGCCTTGTCGACAGCCAATAAAGCATGATCCAGAACATCTTTTTCAGGAGATCGGGGGATTTCTACAATAAAGCCATCTTCAGTTACCAACTGATCCGATGACTCTACAGACTCGGTTACGATTGGCACATTTCCCCATACCCGAGTAAGATAAAAATAGGACAAGGCCCGAATAAAAGCGGCTTCCCCAATAATCCGTTTTTTATCTTCAACTGAAGAAAAAAGCTCATCAGGCATCTCCTCAACATAGCTTTCAATTGTGACTGCCCAGTTCGCTGCCCGGTAAAGCTCTTTCCAGCTTTGTGAATATCCTCGATAAGGCAGGTTATAGTTTCCACTTCCTTCGATATAATTTGTGATCCAATTACGGCTATTCATGAAAGTCATTCCTGTAAACTCTCCCCAGAACATGAAATTTGATTGGACAGTTACAGCATACTTTAAAAGGCCATAGGCTCCTGCTAATGCTTGTTCGGCATTACTCTGGTTTACCCAGAATACATTTGGGTGGGTTATTGTTACCGGCTCTTGGTCTAACAAATCATTACAGCTCTGGCTACTAAGCAGTAGCATGAAAGCAATAAATATGTGTGTTATCTTTTTCATCGTATTCAATTTTTATTTTTTTAGAACTTAACATCAACCCCAAATGAGATGGTGGATGCCTGCGGATATCCATTACCATAAACGTGTCCTTTCGCATTAACCATGGTTGCATCAACCACCGCTTTTGACCGTTGCCATTGATAAGGATTAAGAACTGACAAGTATACTCTTAAACGAGAAAGCCCATAGTCGCGAATAAAACTTTTCTTATCAAAAGTATAACCAATAGATGCATTGGTAATTTTCCAGTAGTCACCACTCTCCAGCCATAAAGTTTGATTCCCTCTAAAACCATAAAAAGCTCCTAGACTTGGACTGGTAGGATAAAGGGCGGGGAAGCGAACTCCAGCAGCTCCATCTCCAGGTTTTTCCCAAAAGCTATGAGCACTTAAATCAGCCAATCCTGTTTTCGCCCAACCATCTCCTCCGCGATCATAGCGATCCATATAGCTATTAAGTACTGTATTTTTAATATCTGCCCCGAATGAAAACTGACTGTATGCTCTCAGGTACCAACCTTTATACTGAAGATTAATATTAAATGATCCTAAAAGGTCTGGAACGGGAGAATAGTCAGGCGCTAACTTCAAATCATGATCTTCATTGAGAATATAATCCCCATTTAAATCTTTCCAGATTGGAAAGCCCGGGCGAATTGCAGCCCATGCACCTTTTCCTGCCAAAGGCTCTCCTGTGTATGGATTTACCGGTAACTGAGACAAATCATCAATAATATAATCATTCAGAAACATTTTATACAAGTTAACCGGCAAGCCAACAACATAGCCATAGTCACCTCCAATATAATCTCTGTTTCCGCTCGGCAATTTACTGATGAAGTTCTTATTCTGAGATAAGCCTGAACTAAGTTCTAAACGCAAGTCATTATTCCGGGGAAAGACATGCCAGCGAACCATTGACTCCCAACCGTAATTAAGAATACCTGCAACATTTGCTTTTGCTTTATTGTAACCGGAGTAGGCCGGGAACCGAACATCAAAGAATAGCTTGTCGGTCAATTTATTGTAAGCATCAAATGTTACACTTAACCGTTGCTTAAACATATCCAACTCAAACCCCAGGTTCCATTGACGTGAATTCTCCCATGATAATTTATCATTTCCAATGCTATTATAATTCGGAACAACTCCAGTCACTCCGGCATATGAGGATGGGTTCATCTGATTGGCCCCAAAATAAGTTCCACTATACCCAAGTTGATAGCTACCAAACCTCAGGTAATTTTCGGGAAACTGTTTCCCATTAATCCCCCAGCTAAATTTAACCTTTGCAAAATCGACAAAGCTTTCTTTCACCAAGGCAAACCAAGGCTCATCAGAAATCACCCAAGCTGCTGAGAAGGAAGGGAAATGTGCCCAACGGACATCAACTCCAAATCGGGAAGATCCATCAATACTATAGCTCGCACCAACGATGTATCTTTTCTTATATTTATAACTTACCCGTCCAAAATATGAGATCATTGCATTGGAAGACAAAGAAGTAAAACCTCCAATTTCTTCTTGGGTATACCGATCATTCACTACTTGGATGGCATCACTACCAAAGCCAATGGCATTCAGCCCCATATCTTCATAACGGTTGTAATCAACCTTTTGCCCTAAAATACCGGTGAACTGATGCAATTCAGTATCTCTATAGTAGCTCAAATAGACATCTGAAGAAAGATTCTTTCGGGTATAAAGAGAATAACTGGCAAATCCATCTCCTTCGGTTCTTGTCGTTGACGGTTCATAAAAATTCTTCTTATTACTGTCATAAACAAAGGTCTGTTGCGAGTTTAAAGTAAGACCTTTAAAAAGATCCAAAGATGCAAAATTTGAAACTGTCGTAGTAATTGATTGATCAGTATTTAACTTCTCTTCCAATTCCCCCTGTAATGATGCTATCTTTTCATCCGTTACGTAAAACAGCGAAGAGTTCAATGAATTCGGACTAACTGGCAAGGCCGGATTTGCATAATTTGTGTATCTCCAAGGATTTCCCTGTCCTGTTTGCTGATCAGTGAATACAATTCGTGTATTTAACTGATTATTAAAACGCTTACCTACCTTGCTATTGATATTGGCCGATAAAGTATATCGATCAAACCCAGTCTCTTTTACGACCCCCTTATTATCATCATAACCTAGTGATATCCTATAGTTTGCCTCTTCAGACCCTCCTCTCATGCTCACATTATACTGCTGCTTAATACCTGACTGAAAAAACAGACTTTGATAGTCCATATTATTATTAAAAGCATAGTTCAAGCTGTCTGACAGCATAATTGGTAAATTATCTGACATTTGCTCGCCAGTTGTCCACCATTTTTGAACCATATCCATTTTGGCTTGTCTTTCAGCTGCCCCAATAAGCATTGCAACTCGATCAGGTTTAGGCTGAAATCCATAATTTGCAGTAAAAGTAAATTCAGGCTTAGCTAACGCTTTTCCTTTTTTGGTATTAATAATAATTACGCCATTTGCCCCTCTGGAACCATAAATTGCTGCTGCAGAGGCATCCTTCAAAATATCAATACTTTCAATATCCGTTGGGTTCAAGGATGCTAAGAAGTCCGTATTAGAAACATTATAACCGGCAAGGTCTTCCAATGAGGTCTGCACCCCATCTACAACGTAAAGCGGATTACTAAAAGCAGTATTCGCATTCAAATCGCCCGAAATACTTGTATTACCGCGAATTGTTAATGCCCCTCTGGCTCCGGGAGCTCCACTAAGTGTCACATTCTGTATTCCGGTTGTCTGAGTTGCAAGCAAGGCACTAACATTCGTTACAGGAATATTCTCCAGATCTTCACTACGAACACTTGTAACCGACGCTGTCAAATCTCTTTTATGTACCGATTGATAACCAATGGCAACCACTTCTTCCACGCCAATGCTTTCTTCTTCCATCATTACATTAATCGTTGTTTGGCGTCCAACTTTTATCTCCTGAGTCTTCATCCCGATGAAAGAAAATATCAAAACAGCATCTTCAGAAGAAACTGTAAGCTCATAATTTCCATCAACACTAGACACAGTCCCTTTAGACGTCCCGGCAACAGCAATGGTCACTCCAGGTAGTGCCCCCCCATCTTCGTCAGTTACTTTTCCGGTTATAACCCTGTTATTTTGTGTTAAATGCAAAGTCGAAAGAATGATGTGTCTCTCAGAAATCCGGTATTTCACGTTAGTGTCACCAAAAAGGACATCCAGCACGTCTTCAATACTGCGATTTTTAACATTAAGTTCAACTTTACGTTCCAGATCAATAGCATCTTTGTTATATACGAAATAGTATTCACTTTGATCCTCTATTTGAACCAAAGCATCAACTACCCGAACATTTCGAAGATCTAGTGAGAATTTAGCTGTTTGGGAATGAACCTGAAGTGCAAATGACTGCGCAATTCCCAACATAACAAACAAAATCGTAAACTTCATTTTCAATACAATTTTTCGGGGATGCCTGGCTTTTAGACAGCTACAGGCATAGAACCCTCTGTTTTTTTTCATACTTTTGAATTGATTTGTTAGTACTTAATAAATCGTTGATTTTTTCAAACTTTAAACAGGAAGGAGTTGCCGCTCTTTCCTGTTTTTGCTTCATGTTTAAGTTTTTATCATCGTATTATCTTTCTATTTTTGTTTAGGGTTCGTATTTCTTCTGTCTAATTCGTGACTTTATTCACATCCCGGCTGATCACGATCTTCCGCTTTGAGTAACTTCCATCAGGCTGTTTTTCACGCTTAATATAGTTGATCGTTATCGGGATCGAGCTGGCAAAGATGTCCAATACCTGCTCAATATTTTCGTCAATGAAAGTGGCATATAATGTATAGTTCCCCAGCGAGGGATCAGTCATTTCGATATCGACATTGTACCAGCGCTCCAGCTTGTTGACAATCCCAGCAAATGGTTCATTCTGGAACAGCATTTTACCGTCTTTCCACCCGGTAAACACATCCATCTCGTCTACTTCAGAGGCACGTATTTCCTGGCTTCTGATGTCGTAGGAAGCCGAATAGCCCGGTTCGAGCAAATACTCTTTGTGACTTGCTTTGAGGATCAGTGTTACTTTGCCTTCCACCAGGGTGGTTTCCACTTTCCCGTTATCTGCAAAGCCGTTCACATTAAAAGTAGTCCCATACACTTTTACAGTCAACTGGTTGGTCGAAACCTGCATGGGCATGCTCTCATTCTTCGTAACTTCAAAATAAGCTTCGCCTTTGAGTTTCACCTCGCGGGTAGAGCCAGTAAAAACCGATGGAAAGGAAAGACTGCTTCCCGAATTGAGCCAAACTAGGGAGCCATCGGGTAAAACAACTTGTGTTTTGGCTCCAAGGGGAGCCCGAAAGGTATTAAAGGTCTTCTGGCTAGCCGTCAACGAATTAAGGTTAGGGTTACCTGTGGATGCCTGGTAATAAAAATAAATGGTTGTTAAAAGTAAGGGAATAGACAAAATAGCTGCGATATGAGAAACCCACTGCATCATACTTCTTGATCGAAGTCTATGCTCGGCTGAATCAGGTGTAGCAGCAAGCCTGCTCATCAGCCGTTTTGAGGCCTGCTTCCGTTCTTCCGCAGCAAGCGCTATTGGAATAAATACCAATCCGGCAATAAACTTTCTGGCATAAGCCAACTCCTCTTCAGAAAGTTCATACTGTCCCTGTATTCTTTTTTGCTTTTCGGCATTGTAGTCGTCAAAATTTCGGATTTCAGTCTGAAAAGCCTCATCTGCAAGTAAGTTTGTTAATTTATCGTGTACCTCCATGAGTTTATCTTTCTTGCCGTTTTAATAGGTAGAGGGCAAAAAAGCAAAAAGGTACTACCCCAAATCAATCTTTTTTTGAAATAATAATAGAAGCGCCATCAATAGCTCATCCCTATAATCGATACCCTCCCAGAGTTGAGAGTCAATTTTAGTTCGAAGATTCGCAATGGCCCGTTGCATCATATTTTTAATGGTCTGTTCCTTGACATCCATGATCCGGGCAATTTCGGCATAAGACAGGTTGAAATAAAAACGCAGGAAAATTAATTCTCGTTGGCGGTCAGGCAGACTATTAATGGACTGGACTAACAAACTACGCAATTGCCTGGAAGTTTCTTCAACTTCAATAAACTCGGCTGATGAGAAAGAAAAAGCTTGCGAATCACTATCTTCAGGATTCCGGGAGGTAATTGCCCAATTGATTGCTTTGTTTTCAAGAAGTCTTCGTCTTACCGAAGAAAGGAGGTAAGCCTTCGTGTTTTTCACATCACCCAGAGTTGTTCGTCTCTCCCAAATCCGAAGAAAAACATCCTGTACCGAATCTTTGACCAGGTCTGGCTCATTAACAATCTTCAGCCCATAGTGATATAAATCCGAATAAAAATGATCGAAAAGTAGCGCCAAAGCAGCATGATCTCCGGATTTCATCTGTTTCCAGGCAATTATCATTTGGTTTGTGTCCACGCTCATTTGCATATTTGATGACAAAACACCCCATAAAAGAACTAAAATATTTATGAATACAGAAATGCATATACTTTATCTTTTCATTTTACGTTTTTCCATAACGAACAAATTTGGTTACTTTTATTGCCTTAATCAGCCTTGTTTCATGAAGCGGACCTATTTAATCAGTATGCTCTTTTTAGCCCTGTTTGTTTTGGGCGCTTGTTCCCCTCAAAAACATTATCGTTTAGGAACAGTTTCTTTTGAAATTGGAGAATACTACCGGGCCACCGAAAAATACCGTAAAGCTTACCGCAAGGATGACAACCTGCAGCATAAAATGGACATGGCTTACAACATGGCTGAAGCCTTCCGCGCCACTGGAGAATATGGGAAAGCAGCCATTTGGTACAAAAATGCCATCCGACGCCAGCACCCCGATTTCAAAGCCCTGCTTTATTATGCAGACTGTTTGCGGGCCACTCAAAAATACGATGAAGCCATTGAAGCCTACCAGCAATACCTCGACTCCATCCCCAACGATGTGCAAGCAATCAATGGGTTGGATGCCTGTCGTTACACCCGCGACTGGGAGGAGAATCCCTCCCGCTATGTGGTTAATCCGGTGCGCGAGCTCAACTCCAAATACAGTGACTACGCGCCTGTTTTTGTGGGCGGACGCGACAATGAAATTTTGCTGACTTCTACCCGTGAAAATACGGTAGGTAAAAGGCAAAGCGCCATCTCCGGAAGTTACTTTGCGGATATATTCCGGGCCGAATACCAAATTCAACGGCAAAAATGGGGAGCACCGGTTCTGGTTGATGAATCGGGCATGATCAACTCGCCCAATGAAGAAGGAGCCGTTACCCTGTCGGAAAATGGTGACGAAATGATTTTCACCCGGGCTCGTTATGACAAGCAAACCGACTTGGGCGCTGAACTCTACCGCGTAAAAATGTCACGGGGCAATTGGTCCGAGCCCATAAGGCTGGACTTGGTTGGCGACAGTCTGATTGCAGCTCATCCTTCGCTGTCGGCCGATGGAGACACCCTTTATTTTGTGTCGGACAAACCCGGCGGCTATGGCGGCAAAGACATCTGGATGGCAACAGCCAGCGGAAACACGTTTTCCAATCCGGTGAACCTGGGACCTAAAATCAATACGCCAGGAAATGAGGTTTTCCCAACCATCCGATCCAATGGCGAGCTTTATTTTTCTTCAGACTACCACATGGGCATGGGCGGACTCGACATTTTTAAAGCCACCCGCAATGAGGAAGGCGAATGGCACATCCAGAACCTGAAGTCGCCCATCAACTCCACGGGTGATGATTCTGGCATGGCATTTATTGAAGGCGAAGAGACCCGCGGGATGTTTGCTTCAAACCGGAAAGGTTCGCGGAGCGATGATATTTACTCCTTTTATTTGCCTCCTAAAGTTTTCCGTATTGCTGGTGAAATTTATGACAAAGAAACCAATCAACGGTTGGATGGCGCCCGCATCCGGATTATCGGAACAGATGGCACCAACCTTAAAATGCGGGCTGACAATGGGCAGTTTCAACTCAAACTGAACCCTGAAACAGAATACGTTTTTGCAGCGTTTAAAGACGGCTACCTGAATGATAAAGGCCGCGAATCCACCATTGGTTTGGAAGACAGCCAGGATTTCCGCGTCAACTTGTACCTCACCCCTACCGATGCGCCCATCAAAGTTGACAACATCAACTACGAGTTTGGAAGCTGGGAGCTACTGCCCCAATCGGTCAATGCCCTGGACAGCTTGGTAACAATTTTGGAAATGAATCCCACCATTACCATCGAGCTGATGTCGCACACCGACTTTGTGGGTTCCGAAGAATTCAACTTCGACTTGTCGCAAAAACGTGCCCAGGCCGTGGTTGATTACCTCATTCAAAAAGGCATTAATCCTGAACGACTGGTAGCCAAAGGCTACGGCGAAACCTGGCCCAAGAAAGTAACACGTACCATGGCTCGTCAATATGATTTTCTGAAACGAAATGACGAGCTAACCGAGGAATTCATCAACCAACTTAGTCCGGAACAACAAGAAATTGCCAAAGGACTGAACCGGCGCACAGAGTTCCGGGTTCTTTCAACCGATTTTTACGAACGCTTTGCACCCGAAGTCGAGAAGTAATTATTTCAGAGAATTCCGGAAATTAAACAGAGCCAAAATCCGCCCCGTTAGTCAGATAAGAAGGACACTCTGAACAATACTTTAAATTCGAAACAAAATTTCGCCAATCGTTTTTAAGACGTGCGAAAGTGACGTATTTTTGTAGGTCGATTTATTCAATAGATCGATACTATTGCGTAATGTTGCTTTCAACTAAAAGAGAAGAAATGACCAAAAAATATTTCCCGACGCTCCAGAATGTTAACCGGGCCAAATTGACCCTCAACGAAATTTTATCGTCCACTCCGCTCATGGAAAACATGAACCTGTCGGAGCAGTTTGGAGCCTCCGTGTTTTTAAAACGCGAAGACCTGCAGATTGTGCGCTCCTACAAAATTCGTGGTGCCTACAACAAAATCAAAAGCTTGAGCCAGGAAGAGCTGAAGAACGGCGTAGTATGTGCCAGCGCCGGAAACCACGCGCAAGGTGTGGCATATTCGTGCCAAAAGCTGGGGATTCACGGGAAGATTTACATGCCCACCACCACGCCAAGACAGAAAATTAAGCAGGTGCAAATGTTTGGACGGGAGTTCGTGGAAATTGTTTTGATTGGCGACACTTATGACGATGCCAGTACTGAAGCCTGGAAAGACTGCACAGAAAATAAAAAGACCTTTATTCACCCCTTTGACGACCCCTTGATTATTGAAGGGCAGGCCACCACAGCCCTTGAAATTCTGCAGGATTCAACCCGGCAGATTGACTACCTTTTTGTTCCCATTGGCGGCGGCGGACTGATTGCCGGTGTAGGCAGCTATTTCAAACAGGTTCATCCCAGCACCAAAATCATCGGAGTTGAGCCGGCCGGAGCTCCTTCCATGTCCGAATCGCTGAAACAAGGCAAAGTTGTTACCCTTGAAAACATCGACAAATTTGTTGATGGCGCAGCCGTGCAACGTGTTGGCGAAGTTACTTTCGACATCTGCCAGCAAGTGATTGATGACATCGTACTGGTTCCGGAAGGCCGCATCTGCACCAAGATTTTGGAACTGTACAACCGCGATGCCATTGTGATTGAGCCGGCCGGAGCCCTTTCCATTGCCGCGCTCGACTATTACGCCGATCAAATAAAAGGGAAAAACGTGGTGTGCATTGTTTCGGGCAGCAACAACGACATTACCCGTACCGAAGAAATTAAAGAACGCTCCCTCTTGTTCGAAGGGCTGAAGCATTATTTCATCGTTCGTTTTCCGCAGCGGGCTGGAGCTCTACGCGACTTTGTGGAAAACGTGCTTGGACCTACCGACGACATTACCCACTTCGAATACACCAAAAAGAACAGCCGTGAACGAGGGCCTGCTTTTGTCGGCATCGAGGTACAGGACCACAAGGATGTGGAAGGACTGCTAAACCGAATGAAGGAAAATGGCTTTGTGTATGAATATGTGAATGACAAACCCGACTTGTTTCAGTACTTGATATAGGAGGCAGAGGGCAGAGAGCGAAGCGGTATGGGCGAAGAGCAGAGCGGTAAGAGAAGGACGGTTCTGTACTTATGCACAAAAACAAGGCTCAGGCAAAGGCATAGGAGAGTTAATGCTTGCCTCTTGGTTCTAAAGCTAGCAAGGCAAATAGTTTAAAGTCTGGAGTCTAAAATCTAATATCTGGAAGTCTTCGCTCTTATCTGGAATTTGAAACTTGAAGCTCTGGATCTGAACCTTATCCGCAGGCAAACCGTTGATTAGCTTGATGTAAAATAAGTCAACGCAATAAACTAATGCCTGTTCTTATGCCAGCCAAACCACTGAAAACCATTGATGAGGTGATTGAAACCCTGGATCAGATTATCCAGCACTGCGAACACAATAACGATCCTTCCGGATACTTTGCAGCCTTATACCAGAAGGTCACCCTCAAAGTAAAAGAAGGAATTGAAAACAACTATTTTGACAATGGTCCCCGCATGGAGGTGCTCGATGTACTGTTTGCCCAACGGTACATCGATGCCTGGGTCGGCAGCCGGGCCGGACTTCCGCTAACCCGCTCCTGGCAGAGAGCCTTTGACTTATCAACCAGCTACTGGCCCATTGTTTTGCAGCATCTGCTCATGGGCATGAACGCCCACATCAACCTCGACTTAGGCATTGCCGCTGCCCAAGTATCGCGTGGAAAGGAGCTGAATAAGCTGCACAATGACTTCAACCGGATCAATGAAATTCTCTCTTCGCTGGTGCATGAAGTGCAGGATGACCTCTCTCAGGTTTGGCCGGCCTTGAAATGGATTCTCAAATGGACCGGGAAAGTGGACGACTACCTGGTGGATTTCAGCATGCAGCTGGCCCGTGATGGCGCCTGGAAATTTGCCGGTTTGTTTTTCCATACACCAGACCATGAATTGGAAGCCTGCCTTCAGAAGCGCGACCAGCAGGTGGCCGACAAGGTAAGCGTTGTCCTCGACCCCGGATTAATTGCCAACGCCGTCCTGGCCTTGGTTCGCCTGACCGAACGTGGCTCCGTTTCCCAAAAAATCGGAAAGCTAAAACACACAAAACCTTTCGCTTAGTTAAGCGCTTCTTGCTTCAAACAGGCCTGCCCGCTCGTCCAATATTACCAAATCACTAATCCTTTAAAAGAACCATCAGCCGCAGGCTACAGCCCTGCCGTCAACTCGATTTAATTCTTAGTTTTGCGCCGAATTTAAAAGAAAAATCAACACAACTAAAACACCTGTCAATGAACAACACAAAACTAGGAAACCCTGCCGTAGTAGGCTTGGCAGGATTCGGTTTAACAACCCTTCTGCTTCAATTTCACAACCTCGGATGGATCGGCCTCGGCCCGGTACTGGCGATGGGTTTCATCTTTGGCGGACTGGCTCAGCTGGTAGCCGGTTTTCTGGAACAAAAAACAGGCAATAACTTTGGTTTTGCCGCTTTTTCAAGCTACGGTGCATTCTGGATCGGCCTGGGACTGATCTGGCTGTTCAACCACTTGGGGATTTACGAATCGTCGCACACCGACGTTGGTTTTTTCCTGCTGGGATGGACCTTGCTCACGTTCATTTTCTGGATTGGAACATTCTTTATTCACCGTGCCATGTTTATCACCTTTACAACTCTTTTACTTGGTTTCATCTTCCTCGATCTGGGGCATTTCGGATGGCCGGTGATGAACCAGGTAGCAGCAGTCGTTCTGATCGTTTGTGCCTTCTCGGCCTGGTACATGATGGGCGCTATTATTCTGAATGATTTGGCCAAACGCACCATCTTACCCGTTGGGCAAGCGCTGATCAAGACAAAATAAAGAAAGCACCCAAACAACATTGAAAAGTATTGACGGATTCTATTCCCTCAATACTTTTTTTGTTTCTACCCAAAACCTTAGGCATCAAAAAAAGCCTTCCTATTTGGAAGGCTTCTTATCTTTAGCTCAGGATATCTAACATCCTGTTATTTTCAGAAACGGAAGTAGTAATACCACTACTCGGTTGCTCCTGCTTCGCCCACATAAGCCATCGGCTTGGAAGTCATAAAGAACTCCAGCTTCCCGCCTTTCATCAGCTCATCGTGCGTGAAGAATGGCTTATCAAGCTCTTTACCATTCAGCACCAACTTCTCAATATATTTGTTCTCTCTTGAATTATGGTGGGCTACAATTTCAAAAACACCACCCGGAACGTGAATTTTAGCCTGATCAACAATCGGACGGCCAATGGTGTAGGTAGGATCACCCGGACAAACCTGGTAAAATCCAATGGCATTCAGCACATACCAGGCCGACATTTGACCGCAGTCTTCGTTCCCGATAATTCCGGCCGGCGTGGGCAAGTAAAAATCATACAAAATCTGGTCGAGGTAGTTCTGGGCTTTCCAGGGCGAATTGGTCCAATTGTACAGAAAAGCCATGTGGTGACTGGGCTCATTGCCGTGCGCATACTGTCCGATCAACCCAGTAATATCGCCCGAGGCATTTTCGCCCACAATTTCAGAACTGGTGGTAAACAGCGTATCGAGCTGGGTTTCAAAATTGGCTTTCCCGCCATACATCGCAATATGGTTTTCAATAGCATGCGGCACAAAATAGCTCCACTGGTAAGCATTCCCTTCTACATAATCGCTTCTTTCGTGTTCCGAAAAGCGGGGCTGAAAAGGAGTTCGCCAGCTTCCATCGCCATTTTTTCCGCGCATAAAGCCGGTGCTTTCATCAAAATACAGCTTGTAGTTTTCCGATTTTCTGAAATAGCGCGCAGCTGTTTCCTCATCGCCGGCTGCCTCGGCTATTTTGGCAATACACCAGTCGTAATAAGCCATTTCAACGCCATACGACACCGATTCAGAAATAGAGTCCGCCGGAACAAAACCATATTTCTCCTTGAAATAAATGTGCTTCGACATCACATTCTCTTCGCGTGTTCCCTTCACCTTTTCCAGCCATTCGGGTTGGTAGGTGGATGAAGTAACAGCCGCTTCGAGCCATGCTTTTAAATCGGCTTGCGGCACCAAACCTTTGGCCAATGCATCGGCCAAAACCGAAGTGGCCGGATAACCCACCATGGTTCCGGTGTAATTCGAAGCCAGCGGCCATTTAGGTAACAAGCCTCCTTCGCGGTATTTCTGCACCAGCGACTCGGCCCATTCCCTGGCCTTTTCCGGGCGGATAATGGTCATCAACGGATGAAAAGCCCGGAAGGTATCCCACAACGAAAACACGCTGTAGTTGGTAAATCCTTCAGGAGCTGTCCGAATACTCTTATCCATTCCACGGTAGCGGCCATCAACATCCTGGTACGTAAAAGGCGCCATCATGGAATGATACAACGCAGTATAAAAGTTGGTTTTTACGTTCTGGTCATCGGTACTGATTTCAATGCCCTGCAAGGCTGCTCTCCATTCGTCTTGCGACTGGGCAACCGTAGCTTCAAAATCCCAGTCTGGCAGTTCGGCCTGCATGTTTTGTGCTGCTCCCTTTTCGTCTACAACCGAAAGGGCCACTTTTACCAACAAGGGCTCTTCTGCATTGGCAAACTGAAAATGCAGTTGAATATCACGTCCTGTTAGTTCGCTTTTATTGGTTTTTTCGTTTTCCGAATACACAGTCAATTGCTCGAAAGGCTCGGCAAACTCAATGCGGTAAGCCATCAGATGATCGCTGGCCCAACCACTTGTTTTCTGCACACCCTCCAGGGTTTTATCATCAATTTTGCGGAACGAGTTTTCAACAATGCGGTGTCCCCAGTTGGGTTGAAGGATGTGCCCCAGGTTCAGCATCAGCTTTCTTTCCGAAGCTTTTGCGTAACTATACCGATGGAAGCCAACCCGCTTGGTAGCCGTCAGCTCGGCGGTAACACCGAAGTTTTTAAGCTGCACCTGATAGTAACCGGGAGTCGCCGATTCGTCCTTCTTGTCGAAGGCGCCAACAGGCTTTTGCTCATCGGTATTGGAGTACGGAAGCAACAGGACATCGCCCAAATCGCCAATGCCGGTGCCACTTAGGTGGGTATGGCTAAATCCGTAAATGGTAGAGTCTTCGTAATGATAACCACTGCTGGCATCCCATCCCATAATATGGGTGTCGGGACTCAGTTGAACCATCCCGAAAGGAACGGTTGCCCCAGGGAAAGTGTGCCCGTGAAATCCGGTCCCGATAAAGGGATCGACATACTGTAGCGGGTCGAAATTTGATTCAGTTGTTGAACTTGGTGTACAGCCCGTTAAAAAGGCTGCCAACAAAAAGACAAATAGGCTCGTTTTCATTTTTCTTATTTTGCTTTACGAGGCAAAAATAGGATTTCCTGAATAAAAGGCCAGCCGATCCGCTTCTTTTTCAACGATGATCGAGGTTCTGCAAAGTACAACAAAGACAAATGGTCAGTTCGGGGTATGGTTAAGACCAACGCCTCAGAAAAACCTTCCGTTTAAAACGGCAGGTTGTCAAGGTCTACATTGCCGCCACTGAGGATGATTCCTACTGTTTTGTTGGTTACAACAACTTTGTTTTCGAGAATGGCTGCCAAGGGGACAGCAGAAGATGGTTCCACAATGATTTTCATGCGCTCCCAGATCATGCGCATGGCCTGTACAATGCCCCGTTCGGAAACGGTGACAATCTCATCGGTCTTGCGCTGAATGATGCGAAAATTCATTTCGCCAACCGAGGTCAGCAAGCCATCGGCAATGGTTTTGGGGTCGACTGACGGAATCAGCTTGTTGGCATGAAACGAGCGATAGGCATCATCGGCTCCTTCGGGTTCGGCAGCAATTACCAGGCCTTTGGGATTTAGTTCGCGTCCGGCAATGGAAGTTCCACTCAACAAGCCACCACCACCAATGGGGCAAAGCAAAATATCCAGCGGCCCGACCTCTTCCAACAGCTCTTTAGCTGCTGTTCCTTGTCCGGCAATCACATCAAAATTGTTGTACGGATGAATCTCAGTCGCTCCGGTTTTAGCCGCTATTTCGGCCAATGTTGATTCGCGACTGGCCAGCGTAGGCTCGCAAAAGGTGATTTGGGCACCATAGCCTTCCACTGCCTTTTTCTTGATGGAAGGCGCATTGCGGGGCATCACGATGTAAGCGGGCACGCCACGCATCCGCGCTGCCAAAGCCAAAGCTGCCGCATGGTTTCCAGAGGAATGGGTGCACACCCCACTCGCCACCTGCTCGTTGCTTAATGAAAACACCGCATTGCAGGCCCCCCGAAATTTAAAGGCACCAACTTTTTGCAGGTTCTCGCACTTAAAATACAGCTGCGCACCTGTTATTGCATTGAGCGAACGGGAAGTAAGCACCGGCGTACGATGTACCAGGGAACGAATCCGTTCATGCGCTTGAACCACATCGGTATAATCGGGTAGTTTCATAAAATAAGAACTAAAACTTTTAAATACTAGATTTTAGACTCCAGACTTTTAACTACTTGCTCCACTTTCTTTAGAAACAAGAGCCAGGAAACAGAAGGCAAACATCAACTTCCTTTGCCTATGCCTTCTCCTGTGCCTTGTTTTCGTGCATGAGTACATCGGTGCGTAAGTACAGAACCGTCCTTCTTTTCTGCTCTGCTCTTTGCCCTTACCACTTTGCTCTCTGCCCTTCCCTAGGCCAACTTCTTACAAACGTGGATCGCCGGCTCTGCTGCCGACAAGTCCACCAGCTGGGGAACAATTCGTGTAAAATGCTCCGAAGCCATATGCTGATTTAACAGCGACTTGCTTTCCCACTCTTCCAACATCATCAGTACCTCGGGGTTTTGGCGGTCCTGCACCAACTCATAGCGGATGCAACCTGCTTCTTTCAAGGTTTCCTGAACCAGCTCTTTCGCTAGGTTTAAAAACGAACCAAATTTAGTCTCATTCACCGCAAAGCGGGCAACTACTTTTATTGTGCTCATTGTTTGTATTTTAGTTTTAATTACATGGTCAGCTCTCTCCCAAATAGACAATTGTCGATCTCGCTTACCTAAACAAGGTTCATGAGTGCATTCTTTCATAAGTATAGAACCGTCCTTCTCTTACCGCTCTACTCTTACCTCTTTGCCCTTGCCCTTCCTATCCCATTCGGGCTATCAGGTTGGTCAGAATCAGAGTCATGGAAGGCTCGGAACGCATGGCAACTTCCTGCACCTCTTCGTGCGATATTTCAACAATTTCGCCAGGCACACCGCTATCGGTTATAATGGAAATACCAAACACTTTCATATCCATATGGCGGGCAACAATAACTTCAGGCACGGTGGACATGCCCACTACGTCGCCACCTAAAATGCGGAACATCTTGTATTCGGCCGGTGTCTCGAAAGTTGGTCCCTGCACACCCACATAAACCCCTTCCTTCACTTCAATTTTGTTTTTCAGGGCGATGAATTTGGCCTGGTCGCGCAGTTCTTTGCAATACACCTGACTCATATCGGGAAAACGAGGCCCCAGCTCATTTTCATTTTTACCGTGCAGCGGATGCTCCGGAAACATGTTGATGTGGTCGCTGATAATCATCAGGTCTCCCACTTTGTAGTCGGGGTTAAGCCCTCCAGTAGCATTGGAAACAATCAGATTACTGATTCCCAAGCGATTCATCACCCGCACCGGGAAAGTCACTTCCTTCATGGAATAGCCTTCATAATAATGAAAACGACCTTGCATAGCCAGAATTTTCTTACCCCCCAGCTCGCCATAAATTAAAGTGCCGTTGTGCCCATCAACTGTCGATACCGGAAAATTTGGAATTTCCTTATACGGAATCTTCGTTTCAATCGCTATTTCATTGACCAAGCCACCCAGTCCGGAGCCCAGAATGATCCCTACTTCAACGTTGCCTTTGATACGTTCGCTTATGTAATTCGCGGTTACTTCTATTGTCTTTAACATAGCCTACAATTGTTTTGTTAAAACTTTTTCCTTCGTGATCCAGAAATTTAATTTTCAATGGGACATAGTAAAATTGCGATTGAATGGCCTCCGGGAAACTGGTTTCATCCCGAAGTCGCATGGCATCTTTTTCCGTGGTCAGAATAAGCGGATTGCGGTCCTGGTATTTAGCCAGTCGCTCTTCAATCATCTTTAAGTCCTTGGCGGTAAAATGATGATGATCTCCAAAAATCAGTTCATCCACCAAAGCAAACTTGCCGGCCACATAGGTTTGCCACAACTGCGGATTCGCAATCCCGGACAGCAAAATAACCGGCCTTTTCAGGTCCTCATCAGCCAAAGGCTGTTTGATCGCGTCCGGAAAAACAGGCATCGGATCACCATACTCCATGGTTGTAAAATACAAGGATTGGTAAGGCCGAAGGTTCACATCTTTCATAATAATCCGCCGGGTAATGGGTGTGATTTCATCCGGACATTTGGTATAAATGATGATGTTGGCCCGTCGACGCTGGTATTTGCGTTCGCGCAGACGCCCCACCGGTAGCAGTTCGTCTTTATCAATCGGACGGTTATAGTCAATCAGCAGAATGTTGATTCCCGGCGTCACCTTCCGATGTTGAAAGGCATCATCCAGCAAAACCGCATCGGGTGAATTGGCTTCGTCCTTCAGCAGCTCCTGAATTCCACGCACTCGTTTTTCGTCAACAGCCACCGTTACCTCCGGAAATTTTTGTTTAATCTGAAGCGGCTCATCGCCCACCTCCCGGGCTTGCGAAGTGGTTTCTACCAAGCGAAATCCTTTGGTTTTGCGCTTGTAGCCCCGACTCAGGGTAGCCACCCGAACATGCTTTTTCAGCAACTCCACCAAGTATTCGGTATGCGGTGTTTTTCCGGTCCCCCCAACGGTAATGTTACCAATGGAAATCACCGGGATTTCAAATTCGGTGGATTTAAATATTTTGTAGTCATACAGGCTGTTTCGGATGTAAACAACCAGTCCGTAAATCCATGAAACAGGGTATAATAAAAATTTTAGCATAGTTGAATTTTGTTCTACGAAGTTATTAAAATTCATACATAAAAAAAGAAGCTGCCACGAGGAACAACTTCTCTTTTCATCTTGTTAGTTAACCGAACAAAATCGCTGTTGGGGAACAGTTCTGTCTGCCCGTTCAGACCGATTTAATCCAGCTGAATATCATAAGGCATGCGGGCCAATATGCCGCGCGTTTGCTTCATCCGCTTCAGGTGCTGATAAACCGGATAAGCATCTCCAAGTTCTTGTTTTACAAACCACATTTGTGCCGATCCGGACATCTCTTTCAGCCATTCTTCAAACGGATCTTTAATCTCAGGTAAGGCCTTAATGCGGTAACGATCCAGTCCGGCCATTTCTTTAGCCAACTGAATGGCATCGGTTACGCCCCCATACTGATCAATCAGGCCAATTTCCAAAGCATCAGGACCTGCCCAAACCCGGCCTTGCCCCACTTCATCCACCGCCTCCATGGTCATGCTGCGCCCTTCGGCCACCCGACCGGTAAAGGTGCGATAGCCTTCTTCAATGTAATTTTGCATCAACGCTTTCTCAAATTCAGTGAGCGGACGGGTAAGCGATAACATGTCGGAATGAGCATTGGTATTCACCACATCCTGTGTGATTCCCAGCTTATCCGTCATCAACTCTCCGGCGTTGGGAATCACCCCGAAAATACCGATGGAACCGGTGATGGTTGTCCGATCGGCCAGGATGGTATCAGCCGCCGCTGCAATGTAATAACCACCTGAAGCGGCCACATCGCCCATCGACGCAATTACCGGCTTGACATCGGCCGCCAGTTTGACCTCACGCCAAATGACTTCCGAGCCGTAAGCACTTCCTCCCGGCGAGTTAATACGAAGCACAATGGCCTTGATGGAACTGTCGCGACGAGCCTGACGAATGGCACGTGACAACTCTTCCGAGTCTACCCCATCGTTTCCGGAACCGGGCATATCGATACCACCACTGGCATAAACCACCGCAATTTTGTCGCGAGCCAGTCCTTTACCATCCGTTGGTGCAGGTACCCGGGAGTAATCATTCACGTCAACAACCCGTACATCTTTGCTTTCGCGGGTTCCGGTAAGTTGTTTCAAATCATCAATCACCTGATCTTTATACTTCAACGAATCCACCAGGCCTTGCTCTAAAAGGTAATCGGCCAATTGGAAAGTCGTTACCTCGTCAGCTAAGTCGCGCAGTTTTTCGACTGAAACTCCGCGTGAACCGGCAATATCTTTCAGCATTTGAGTCCATAAGCTGCCAATGTATTTTTCAGTTTGCAAGCGGTTTTCCGGGCTCATTTTTTCCAACAGGTAAGGTTCAACTGCTGCCTTAAATTTCCCGTGACGAATCACCTGCATTTCAACGCCTACTTTTTCCAGCGCATTTTTAAAGAATAAATGCTGCGAGCTCAAACCTTTCAACTCCAACATTCCTTTCGGGTTCATCACCACCTGATCGGCAACCGATACCAGGTAATAGGCTTTTTGCGACAAGGCCTCGCCATAGGCATAAATAAATTTGCCACTTTCCTTGAAGTCCAGCAACGCTTTCCGGATTTCTTCAACAGTCGCCAAACCGGCATTAATCATTGACGGATTCAGGTAAATGCCTTCTATCTTGTCATCCGTTTTGGCTTTCTCAATGCAATTCAGAATATCCTCCAAGCCAATTTGTTTTGTTCCGCTAAAACCCGGAAGATCCAGATCACTGAAAGGACTTTTATTGGTTCGTTCCACAATTTGGTGTTCCAGGCGAAGGATTAGCACGGTTTTATCCTTGACGGCAACCGTCTTTTCACTCATGGAAACCAGGGATGAGAAAATCCCAATGGACAAAATCATCATTAAAAACCCGGCAATCATCACGCCCACAATTGTTGCCAGGGTATACTTCAAAAAACTCTTCATAATGCTTATTTATAGCTTGTGGTTTCTAACTTTGTATTTCTTATGAATATGTACGAAAATACACAATTAGTTACAATAATAATCTAAACATGGCCAAGGTTTTTTTGCTTTTGGGAGGTAACTTAGGAAACAAAAAAGTAATTTTTAATCAGGCGCTTGCCTTGCTGGAAGAGGCCGTTGGTAAAATCGAACAACAATCAGCCATCTATGAAACAGAGCCCTGGGGCTTTGAGTCCGAGGATTTGTTTTGGAACCAGGTCGTGGTGCTTGAGACCCGTTTGGATGCTGACAGCCTCTTGGTTGAAACACAGCAAATAGAGTATCAATTGGGACGTGTGCGGCATGGAGCACAATACAGTTCGCGCTTGATTGACCTGGACATTCTCTTTTACGACCAGCTGATTCTGAATCAACCCCGGCTTGAAATCCCGCATCCCCGCATGGGCGAGCGACGGTTTGTGTTGGAGCCGCTGGCCGAAATTGCTCCTGACTTCATTCATCCTGCTTCCAAAAAAACAATTGCTCAATTACTTGCCGAATGCACGGACCAATTGGCGGTGAAAAAACTGGACGCCTGATTTATCCAATCAGCAGGCATTTCCACTCCACGGCTGAATAAGATCTTTCAAAAAAGTGCTACCTTGTTGCCCTAAACAACTAGTTCAAACTAAAATTTTAAAAGCGCGATGGCTAAACGAACACCATTCCCAAAAGTTTTTTGGGTAGCCAACACCATTGAAGTGTTGGAACGCTTTGCCTATTACGGCATTTACATGAGTTTTGGAATTTACCTGGGACAACTGGGCTTTTCCAAAGGTGATTTGGGGGCAATCCAAAGTATCTTTCTGGCCCTCTCCTATCTTATTCCCCTTTTTTCAGGGACTTTTGCTGACCGGTACGGTTTTAAAAAGATGTTGCTCATCTCGTACATGGCCTACCTACCAGCCATTTTACTGCTCATTTTAACCCAAACCTTCAACGGGATAGCCCTGACCATGCTGACTATTGGTTTTGCAGCCGGTATTTTTAAACCTCTGATTTCGTCAACGGTACGGGCGACTACTGATTCGACCAACAAAACGCTGGGTTTCGGTATTTTCTACCAAATGGTTAACCTGGGGGCTTCGTTGGGACCAATCGTTATGGGTAAGCTGCGCGGATGGTCGTGGGATTATGTGTTTTATACCGCTGCTGCCACGGTGGGTTTGATGTTTATCATTACCCTGCTTTTTTACAAAGAACCTGAGCGGGAACTGGAAGGTGTCACCCTTCGTCAAAAGTTCAGGGATATGGGCGAAGCGCTTTCCAACCTCAAATTTTTGAGTTTTCTGATTTTACTGGGGGTATTTTTCTGGCTTCCCTTCTGGGCCTTTTTCAACGTACTGGCCGTGTATATCAACGATTATCTGGATACCGCATCGCTATACGAATCGGTTCGCATGGTAACCGGCACCGGTATTGCCCAGTTCATTTCGAG
Source organism: uncultured Sunxiuqinia sp. (assembly GCF_947495665.1). GTDB lineage: Bacteria > Bacteroidota > Bacteroidia > Bacteroidales > Prolixibacteraceae > Sunxiuqinia > Sunxiuqinia rutila. The sequence goes on from NZ_CANLZV010000004.1 coordinate 226,653, forward strand.
CCAGGAAGAAGGCGTATGGCGGATTAACGCCGAAGCCATTTCGCACACCGGCTACATCATCATCGTTTTTCAATTGCTCATTTCCCGGATTTTTGAGAAGCGGGCGGCCATTCCTTCCTTTATGATTGGCTTGCTGATTGCAGCGGCCGGCTTTGTGGTGCTCGGACTTTCTGTGACCTCTGCAAGCGGCCTGGTGTTTCTTGGCGTATTTTTGTTTGCCGTAGGCGAAATGATTTCCTCTCCCCGTATTCAGGAGTACATCATGTGGATTGCACCGAAAGAGAAAGCTGGGTTATACATGGGAACCAATTTTCTGGCCACCTTCATCGGGGCTACACTCAGTGGTGTTTATACCTGGCTGATGGGAATTTACGAATCTTCCGGTCATCCGGAATACATCATGTACACGCTGACAGTACATACCCTGTTGGGCATTCTGGCCATCTACCTGTTTGTTAAAAAGCTGGGCGAGTTCCAGGAACGAACCGAATAAGGCAATCATCAGACAAGTGAAGACATAAAAAAACCGGGCAACACCCGGTTTTTTCTATTGTGAATTATCTTAACGCTTATTCGTTATTTTCTAGTGTGAATCAGCTTTGGGGCCAAAAGCCAAATCGCCTGCATCTCCCAATCCGGGAACAATGTATGATTTAACGGTCATTTCATCGTCAATGGCACCAACCCAAAGTGTTACATTTTTGGCTTTAATTGTCTCCTGAACGTATTCCACCCCTTTCTTACTGGCAATAACCACCACCAGGTGTACATGTGTTGGATCACCTTTTTGCAAAAGTGCTTTGTATCCCATTTCCATCGAAGCGCCCGAAGCCAACATCGGATCCGAAAGAATTGCTACTTTTTCATCCAGATCCGGCGATGCCAGGTATTCAAACTCAATATGAAACTGCCCTTGATCATCATACTTCCGGTAAGCCGAGATAAACGCATTTTCAGCCCGGTCAAAAATATTCAGCAAACCTTGCTGAAGAGGCAATCCGGCACGTAAAATAGTTGCCAGAACCGGTTGCTGGTGCAGGGTTGGAACTTTAGCCACACCAAGTGGTGTTTTTACTTCTTTTACTTTAAAATCGAGCGTCTTGCTGATTTCGTAAGCAAATATTTCGCCAAAACGTTGTAAGTTTTTTCGAAATCGAAGAGGATCCTTCTGAATCTCGTGATCTCGTATCTCTGCAATGTATTGATTGAAAATGGAATTCGACTCGCTCAGGTTGATTACTTTCATGTCCAAAAAATTTTGCCGAAAATAACGATTTTTTTCTTTTTAGAGGGGCTTAAGTAAAGATAAAATCCCCTTCACCGTCCTGAATTTTGCGCATCGCTGCAGAAATCGGGAAAGAAGAATAAATTCCTTGTTCTATTCTCTTATGAAACAAGAATGGGTTCGCATGTTTCTGAATCTTTTTTGCCAGCTCAGGCTCCAGAATTGTCAGAATTTCAATTTTTTTCCGCACCGAAAGCTGAATCAGAAAACGCGCAGCTACCCATAGTGAATTCTGCGGCAACTGCAGATGAACGGTTTTCAAATGGCCATCGCGGATCGAATAAATCAGAAAGCCAATCAACCGCCGCCCCTTCATGAATTTGACCGTTTTGTAATGAAACTGGCTGGCATAGGAAGAAAACGGATAGTTCGGCAGCCAGTCCTTTTTCGCAGTGGATACCCAAGGATAGGCAAAAATCCATTCCAGTTCTTTTTGCCCACGCTCAAACAGGTAACTATCCTTTTTGGCTTCAACCAAGCGATAACAAGCCTCATCCGGCAAGTCGAGCACATCAATATTGAGCTGCTTCCAGCGGCGGGGATGATACAGCAAGCGCATCAGGTTGGCCAAAAGACGAATGAACACATCCACAACTTTAAAGAAAAGCGTCATCCCCTTAAACCGATCGCGCAGCAAGTCAGCGGTTTTGACAAAAAAGTAAAAGCGCACGCCATCCTCCAAAAACATCGGTGTAAAGAATTCTGATTTTAAGTAAACCTGGAGCGAAGCAGGCGCGTAGTTGGTAAACAGCAAGCGCTCCTCCCAATCCTTCAAGGCCTCTGTCAGCAGTTGTGTTGAATATCCCCGACGTCGATAATCGGGATGAACCCAGTTTCCACTCAGCCAGGCAATTCGCTTGCTTTGGTTCATCAGGCGGGCAGGATAAAGAGTTCGAAAAGCAATCAGCTTTGTATCATCGTGAAGCAGGTAAAGCACCGGATCTTCCGCCTCTGCATGCGGGTTGTTAACATAGGAGGCTACCCGGGCCGGACTAATGGGTTTTGTTTCCAAATCCCGAAAAAAATCACTCGTTAGAAATGACTCTAACTCCTGCAACCGAATCTTCTTCAATTCCATGATCTATTCTCTTTTTACCACATGTTTATTTACCAATCGTTTCATTTGAAACGACAAAAATTCCATTTTCACAAGTTGGCTGGCACAAGCAAAACCGTCCTGCTCCATGGCCAGCCGCTGATAATGTTTCTTTTCCGGATCCAGCTTCAGACCGGCCGTACCAAAGGTCAGATCACATAAACGCTCGCGCCGAATGGCATCAAACACATCGCGCGACACCCCTTCATCGGTAAACGGAAAAGCAAATGCTTTAACGGCAGGCGAAAAATTGGCCGTCAGCCACTCCATACTTTCCCTGATTTCATCCAGCTGATGTTCTTCATCCAAGAGCCAGAATTCCGGATGATCCCAGCTATGAGCTCCCACCGTAAAACCATCCTTTTCCAACTGATGCAGTTGTTCCAGGGTCATGTAAGGACTTTCCTTTTGCAGATAGGCTTCCCAATCCAGGCCAACGTCTTCGGCCATCTGGTCCAGCGAAAGCAAATCGGCATAGGTATTTTGCAGATCAGAAGCCACCCCTTGTTTGGCAAAAAACTGATGCAAAACCGCTGCTTTATACCGGTGAAAAAGATCGTGATTATCGACAAAAGCCGGGTTGACGAAAAAAGTAGCCGGAACACCCTTCTCCTTCAAAATAGGAGCAATCACCTCATAACATTCCCGCAAGCCATCATCAAAACTAAGGTGAAAGGTATTCCTCAGATTGTGACCTTTGTAAAGCTCTTCAAGCGATATGGGGTCAAAATGGGTCAACAAAAAGTCCAGGTCTTTCTTGAACCGGCTGATTGACGGGAAACGGTAATTGTACTGAAACGGGTGTTCCCCATCTTTCACTATGTGATAAAAAGGCAGCAGTACAGGCACTTCCTCCCCCGAACCTAAAGAGGCAAGTGAAAAAGGTTTAGCCACCGCTGTTAATATTTTGTTTCTGATGTTCATTTTTTAAGCCATTTTGACCACCACGGCAACCGGTTGTACCGGTAGTGATGGTACTTTTCGGGGCTTGCCCCAAATCCTTTATATAGTCGGGCAACGCCCGGTATTTGTGATCCTTCAAAATCCAGCAAGTACTCTTTGCCGGCGTTCTCCTGAATAAACCGGTCAATCAGGAAATACATGGCCTGGTACTTTTTACCTTCCGCACTGCTGATAGCACTCAGGTAAGTTACCCGGTATTTATCCCGAATAAAAAAGGCTGCTGCACAAAGCTCATTGCCGGGCGAATAAACGCCATAGATTTGCCCCAGGCTTCGGCTTAGCGCAAAGGCCAGAATATTTCGCAGCTTCTGCATTTCCTTCTCCGACAAACGAACCTGTTGGTTTTTCTTTTTAAAGCGCAGGTATTCTCCTGCTGAAATACTGCTCACCAAAATCAATTGGTGCTTGCTGGCTTTTTTAAGTTTACGCCGGGTATGTTGCGAATAATTACCGGCCATTACCTCATAACTATCCACGAGCGACAACAACAGGTTTTGCCGTTTTTCATACCCACCAACACTGTCTACCGGAAGTTGCATGGCGTTCAGATTGATTTCGGCAAACGAAAACCGCCGGGCCACTTCCTGTAAAAACAGCTGACTGACTTCCCTGGTTGGTGTTGGAAAAATACCGAGTTGCTGACAAAACAAAGGTTGGTACAAATAGCGAATGCCGAACTTCTGGCGGTAAGTCAAGGGCATGACATACCGATAATTCCCCATCACCAAAGCATCCCAACGGTCGCAAAGCTTGTCGAGATACCATGAGCGGGCATAAATCAAGCTATTGGGCGCATTGTCCAAACACCGATCCCATTGGTCGGTATCAATCGCTTCATAATTGACGTAGCTAATTAGTTCCTGATTCATCCTTGTACTTAATCGCCTGTTCTGTCATCTGTTCAAACACGGTACGCCATCCTTTCCATTCTCCCCGGTCACTCAGACTTTCATTATGCCATAAACATATAAAAGTTCCCCCGTATTCCCGAATTTCCTGCATTAATTTTCCGATGACCTCCAATGCCTCGTCAGGCGCAAGTTTCAGGTAATTTTTAAGCGTGACATCCATGAGCTGAAAAGGGTGAATCCGAAGCGTGGTTTGCTCCTCTTTTTTCAGGTCATAAAACCAGAAGGAGCTGGAAGTTCCTGCGCGAAATCCACACTGGTCGGCATAACCCATGGTATAATCATGTTGAATACCAGCCTTGATTAAACGCCGGTATGTGGTTGGAAGCACCAGACGCAAAAAATGCTGACGCGAGGCTTCCACCTTTTGCTGAGTAATAGTCTCCAGGGTTCGGATCTCCTGCCGAAGTTCCTTTTTCCTTTTTGTTGACCGATAGGAAGGATGAATGCCCAATTGAAAATTGGCACTTAGCTCTTTTATCAGTTTTTGAAGTTCCTCATTGTCTGGCGACACATTCCGGTCGTATTGACTTGTTTTGCCTAATAAAATAAAAAAGCGAAGCAGCTCTTTTCGCTCCCCATACAGCTCGCGAATGTAATCGTAAGTATCGTACGGATCATCCAATTCTCCTCGCAACACCTGCATCCGTTCTTCCAGCAAATGCTTTTCACCTTTGAGCAAACCACGCACAAAAGCGCCAGCCGTGCGCCACCATCCTTTATTCTTATAGGCCCAGGCATTATCAATATCAATGGTTGAAAGAAAATCAAAGCGAGGTTTTTCATAGTCAAATCCGGGATAATGCATCTTTATTTCATGAGCAATAAGTTGCGCCCACTGATTAACCACCGGCTTATCCAACAAATGATTGCGATACAGCACACTATGATGCGACGGATAACGATGATGTTCATCCAGCTCGCGCATCAGGTACTCCTCGTACCGACTCAGCAAATAAAAACTGGCTGCAAAAGGATCAAAGGGTAAAAAAGAATCACCTGAGGATTCAAAAAAATACACTTCGTCCTTATAGGGCACTGCTTCCAGACTATGAAAATTAATGGTATGTTGAAAAAGAATCGGATGTGGATGCATCTGTAACGGACAATCCAGTGGAAGCAAGGAATAATTTATCTTCGGAAACTGGCTTTCATTAAACTCATGCAGGTCGGTTGTCAACAAAAAAGGAACGCCCAGGATTTCGGAAAAAATAAAATCAAAGGTGTATTGCAAGCGATTGGTTATTTCCTGAGCAAATACAACAAGCATAATTGGTTTTTAAAGTAAAGCCTCATCAGCAAAGCTAAGATACTGATCGTGGGCAATAATGACATGATCGAGCACTGTAATTTCCATTAATTCGGCAGCATCCTTAATTTTTCGGGTTACTTTTTTGTCAGCTTCGCTGGCAGCGCAGTTTCCCGAAGGATGATTGTGGCATAAAATCAAGGAGCAGGCTAATTTTTCAAGGGCTGTTTTCAAAATCAGTTTGACATCAATCACCGTCCCAGTAATGCCGCCTTGGCTCACCATAAATTTATCGATAACGGTGTTAGAACGGTTGAGCAATAAAATCCAAAATTCTTCATGAGGAAGATCTTCCAGCAGAGGCCGAAAATAGTTTGCTGCATCACGACTATTGACTATGACCGTTTTGGCCGGGGCATTTTCTTCTTTTCGGCGCCTCCCCAATTCCAGTGCAGCCAGAATATTCACTGCTTTGGCCTCTCCAATACCATTAAACTTAAGCAGGTAGGAGGCATCTTTTTTACTGAGCGTCGCTAAATCATTGTTCACCGTTCCCAAAATACGGCGGGATAATTCAACGGCTGATTCTTTCGAATTGCCTGAGCCAATTAAAATGGCCAGCAATTCAGCTTCCGACAGGGAGCGTGTTCCTTTGGTCAACAGTTTTTCCCGTGGCCGGTCTTCCACGGCCCACTCTTTAATGCTTGGTTTCTTGTACATGATACTGCAGTTGTGCTAAACCAAGTTATGAAGAATGAGAGAAATAATGAAATCCATCCTTCAGTTCAGAGCAAAAAAAAAGCCTCTTCTTTCGAAGAGGCTTCCTTAATATCTTGTGTTTGCTTATAACTTGCTAACGTGTGAAGTTAATTTTGATTTCAAATTGGCTGCTTTGTTTTTGTGAATCAAATTCTTCTTAGCCAATCGATCAATCATAGAAACAACCTTTGGAAGTTGCGCTACGGCTGCTTCCTTTTCGCTTATCGCACGAATATCACGAAGCGCATTACGCATAGTCTTGGCAAAGTACTTATTGTGTACTTTCTTTTTTTCGTCTTGACGAATTCTTTTTTTAGCCGATTGATGATGTGCCATTTTCTGTTTCTTCTGAATAAATAAAATTAGTAGCCCGTAGGGGATTCGAACCCCTGCTACCAGGATGAAAACCTGGCGTCCTAACCCCTAGACGAACGGGCCATCATGTCTGTTCCTGAATTGGAGTTGCAAAAGTAATTGTTTTTTTTTTGCTTCCAAATTTTCTCAGGATTTTTTTTCGCTGAAATCGGCTGCCCTACTTTTAGGGTGGCTGTTTTTGATTTCAGCGATGCAAAGAAATGGAACATTTTTTAAACTTCAAAACAAAAAATGAAAAAAAATTTACTTCCATTCTACAATTGTTCCCCGCTCGCGACTCAACAGTTCCTGGGGCATGGCAGCAGCCATCTCTTTCCACAACAAGTCAACCAGCTTATTCTTAGCAAAATGGCGTGAATACACCAGACTAACTTCGCGCAAAGGGGTTACATCATCAAAACTTCGAACATGTTTTCTTCGACAATCAGACATATCCACCGTTGCCAATTCCGGAATCAGGGTAATGCCGCCTTCCTTGTCAATAATGTTCATAAGCGTCTCTAACGAGCCTGCTTCGAAGTGAAAAGGAAGCTCCCGGTTGGATGCCCCTTTAAAGGAACACAGGTTGATTACCTGGTGGCGGAAACAGTGGCCATCGCTCAGCAACCAAATCTCCGGCGTGGCAATGTCTTTCACTTTTAGTTTTTTCTGATTGTAAAGCGGATGATTCTCGTGGCAATAAAGCATCATTTCCTCGTAAAAGATCGGCCTCTCATTAATCTTATCCTCTTTAAGCGGTGTGACTAAAACGCCCACATCCAGCAAATCGCGCTTTAAGTGGTCCACAATATTTTCGGTAGTCAACTCCTCAACGGTAATCAGAATATTGGGGTATTTGCGCTTGTAGTTACCAATAAAGAGCGGCAATAGGTAAGGTGCTAATGTGGGAATGATTCCGATTTTCAGTTCTCCGGAAATCAAATTTTTGTGATCCTTGACAATGTCGTTTACCTTTTCGGTTTCCTGCAAAATAATCCGCGATTGCTCAATAATGCGTTTGCCAACATCGGTTGGAATTAAGGGTTGCTTGCTTCGGTCGAAAATAATAATCTCTAAATCTTCTTCCAGCTTTTTGATTTGCATACTGAGGGTGGGTTGCGTGATAAAGCAATGTTCGGCAGCGCGGCCAAAATGCCTAAACGTGTCAACAGCAACAATGTATTCCAACTGAGTTAGTGTGATCATGGATTTTTCTATTTTATCTTGCTACTTGCTAAAAATAGAAAAAAACAACAGAAACTAAACTTAATTAGTAAAAAGTTGCTGACGCAACCACTCAAAAAGAGCAATACTTAACGCATGGGAGATATTCATTGATTTACAAAGACCTGTCATCGGAATATGAACACTGTGAGCACAGCGATGGATATGTTCTTCGGAAAGTCCATGCATTTCACTTCCCAGCAGAAACGCAACTTTATCAGGAAGTTTCGTGGCAAACACGTTTGTCGATGCTTCATTGGTTTCAATTGCCACCAGGGTATAGTCCTTCGGAATGGCCTGAAAAAATTCCTCCGAGCTAAGCCAAACCAGTTTGACATGCTTGTAGCTTAGTCCTGCCGTTTTCCGAATGCTACCTTCGCGCTTGGGGTTTTCATCATCGAGCAAGTAAAGCGTGTCGCCCCCAACATTATCTATTAGACGCATTAAACTACCCACATTTTGCGGATTTTTAACTTTCAATGCAGCCACAATGGGCTTGTGCGTTGGTTCAGGATACTGCTGTGACTGAAAAAAAGCAACTGAATTTGTTTCCATCCTGTTCTTGCTATTTGAATTCTTTGCCCCTATACCTATCTGGAAAGAATCCTTTATCATTTAACTGCCCGGAGTACATTCTGTTCAGACAAGGTGCCGGATATTTTTTCCTTAAACGATTTTCTGCGCGGAGCTGAAAAACACGTGCAATCAAACATGATCCACTTTTTAAAGCTTGCCACCTTGTTCTTTCCTATAATCATGTTTCGACCACTTCCGTGACGAACACATAATTCAATTTTGCTATTCTCAATGTAGGAAAACGATTGAATCGCATTATAATTGACAATAACCTGCCGGTTAATCCGAAAAAAGCCCGGGCAAATATCTTTTTCTATGGCCGACAGTCCTAATTCACAAAAATAGGTTTCATTATCTTCGGTTACGACAAATACGTTTTTATTCTCATGAAAAAAATAAAGAATTTCCTGAATCGGAAGAATCAACTGGGTTAGCCCTTTCGATACAATAATATTCTTCAATACCAAGGAAGCTCCCTGGCTTTCATCATGCTCCTGAATCTCACAATACGCCTTCATTGTCAACATGTTTATGTTGCAGAGTATTAATTAAGAACGCCTTAATGTCTGAAACAAACCACAAACAAGAAAATTGATTAGTTTAAAAAAAGATGAAAGCATGGAATCACAACATCAGGTATGCTAAAGCCCTTCATCCGATTCATTGCTGAATTGGCAAATCGTCAAAGGCTTATTTTATAAGCCCGTTTATCCCTAAAAGTCCCTTTTCTTCAATTTGCAGTAAGCGAGCACCCGGCATTTATGTAGTTCCCGGATGATCAAACATTATAGTCTCTACCCTCTTCACGTTATTACTTGTTCTCTTTCATTTAAGCTTAGGCTCCATTCGCTATTTAGCAGAAAAACAACCTAAAAAAAACGCCATTTGGGTCAACCCTAAATCCATCGTAACTCTCTTAAGTAATTTTCAGTTACGATAATTCCACCCCAAACAGACTACAAAGAAAACAAAAACAACTTAGCAAATGACCATTTATGTCTTGCAAATCGATTATTTAACTTATCAATCAGAAAAAATACGTTTCTAATTGCCACTGATAAATGATTCAAGCTGCTTAAAGGATTCCGGAATTTGTAAGATCGTTTTATCCTTACCCAGAATAAACATAACCGGACTCGACAAGATGTAGTAATCATTAGCCACCGGGCTATTGATACCACCGGGCGCCCACACATCAGTCCATCCATAATTTTTTTGATTGTGAAACTGCTCCCATTTTTCCCGGTCCTCATCCACTGAAATGGTAATCACATCGAACCAAACCTTATTTTCAGGCACGTCATTCCAGCTTTTCAGTTTGTCAAGCAGCTCCTTGCAATGGCTGCATTCCGAATCGTAGAACACGAGCAGGCCATAGCTTTTATCGTTGGAAATTCCGTTAAACCGCACCTGCATACCGTTCACCATTTCGGCCTCAAAGGAGGGAGCCAGTGCCCCTGCCGTTAGTTTCTTCATTCCTTCCAGCCGCCGAAGAATTTCCTGTTTTTTGGATGTCAGACAATGTGGATTCTGAATATGCGCTTCAAGCATTCGCATGCCCGGTGCAATTCCCAAAGCCTCGTATCCGACATAAAAATAATCAACCATCCAGCCATACACCTCCGGATGCCCTTGCGCCGCTTTTTCGCAGGCAATCCTTCCTGCTTGGGTAAACAGGGAATCCCGAAGTTCATCCGACGTGACATGCATGCCAAACATGCGCATGTAAGCGGTTACAAAGTCATTGAAAGCCTGAGTACGCAAAAGCCAGGGATCACTCAAATCAATCTCATCAAAATAATGCAAAGCCTGCTCGTGCAGTTGTTGCTCTGCCGAAGTTTCCCAGCTGATGTCTGGCACTTTCTGAAAAGCATACACACGGCTTACGAACAAGTCATTTTGAGCTTCCTCCAACGCGGCAATCCATTGGTTATAGCGCTGTCTGTTTTTCTCAAACTCCTTTTCCGCTTCCTTGTAAAACCGGCCTTCCTTTTCATGATAACCAGCCAGAAGCTGCTCCAGCAAAATAAGGGGTTGTCGGCGCGTGGCATTTTCTTTCAGAAAAGCAAAGTAGCTTGTGTTCTCCACGTCATTGCCCAGGTAAACGCTATCCGGCTGTGTTTGCAGCGGATTAATGCCAATTTCCAGGTCATTTTCATTCATGAAAAAAACAAACTCCGAAGGATAAGACTGGTCCGTTGCTTTTTGGCGGTAATCCATCCGTAACAAAAACTGTCCGGGAAGATGTGCTTTCGGGATTGTCAGACTAACCGAATCCTGTACGCCATCAATCGTCTTCAAGGCCGATTCATAGCGTCCGTTTTCAAAGGGAGTCACCGTTATTTTGGAATCATACACTCCCCGAATGTGAATGGTTAGTTTCGTCTCATTCCCCTGCCCTGAAGCCTTCAGGCTCCAAGGTAGTAGTGCCAAAAGCACCAAGGCAAAAATGTAAATTGGTTGATTATCTCGTTTTAAATTCATTGTTCTCTCTTTTTAGCCACTTCAATTCCGGGATTTCGCTCTCCGCTACGCTCCCATTTTTTCTGCGGCAAATATATTTAAGTTTCATAGAATATCCGTGTTCATCCAATCAGTTGCTTTTAATACACCGGACGGGGAAAGCATACGCCTTAGTTGTTGTGCTCATCGCGCTCCCCGAAGAGGTAATGGACAAATAATAGCCCGTGGTGCTCGAGTACTGCGTACCGCTCCAATAATAGCCGTTGCTTCCCCGGTATTGCAAGTTTCCGTTCGAATAGTACAAGTTCCCGGCCAGATGAAGTTTCAATACAGAGTTGAAGGCATCTGCACCCCTCGTCCAGTACTGAGGCGGGTTATCTGCATTGGTCCATTCAGTCAACGTAGGAATACGCCAGGTACCACCAAGCAACAGTCGACAAGGATCATTACTTACAGCCCATTGCGCACTCTGAGAAATCCCCGGAATCCAGCTATCCGCAGGCGCACGCGTTCCGTCGTACTTAAAGCCCTGCGAGCAGTTAAACTGCCAGTACCATCCCCCCGAAGCTTCGGAATTGTCGGTCAGGGCAGTTGGCTGACGATCGGCGCCCAGGTTCTGAGTTAACCAACAAGCTGCACTTCCCGACATGGTGCTGCTCACCGAATGATAAGTAACTGTTTTGCTTTCCGGTGCTCCGTTCTCACCTTCGGTATGCAGGACTGAAAATGTTTTTCGGCAAACCTTAAAGCTAGATTGTACCGGGCTGTAGGCTGTGCCTTCACTGTTAGTGGCAAAGGCACGAACATAATAAGTTGGCCCTTCGGTCAAGCCCGAAATCATTCCAGTAAAACTTCCAACACCACTTCCCACTGAAACCTTGCTATCTGCGATGGTCGGATTTCCAGTTGTATTCCAGCACAAACCGCGGTCTGTGACTGGCTGGCCTCCGTCAATCGTCACAGTTGCTGTTCCGGCGGCTGTGCTTAAACTGATGGTTGAGTTTGGAATAACTACAGCACTAACGGAAGGCTTTGCCAACTGAACCTCATCGCGAATACACCTTACCGGGAATGCATAAGCCTTGGTGGTTGTACTCAGGGCACTGCTTGATGTATTCAGGCTCAGGTAGTGCCCGGTTGTGGAGCTGTACTGGGTGCTGGTCCAATAATAGCCATGACTTCCACGATACTGCAAGTTTCCGTTCGAATAATACAAGTTTCCGGCCATGTGTAACTTCAGTTCCGAATTATAAGCATCTTGAACACTGTTCCAGAACTGTGGCGGAGCATCGGCTTTGGTCCATTCGGTCAGGGTTGGAATGCGCCATCCAAGGCCAAGCAACAAGTGGCACGGATCATTGCCCGAAGACCAGTTTGAGCTTTGAGAGATGGAGCCAATCCAGGATTCCCAGGCCGGTGCAGGCGAATAGGCCGTTCCGTTGTGTCTAAAACCTTGTTCTTTGTTAAACTGCCAGTACCAACCCGAAGCCGCTTCTGCATTGTCGTTATACGAAGTAGCTTCCCGGTCGGCTCCCAGGTTTTGAGTAAGCCAGCAAGCAGCTTTCCCCGACACATTGGTGCTAATGGAATGGTAAGTTACAATTTTGCTCACCGGAGCTCCATTTTGACCTTCAACATGAATAACATCAAACGAGCTTGGGCAGATCTTAAAACTGGTCACCGTTGGGCTGTAAGCCGTTCCTTTGCTGTTGATGGCATACGCCCTTACGTAATAGGTTGGTCCTTCTTTTAACCCGGTTAGCTTGCCGGTAAATTTACCAACATCGCTTCCAAGCGGCACGGTATTGTCCGCCGTTGTTGGTGTGCCGGAAGTATTCCAGCAAAAGCCCCTTTCAGTAACTTCAGCCCCTCCGTTTGAAGAAACCGTTGCCGTTCCTTCCGCAGTGGTCGCCGTCATCCCGGAAGTTGGGATTTCAACATCGCTTACCGATGGGATGCTGATGCTTACCTCATCGCGAATACAACGCAGAGAATAAGCATAGGCTTTGCTGGCCGTACTCATAACACTGCTTGAGGAATTGATGATAAAATAATGCCCCGTGGTTGAACTGTACTGCGTACTGCTCCAGTAGCTTCCTACGCTCCCCCGGTTCTGCAACACACCGGTTGAATAGTACAGATTCCCGGCCTGGTGCAGTTTCAATACCGAATTATAGGCATCCGTTGCACTGTTCCAGAACTGAGGTGCTGCATCGGCTTTCGTCCACTCAGTGGAAGTTGGAATACGCCAGCCCAAACCAAGTTGTAAGGCGCAAGGATCCTCTGCGGCCGTCCAGCTCATGCTTTCTGAAATGCTTCCAACCCAAGTTGTCCAGGCATCCGAAGGTGTTCGACCACCATCAAACTTATAGCCTTGTTTCCGGTTGAACTGCCAGTACCAGCCTGAAGAAGCCTCCGTGGCATCGTTGTATGCCTTGGGCTGCTGGCTGGCTCCCAGGTTTTGGGTTAACCAGCAAGCCGACTTGCCCGAGATATTGCTACTTATGGAATGATAGGTTACGGTTTTTGTTTCCGGAGCCCCATTCAGCCCTTCGGTGTGAATTACTTCAAACTCAACCGGACAGATTTTAAAACTGGTTACTTCGGGGCTGTATGCCGTTCCTTCGCTGTTAGTTGCATAAGCACGTACATAGTAAGTATCACTCTCATTCAAACCTTCCAGCATACCGGTAAAGCTGCCCAAGCCACTTCCTACCGGAACAACTTTATCCGAAAGCGTTGGAGTCACTCCGGTCGTATTCCAACACAATCCTCTTGCAAGAACCTTGGCTCCACCATTCGTGGTAACCGTGGCTGATCCTTCTGCGGTGGTTGTTTTCATTCCGGAAGTCGGTACTTCCACATTGCTGACCGTGGGAATTGAAATCTTCAGGTCTTCGCGTAAACAACGCACCGGAAGCGCATAGGCTTTACTGATTGTTCCCATCACACTGCTTGAAGAAGTCAAAGCCAGGTAATGCCCGGTTGTTGAGGCGGACTGGGTACTGCTCCAATAATACCCAAGCCCACCGCGGTTTTGCAGCGCTCCGTTTGAATAATATAAATAACCGGCCAGGTGCAGCTGCAATTCGGACTTATAGGCATCAGATGCACTTGTCCAAAATTGTGGAGCGGCATCTGCATTAGTCCATTCAGCAGAAGTCGGCAGTCGCCATCCAAGGCCCAACAGCAGGTTACATGGGTCATTATTCAACGACCAGCTTGAACTCTGCGAGATGCTGGAGATCCAGCTGGTCCATGCATTGCTGGGGCTGTAAGAAGAACCATCGTGTTTATAACCCTGCGGCAGGTTAAACTGCCAATACCAGCCTGAAGCAGCCTCCGCATTATCACCAACAAATTCGCCTTGGCGGTCAGCTCCCAGGTTTTGAGTCAGCCAACAAGCCGATTTGCCGGAAACATCAGAACTAACAGAGTGGTAAGTTACGTTTTTGCTTACCGGTGCTCCATTAACCCCTTCGGTATGAATAACAGTAAACGTTGCCGGACAAATTCTGAAGCTGGCATCCGCCGGGCTGTAAGCCACCCCTTCACTGTTGATGGCATAGGCACGGATGTAATAGGTTGGCCCCTCAACAAGTCCGCCAATTGTACGGGTAAAACTTCCTACGCCATCGCCGGATGAAATTTTGCTGTCGGCAATGGTCGGATTGCCGGTTGTGTTCCAGCACAATCCCCGATCCGTAACTTCTGCTCCTCCATCATTTGTAACCGTCGCATTTCCTGTCGCGGTGGTTTCAGTCATGGCTTCAGCTACAATCGTTACCTTGCTAACGGATGGTGTTGAAATAACCACTTTGTCGCGAATACAACGTACTGAGAAGGCATAGGCTTTACTGGCTGAGTTTGGGGCACTGGAAGAGGCATTCAAGTACAAATAATGTCCCGTAGTAGAGGCTGCCTGCGTGCTACTCCAGTAGTACCCATGACCTCCCCGGTTTTGCAGTCCTCCGGTCGAATAGTAAAGGTCTCCTGCCAGATGCAATTTCAAGTCAGAATTGTAGGCATCGGCTGCCTTTTGCCAGAACTGGGGAGCATCATCGGCATTTTCCCATTCCGCTTTGGTTGGAATCCGCCAGCCCAAACCAAGCAGCGAATTACAAGGGTCATTGCCTGCTGACCAGTTTGAGCTTTCTGAGATGCTTCCTGTCCAGGAAGTCCAATCGTTGTTTGGAACGTAGGAGTTCCCTACCGGCTGATAGCCTTGCTGGCGATTAAACTGCCAGTACCAGCCGGCGGCAGCCTCAGAGGCATCATTGTAAGCATCCGGTGCGCGATCAGCTCCCAGGTTTTGGGTCAACCAGCAGGCTGCTTCGCCTGAAATATTCGTGCTCACGGAATTGTACGTTATTGTTTTACTAACCGCTGCTCCATTCAACCCTTCGGTATGAATCACTTCAAAACCGGTCGGACAAATCATGAAGCTGGTCACTTCCGGGCTGTAGCCCGTTCCCTGACTATTGGTTGCAAAAGCGCGAATGTAATAGGTAATTCCTTCTTTAAGGTTTTTCAGATCACCGGTAAAACTGCCCAAGCCGCTTCCGATGGTTAATGTGCTGTCTGAAACAGTTGGCGCATCGCCGGTTGTATTCCAGCACAATCCGCGGGTTTCCACAGCAGCACCTCCATCTGTTGTAACAATGGCTGTTCCTTTAGCCGCATCCGAGGTCATGCCCGAAACAGGCACCTCAACCTTACTCACCTGCGGTGCCGACAAAGTCATCTCCGTGCGGATACAACGCATTGGGAAAGCATAGGCCTTATTAATATAGGTAACGCTACTTCCACTCGTTGTTAAATAGAGATAATAGCCGGTGGTACCCGTATACCGGTCACTACTCCAGTAATACCCATAGCTACCGCGGTTTTGTAATGCCCCGGTAGAATAATTCAACAGTCCTGCCAGATGCAATTTCAATTCTGAATTGTAGGCATCGGCCGCCTTTTGCCAGAACTGGGGAGCAGCATCGGCATTTTCCCATTCCGCTTTGGTTGGAATCCGCCAGCCCAGACCTAAAAGCAAGCGACAAGGATCATTCGCACTTCCCCAGTTAATGTTTTCAGAAATGCTGGAAGTCCAGGAAGTCCAGGCATTGTTCGGAATATAAGATGATCCTACCGGTTTGTACCCCTGAGAACGGTTAAACTGCCAGTACCAGCCAGAAGCAGCTTCGGACTTATCATTTACTGCAGTGGCTTGCTCGTCAGCTCCCAGGTTTTGCGTCAGCCAGCAAGCGGCTTCGCCCGAAATCATACTGCCAACCGAGTGGTAAGTAACCGTTTTGCTTTCCGGTGCTCCATTCAAGCCGGCGGTGTGCATCACATCAAATTCATAAGGGCATATTCTGAAGCTGGTTACAGTGGGGCTATAAGCCGTTCCTTCACTGTTGGTGGCATAAGCCCGCACATAATAAACAGGCCCTTCTTTCAAATCAGCCAAGGTTCTTGTAAATTCCCCGGTTCCTCCTCCGGCCGTAATCACCTCGTCGGCAATGGTAGGTGTTGAATTGGTTTCACTCCAACACAAACCTCTTTCGGTTACCGGCATCCCCCCGTCCGAAGCAACAGTAGCCGTAGCATCCGCCGATGTGGCGGTCATCTCTTTTGCAGGTACCTCAACATCACTCACTACTGGCGCTGATTTGA
This sequence comes from uncultured Sunxiuqinia sp., assembly GCF_947495665.1. GTDB lineage: Bacteria > Bacteroidota > Bacteroidia > Bacteroidales > Prolixibacteraceae > Sunxiuqinia > Sunxiuqinia rutila. The sequence continues at coordinate 243,197 of NZ_CANLZV010000004.1, forward strand.
CAAGTTCGTCACGAATACAACGCACCGGAAATGCATTTGCCTTGTTGGAGTAGGTAACGCTGCTGCTTCCCGAATAAATGTATAAGTAATTTCCGTTGGTTGAATTGTAGCGATCGCTACTCCAGTAATACCCATAAGTTCCGCGGTTTTGAAGCGCGCCGGTATTGTAAGCCAGAAGTCCGGCCTGGTGAAGTTTCAATTCGGAATGATAAGCATCCGCTGAATTTGTCCAGAATTGGGGAGCGGCGTCGGCATTTTCCCACTCCGCTTTGGTAGGAATACGCCAGCCTAAGCCCAACAACAAGTTACACGGATCATTGGCACTCATCCAGTTCACATTCTCCGAAATACTCGTTATCCATGGGGTCCAGCTATTGGCCGGCAGACGTGAACCATCGTATTTATAGCCTTGTTTCCGGTTGAACTGCCAATACCAGCCGGCCGAAGCTTCGCTGGCATCGCTAACCGAAGTGGCTTGCTGGCTGGCTCCCAGGTTTTGGGTTAACCAACAGGCCGATTTACCCGAAATACGTGAACTTACGGAACTATAAATTACCTTTTTCGTCTCCGGTGCTCCATTCAATCCTTCGGTGTGGATAATTTCAAAATTGGTTGGACATAACTGAAAACTGGTGGTTGACGGGCTGTAAGCTGTCCCTTCGCTGTTGACCGCATAGGCCCGCACATAGTACGTAACCCCTTCTTCTAAATTAGATAACAGCTCGGAGAACGTTCCCTTTCCGGAGCCACTTGGAAGCGTATGATCGTCAACCGTTGGGTTGCCAGTTGTGTTCCAGCAAAGTCCCCGGCTGGTTACTGCGGCACCTCCATCTGAAACAACAGTTGCCACACCTGCCGCCGAAGTTTCCGTTACCAGCGAATCCGGAATAACAACATCACTCACCGATGGTAAAGCAATGGTAATTCCATCGCGGATACAACGAAGCGGCAAGGCATAAGCTTTAGAGAAATAGTTAATCCGGCTGCCGGAATACAAATCCATAAAATAAGCACTGCTGGTGTTAATCTGGGTATTACTCCAGTAACGTCCATAACTGCCTCTGCCGGCAAGTACGCCATTGTTGTATGCAAGCACCCCTGCTGAATGCAGTTTCAGTACCGAGGCAAAAGCATCGGCACCTGTTGTCCAGTCTTGCGGTGCTGCATCGGCATTTTCCCATTCGGTCTTAGTCGGGATGCGCCATCCCAAGCCCAGCAACAGGTTACATGGATCCTTGGCTGCCACCCAGGCTGAGCTTTCCGAAATGCTCGTTGTCCAGGCTTCCCACGCATTCGAAGGTGTCCGGGAGCTATCGTATTTATAGCCCTGCGAACGATTGAACTGCCAGTACCAACCCGCCGAAGCTTCGGTGGCATCATTCATACTCGTTGCTTGCTGATCGGCTCCCAGGTTTTGGGTAAGCCAGCAACGCAAGTCACCGGACAAATCGGTACTTACGGAATGATAAACAACCGTTTTTGATTCCGGAGCCCCGCTAAATCCTTCCACATGCATAACCGTAAAAGCGGTGGGACAGCTCTTGCTGCTGATATCAGGTCCGTAAGCCGTTCCAACACTGTTGGTGGCATAAGCCCGTACATAATAAGTAGGTCCTTCAACCATTCCTGTAATGGTATCGCTATAGGTTCCCACTCCGGCTTCACCATTTAAGATGACCTCATCATCAAGCGTTGGGTTACCTGTTGTGTTCCACACCAGCCCCCTTTCGATTACTTCTGCACCCCCGTCATCAATAACATCAGCTGTTCCGAGTTGAGTTGAATCATCAATCGCCTCGAGCACAACCGAGCCAAGCGTTGGCACAACCGGTGCGGTTAAAATCGTATCAATTTCGCCATAAGCCGTGCCCAGGCTGTTGGTGGCATAAGCACGGATATAATACGTTGAGGCATGTTTCAGTCCTCCAAGAAAGGACTCGAACTCACCCAGTCCGCTACCATTTTTTGTTTTGGTCAACAGATCTATCGTGGGGATGGTGTCACTACTCCAGCAAACGCCTCGCAGAATTACTTCGGCGCCGCCATCAGCAACCACATCACCTCCGCTAACAGCACCTGAACTCCAAATGGAATCGGACGCCAAGGTATGAACAGTCGGAATCGTCAGCGTTGTCAGGGTATCCACTTCGCCATAAGCCGTTCCCATGCTGTTGATGGCGTAAGCCCGTACATAGTAAGTCGTTCCCTCCTTCAGTTCAGTAACGTTCAGCGAGAACAAGCCTGTTCCGCCAGTGCTATGCTCCACCGATAAACTGTCGGTCGTTGGTGTTCCGAATGCACTGTAGCAAACCCCTCGAGCGGTTACCTCCACACGACCATTGTCCGTAACCTCACCACCACATACTGCCTCGTTCCGGGCTACCGATTTCGGTGCGCTGGTAATGACTGTTGGAATGGTTGGCGTGGTAAATGAAATTGCTTCCGGGCTGAAACGGGTTCCAACCGCGTTGGTCGCATAGGCCCACACATAATAAGTGGTGCTGGCTTTCAGGTTTGTAATCGTTCCGTTGATTTCGGTTGAACCGGCTCCCAACGAAATGCTGCTGTCAGCCGGCATAGGAACCGTAGGGGCCTGACCGGTGGTATTCCAGTAAAGTCCCCGGTCGGTAACCGGAGAACCTCCATCCGTAATGACAGAGGCTGAACCGTCTCCCGTTGTCATGGTCAAGTTGGTCATCAAAGCAATACTTACCATTGGACGAATGGCTTCGGTCACCAGACTATCCAGCTGTCCGTAAGCCGTTCCCAGAATGTTGGTGGCAAAGGCTTTAATGTAGTATTTGGTTCCGGGCAACAATCCGCTGACGTTGCTCACATAAGCTCCTATTCCACCAGCCATATCATTCAGTTTAACGCCCGTTTCCAGGTCAGGATCGTTCGTCAGGCTCCAGCACACACCTCTCACATTGACCGGCATTCCTCCGTCATTGGTCACTTCACCTCCGCATACAGCATGCGTACTATCCACCGCCGAAGGTTTCGTTGTTGTTACTGCCGGAAGCATTACTTCCTTGGTACGGAAGAAGACCTGACTGCCATAACTTGTTCCAACCGCGTTGGTCGCATAGGCTCTTACATAGTAATCGGTCTCCGGTTTCAGGCCAGACAAGTTGGCGGTGAAACGCCCAATACCCGTTGTGGTTTCATCAACCGTTTTGGTGGGAAGTGCCACCGTTGGCGCATTGTGCATGCTCCAGCAAACCCCGCGAGCCAAGATGGGCGTCCTTCCATCGTCAGTAATTTCACCCCCGCTGGTTGCGGTTGTCGCAATAATATTTGTAACCGGCGTTGTCGCCACCAGAGTTGGGAAAGCATCGGTCAAAAATGTCCGTTCCAAACCGTAGGCCACCCCAATCTTATTGACCGCATAAGCCCTTACATAATAAAGCGTGTTCGGTTTCAGATCAGTCAACTTGCTGATGTAAGAGTCTGTTCCCGACCCGTTGTATGTCCGGCTGTCTTCGATGGTTGGGTTGGTATGTGTACTCCAGCACACTCCCTTAAGCGTCACATCAGCCCCGCCATCGCTGGTAATGTCTCCTCCGCAAACGGCGGTGTAACCTTCAATCTCGGTAACTTCATGGGTAAACAGTCGGGGCGCAGTTGGAAATATAGTTACTGAAACCTGGTTTCCATAAGCCGTACCTGCGCTGTTGGTTGCATAAGCCCGGATGTAATAGCTAATGCTCATGTTCAGTCCACCAATGTTGCTGGTAAAATTACCGATTCCCGTACCATCCGAAGTTTTATTGACCACTACGGTGTCGGGATCAAAATTGGCATCGGTGCTCCAAAGCACCCCGCGGTCAGTAATTTCAGCTCCTCCATCATCCGAGATTGTTCCTCCGGTAACCACTTCTGACTTGGTAACAGGAACAACATAATTGGTTGTAATGCTTGGCAAAATTGCCGGAGTGGTGTAGCTCACCTCATTTCCGTAAGCCACTCCCTGGCTATTCACCGCATAAGCCCGCACATAATAGGTCGTCACCGGATCCAAGTCTGTCAAGGTACTTCTAAAGGTGTCTCCGTTAAGTTTGTCGTACCTTGTTTTGGTGTGTAAACTGACCGTTGGATTATGTCCGGTACTCCAGCAAACTCCTACATTGGTGATGCTTGAACCTCCGTTACTTTGAATAAGTCCACCTCCAACGGCTGATGTTCCGGTTGATGATGCCAGTAATTCCTGCGTGGTTAAACTGGCAAAGTCAAGAGTAGTGAAGCTTAACTCATCGCCAAAGGCTATGCCGATTTCGTTCTCCGCATAAGCTCTTATGTAATAGGTTGTTCCTCGTTTTAACCCTTTGAGCTGGGTCGTGAAATAGCCAATACCGGTACCCGTTTGAGCCGATTTATTGACTTTAACCGTATCAGGCTTGAAGCCGGAAACAGTACTCCACACCATTCCACGGGTAGTAACCGATGACCCGCCATCATCGGAGATATGGCCCCCGCTATAAGCAGTCGTTCCGTTTACATACCAGGCCGGACGGGTAGTCAGAGTTGGCAGGACCGCAGGATCAGTAATAAAGCTAAGTAAGTTTCCGTAGCCTGTTCCGGCAATGTTTTTGGCATAGGCCTGTATATAATAAGTGGTATTCCCTTTCAGACGTTGAAGTTTACTGAGGAACGAACCGGTTCCACTACCATTAGTCGTGCGGTTCACCACCACCGTATCCGGGTCGAAAGTAGCGATTGTGCTCCAAACTACTCCGCGCGAAGTAACATCTGCCCCACCGTCCTTGGAAATGTTACCGCCACTGGTAGCCGTTGTTGGCCCCGTTGCAGACGCATAAATTGTTCTTATCGAAGGAACTACCGGTGTAAGAAAACTCACTTCCTCGCCATAAGCAATGCCGACACTGTTTTCGGCATAAGCCCGGATATAATAAACCGTGTTGGGAGCCAGCTTCGTAAGCAGGTCGGTAAAGGAACCGGTAAAGTAACCGGTTGATGCTGTCCGGTTTTTAACAATGGTGTCCGGTTCGAAATTGGGCTGGGTACACCACACCAACCCACGGGTAGTCACCAAAGCCCCTCCGTTGCTGGTAATGGTTCCGCCGCCATTAGCCGACGTTGAGGACAGCAGCGTAACCGGATCGGTAACAACCGTTGCCAAAACCGGAGGTTCGGTCGTGAAGCTCACTTCTTCGCCATAAGCTATTCCAACGGCATTCACCGCATAAGCCCGCACATAGTACGTCGTGCTTCCCATCAAGTCGGAGATGGTACTTGTAAAATCACCTGATCCTCCGCCATTCGTCGTATAGTTCTCGTCTTCGCGAACCGGGTTGTGCGAGGTACTCCAGCAAACACCACTTTGCGTAACCGGACTGCCTCCATCTGAAATGATGCTTCCTCCGGCCAAGGCTGACGTGCTGGTCACTGAGCTCTTTTCAATGTCAGTAGTTACTACAACCGGAATGTCTTTCGTGGTGAAACTCAGTTCCTCCTCGGCGTAAGAAGTTCCAATCCCATTCACCACATACGCCCGAACATAGTAAGTGGTGTTGGGCAATAAACCAGTCATGCGCGAGCTGAAACTTCCTGAAACACTTTCAGTGGTTCGGTTCACCAATACCGTATCCGGAATAAAACCAGACTGGGTGCTCCAAACCAATCCTCCGGAAGTAATCAAAGTTCCTCCATTGCTGATGACCGTTCCACCGCTGGTTCCTTCCACCCCGTTGAGTTCACTCTTCGGCGTTACTGTTCGTACAATCGCAAATTCCGGAGGGCCGGAAATGAAACGCACCTCATTTCCGTAACTTACTCCAGCCTCATTGATGGCATAAGCCCGAACATAGTAGGTGGTGTTGGCCATCAAATTGGTCATGGTATGAATAAATTCACCAATTCCCACTCCTTCGGTGGTCCGAGGATTATATATTGTCGGGTTGCCGGTCGTGTTCCAGCAGATACCACTTTGGCTCACCTCCGAACCGCCATCATTACTAATGAAACCGCCACCAACAGCCGAAACTCCGCTGATGTCCGACACTTCATTGGTGGTAATCGTGGCCAGAGTTGCGGTAACAAAACTCAACTCATCGCCATAAGCAATACCAATCCGGTTGATGGCGTAGGCCCTCACATAATAGGTTTCCCCCTTGGTCAACCCTGTAAGCTGCCCCGTAAACGATCCATCTCCGTTGCCACAAACCAGTCGGTTATCATCAATGGTTGTCATTTTCTCCGTGCTCCAGCAAATACCCCGCTCCGTAATGGGCTCTCCCCCATTATCGGCAATCGTTCCCTGAACAGAAGCTGAAGTTCCCTGAACAGAAGTAACTCCATCGGTTACCACCCACGGCACTGTTGAGGTTGTCGTGACCAAACTATCCAGGTTACCGTAGGCCACTCCGGCACTATTGATAGCATAAGCACGCACGTAATATTTCGTACTTCCACTCAGCCCCGACAGCTGGCTCGAAAAAATACCGACATCTGAACCGTCAATGGTATAGCTGTCTTCCATGGCTGGATTGGGGAAAGTTGACCAACAAACCCCGCGGCTGGTTATGGTATCGCCACCGTCGCTGGTTATGGTTCCGCCACTTATTGCCCGGCTACTTCTTACATCCGAAGGTTTGGTTGTAATTAAGGTGGCCAGCTCATCGGTCTTAAACTGGTACGAATCGCCGTAGGCAATCCCCTTTTCATTTATCGCGTAGGCTCTTACATAATAAGTTGTTCCCGGAGCCAGGCCAACGAGTTGAGTTGAGAAGCTTCCGGGCCCCATACCTACTTTTACCGTATCATTCAAAATGGTTGGATTATCCGATAGGCTCCAGCAAAATCCGCGATCGGTAACATCCCAACCACCGGTGTTATTCACTCTACCCCGGGCTTCTGCATAAACACCGCCAATGTTGATCACATCAATGGTGACCACCTCCGGAACAGTTGCTTCCGGTGTAATGAAACTGTATTCATCTCCGTAGGACACCCCCGTTACGTTCATGGCATAAGCTCTGACGAAATAAGTAGTGTCTGGCAGCAAGCCAGTCAGTGTGCTGCTGAAAGAACCCAGCCCCGTTCCTGTAAAAATATCCGAGAGTTTCGAATCCCGGTCAAAAGTCGGGTTTTCGGTGGTAGCCCAGCAAACTCCACGTTCAATAATTTCAGAATTTCCGGTATTGGAAACAATCCCGCCACTCTGCGCCGTATTTTGGGTAATATCGCTTGGCTCAGTGGTAAAGATTGAAGCAACTGACGCCGTAACAAAACTGGTTTCGCTGGTATAGCCGGTTCCTGCTGAGTTGGTAGCATAACCTTTCGCGTAGTAAGTTGTACCCGGTTCCAGCACAGCCAGTGTACTTTCAAAAATACCCACATCGGACAGGTTGATTGTTCCTGAAGGATAATACTCATAATTTACCCGGTCGGTACTCAGGCAAATCCCGCGCGCAGTAACTGGTGCTCCGCCGTTATTCAGAATCTCCATCGTTCCCAGTGCTGAGATATCTGTAATTTCAGAAATCTGAATTGACGCCGAACTCAACTCCGGCACCACCGGTGGTAAAGAGGTAAACACGATCAGATTTCCATAGGAAGTCCCGGCTTTATTTACCGCATACGCCCGAACATAAAAAGTAGTGCTTCCCAGCAAGCCGGTCAGGCTACTGGGGAACTCCCCCACTCCTGATCCATCATCTGAAATGGTAGCTTCCGGATCATCCAGCGGATCACCAACCACGCTCCAGATAATTCCTCGCGCGGTAATCGGATAACCGCCATCGCTGGTGATATCACCTCCACTCTGTGCCGAAATACTGGTGATGTTTGTGGGATCAAGGGTAATAATTTCCGGAGCATCCGGAATAATGGTGAAGGTTTTATTTTCGCCATAACCAACCCCCACCCAACTACGGGCATAGGCACGAACGTGGTAAGTAACATTGGGCACCAAGCCGGTCAGGATACTGCTGTAAAGTCCCAGGCCGGTTCCGTCAGTTGTATGATTAGAGAAAATGGTTGGATTTTCAGATGTGCTCCAGCAAACGCCGCGCGCTGTTACTTCTTCTCCTCCGGCATCCAAAACATTTCCACCTCCTACAGCAGTTGAGCTCATGAAAGAGGCAGTTGAAAGCGTAATAACCTGGGGGTAGAATAAGGTGGTCAAACTATCGAGGTTACCGTATGATGTTCCGGCTGCATTGACCGCATAAGCCCTCACATAATAAGTAGTACCCGGCAGCAGGTCAGCCATGGCACTGGCAAAAGTTCCGGAGCCGTCGCCTGTAATGGCTTCGCTGGTTTTGCTTGGCAAATCAATGGTCGGATCTTTTTCTGTACTCCAGCAAATCCCCAAGGCGGTAATTTCCGAGTTTCCGACATCAGTAACGATCCCTCCACTCAATGCCTCGTTGCCGGTCACATTGGTGGGCTTTACTGTTACAAGCTGAACCAGGGAGGCCGTCACAAAACTGATTTCACTGGTGTAGGCGGTGCCAGCACTGTTGGTGGCATATCCTTTGGCGTAATAAAGGGTTCCGGGAGTCAGCCCGGTTAGTTGACTAATAAAAATTCCAATGTCTGTCGGGTTCACCGTTTCAGAAGGATAATAATGGTAGGTAATCCGATCCGTGCTGATACAGATTCCCCGATCAGTTATTGGTGCTCCCCCGTTATTCAGAATTTCCATGCGTCCCACCGCCGAAACATCGGTAATGTCGTACACACTGATATTGGCAGAACTGAGCTCAGCCAAAATTGGGTCAGGGGTTGTAAACTGAATCAGATTTCCATAGGCTGTTCCAGCTTTATTGACCGCATAGGCCCTCACATAATAAGTGGTGTTTCCAAGCAGGCTGGTCAGCAGACTTGGGAACCGCCCCACCCCCGAGCCATCGTTGGTAATGATGTGGGAAGGATCGTCCAGCGGATCGCCCTGCACGCTCCAGATAATTCCTCGTGCGGTAACCGGTTTTCCTCCATCGCTGGTAATATCACCCCCACTTTGAGCCGACATGCTGGTGATAGCTGTGGCTTCCAGCGTCGTAATTTCAGGAATATCTGTAATGATTGTAAAAGTCTTTTCTTCACCATAGGCAATGCCGACACTGTTGCGTGCATAGGCCCGTACATAGTAGGTAACATTTTCAGCCAGCCCGGTCAAGTTGCTGGTGAAGTCACCCAACCCGCTTCCGTCAGAAGTATGGTAAGAATAAATCGTTGGATTGGCACTTGTACTCCAGCACACGCCACGTTCAACAACTTCTGCGCCCCCATCAGAAATTACGGTTCCTCCGCCAACAGCTGTACTCCCGACAAAAACGGCCGGCGTCAGTGTTGTCACAACCGGGTAGTCTAAAGTTGTCAGGCTGTCCAGGTTCCCATAGGCTGTTCCGGCGGCATTAACTGCATAAGCGCGAACATAATACTTGGTTCCCGGAAGCAGGTCAGTCATCGAACTTGGGAAAGTGCCCAATCCACCCCCGGAAATTGCTTCGCTGGTTTTGGTTGGCAAATCAGTTGTCGGGTACTTCTCGGTACTCCAGCAAATTCCCCGGGCCGTTATTGCCGAATTCTCCGAACTGGTAATCTCGCCTCCGCTTAAAGCCGTAAAGCCTGTAACATCGGAAGGTGGAATGGTAGTGATAATTACAGGAAATGCGGTGGTGAAAACAACTTGGTCGCTGTAACCGATTCCGGCTTCATTGGTTGCATACGCTTTCACATAATACGTTGTTCCGGGCGACAAAACATCCAGCAAGGTTTGAAAGTCTCCAATTTCAGAACCGGTATCGTGGGTTGAAGGAAAATGGTTAAAGGTCACCCCATCGGTACTCCAGGCCACCCCGCGCTCGGAAATTTCAGCTCCTCCATTGTTGATAATCGTCGCGTTAATTTGTGCTGAAGTTCCGGTAATGTCATTCACCGTGATCAATTTTTCCAGCAAAGGCGGCTCCGGACCAAGGGTGGTAAATTGTACAAGATTGCCATAAGCTGTTCCTTCACTATTGACGGCATAAGCCCGCACATAGTAGGTGGTATTCCCCATTAAGTCGTTTAGCAAACTGGCATAAGTGCCAATTCCTGCTCCGTCTTCCGTGCGTAAGGCTTCGCTGTCATTCAGCGGGTCGCCCACGGCGCTCCAAATAACTCCCCGCAAGCTAACCGGGGCACCGCCGTCATTCATGATGTTTCCACCCGTTTCGGCTGACATGCTGGTAATATTGGAAGCCTCCAGGGTAATAATCGTAGGAATGGTTGTAGAAGTGGTAAAGGTCAGGTTTTCACCATAAACAACGCCTTCGGCATTCACGGCATAAGCCCGAACATGGTAAGTGGTGTTGGGCAACAAGCCGGAAAGGTGACTAACAAAAGCACCCAGACCGTCTCCGGAGGTAATTTTCTGGCGGGTGCGGGTATTCAGGGTTGTATCGGGGTTGGCACTAAACCCCCAGCAAATTCCGACAACAGAAATGGCCGATCCTCCAGTGCTGGTTACCACACCTCCTCCGGTTCCGGAACCTCCAATCAGGTCGGTAACCGGTGTTGTGGTTACTGCAGCTTCACAGGCTATGTTCAACCATACACTTCCATTGCAATAGCGGAAGGCTTTTTCAGCAATGCTGATATACATATCTCCTTCGGCAGCTATTGGCGGGTCTTCGGAAAGCACCGGAAAACAACAGGTTTCAATCATCTCATCGGTGGAGAAGGCCGAGTTGCCCAAAAGTGTTTCGCCCCCCATATGATTCATTTTCACCCAACCGTTTCCGCCGGAAACCACCAGCGACTGATCGTTTGTGGAATAAAGAAAAGCTCCGGATGAAGGCGATGAAGGCAGTACCAACTTCTCCGGCAAATACGGAATTCCGTTTTTCACGGTAAAGTAGCTCTGTGCCGTAGCATCTTCATAAACCGCTGAGCAAAAGTCGACCCAGGCATTTCCGGTATACACCATCGGCTTTTCATCTTGCCGGCTATAAATCAGCATCCCGGTTCCGGGACTCACAATTTTCGCCGTATTGTCATAAACCGGGAGATGAGGAATGCCCTGTTCTACCCGGAAATAATCCTCTTGTGCGCCAACCAGAGCCGGCACCAACAGAAGAACCATTAAACAAAGCCAGCCCCAGGCCAGACTCCCTTTCGAGTTTAAAAGATGCATTCTCCGGAATGCACTTGCTGCGTTTTTGCTTTTATTTTCCATGTTTGTTGCTTATTCCACTTCATTCCTTTGCATGGATGAAGCGCTTACCATATTGTTTTAAAACCCTTTATATTCTTTTTTCGGCCTTCTGAGACGGCCGTATAATCAAAGAGTTGACTAGTATTAGTCAACTCACTGAATTTTATGCTTTTCGCTTTGCTCATTCCGAACCTGCGTATTTCACGAACTTTATTCCGTTCTGGTACTTAAATTCCAAAAACAAGATGCTTCCCCATAACTTAAGTTCATAATCACTGATGGGGCTTTGGGTGGTGGACAGGTACCATACGGGAGGATTTGCTTCCCCTGAACATGATGTCACATGGTATTGCTCCTTCAGCCTTTGAAACACTTCATCTGAATAGGTTACCCGGATTTGCCGGGCATGATCGGAGGTACTGCATTCGATTAAAAAAGGAAAGTGCTCGAAATGCCGGATCAGCCACATGGCGCTTTTATTGTAGGAGCAATAATTAGCTCCATCTTTATAAACTTCAAGCATTTCGGGGGTGATTTCCGAAGCGGTTGTTGTCTGTAATTCAACAAAAGAAAAGTCTTTCATATCACAAGTTTGCTGTCATCCTATTCTGTTCCCTTATTCCAAGCTGTCCGAAATACCAGGCACTTACCCTTAAACCTGAATGAAAAATGAAAGGCCTTTGACATCCAGCCGCTTATTCCAGTTTCAATAAGATACTTTCCAGTTGTTGCTGCAGCTTATCCACCTTGTTATTCAACTCTTCAATCTGTTGCTGCTGACTGGCTAATTTATGCTCCTGCTCTTTGACCGCCTGAATAAGAACAGCCGTAAGCTGGGTGTAATCGACTTTCAGAAAGCCATCGTCTCCGGTAGTAACCATGGATGGATAAACCTGTTGAAGTTCCTGAGCAATGACTCCGACTTTAGGGCCGCAGGCATATTTTTGCTGATCCCGGTATTCGAACTGAACACCACGCAGGCGATCAATCTTTTGCAAGACTCCGGACAAGGTTTCAATGCGTGTTTTCAATCGTTCATCCGAAGGGGTGTAGAAGTTTCCGTTCACAGTCACATCCTGACCAAAAGCAGCATTGCCATCAACATCAAAGGAGAGTCCCTCACCGGCATCGCCATCGTTGCTCAACGAAAAGTTGCTTAAGGCCAACGATTGGGTGGCTGTATGGTTTCCAAGGTTGTCATTGCCGGCATTGGCATCAACATAACCTTTGGTAGCCACCGTAGATGCATCATCTGTTTCCAGCGGGGTCGCCACATTCAGGATTTTGTAGTTCGTAACCCCGTCGCCAACCAACACATCAGCAGTCGCCGGTCCAAAGCCGCTAATTGAAATGTCAGCCTTGGCCACAGCTTCGGCCTGGTCAGAGGCATTTCCTCTAAAAAATGCACCGGAAGCCAACGCAAGCTTCTCGGCATCAATTACCCGGCTATCCACATAATTTTTTGTCGCTGCATCCTGCCCCTCGGTCGGATCTTTCAAATTCGTCAGTTTGAAATTCGTAACACCATCTCCCATCAACACATTGGCAGTTGCCACTCCGAAACCACTAATGGCGATGCTGCTTTTAGCCACACCTTCCGCTTTTCCTGATAAGTTTCCTACAAAAAGATATTCCGAAGCAAGTGCCAGTCCCAAGTCAGGGTTGGCCAGCAAATTGTCCAGGTAACTTTTATTAACAGCATCACCAACATCAACCGGAGTACCCAGGCTAACAATTCGGTTTCCTCCCAAAGAGATATCCGCTGCAGCCACGCCAAAATCACTGACTGGGATGGCATTTTTACCAACAGCCACGGCTTTATTGCTTAGGTCTCCAAGCAACAACATGTCATTGTTCAGCGCAATATCAGCCGGGCTCACCACTTTCCCGTCTACATAAGCTTTGGTTGCCGCATCCGTCGGATCGTTAGGATTAGCCAAGTTCACAATGCGCTGATTATTCATTGAAAGGCTGGTGGTTGGATCGCCAAATCCACTTAAAGGGATGTTTATTTTGTCCAGCTTATTGTTGCTAACCGCCTGATCGGCAATGGCCAAACTTACATCCTGAAGCACGGCATTGTTTCCTCCGGTTACCACCAGTTCCGTAGAACTAAGCGCTCCTCCGGCTATGGTGCTTGCCTCAACCTCCAAGGCCCCTGAAGGGTTCTGTTTTAATCCGGTGCCCGCTACATCGCTATGAAGTTTGGCAGCCGTTACGGCATCGTTAGCCAGCGAAAGTGTTCCATCAGCAGCCAAACTAGCATCGCCCGAAAGCAAGACCTGCACCGCTTTTCCGGTGGCATCTCCCACAAATATTTTTCCGTTATCGAGTGAGGAAGAATAGGCTTTAATACTTTCATCCACATATTCCTTGGTCGCTGCATCTCTTTTGACTGAGGGATTGGCCAGGTTGGTTATTTTCCAGTTGATTATTCCATCGCCCATGACCACATCGCTTAAGGCTGCTCCGAACCCACTGACAGGAATGTCTGACTTTTGCACGGCATCAGCCTGATTCAATTCATTCCCTTGAAGAAAATATCCCGCTGCCAACGGAATTTTATCGGTACCAATCTCCCGGTTATCCACATAGTTTTTTGTTGTGGCATCCTGAGTATCAATTGGATCTTTCAGATTCGTGAGCCTGTAGTTAGTAGTGCCATCGCCCATCGCAACATCAGAGACAGGAACTCCAAAACCACTGATAGCAATGTTGGTTTTGGCTACACCTTCCGCTTTGCCGGATGCATTACCAACAAAAAGGAACTCCGATGCAAGGGCCAAGCCCAAATCAGGATTAGCCAACAAATTGTCCAAATAGCTTTTATTAACCGCATCGGCATTGTCAACCGGAGAACTCAGATTCGTAATTCGATTTCCTCCCAAAGAAACATTCGCTGCCGCCGTCCCAAAGTCACTTACCGGAATTGTGTTTTTATCTACAGCGCCGGCCTTATCAGTTATATTCCCCAGCAGCAACATGCCATAGTTAAGCGAAATATCAATGGGATTGATTTTTTTATCATCCACATAAGCTTTGGTTACCGCATCGGCAGGACTGTTAGGAATTGCCAGGTTGGTTATTTTTTGATTATTCATGGAAAGGCTGGTGGTAGGATCACCAAAGCCACTTAAAGAAATACTGCCTTTAGGCATTTCTCCTGCCTTGTTGGCCACATTTCCAACGAAAAAAGAACCGGAAGTCAGCGAAAGGTAATCATCCGGATTGGTCAATCGGTTATCCACATAAGCTTTGGTGGCGGCATCATTATCATTCGTCGGCGTTTTCAGATTGACGATCTTATAATTCATAATCCCATTTCCCAGGCTCACATCCGCAGTTGCATTTCCAAATCCACTGATTGGAATATTGGCTTTATCCAACTTCGGATTGGTTACTGCAGCATTTGAAATGGTGAGTTTTCCGGTATTGTCAATGGTTGCATCTCCGGACAGAGCCACCGAGTTTGCGGTACTATTGGCATCTCCCACAAAAATATGCCCATCTCCCAAACTGTTTCCCAAAGGAATCCAGGCAACTCCGTTGTAAAAGTAAAGCTGATGTTCTGATCGATTGTAGAACAGCTGTCCGTCTTTAACGGTAATTGGTGATGGCTCCGGGTTTGAGATTCCGGATGGGGTTGACCCGTTGGTGGAAACTTCCACCCAATTGCTGTAAATGTCATACAGGTAAAGTACATTGTTGGCCGTATCGAAGAATAAATCTCCAGGGACCGGATCATCAGGCAGCACCATGCCTTCTTCAACGCCACCTCCACCACTAATTTCAAGCCATTCAGGAGCTGAGCCATCTTCCGCTTTGGAGGACATCATAAAAAGCTTCTTTTGGGTTGTCAGGTAGAACAAATCTCCAAACTTAGCCATTGCGGGTAACTCCGTTACATCCGGAATAAGCACCCACTCAGTTCCTGTTGAATGATAATACTTCTTGGGCATTAAAAGGTAAACAACCGAACCTTTTGCCATAAGCGGAACACTGGAGATATCAGAACTAAATTTGGGCGTTACGGTAGGCGAAATCATCTGCCAGGAAGAAGCGTTTAGCTTATAAAAATTTCCATCCACATACCTAACCATAGCCCCGTCACTAAAACTTGATTCCGGCAAGGCTATCCCTGAACTGTAGCTTGGCATATCCGAATTCATAGAAATCGTGGTGGTATTGAGCGCCGATGTTCGTATGGCATCCGATGTATTCTGCGTAACCAGCGGATAACCTGACTTTGTAGGTCTAAAAATCATTCCTTTCCCCAATACGGGATTAATCCCATTTAAGGCAGCAACAAGAGCAATGACCTGACTCCCGCTTACTGAAGAAACTTCCGTAATTTCAAAGGAGTTTCCATTACCATCGATAATCTGATCACCCACCAAAATATTCGCTGCCCGATAGGTGGAGCTTACATCTGAAAACGAGGAAGTTACCTGATAAAGCGTATCCACCATCTTTACTCCCGAAATTGTGAAGGTTCCATTGAATTGACTTACAGTTTGTGACTTCCCCGTTAAGGAAATCACAAACAGGATAATACCAATTAAATAATAACTGTAGTTTTTCATCGGTTAATCTTTTCAATCAAGATTTCATCGCTTTTTCGTCCACCATAGTCCCCGTCCTAAATTCAGCAGAATAATCTTAAGTCGTTAAAACATTAAAAGTTAATTACAATGGACACACCTGGTCCATTTCCTGGTGTACCTCCCACACCATCTCCAAAACCGGGAGAAAAAATCTGCTGACCAAGAACCCCATCTCCAATATCATAGACCATAACATAACCAATATCCACTCGATAATAAACAGGGGTGTCTACAGTACCATCAGGCAGAGAATTACTCAAAACCATTAGGGTCAGCTGCGGCAACATGAATGAGGAACTTGAATTATTCATGGTCTTATCGATATCTATAATTTTAAGTGCGAAAGTTTCGCTCTGCAACTGACTCAACACATCGGATGAAGTCACGTTAATCTGAAATGACTCCAGTTGGGTTCCTGTGGGGATCGTGATTACAAAACCTGCAGTAGTAGGACTTGCAGTCGCACTTACCTCACAGGAAATCAGATTTAAATCACCAAAACCTCTGGCCATAAATGAAAATCCGGGCTCAATCACGCCCTCATAAATCTGTGGAGCCCCTCCACCTGAAGACGAAGCTGTTTTCCAAGTAGCTCCTGTTCCTGAGGCATTAGCCGTTAGTACTTTGTTGGCATCTGCCGCCCCGGCTAACGGAGCAATTTTATCCAGTTTGTCTTTATCGATGGCCGGCATAACTCCTGCATTTGTTGCAGTAGCTGCTGGTAAAGTGGCATCATTCCCCGAGCTGCTCTCAACCGTTACTGTTGAAGCATCGGTAGTGTAAGAAAGATCAGTAACACTGCTTCCCTGCCAGGTAAAGCCCCCTGCTCCATTAGAAGTCAGTGATTGTCCGCTCGTGCCATTACCGGCAATGCCTGCAAGTTTCATGGCGGTGATTGCCTGGTTGGCCACATCTTCGGCCACAATGGTTCCGTTGGCAATTTTATCCGAGGTAACCGCATCTGCTGCCAGTTGTGTTGAAATGGTTCCCGATCCTGAACCGGTCACATCTCCTGTCAAACTAATGGATGAACCACTTCCTCCGGCAGTCCATTCAGTGCCATTTCCGGCACTATTGATGGTTAATACTTTATTGGCATCTGCCGCCGTGTAACCAGGTACTTTAGTATCGACATATGTTTTTACAGCTTGCTGCGTCGGAAAAAGAACATCTGAATTTGATGCCAAGGAGCCATCAGTACTTTTATTCGCGGTGTCTTCCTTGCCTTGCACGGTGGCGTTGGCACTTACCCGAGCATCTGTAAAATACAAGTTAGTTCCTTCCGCAACCATGGTGGTGGTATAATCACCAGTCTGAGGAGTGACTGCCCCTGTTCTGCCGTTAAAAGAACCAACTTCACTTCCTTTTGAAATTTGTGACCAGCTGCTACCATCCGACAACACCCAATCACCTACATCCAGTGTTAACCCATAGATATTATTTTCTCCAGCTTCAGAAGCAATGTAATAATAGCCCTTGCTTGAGGTAGGATCAGGCAATGCAGGCGTATTGGTCATGGCATCGTACGCTCCCTGAAAGAAAACATCTCCAACAATTGATGCAGGCAGATAGGCTTCATCAATTTGTCCACTGACATTCAGAGGAACGACTCCATTCGGGATTCCTTTTTCAGATAAATTGATTTTAGTATCCAAAGCACTTTGTGTAGCTGTGCTAATGGGTTTATTCAAATCGCTGGTGTTATCCACCAGATTCAAATTCATATTGGTTTTCAGGCTGGCTAAATCACTCACTCCTGTACCTCCGTTTGCTACGGGCAACACACCGGTCAAATTAGCAACAGACACATTTCCGTTGATATTTCCAGAAGTTGTGATATCACCGGTAGTCGTAATACTGCCCGCTGAAATGCTACCGGTTGTAATTGAATTTGGCGTAATGTCTCCCAGGCTAAGCGTTATTTCAGGAGTTGTTGACGCGTTGGCAACAGTCCCGCTAACACCATTGGCAGGTACCACCGACACATTGGTCACTGTTCCTGTTCCTCCACCCACGGCAGAAAGAACACCATCACCATCAATGGTCAGGTTCGAACCAACTTTAATCCCTCCCAGGCTTGTTCCTGAAGCCTTGGGTAAAGAATAAGTAAAATTATTTGCCCCCGCTTCTATGCCATCCAACTTCGCTTTGTCTTCAGCAGAAATAAGTCCCGGACTAGTCGGAGATGCTTCAGGAATGGCTGTTGTTATCGATCGATTTACCCATTTTGACCCTGTCGCATTCCATTGCAAGATATCGTTGTTGGTTTTTCCCGAAATTGATACATTGGATAAACCATCAATAGCATGGTTGTGTGAACTGCTAACATTGGCTGATAGAATACCATCCACATCAATGGAAAGATTGGCTCCAATCCGAACACCTCCCACTTGGTCAACTGTTGCCACAGGCAAAGTGGGCGAAGCAGCTTCTGTCCACTCCACTCCTGTTTCATCTGCTTTTACTGCCAGCACTTTGCCACTATTTCCGGTTTTTACTGGCAACAACGCATTGATAGCCGATTCGGCATCAGTGGCTCCGGTACCTCCATGTGTTACCGGAATAGCTGTGCCGTTCCAGGTTCCGGAAGTAATTGTGCCTACTGTTGTCAGGTTGGTTGAACCTGTCCAGTTTGAAAGAGCGACATTCTCTACCTGACTTAAGTCCAGAATAGATTTCACAGCCGTTGCATCCAAAGCAGTTGGGGCAGCCGAAGCTCCCGAATTATTTCCAAGTAGCGTTTTGTTTGCAATAGCCGCCAGTTCCAACGTAATTTCACCGGAAGCACCACCTCCGGAAAGTCCGCTTCCTGCCGTGATTCCTGTAACATCTCCTCCGCCAATGGAAGAAAGATCAACAGTGCTACCTGTTCCTGAAATCGTTAAATTGTTGCCGGACAAACTCAAGGTCTGATCACCGGTGTTGGTTCCCGACAAGTTTGATCCGCTTACTGTTCCCGAAGCATCAACCGATGTAGGCGTCAACGCTCCGTCAATTGTTCCATCAACATAGTTTTTAGTGGCCGCATCGGTCAGAGCCAATGGCTCAGCAAGGTTGGTAATCCGCTGACTTCCCAGATCGAGGGCAGCCGCAGCTGCTCCAAAGCCACTCAAAGGAATTATATTTTTTGAGGTTGCCTCAGCCTTTCCTGCGGCATTTCCAACATAAAACTGTCCCAGCCCCAAGGATAAGCTTGAAGGATCGGCTGCTATCCCATCTGAAATATCCATCCATGAAAACGTGCCATCACCATTGGACTGGAGCACGCTGCCCGAGGAACCATTTTCCAGTGCAATGCTACCAGACCCCTTTAAGCCGCCAGCACCAATTGCGTTCGGTGCAATTTTCAGCGGACTCAAAGCCGTTCCGTTACCACTTAGCGTTTCATCGTGCGCAACCTCAGCAAGCACCTCCGTTTTCAGCGCATAAAGACTTAAGTCCTGATCGCCTGTATTCACATTACTTGTATTAGCCAGAATAGCCAGCTGCGCATCGGTAACATAACGCTTATCTGTTGATGATGCAATATCAGCTGTTGTCGCATCTTCACCGGCAGTTACCATGCCATTGGCATCGTATGTAATTTTTGTTTTAGTGGCACCAACAATGGCCGGATTTTTATCCAGCTTATTGTCCAAAGCTGTTTGAGTAGCTGTACTCACCGGCTTATCCATGTCGCTGGTGTTATCGACATTTGACAAACCGACATCAGCCTTTGTAATTCCTACCGGCGAATTGATCACCGGGCTATCCAAGGTTTTATTCGTAAGGGTTTGTGTAGCCGTTTCACCAACCAGCTGCTCCAGAATTCCTTTTGCATCATAAACTGTTTTCAGCATATCGCCGCCACCAGCCGAGGCAATATTGTCATCCACATATTTTTTCGTTGCAGGCTCATAATCAGCCGAGGGCGTAAAAGCCGTGGTATTATTCAGAGTCAATACTTCAGTCTTCTTCGCATAGCCCGATAAATCCTGATCACCAGTATTGGTGCCACTGGTATTAGCAAGTGTCGCCAACTGCGCATCGGTCACATAGCGTTTATCTGTTGATGAAGCAATATCAGCTGTTGTAGCATCCTCTCCTGCAGTTACCAAACCATTGGCATCGTAGGTAATCTTCGTTTTGGTAGCTCCAATAATGGCCGAATTCTTATCCAGCTTGCTGTCTAAAGCCGTTTGTGTAGCATTACTTACCGGCTTATTCAAGTCACTGGTATTATCAACCTGTCCCAATCCTACATCGGCTTTACTTAGTTCCAGCATCGATTTGATAACTGTAGACGACAAAGCAACCGGGGTAGCCGAAGCGCCCGAGCTATTTCCCAGAATTGTTTTATCACCAACGGGCGCAAGACCTACTGTTAAATCTCCCGAAGCCCCTCCGCCGGTCAAGCCATTTTCAGTCGTTACAGAAGTAATGCTTCCGCCACCGCCCAAACCAGACAGGTCAACCGTATTGCCACCGGAAATACTTAAATTGGTTCCGCTGAGGCTCAGGCTTTGATCGCCTGAATTGGTTCCACTCATGTTGGTAATCAGATTCAACTGTGTATCTGTCACATACCTTCTGTCCGTCGATGGAGCGATATCAGCCGTTGTGGCATCGGCCCCGGCAATCACCAAACCGTTATTATCGTAAGTTATCTTAGTTTTTGTGTCTCCGGTAATAGCCGGATTTTTATCCAGTTTACCATCCAATGCCGTTTGAGTGGCATTGCTTATGGGTTTATTCAAATCACTGGTGTTGTCCACCTGGTCCAGCCCCACATCAGCCTTTGCCAAAGCCAGCATTGACTTAACAACTGTCGAAGACAAAGGAACCGGAACGGCCGAAGCACCCGAGTTATTTCCTAAAATTGTTTGGTCACCAACCGAGGCTAGTCCTATGGTTAAATCTCCGGAAGCACCCCCACCGGTCAAGCCATTTTCGGTCGTTACAGAAGTAATGCTTCCGCCACCGCCCAAAGCAGACAGGTCAACCGTATTGCCATTCAATATACTTAAATTTGTTCCGGACAGAATCAGGCTTTGATCACCCGTGTTGGTTCCGCTGATTCCATCAAGCTTCCCTTTATCCGAAGCGCTTAATAAACCATCATCCGTGGTTGTTGCACCGGGTATTGAGTTCAGCTGATTATCCACATACTGCTTGGTGGCTGCATCAGTCGCATTGGCAGGAACCGCAAGATTCGTCAGGGTATGCCCTCCCATGGAAATGTTGCTGACCGGGGCACCAAAACCACTTAACGGAATGGCACTTTTGCTGGTTGCCTCGGCTTTTCCTGCCGCATTACCAACATAGAACAAACCATTTCCCAAGGTCAAATCAGAAGGATTAACCGACACGCCTGATGAGATGTCTTTCCAGGAAAAAGAACCATCGCCATTTGACTGCAGCACATGCCCATAAATGCCCGGCGACAGAGAACCGCCACTTCCCTTGAGGCTTGAAGCCCCTACGGCACCGGAGGACAAGCCCAACGGGTTGGAATAAGTTCCATCGCCATGCAAGGTATTGTCATGAACAACATTGCTCAAGCCGCCATCGCCATTATTCAAAATAGCCGCTAAGTCAACATGACTTCCACGCGGACCTGAAATGGAAATAATCGTCCCATTCAAACTTAAAGATTGGTACAAATTAGCCAGGCTAATGGTGTTTCCTTCAGAGATTGTCAAATCCTGGTTCCCATCCAAGCTTAAGGTTTGCGGTTTGATGTACCGCTGCACCTGACCATCCACGTATTCTTTATTTGCCGCATCCCGGTTTTCCGAAGGATTCGACAAATCAGTCATTCGGTAGCCCCCCATCGAAACATTGGATTGGGCATAGCCAAAACCACTCAAGGGAATATTACTTTTTTTGGTTGAAGTAGCCTTCCCCGAATCGTTACCAATGAAAAACTGACCGGAAGGAAGCGTAAGTTCAGAGGCATCAACCGGCACTCCCTGAGAAAGATCCTTCCAGGAGAATGTTCCGTCGCCATTTGATTGCAAAACATTGCCCGGAGTTCCAGGAGTTAAAACAGTCCCTTGCCCTTTCAGGTTTGAAGTACCCACTGCACGACTGGCTAGCCCTAAGGGGTTTGAGCCAGAGCCATCGCCTTGTAATGAAGAATCGTGAATGACAGGCTTATCGTCTTCACTTAAAGCATTCTTCAGGTCAACCTGGCTTTGGGCGACACCCGAAATTGACAGGATAGTTCCATCCAAGCTCAGTGTTTGTGATTCCTGAGCTGCTTCATCAACATATTTCTTGGTTGCCGCATCTGATGCATCTACCGGGTCGGCCAGCTGGCTAATCCGGTTTCCGTCCATCAATAAATTCGTTTGAGCCGAGCCAAAATCCGTAAGCGGAATTGCGGTTTTGTCCACGCCTTTGGCTGTTCCGTCTACGCCTACCAACACCTGCCCATCTTCTAAACGAAGACCGCCATCCTCTGTTGGAAGGTTGTTGCCCACAGCAAGCCATTTACCATTGCTGTAGATCAGCAAATTATCATCCGAAGTGTTAAAAAACAACTGCCCTTCAGCAACATTGCCCGTCGGATTAGTTGTTCCAAGTTGAATGGCTGACAATTCACTTGAAATGGTATTCCAGCCAAGGCCACTCCAGAAATAGAACTGATTTTCCTGGCTATCGAACACCAACAGGCCTTTCGCCGACGAATCGTTTCCATTAAACATTCTTAAGCGCTGATCCGTGGTCAAGCGGGGAATTAGAAGTCCTTTGCTTTCGGAATATAATTCAAGAATTGCCTTTGAATTCGCAGGAACATTCCCTTTACCAATACTGACCCCTCCATCCTGAGCATTAACGCCCATGCATGTAAGTTGCAATATAACAATCAGCAAAACGTAAACATTTCTCATAAGCCTATCTAATTATCTTTTAATTTTCTGCACAAACACTTCTATTTCAAAAATTTACTTTCATTCCAAACGTCTGGATAAACCACACAATTTCAAGCACTAAGGCAACTGCTACCGGTATAGGTTATTCCGGTTGACTACCTCGCCTATCCGGTGCCGAACAGCAGCTTTCCGCTGATAATTATACAGCACCGCTTTTTGACTGAAACTATAGGAAAGGTTCAGCCCGTGTGAACTGAACTGATTAACTCCTTTTCCAACACCATATTCGTAAGTATATCCCACCATCAGGTTTTTATTGACTTTTAGTGATAATGAAGTCGTTAAAGCCATATTCAAACGATAACTCAGGCCTGCCCAAATCCGATCTTTGAATAAAAAGTTGACCGCCAGGTCGAAGACCGGAGCCGCATAGCCATTGGAAACCTCTCCTTCATTCACCTGCTGAGTAGCCCCCCGGTAGTACTTGACCACCAGATCGGGCCGGAAAAGAACATCCCGGTTGATTTGATACATGGCTCCCAGGATCAGGTCCCAACTGGGATAAATAACCAGTTCCTCATTCCAGGTTTTATCAACAAGCATGTTGGCACTCAGCCCGGCAAACATAAAGTCGTTCATATAAAAGGCCCCCAACTTAGTTGTAAACCGATCGGTTCCCCATATTTCATGATCCAGCAGGTATTCATCATCATAAGAGGTTATGATGTCCTCGGTGCGGTAAGAAGTACTTTTTATACCGATGCCGTAACCAAAAGCCAAAAAGCCTTTAGGCGAAACTTTTACATTGCTCGACAAGCTAAGATCAAGCGAGTTGATTTTTCGGAGACCGATGTTTTCGCGCATCAAGGTTGCATTAAGGCCAAGACGTTTGAAACGAAAAGGGATGTAAACGTTGGTTCCAAAAACCTCGGGATGATAAGGCAAGCTCACCCATTGAAGCCGGCTGATCAGGTTGATCGAAATATAATCCTTGAAGGAATTATAGGCCGGATTAATGAACTCCTGCTTAACAACCGATTGCAAATGCATCATTTCCTGGGCGGTCGATTGCTGACTTTGCACAAGCAGCATCAGGCCTAAAACCATGTATCGAATTTTCCGGATCATTTGCTGCTTTTTACTTCAACCACATTTCGAACAACGAAAGGGGAATCTCCCGTCCACAAGGTCATTTGATAGTAGTAGGTTCCTGGGGTATAATGAGCAAAATCCAAGTCATTCTGATAGTTCTGATTTTTGTACACCATGGCTCCCCAGCGGTTGTAAACCTCCAGTTCAATTTGAGAATACCTGGAAATATTGGGTACTTCAAAAACAGAATAAGACATCCCGTCAAGAAGAATGAAATTGACCAGTTCCAAAACAGAAGCACAGGCCTGGCCATAAAAGCCGGATGAGTTTTTGGTGTTACCCAGCAAGTAGAAATCATTAACCCGCCGCGACTCATAATCAATCGAATAATCCTTGAAAAGAAAATCATCGGCTCGGGCGTAAAGCATGCTGTAGTCGTCAACTCCTAAGATATTTTGAAACGCATCGAACATGGATTGCCCAACAATAAACCTGTTCTGGGTAGAGCTTTCAGAGAACACCTGCCATCCCCAAGGCTCAATCTTGCGCACATTCGGATCATTAATCATACTTGCCGCATCGGCAAAAAGAGCTCCGTCAAACAACACATCAACCGTTCCGCCGTTTTTCACATCGCTGATAAACAACGGATGAAAAGCATAGTCATCACCTACCGGAAACCAGTACGTATCGCCAGGTAATACTTCACGAATCAATTTCCCATCGACATAACTGGCATTGGTAGCCGAATTGGAGAAAATCACGGCATCGGCAGCTGCATTAACTATTTTAAATAAACTTTCATTCGAAACATGGACCACTCCCGAAGTCAGAGCGAGTGAGTTATGAATAAACAGATCACCATTCAGAAAAACGTCTCCTTCTGGCTTATCCATTCTAAACGATCCTAAGCTGGAACCAAATCCGTCAAGATCAATATCGGAATTGCCTGCAAAGACAAAGCTGCCATCGCCCAGGTGCTTACCTGAAAAAGTAACCGTAGCCGGAGAGGTCGCATGAAAATAAACCGTTCCTTGGTTTGTAAGGCTGGCTGTTTCATCCAGAAGCACATCGCCGTCAAAGCAAATTGAGCTTTCTTCAGCCACATAGAGATCCAACTCCTGAATCTTCACACCCCCCTTTTCTTCATTCAAATCCCCGGTATCTGCATAAACGCCAATGGTTAGCACAAGCAGTCCAGCGAGTAAAAAATTAAACAATCGCATTCTTCATCCCTTTATTGAGCACAGGTCTGAAAAAAAGCGTCAAGCAAGCATTTCACCGAATCCCGACAGCCCTTTTATATTGATTTCCAGACCCTAAAGCAATGACAAAGATAGAGTTGTGCATCAAGTAATACCTATTCTTAATTACACGAAAAACACGAAGCGGAATTTCTCAATCTAAACTGTCCTATTTTCGAATTAAAGCCGAATAATTACAATCATATGATCACATCTAAAGAAGGAATGCAGAAATACAGGATTGACAGAGAAGCAATTCCTCCGTAAAAGTCAATTCACGAAATGCGCTCTTATCATTCTTCTACCCATTCAACAAGGCATTGCACCACCTCCGGAAAGCCCGGCAACTTAAAAAAGGGACGGAATTTGTTTCCATCCTGACAATTATTAATTTTCTTTGAAGAATTGAATGTACGAAGAAACTTATAAATGCATTTATCCATGATTCTGAATCGAGTTTTTCTGATCACAGCCCTTGCCATCCTGTTGTTTTCCTGCGGAAAATCAGAAAAAGAACTGGCAGCTGAACGACTTTCATTTGCTGAGCGTTTGTACCAAAATGGAGATACAACCGAAGCCCTGCAGCAGTTGGACACCTTGCAATTGAAATACAAAGGAGCCATTCAGGCAATGGTGGAGGCCGACAAATTCAGGAAGAAAATCTATGGTGACCTGTTTTATAAAAAACAAGATGAGATGGACTCCTTGAAAGTCACCCTGCAAGAACTGGAAAGTAAGTTTGTGACTGAAAAGACCGAGTTTGACCGCTATACGCAATACATCCATAAACGCCAGCAATTTAAGCGACGCTGGAACAAATCCTTTATCCAGGTTCATTTGGATGAGCGGGGCGATTTATACATTTCAAGCAACTACTATGGAGAACAATGGCTTGAGCATACAGGACTACGGGTTTACGACAACGACATTCAGGCCAAAACGAAGAAAGTACCTTTGGACAATGTGCTCAATCATCGCAGTGATTTTATGGAAACAAAATGGGAGAAAGTCACCTACCGCGACGGGGCAGATAATGGTGTCATTGCCTTTATTGCCGAACACGCCGATCGTAACTTAAAAGCGGTGTTCTTAGGCTCGCGCTATTACTACATCATTTTGGAGGACTATGACAAACAGGCCATTAAAGATGCCCTGGCCTTGTCAAAAGCGTTAAAACGGAAAGCCAAACTTGAAAAGGAAATTCAATCGCTTCAAAACAAGGTGGGCTAACACCAGTTGAAGCGAAAGTCTTTTTCAGGCAGCTTTGCATTGATTCAAACCGTGCCTGAAAAAGACTATTCTTACTTTAATCATCAACCGATTAGCGGATTTTTTCAATCAATTCGGGAGGCTGAGCCAAAATTGCCTTACGCCCGTTAATAACAATTGGTCGATGCAGCAATTGCGGATTTTTGGATAGAATTTCGATCCACTCTTCATCCGAAATCGTTTTCCCCTTGTATTCTTGTTTATACAAACTTTCATGGGTTCTGACCAGCTCAAAAGGCGTCATGCCCGACTTGGACAGAATCGCCTTAATTTCCTCGGGACTAATACCCTCTTTCAGGTAATTTTTCACATCAATCTGATAGCCGTTTTCTTCCAGGTATTTCAACCCGGCTCGGCTCTTCGAGCATCTTGGATTATGGTAGATTCTCATGACTACTTGGTGTTTTTCTTTAATGTATTGATAATAATCTTCCTGTGCGCGAAACCGTCCTTCCATATCCTGCCGATTATAAGTATTGGTCAGATCATTATCCAGAATCCGGGACTTGGTATTATCACGCAGCTGTATTTTAAGCATTTCCCGCAGTTCTGCTTTCAGATCCGGATCGTAAATTGGGCAAGCCACTTCAATTCTTCGGTTTAAGTTTCGTGGCATCCAATCGGCTGATGAAATAAAGACTTGCTCATCACCACCATTTCCGAACAAGAAAATCCGGGAGTGCTCAAGGTATTTATCAACAATACTGATAGCCTCAATGTTTTCATGCACATCATTCAGCTCGGTCAGCAGTCCGAAAATGCCGCGAACAATCAACCGAACTTTAACCCCCGCACGCGCAGCCTCATACAATTTATCCATCATTTCCGGATCAATCAGGCTATTCATTTTAAGCAGCATGTACCCTCGTTTTCCCGATTTGGCAAGGGCTATTTCACGATCAATCTTATCGGTAAAAAAACTACGCATTGAAAATGGGCTTACCACCAAATGCTTGTAGTTGCTGATGCGGTAATTATGCTTAAAAAAGCTAAACAAACGAGCAACTTCATCAGCAATCCTGGGATCAGCCGTCATTAACCCATCATCTCCATACACCCGCGCCGTGCCTTCATGGAAGTTACCGGTTCCCACATAAGCATAATTCCGGAAGGCGTTTTTCTCCCTTCGTCGAATCCAAGCCACCTTACTGTGCACCTTCAATCCAGGCACTCCGTTCACCACATGGGCTCCTTCTTCCTGCAGTTTGTTTGACCAGTAAATATTGGCTTCTTCATCAAACCGGGCCTGCAATTCAATAACCACCGTCACTTTTTTCCCATTTCGAATGGCGTTCAGCAAGGCATTAACCACTCGTGAGTTGCTGGCAACCCGGTAAATGGTTATTCCAATTTCTTTAACTTTTGGGTCAATTGCGGCTTCGCGAAGCAAGTCCAAAAAGTGCGTGAAACTTTGATAAGGATAATGCAGCATGATATCCTTGCGCCTCAGCTTTTTCAAAATGCTCTCGTGCTGCTTCAGGGACTTATGCCGAATTGGGGTTAGCCGTTTGTAATAGTGCTCGGGTTTCCCAATCTCCGGGAAATCCATAAAGTCTTTATGGTTATGATATTTTCCGCCAGGCACTTGGTTGTCCGGATCAAGCTTCATTTTTTTAATAATGAAACTGAGCAGGTCCTCCGGAATCTCCTTATCGTACAACAAGCGAACAGGCGTTCCCACCTTCCGCTTTTTCAAGCTGGCTTCCATCTTTTCAACAAAGCTTTTGGAAATATCATCGTCCAGATCCAGCTCGGCATCGCGCGTCACCTTGATGGTGTAAGCTTCAAAGTGATCGTAATTAAACAAGGGGAAAATATCGGGCAGGCTGAACCGGATGACATCGTCCAGCAGGATAACATATTTTCTTCCGTTTTTTTCCGGCAGCACCAAAAAACGCGACATGGAAATATTAGGCACGCGAATCAGAGCATAAGCAAACTTCTCCGGACGCTCTTTCCGCGAAAGCTTAATTGCCAGGTAAACCGAGCGGTCGCGCAGGTACGGAAACTTATTTTCCTTGCTCAGCATGATCGGAATCAGGTTGGGCAGCACCTTTTCTTTGAAGTAATTTTTGACAAAAAGGACCTGTTCTGGCTCCAAATCATTTTCATCAATCAGCAAAATATTCTCCTGCCTCAGCTCCTGAATGATTTTACGGAAAATTTCCTGCGATCTTTTTTGGTGAGAAACCACAATCTCCATAATCTTTTCATGCAATTCTTCCGGTTTGATGTCACCAAGCAAGGTTTCATCATTGCCAAAGTCAACCATTCGCCGAACGGAAGCTACCCGCACGCGAAAAAACTCATCCAGGTTGTTTGAAAAAATTCCAATGAAGCGAATACGCTCTAAAAGCGGAACCGTGGGATCCTCTGCTTCCTGCAAAACACGCGCATTAAATGAGAGCCAGCTAATTTCGCGATTAATGTATGGGTTGTCAATTTTCGTCATAGTCTTTCTGTTTTAGAAAAATCGCCTGCAAGGACGAAGGCGTAAAACGATCTTTTCCTAAAGATGCAAAAAACTTTCTGCTTTTGCACCTCTTGCATCCGTTCAAATGAAGATTTAGCAGCAGAATTTCGCTCCTGATTTTACCGACAAAGAATCTTGATTTTTGAAAAGATCACTCGTTTTCTTCCGGGCAGTTGCCCCTTTACTGGCCTAGCCTGCAACTAATCGAATAACGCCCTAAACCTGCATCATGTTCACGTAGCCTGCTAATCCAACAAGCGCAAAAATGCAAACCCCTATGCATTACCAATAAAGCAGACGCATTCTAAAATTCCAAAGGATTTGAAAGAAGGTGTTAAAAAAAGGCGGAGGCCGAAAGAAGGTCTCCGCCTGTAAAGTCATAGCCGGAATTAGTCTTTACTAAATTCCATCAGGAAGGCTTTTATAAAGCCGTCGATCTCCCCATCCAAAACAGCCTGCACATTGCCTGTTTCATAATTGGTTCGGGTATCTTTCACCATTTTATAGGGTTGTAAAACGTACGACCGAATTTGTGATCCCCACTCAATTTTTTTCTTGGTTGACTCAAGCTGCATCTCGGCTTCCCGCAGTTTTCGAAGCTCCAGTTCATACAGTTGCGACTTCAGCAAACGCATGGCGTTCTCTTTGTTGGCTAACTGAGAACGGCTTTCGGTGTTTTCAATAACAATGCCGGTAGGAGCATGTCGCAAGCGCACTCCGGTTTCGACTTTGTTTACATTCTGCCCTCCGGCTCCTCCCGAACGGAAGGTGTCCCAACTGATGTCTGCCGGACTAATTTCGATTTCTATCGAATCGTCTACCAATGGCGCTACAAAGACCGAAGTGAAAGAGGTCATTCGCTTATTCTGGGCATTGAAGGGTGACAAGCGCACCAGCCGGTGAACACCGTTTTCACTTTTCAGGTAGCCATAAGCATAATCGCCTTCAAACTCAATGGTACAGTTCTTAACGCCAACTTCATCGCCCGCATTAAATTCTGACACCGTGACCTTATAGCCTTCCTTTTCGCCCCAGCGCATGTACATACGCATCAACATATCGGCCCAGTCATTACTTTCGGTACCGCCGGCGCCAGCATTTATACGCAAAATAGCTCCCAGCTTATCCTCTTCTTTGCGGAGCATGTTGCGGGTTTCCAGGTCTTCAATCACTTGAAGTGTTTTTTGGTATTGCCCCTCAATTTCTTCTTCGCTCGCCTCGTCGGCTTCAAAAAATTCATACAGAACCTGCAAATCATCCAGCGCCCGATCCACCTTTTCAAAACCTTCGGTCCACACCTTGATGGATCTGATGGCCTTCATTTGCGCCTCTGCTTCTTTGGGGTTATTCCAGAATTCCGGATCTTGTGTTTTAAGCTCTTCTTCTTTGAGTTGAATTAATTTTGCATCGTAGTCAAAGATGCCTCCTCAGAGCATCTCTGCGCTCTGCAAGCTCTTTAAGCTGCTCTTTTTGAATCATGATATATCTGTTTTGATTGATCACAAAAGTAGAAAAACACCACGGATTAATCAATAAAAAAACGAGCAGCCCTTTTCAGGATGCTGCCCGTTTTGAAAATAGATATGTTGTGTTTTTACTCGTTCCAAACAACAGCTTTCGTATTGATTGTTTTGGCTTGCAGATTAACACCTACTTTGCCTGGCTCATACTTAAAAGCGTGTAGCTCTACGATGAAGTTATCATCCAGTTCCGGAGTGAAATCGGCCTTCCAGCCAGCTCCTGAACCTTTAACCACAAACTCTTTCGTGTCGCCTTTTTGAGTTTGAGACTGATAAACTTGAGTTTGATCCTCGTCATTCTCAAACATCTTAACAATCACGTAGTCTGCACCTTCAATTTCAGTCCAGCTCAAGGTCATGCTCACCTCTTCGGCATCAAAAGTCGAAACAATTCCGTCAGTTGGATAAATCATATCCTCAGTCAGGTTATCCACCGCCTTCTCGGTTTCAGCTGATTCAGCCAGAATATCAAAGCTGTATGATCCTACCAATGGCTTCTCTGTTGAGAACTCACTCTCGGGAGTTTCGTAGTAGAAATCTAAACTATAGCCTTGAAAAGCCTCTAAAGTATATTCTGTTTGATCTTCAGCTGTTACTGCTGCACTTTTAATCGGCTTGTTGGCAAAAACGTGCAACGCTAATCCATAAAGTGTATCCACTTCATTTTCTGTCTCTACTGTTTTGGAAATCACAAACACATCAGATGAAGAATCAAATGCTACTTCTTCTGACTCACATGCAACGAATCCAAACATCATCGCAATTGCCGCAATAGGAATAAATTTTTTCATAGTGTTCTAAATTCTATAAATTTTGTTTTAATGTCTCCAATAGATGCTTCAAGCAGCAAAAGGTTGCGGAGGAAAATTATTTTTTTTGAAAAACATCGCTAATCCCTCCTTTCAAACAAACTTCAGCCGCATTAGTACCTGCATCCACCACCCTTATCTTAAACGACAAAAGGAGTCTATGCGTATTATTTCAGTCTGAAAAAAAAATAATATTGGCACTTTCACTTTTCAGCTCCCTTCCTCAACTTTTTCAGGTGCCCCTCAGGTTTAAACACACAAGCACGCTATATATTTTGAAAAGTTAATCATCAAACTGTCTTCGAAACACATCTTATTTTTAAGAACAAGCCTTATGCCGGCTTTGTTGCATACAGCCAGTTTGTCTTTTGCTTGAGCTACAGCGATTATGACTCAATATTTCTTTCTCAGATTTGACGCCGGAAATCCATCCTCCTTTTGATTAAATGCAGCATGGCCGTCAAGAGGCTCTTTTCCTTCCACCAGTTGCAATTAACATCCCTTTGAATTCCTGAACCGGACTTTATCCCTACCAAAGCAAGCAGCCAGAGTAGTATTATTCCTGATGTTTCCAGACTACCAGCTCATTGTCAGCAATTCATAAACCACTTCAGACCGAGCCCCTTTCTTGCAATTTTGGCTTCTCTATCGGGCAGTTATCTTTTAAAACTCAAGAAAAGAATGTTTCATTTAAAAAAATAAAAGTATATCTTTGCGCCACAATTAGAAATTGTTATCAATTAAAATTAATTCACATGCCAGCAAAAATCAGATTGCAGCGACATGGTCGCAAACGTTTAGCATTCTACCACATTGTGGTAGCTGATAGCAGGGCACCACGAGATGGTCGTTTAATTGAAAGGATTGGATCTTATGACCCAAATACAAATCCTGCTACGATCGATCTTGATTTTGATAAAGCTTTAGACTGGCTTACAAAAGGTGCTCAGCCAACAGACACTGTAAGAGCTATTTTATCTTACAAAGGAGTATTGTACAAGAAACACCTTATGGGTGGTGTTGCCAAAGGTGCTTTCGACGAAGCAGAAGCAGAACGTCGTTTTAACGCTTGGTTAGCTGACAAAGAAGCTAAAATTCAAGCAAAAAAAGATCGTCTGAACCAAGATGCTGATTCGTTAAAAGCCAAACAATTGGAAGCTGAAGCAAAAGTGAACGCCGACCGGGCTGCCGCAATTGCAAAGCGTGATGCCGAACTGGCAGCCGAAGCTGAAGCAGCTAACGCTCCTGAAGAAGCAGAAGAAGAAGTTGTAGCTGAAGAAACTGCTGCAGAGGAAGCTCCTCAAGCAGAAGCACCTGCTACTGACGAAACAGAAGAGAAAAAAGCTGAGTAAGCATTTTTTTCCCTGGTCTGAAAAAGACAAAACAATTCCCAAATAAAAAGGGGCTCAACTGAAATAAGTTGAGCCCCTTTTCTATGTTATCGATTTCTTTGTTGTCTTAAAGAATCGCATCAACCTTAGATGCCAAAGCGGCTTTTGGTGCTGCACCAACGTGCTTGTCTACAATCTCTCCACCTTTGAAAAACAAAATTGTAGGAATGTTGCGGATACCAAATTTCATGGCTGTTTCCGGGTTGCTGTCTACATCAACTTTTGTAACCAACAATTTTCCTTCATAATCCTGCGACAATTCTTCAACCACAGGAGCAACCATGCGGCAAGGGCCACACCATTCTGCCCAAAAATCAACTAAAACCGGTTTGTCTGACTGAAGAACAATTTCTTCAAAGTTTGCATCATTTACTTCTTGTGCCATAATCAATATTTTTTAATCTATTATTCTATTTAAGCCTGCAAAGCTAATTTATTTTAAAAGTTAACGAATCATGCTTCCGGAAAAAATCTTCCAGCTCATGCGTCATTTCCACGCGAGTATTTCTAGAAAACAGGTTGACCATACTTTTTGTTTCTGCATCCCAGATATTAAATCGCAACAAGGCTTTCCCCTTGTTCTTAATGCTGATGTTTTCAATCTCCTGAATCAAATCCGGGGTAACTTTCTGCAAGGGCAACTGCAAGGTCACCGACTTGATGTTGTTCTTTCGGATTTCTGACAACAGCTCGATGGTTCGAATTTTGAATTCCAGCATATCGGAGTTAAAACGTGGCTGAACCTGCCCCTTCACCATCAGGAAAAGCCCTGTTTTGCAGTATTTCGAAAATTCCACATAGTTCTTTCCAAAAAAGAAAAAGGTATAAGAATCAGTATAATCTGCCAGGGTCATGGTGCTAAATGGTTTGCCGGTCTTACCAACTGCTTCGCGGCTTTCGGTCACCATTCCGGCAAAAGTTAGCTCCTTCCCTCTCAGCGCTTCAATGTTGTTATTCAGATCCTTCAAGGAGAATTCGTTGCTGGTAAAATTATCAACCTCCAGCCTGAAGTCATCCAAGGGATGGGCCGAAAGGTAAATCCCAATCAAGGCTTTTTCCTTCTCCAGCAGAACGATTTTGGGCCATTCGGGAACGTCTGGAATATCGGGGGTTTTTACAGCTTGTGCCGACATAATTTCACCAAACAGCGACTGCTGAGCATTGTTGCTTTCCAGCTGCATTTGTTGTCCGTAGCGGGTCAGCCGCTCCAGAAAAGTGGGTTCATTCTCGGCCATGCTGGCAAAAAACTGACTGCGTTTTAGCCCAAAACTATCAAAAGCACCGGCCATGGCTAAGCCTTCAATATTCTTTTTATTAACGGTATGCAGGTTAACGCGCTCCACAAAGTCGAACACCGAGGTAAACAAGCCGCCTTCGCGGGCTTTTACGATGTCGAACACAGCACCTGCTCCTACCCCTTTAATGGCGGCCATTCCGAAACGAACATCGCCTTCGGGGTTTACCATAAACTTATTGAAACTCTCATTCACATCAGGCCCCAACACATTTATACCCATCCGTTTTGACTCCTCCATGAGTTTGGTAATATCCACAATATTACTCAGATTTCGACTCATGTTCGCCGCCATAAACTCAGCCGGGAAGTGCGCTTTGAGGTAACCGGTTTGGTATGCAATATGTGCATAACACACCGAGTGCGACTTGTTAAAGGCATAGGATGCAAAGGCCTCCCAGTCTTTCCAAATCTTTTCAATAATCACTTCGGGCTCCTTGTTCATTTCCTCACAGCCCTCAACAAACTTCGCGTTTGCTTTACAGCCATCGATAAACTTCACTTTCAGCTTATCCATCATGGCCTTAATCTTCTTACCCATTGCCTTACGCAGTGAATCTGAGTCACCGCGCGTAAAGTTAGCCAAGTGTCGCGACAGTAACATCACCTGCTCCTGGAACACCGTAATTCCATAGGTATCCTTCAGGTATTTCTCCATCATCGGATGGTCATATTGCACTTGCTTGCGACCGTGTTTCCGATCAATGAAATCGGGGATGTATTCCATGGGACCCGGACGATAGAGGGCGTTCATGGCCACCAAATCCTCAAAACGGTTGGGCTTCAGGTTACGCAAGTGCTTTTTCATCCCGGGGGATTCAAACTGGAAAATGGCTGTCGTATCGCCCCGGCTAAAAAGCTCAAAGGTCTTTTCATCATCGCCTGGAATGGCATCAATATCCACCTCCAACTTGCGCGACAAGCGGATATTCTCCAGGGTTTCCTTGATAATGGACAGGGTTTTCAGCCCCAAAAAGTCCATCTTCAGCAAACCAATATCTTCTACATAACGTCCGTCATACTGGGTCGTGTATAAATCTTCCTCTTTGGTGGGCATCAAGGGAATGTGCTCATCCAGCGGATCACGTCCAATCAAAATCCCACAGGCATGCACCCCGGTCTGCCGAACCGAGCCTTCAAGCGTTTCGGCAAATTTTAGGGTTGAAGCGATCAGGGGGTTATCCGATTTCTTTTCATTCCGAAGTTCCGGACTTTCCTTATACGCCTTGACAAAACTCATTTTAGGAGCCTCAGGCACCAACTTCGCCAGGCGATCGGCCTCGGGCAAGGGCAGCTTCAGCACGCGCGACACATCACGAATCGCCAGCTTCGTGGCCATTGTTCCAAAGGTACAGATATGCGCTACGCGGTCGCGGCCATATTTTTCGGTCACCCAATCGAGCACCAGCTGTCGGCCGTCATCATCAAAGTCAATATCCACATCGGGCATTGAAATCCGGTCGGGGTTCAGGAAACGCTCAAACAGCAGGTCGTGCTTAATGGGGTCAATGTTGGTGATTCCGACACAGAACGAAACGGCGGCACCCGCAGCCGACCCCCGTCCAGGTCCCACCAAAACCCCCATCTCCCGCGCGGCGTTGATAAAATCCTGGGTAATCAAGAAGTAGCCCGGAAAACCCATCGTTTTAATGGTTTCCAACTCGAAATCAAGGCGTTCCTTCACATCTGCCGGAATAGGGTTTCCATAGCGGTAATCCTCCTGAGCCCCCAAATAGGCCAAGTGTTTCAGGTATTCGGCCTCCAACTTAATCCGAAGAACACTTTTATATCCTCCCAAGCGCTCAAAAGCACCGTCCTTAAACTCTTCTTTTAATTGTTCCTCTGTATATTTTTGCGCATACTCTTCTTCGGTTCCAAACTCTTCCGGAATCGGAAACTCCGGCATAATGGGCGATGAGTTCAGCTCGTACTCTTCAATTTTATCGGCAATTTCCTGGGTGTTCACCAACGATTCCGGCACATCGGCAAACAGCTGGTTCATCTCAGCCGTGGTTTTAAACCATTCCTGCTTGGTATAGCGCATCCGCGTGGGGTCGTCAATATCCTTACCCGTATTCAGGCAGATCAGCAGGTCGTGCGCGTCGGCATCCTCTGCATTGATAAAGTGCACATCGTTGGTGGCAATCACCTTAACCTGGTACTTTTCGGCCAGCTCCAGAATTACCTTATTGACCAAAACCTGGTTTTTATACACATCCTCATTGCGTTGCGGATCATCCGATTGATGGCGCTGCAGCTCAAGGTAATAATCGTCGCCAAAAACCGACTTGTACCATTTAATGGTTTCTTCGGCATCCTCGATCGATGATTTCATGATGTGCTGCGCTACCTCTCCCCCCAAACAAGCCGAGGAAACAACTAGTCCTTCGCTGTATTTCTCCAGAATGTTTTTATCAATACGTGGCTTGTAATAAAAGCCCTCATTACTGGCAATGGATATCAACTTGATCAGGTTGTGGTAACCTTTCAGGTTTTTCGCCAACAAAATAAGGTGGTCTCCCGACCGGTCAACCTTATCGCTTTTATCCTGAATCGTGCGAGTAGCCACGTAGGTTTCGCATCCCAAAATGGGTTTAACACCTTCCCGCCTGCACACATCATAAAATTCCTTAATCCCAAACATCATCCCGTGATCGGTCAGGGCAAGTGCCTTCATGCCATCGGCCTTGGCTTTGGCCACAAGTCCTTTTACGCTTGCGGCTCCATCTAATATTGAATATTGTGAGTGTACGTGTAAATGTGTGAAAGGAATCATTGTCAATTCGTTTTATCTGTCTTCAAGTTCGTGGCCCCTAAAAAAATTGAAGGGCTAAAAATACGGTTTTCATTTTGCTCCTGAAACTTCTGTCCTTAAAACATCCAAAAAGGAAGATCGTGTTCAGTCTGAAAGGAACGGGCCAGCCAGCCTTTTGGTTTAGCTTTCCCTTAACAAATGGTCCACTGCCGGAAAAATAAAATCCGGCTCAAAGCCCCGGCCCTGTGCAAAACGAATCAATTTGGCTTTCCGGTCGTAATCGGTCGCCGCCTTTACGCTTTTGTTCTTTTCCCTCAACAAATCCAAGAGCTGCTCCTGGTAGGCCGCTTCATCAATCTCCTCCAGCGCCGCGTCAATGATCCCGGCATCCACTTGCTTGGCCCGTAGCTGAAAGCTGATCTTCACCCTTCCCCATCGGTTAAAGCGAAATTTATCCTTCACAAAACTTCGGGCAAAACGCTCATCATCAATGTATTTCTCCTCAATCAATAAATGGATGATTTCTGTTGTTTCTTCCATTTCGAGCCCCCAATCCTGTAGTTTCTTGCGGATATCGCCCGTGCATTTTTCCGCGCGGCTGCAAAGAGCCGCTGCCCGGTGCCAGGCTTCTTTTTGTTGCTGATTCAGCGCCATCGTTCTTTTCTTTATGCAATTCCTTTTCTGTTACTTTCGGTCAAACCTCCTCAAGCTTAACGCCTTGCAACGTGTTGATCAAGCCAGGGGTTTCTGTAAAAAATCAAAGATAGGGAATCTGCCGGACGAATGAATCAAGAAGAAAGGAAACCGGAAAAAGCAGCAAGAAGGAAGAAGGCATACAGCCAGAAGGATGAAGGAATGATTAATTATGTTGAAAAACATATTATATTTCCGGGATATCTTTTTTAATTTAGATTGATGATTAACAATAACCCGTCAGGCATCAGCCTGATTCATCAATTCCCCAAGAAAGAACCATATCCGGCGTGAGCAACAACTCCTGCCGGATGCCTCTGACTCACTAATGGCAAGCAGCTTTAACCCACCCCGCTTCTGCTCCATTTTTATTCGCACAACCAACTGGAAGCAATCCGGGCTAAAACGATCATTTTAAAACAAAAGCCCTGCTTCAGCGCTCAAAACTCCCAAGCCCTCTTCATTGATCAATTTGTTTAATTTTTAAAAAGGAATAACCATGTCAATAGATTATACGGTAATAGAAAAAGGCCAGCCCGGAGTGGTGGGTGGTGGCGAAAAGAAGTACTATGCACACATTCAATTCGGTAAAGAAGCCGGCATTGATGAGCTGGTTAAAGACATTGAAAAGTTCAGTGCCCTGTCGGAAGCCGATATCCGGGGGGTTATTTATGCTCTGGAGAATGTGATTCAGGATAAACTGGCGCAAAGCCGGATTGTAAGGCTCGAAAAACTGGGCAGTCTCTACCCGGCCATCAGCAGCAAGGGGGAACTTCTGAAAACAAATGTTACTGCTGAATCGATTAAAAAAGTAAGTGTAAATTACCGGCCCGGCAAGCGCATTTTGGCGGCCATCGAGGATGCCGGATTCAACAAAATCAAAAAAACGACCTAGCACATTGACCGGCTCAAAAAAGTCACGCGTGGTTTTACCTAAAGTCACACGTGATTTCGATCAAAGTCACACGTGGTTTTAACCAAAGTCACACGTGACTTTTTTCAACAGCAGCCGCACATCTTATACAACAGAGGGTTTCTGGGGTTTTGCACAACAAGGAGGGTCTGGCTAAATGTCAGGCCCTCGTAGGTAAAACACCTCCCTTAACCGCCAATTGCAGGCTCAATGAGCATCACAACTCTATCGAGGACAGAAGTGCAATCACACACCATAATTAACCCCGGCATTTCTACCAGGGTTAACCATGATTCGCAAAGGCTTCGGGTTCATTTCGGCTATTGCAACACAAAGCTAATGGGTACGCTGAAAGCCACTTTCACAGGCTCGCCGCGCTGTTTGCCCGGTTTCCAAATCGGCAGGCTGTTCACAACGCGTAAAGCTTCCTTATCCAGCGCCGGGTCAACACTGCGGATGATTTTGGCATCGGTAACCCGTCCGTCCTTGCCCACAACAAATGACACATAGACTTTGCCCTGAACGCCATTTTCCTGGGCAA
Organism: uncultured Sunxiuqinia sp.; assembly: GCF_947495665.1. Lineage (GTDB taxonomy): Bacteria > Bacteroidota > Bacteroidia > Bacteroidales > Prolixibacteraceae > Sunxiuqinia > Sunxiuqinia rutila. The sequence goes on from NZ_CANLZV010000004.1 coordinate 281,816, forward strand.
CAACCGGATATTTAATGGCATCAGCAATGTATTTACGCAAGGCCAATTCGCCACCCGGAAACTCCGGCATCTCTTCCACAATGTAAAACACCTGCTCCTCTTCCTTTTCGCGTTCCTCTTGCGCATAATCAACAACAATCGGACTGACATCAATCTCTGTCTCCTCATCCGCTTCACTGTCCATAATTTCCAGTTCATCTTCAATCTCAACATCGTTGGCTACGATGTTAAGCACTTCCACAACCTTGGGCGGAGGTGGTGGTTCAGGCGGCTTCACGGCTTCCTGCCTGGTTATCGGAATAATTTCGGTTTCAACTTCCTGCACCGCTAAGGTTCCTGTAAACTCAGCTTTCGTAACATTGGTTTTAAACTCAAAAGCAAGCAACACAATCCCCAGAGCGATGACCAAGCCGATCTCAATCAACAAATTCCGATAACAATTCAAATCACAAGATGGATATTTCTTGACTTCCATAACTTTTGGTTTTTATTTGCGATCATAAAATCGAAACATGTAAAGAGTAACTCAAGCGGAAGATGTTAGCGCATCCTTCAAGGAAGAAGGAAATGAACACGGTTCATGACACCAGGCTTTTAGCCTTCGGGGCACAACGAACTTTCAATAATATATACGAACACAAATGAGGCTTGGTTCTAGTTAAAAGAAAACAGAATCAGAAGTAAACGATGGAGTTAAAAAGAAAGACGAAACTACGCCCGGTAGTCCATGAAAAGGGAAGCAGTAAGCTTGAACAAAACAAGCTTGAAGAGCAAAGAAAAGTGCATAAAAAAAGGAGAACCAATTTCTTGATTCTCCTTTCGGTGTAGCGGGAGCCAGACTCGAACTGACGACCTTTGGGTTATGAGCCCAACGAGCTACCAACTGCTCCATCCCGCAATATATTTTGAATGTTTTTTGTCTGTTTTGAACGTACATTCTCGGTAATTACTTCCTCAAATGCGGTTGCAAATATAGAGTATGTTTTTGAAATAACAAAACATTCTTCACTTTTTTATTTTTTCACCATCTTTAAATCCGTTAAAAAGTATTAATTTCAATGCGCTTCAATAGGCATTCATCGAATTGTTGCTAATTTTGTTGCTCCCAAAATCTTACAATGGTTAAAAAGAAAAAGAAGAAAAATTTAATTGAAAAGCTCAAAAACCGTTACCGGTTGATCATTTACAACGATTCGACCTACCAAACCGTTTGGAGCATGCAACTTACCCGGATCAAGGTGTTTACCCTGGCAGGCTTTGGGAGCTTAATTCTGATATTGCTGACCGTTGTGATTATTGCCTACACCCCCATCCGCGAATTTATTCCGGGTTATCCGTCAGCCGAAGTTCGGCAAATGATTGTGCACAACGCCACGCTGGTTGATTCGCTGGAAGAGCAACTTCAAATTCGGGATAATTATTTTGAAAAAATTCGTTTACTAATTGAAGGCGAAGTTCCGCACGACCCGGATTATATTGCAGACACCACCATCCCATCCAATCAGATTGAGATCAATCATTACAACCACGACTCCATTTTCAAACAAAAAATACTGGAAGAGCAACTCAGTCTTTCCATTCAGCAAGAAAATTCGAAGCCGACCAACATTGCCAGCCTTCATTTTTTCAGTCCGCTAAAAGGTGTTATCACCAACCGGTTTGACCAACAAAATGACCATGTTGCGATTGATGTGGTAGGTTTACCCAACTCCCGGATTTCTTCGGTTATGGACGGAACGGTAATTTTTGCCGGATGGACCGTTGATACCGGCTACATCATTTACCTGCAACATGAGCACGATTTAGTTTCGGTGTATAAACACAATGCCGAGTTGCTAAAAAAAGTAAACGACAAGGTGAAAGCCGGCGAAGCAATTGCCATCATGGGAAACACAGGAGAGCTGACAACCGGCCCGCATCTGCACTTTGAACTGTGGCACCAGGGAATTGCGCTTGATCCGGAGAAATACATTGATTTTTAAAATTTGCTATGAAAAAACGAATAGCCATTCTTGGGTCTACCGGATCAATAGGTACGCAAACACTGGAAGTAATTGCCCAAAACCCCGATCATTTCGAGGTGGAAGTACTTACGGCCAATAACAACATCGACCTTTTGGTTCAGCAGGCCAAACAGTTTCAGCCCAACATGGTGGTGGTAGCCAACCATTGCCGCTACAATACGCTGGTAGAGGCGCTGAAACATGAGCCCATTAAAATATTTGCAGGCAAGGAAGCGCTGGAGCAGGTTGTTCAGCTTGAAACAGTTGACGTGGTAGTTACTGCCATGGTGGGCTATTCAGGCTTAATTCCGACCATCCGGGCCATCGAAGCCGGGAAGCACATTGCCCTGGCCAACAAGGAAACCCTGGTGGTTGCCGGCGAAATTATCATGCGCAAAGCCGTTCAGAACAAAGTCAACATTTACCCCGTTGACTCCGAACACTCCGCCATTTTCCAGTGTTTGGCCGGAGAACACATGAATGAAATCGAAAAGATTTACCTCACAGCTTCCGGAGGGCCTTTCAGAAACCTGACAGAAGCACAGCTGGAGAAAGTAACTCGCGAGGATGCCCTGAAACATCCCAACTGGGAAATGGGTGCTAAAATCACCATCGACTCGGCCAGCATGATGAATAAAGGCTTTGAAGTAATTGAAGCCAAGTGGTTGTTCGACCTGAAAGCATCGCAGATTGATGTGATTGTCCACCCGCAAAGCATTATCCACTCCATTGTTCAGTTTCGCGACGGATCGATGAAGGCCCAAATGGGACTTCCGGACATGAAATTACCCATTCAGTATGCGCTGAATTTCCCGCAGCGGTTACCGTCTAACTTTGCACGGTTCAACTTCCTGGACTATCCAACGCTAAGCTTTGAACAACCGAATACAAAAAAATTTCGTAACCTTGCACTCGCTTTTGAAGCTTTGGAAAAGGGAGGTAACCTTCCCTGCATTCTGAATGCAGCCAATGAAGTGGTCGTTCAGGCATTTTTGAAAGAAAAAATTCGATTTGTCGACATGCCCGCCCTCATTGAAGAAAGCATGCAAAAAGTAACAAACCTAAAAAATCCGGTTTTGGACGATTATATTCAAACCGATAAAGAGACCCGATTGTTAACAACTTCATTAATTAAACAACGAAGTAAAATTAAGACGATAAAATAGCATGGAACAAGTAATTATAAAAGCAGCTCAATTAATTCTCAGCTTATCCATATTAGTCGTGCTCCACGAGTTCGGACACTTTGCCTTTGCCCGGCTTTTTAAAACCCGGGTCGAAAAGTTTTACCTGTTTTTTGACCCTTGGTTTGCCCTGTTCAAAACCAAGCGCGGCGAAACAGAATACGGAATTGGCTGGTTGCCACTGGGTGGCTATGTAAAAATCTCGGGCATGATTGATGAATCCATGGACAAAGAGGCCATGCAACTGCCTCCACAACCCCATGAGTTCCGTTCCAAGAAGGCTTACCAGCGCTTGCTGATTATGCTTGGCGGGGTAATGATGAACTTCATTTTTGCCTTCGTGATATACGCCGGTGTATTATATTTCTGGGGAACCCAGTATTTACCAACTGAGAATGCGACCATTGGAATCATGGTTTCGGAAACCGGCGAACAAATTGGGCTGCAAAACGGCGATAAAGTGTTGTCGGTCGATCAGGAATACATTAGCGAGTTTAATAAAATTATTCCGACCGTCATTCTGGACAATGCCCATTCCATTCAGGTGTTGCGCGATGGCAAAGAAGTGAATGTAGAGGTTTCGGACGAAGACCTTGCCCTGCTCATTAAGAGCCGCAGCGTGATGAATCCTCGTGGGTACTTTCATGTGGAAGTGGCCAAAGTTGAAAAAGATTATCCGGCAGAAGCAGCCGGGCTGATGGCCGGAGACGTTTTTGAAGGCGTTGATGGTAAAAGCTTTCAGTTTTACGATGAGTTTTTAAGCTATATCAAAGCACATAAAAACGAAACCATTGAATTGAATGTGCTTCGCAATGGACAGGCCTTAAGTCTTCCGGTGAATGTTCCCGAAGATGGGATCACCGGTTTTCAGGCAAAACCGCAAAAAGAAGCATACGATTACCTCCAGTTCGAAACCATTGAATACGGCTTTTGGGAGTCGATCCCGGCCGGTATCAACCGGGGAATATCTACCATTAAAGATTACCTGAAGCAGTTTAAACTGATCTTCTCTCCCAAAACGAAAGCCTACGAATCGCTGGGTGGATTCATTGCCATTGGAAACATCTTCCCGGGGGCATGGGACTGGTATTCTTTTTGGAGTATGACGGCCTTCCTGTCCATTATTTTGGCAGTCATGAACCTGCTTCCAATCCCGGCGCTGGATGGTGGTCACGTCACCTTCCTGCTTTATGAGATTGTTTCGGGCCGTAAACCAGGAGAAAAATTCTTAGAGTACGCACAAATCAGCGGGATGATTATTCTGCTTACCTTGGTACTTTATGCGAATGCAAACGATATTATCAAGCTTTTTACTTAAGAAGCGATTAATTTTTTTCTATTTTTGTAGAAACCATTAAACTTTGGACTATGTACTTATCGATTATTTGCGGCATGTTTGGCCCACAAGAGATCATCATCATATTAGTCATTGTACTACTCTTGTTTGGCGGGCGTAAAATTCCTGAGCTGATGAAGGGATTGGGAAAAGGAATGAAGGAATTCAAGAAAGCCACCAACGAAGATGATGACGATCAACCAAGTGAAAAAAAAGACACTGAAAAAATTAATAAATAATCAGTTTAGCTTGAACCAAAACCCCGTCCACAAGGCGGGTTTTTTTGTGGTAAGATTTTTGTTATTCATACATCACAAACCAGATCTCCTTAAATTATGAAACAAATACTGACTTCAAGCTTAATGTTGGTTGCTCTGCTTTTTGCACTGAGCTCGTGCCAGGACAGCAACACCAACATGCGTAAAAAAATTACCGGAAAAGCCGGCGAATTGGTTGTTGTAGTTCCCGATGCTACCTGGGAAGGAGCCACCGGGAAACGCTTCCGTGAAGTAATGGCTCAGCCTCAATTGGGCCTGCCCCAGGACGAACCCATTTTTGACCTGATTAATGTTCCACCCTCTGCTTTCAAGGAAATCTTCCGAACAAGCCGAAACATCATCCGGTTGAAAATCTCAAATTCAGTCGACAGTTCCAGGGTTGAATTCAAGAAAGACATTTGGGCCTGGCCGCAGTCTGTGGTCAACATCTATGCAAAATCGACCGAAGAATTCAACAGCCTGTTTGACCAAAATTCAGACCGGATTGTAGGCTACATGCTAAGAGCTGAACGCGACCGGCTACAAATGAACTACAAAAACTACCACGACGTAGCCACTAAAAACACCATTCGCGACAAGTTTAAGATTGAACTCAACGTTCCGCCGGGATTCAAAGTCAGCAAACAAACCGATGATTTTGCCTGGATTCGCTACGAAACACCCGACATCAGCCAAGGAATTATTATTCATACTTTTCCCTACACTTCCGATAGTACCTTTACGGCAAACTACCTTTTAAACAAGCGCGATTCGCTACTGAAGGCCCAAGTGCCAGGCCCAACGGAAGGCAGCTACATGACTACCGAGCACCAGGTAGAGCCGGTATTCAATGTATTTGAGCTGAGAAAAAACTATGCGGCCGAGATGCGTGGCCTTTGGCGCGTAGAAGGTGATTTCATGGGTGGCCCCTATGTCAACCTTTCGGTATTGGATGCTGCCAACAACCGCATTGTTATGCTGGATGGTTTTGTTTACGCTCCCCGATTTGACAAGCGAAACCTGCTTCGCCAGGTAGAAGCAATGATTCTCTCGTTGGAGCTGCCTGATCAGAAAAAGAATGACAAGATCAATAGCCAGATTAAAATGGGCAATTAGCCCTGTATAAAACGAAATGAAAAATGGGATTGTAGTCGACTACAATCCCATTTTTCATTTATTTATTGCACGAAGTTTCTGATTACTGAAGCGCAACCTGGCGTGCAAAGTCCAGACCGTCTTTCAATGCCAAACGATCAAAGCCACTTTGAATCGTCATTTCACCCTCAGGAAGAACAACTTTGTAAGCAGTTTCGCCTAACTCAACTTCAACCAGCTTTTGGTATTTGTTTCCTTTTTTCATATACCAGCTTTGGTCCTCATCACGGTAAACCAATTCTGTTTTTTCGTTGTTTTCGCCCAACTCCTGAATGGTCATCTTGTATTTCTCAGAAGTCAACTGATACGATTTTCCATCAATTTCAACAATCTTTTCACTTTTATCGCCCTCTTTCATTGCCATCGGATTTTCATTGGTCCAAAACTCAATCGAGTTCAACACCACCGCATCAACAAAAACAGAGATTCCGTAAACAGGAACAATGTTCAACGCCAAAAACACCAACTCATTGACAAATTTATCACCAACAGATTTGTTCCAATCATAAACACTGCGTGTCAAGTTAAAACTACCGATACAACTACTCAACATCATTACGGCTGACAACAGCACAACAAAAGAAGTCTTCTTCATTTTTTTCATAACCTATTAATTAAAATTTATAATATTCAACTAAACGACATAATCCCTAATTTAGCATATAAAAACAACGAATAACCGATTTGTTTCACATCAATCTTTTTATTCTATTTTTGCCTTTTTAAAAATAAGGCGTATCTATTTCTTTTCCAAGGACGTCACCGAAATCATTTTTTTTCTTTTTAGAAGAAATAAATTCGGGAAATGACTTCCTTTAACCGAAAAGAATCGCCGCAAGCAGCCAAATATATCAGATGAAACAACAAACGTCCTTTTTCCCTGCCGAGTGGCACCAACAAAGTGGTGTTCAACTCACCTGGCCAGACGAACACACCGACTGGGCTTATATGTTGGATGAGGTCATTCCGGTGTACGAGCGAATTGCCAAAGAGATATTAGCTCGCGAAAAGCTGCTGGTTGTCTGCCGAGTCAAAAGCAAACTGCCGTCCTTTCTGCAAGAAGAGAATGACCGGCTTATCATTCGCGAAATGCCTGTGAATGACACTTGGGCCCGCGACCATGCTGCCATTACAATCTTCGATGAGGGGAAACCCACCTTGCTAAACTTTCGGTTTAATGGCTGGGGAATGAAGTTTGCCGCAAATTACGACAATCAGATCACTCCCAAGCTCATTCGCCAACAAAGTTTCTCAAAAGAGGTATTGATGCAAGATCTGTCCTACTTTACTCTGGAAGGCGGAGCCATTGAAAGCAACGGCGAAGGCTGTATTTTAACGACCAGCGAATGCCTGCTTTCGAAAAACCGAAACGAGCATCTGAGTCAAACAGCCATTGAGTTTTTCCTCAAAAAAACCTTGCATGCTGAAAAAATTCTGTGGCTAAATCATGGCTTTCTGAAAGGCGATGACACCGACAGCCACATTGATACGCTGGCCCGCTTCTGCAGTGCTGACACCATTGCCTACGTACAACCCCCAGCAGCAGATGACCCGCATTTTGATGCCTTACAGAAAATGGAAGCAGAATTAAAGGAGCTAACCGACTTGAACGGCAACCCGTTTAATCTGGTTGCGCTGCCTTTCCCTGATGCTGTTTTTGATGAGGACGGTGAACGTTTGCCTGCCACCTATGCCAATTTCCTGATTTTGAACAAGGCTGTTCTACTTCCTGTTTATGACGTAAAACAAGATGCAGAAGCACTGGAAGTGATGAAACAACTCTTTCCAAACCTGGAAATTATTCCCATCAACAGCCGTCCGCTAATCAAGCAGCATGGCTCTATTCATTGCATCAGCATGCAATTTCCTGAAGGTGTTTTGTAAATTACATAAATGAACAAGCATGACAACAAATAAATTAACCGTTGGCCTGATCCAACAAAGCAATACCGAAAACACAGAGCAGAACATGCAAAAGCTGGCCGCCAACATTGCTCAATGTGCCGAGCAAGGCGCCAAACTGGTGGTTCTGCAGGAACTACATAACAGTCTCTATTTTTGCCAAACCGAAGATGTTGATGTGTTTGACCTGGCTGAGCCCATTCCCGGACCATCGACAACATTTTATGGCGAATTGGCCAAAAAACACAACCTGGTACTGGTAACTTCGCTGTTTGAAAAACGGGCCAGTGGCCTTTACCACAACACCGCTGTGGTGTTTGAAACCGATGGCAGCATGGCCGGAAGATACCGCAAGATGCATATTCCGGATGATCCGGGTTTCTACGAAAAATTTTACTTTACACCCGGCGACCTTGGTTTTCAACCCATTCAAACATCGGTGGGCAAACTCGGTGTATTGGTTTGCTGGGATCAGTGGTATCCCGAAGCAGCGCGCCTGATGGCCATGGCCGGAGCTGAACTTCTGATTTACCCCACAGCCATTGGCTGGGATCCGCGTGATGACCAAGCAGAACAAGAACGTCAGCGCCATGCCTGGATCACCATCCAGCGCTCGCATGCTGTAGCCAACGGTGTGCCTGTTATCAGCGTCAACCGGGTGGGACATGAAGCTGATCCGTCAGCGCTTTCCGAAGGGATTCAGTTTTGGGGAAACAGTTTTGTATGTGGTCCTCAAGGGGAATTTCTGGAGCAGGCATCCACCGACCAGGAACAAAACCTGCTGGTGGAGGTTGACTTAACCCGTTCAGAAGATGTACGCCGGATTTGGCCCTTCTTCCGCGACCGACGGATTGGAAGCTACAGCGACATTACCAAACGCTTTTTAAACGACTAAAAACCATAAAAAAAAAAAAAAAACCTGCGCTCATGGCTGACCATAGGCGCAGGTTTTTACTATTTCAGGCTATCTTTTTCAACTTCATGGGCGAGCCACCGCCGCTCAACTGGCATCCCCATCTCTTTCAAAAGTTTAAAAGAAATCTTCGAACTCAGCCGGTTTCTGCTGAACATCATTTTCCTCGTCACAGTCCAGATTCATAATAAAGTTCATGGGCTTTTCAAACTCATGATCCGGCGTATATTCCAGGGTCTTATCGGCATACACCTTACGCATAAACCGTCCCCAAATCGGCAAAGCCATATTCGCGCCCTGTCCTGTGCGAATGTCATCAAAGTGAATACTCCGAAGGTCAGCGCCGGTCCACACACCGCCCACCAACTGGGGAGTTATTCCCATAAACCACCCATCGGAATGGTTTTGCGTCGTTCCGGTTTTTCCGGCAACCGGTCCTTTAATCTGACCATAAACCGGATGCCAACGCACCCTTCCTCCGGACCCTCTGTCAACTACACCGCGCAGCAAATTGATCATCAGGTAGGCCGTTTGCTCATCAATGGCATCATGACGTTCGGGTCGGAAACGGGCAATCACATTACCATGCTTATCTTCAATATGCGTAACAAAAATAGGCTGCGTAAATACGCCCTTATTGGCAAAGGTTCCATAGGCACCCACCATTTCATACAAGGTGATATCTGAAGTCCCGAGGAACATGGATGGAACCGGATCAACGTAACTGTAAATGCCCATTTTATGCATGACGTCCACCACCGACTGTGGATTAAACTGTTTCATCACCCAGGCAGAAATCTGGTTCACGGAGTTGGCCAATCCCCATTTCAGAGTAACCATCTCCCCTTCGCGGGCACGTCCCGAGTTTTTTGCTTCCCAAATGGTTCCATCAGGCATCACAAACTGCTGCCGCACATTGGGCACCTTGGTGCAAGGCGATAAACCATTCTGCATAGCCAAAGTATAGAGGAAGGGTTTCACGGTAGAACCCACTTGGCGCTTACCCCCTTTAACCATATCATACATGAAGTGCTTATAGTTAGGACCTCCGACATAAGCCCGTACCTGCCCCGTTGCCAGGTCCATGCTCATAAACGAAGAGCGGATGTACCCCAGGTAATGCCTGATTGAATCCAAAGGAGTCATAATAGTATCCCGGTCGCCCGCCCAGGTAAAGACCTCCATTTCTGTTGGCTCCTCAAAAATTTTCCGAATTTGCTTGAAGTTTTTTCCCTGAAGACGCAACACCCGGTAGCGCTCACTCTGACGGATGGCCCGGTTCAGCAAACCGTCTACATCTTCATCACTCATATCGCCCGAAAAAGGTGGATTTTCTAGCCGCTTTAAGTGCCTGTTAAAATCAGGCTGCAAGTCCAGTTTTAAGTGATCCTCAACTGCCTCTTCGGCATATTTCTGCATGCGCGAGTCAATGGTAGTGTATATTTTTAAGCCATCTTCATAGAGATCATAGTTGGTGCCATCAGGTTTAAAATTCTTTTTACACCAGCCAAACAAAGGGTTTGTAGCCCACTCCACCGAGTCTTCTTCAAATTTAACCTGCTGCCACGAAGCGTACTTACTCCGCTCAGGCTTGGAAGCCCCCATGGTAATCCTCAGGTACTCCCGAAAGTAAGGAGCCAGGCCACGCTTAAAATCTTCTTTTTGAAAATCCAGTCCAAGGGGCATCACTCGCACCGAATCATACGTGTGCTGGTTGATATAGCCATATTTCTTCATCTGCTCCAGTACCACGTTGCGGCGCTGTTTGGTCAACTCCGGACGACGAACCGGGTTGTACAGTGATGAGTTCTTTGCCATGCCGACAAACATAGCCGCCTGATGCAACTGCAAGGAATCAGGCTCTATATTAAAATAAATACGCGAAGCTGATTTAACCCCCACGGCCAAATTCAGGAAATCGTACTTATTTAAATACATGGTAATAATTTCCTCTTTGGTATAGCTTCGCTCCAGTTTAACGGCAATTACCCACTCTTTAAACTTGCGAAAGACCAACTGCAAATTATTCTCAAACTCCTGTCGCGGGAATAACATTTTAGCCAATTGCTGAGTGATCGTACTTCCACCACCTGAGCTTTTATCGCCCATCACCACTCCTTTTACCACACGCAGCAAGCCACGCAGATCAATTCCGGAGTGACTGTAAAACCGGACATCTTCGGTTGCAATCAAGGCATCGATGAGCTCCTGGGGCAATTTTTCGTAAGCCACATAGCTCCGGTTTTCCCGAAAGTAACGGCCCATAACCACATGGTCGCGCGATATAACATCGGAAGCCAATAGGCTTTGCGGGTTTTCCAGTTCACTGAAGGTTGGCATTTCGCCCAGTTTACCTTTAGCGATAAAAAAGAAAAACGCAACTACCGCCAGTACACCAGTAAAATAAAGGGACCAAAACAGGTAAGAATATTTCTTGAAATTATTTTTTTTCTTTTCCATGCGATGCAATAAAAAGTTTGCGGCAAATATAACGAAAGGAATAAGAATATTATTTTTTGCAGCAGAAAACAGGCTGCGCTTAAAAGTTCGCCTTCACAACATTAAACAAAAAAAGCAGGCCCGAAATGATTCCCCACTTTCCCCTGTCCGATTTCGACTCAGCAAGCTATCAATGAGCACAAAGACACAATAAAATAATCATTATCAAACAAATATGAAACCAAAAATATTGGAGTAAAATTTGAAGATGGTCAAGCATTTTCTTTTATTTGCAGAAATTTTTAGAAAACAGGAGGTTTTTATGCACGAGAATCTGGTTATCGTCGAGTCCCCGGCAAAAGCCAAAACAATCGAACGATTTTTAGGGAAAGATTATTTTGTAACATCAAGCATGGGGCATATCAGAGACCTCGAGAAAAAAGACTTTGGGATTGATATGGAGAACAATTATCAACCCAAATACATTGTTTCGCCTGATAAGAAGAAAATCGTTACGGAGCTTAAGAAATTAGCCAAGGAAGCCAAGATGGTTTGGATCGCATCCGATGAGGACCGCGAGGGGGAAGCCATTGCCTGGCACTTGAAAGAAGTGCTGAAGCTAAAACCTGAAAAAACGCGGCGGATTGTTTTTCATGAGATTACCAAAGAAGCAATACTGAAAGCAATTGCGAATCCACGCCCAATTGACGAAAACCTGGTGAATGCCCAGCAGGCACGTCGGGTTCTTGATCGCATTGTAGGATTTGAAGTATCTCCCGTGCTCTGGAAAAAGGTTAAACCCTCACTTTCAGCCGGAAGAGTACAATCTGTAGCCGTTCGATTAATTGTCGAGCGCGAACGTGAAATCATCAATTTCGAAAGTAATTCCAACTTTCGAATCACAGCCGTTTTCCTCGTCCCCGACAAAAACGGCAATGTCGTTGAATTAAAGGCCGACCTGAAAAAGCGCTTCGAAACAAAAGAAGAAGCCCATGCTTTTCTGGAAAAATGCAAAACAGCCGAATTCAACATTGCTGATATCGTAACCAAACCGGCGAAACGTACCCCGGCGGCCCCGTTTACCACATCAACCTTGCAACAGGAAGCCAGCCGCAAGCTTGGTTTCTCCGTGTCGCAAACCATGTCGGTTGCCCAAAAGCTTTACGAAGCAGGTAAGATTACCTACATGCGTACCGATTCGGTAAACCTTTCATCGCTGGCCGTAAACACAGCCAAAGAAAAAATCATCCAAACGCTGGGTGAGAAATACCATAAAGTACGTCAGTACAAAACCAAGTCGAAAGGAGCACAAGAAGCTCACGAAGCTATCCGTCCAACCTATATTGATCAGGAAGAAGTAAGTGGTTCAAACCAGGAAAAACGACTTTACGAACTGATTTGGAAACGTACCATCGCCTCGCAAATGGCTGATGCCGAATTAGAGCGTACAACCATTAACATTGCGGTTTCAAACAGTCCCGAGCTGTTTCAGGCTACCGGAGAAGTGATCAAATTTGATGGTTTTCTGCGCGTTTACCTCGAATCGACCGATAACGAAGACGAGGGAGACGAAGCTGCCAGCTTGCTTCCTCCGGTAAAAGAAAAGCAGGTTTTACGTGCTGAAACAATTGAAGCCACTCAACGATTCACTCAAAAGCCACCGCGCTACACCGAGGCCAGTCTGGTGAAAAAACTGGAAGAACAAGGCATCGGTCGTCCGTCAACTTATGCCCCAACCATTACAACCGTACAAAACCGGGGCTATGTGGTCAAGGAAGATCGGCCGGGCGTGGAACGCCAGTTCATTCATATGAGCCTGGTGAATAACGAATTGAAAGAAACCGTTAAAACTGAGATTACCGGCGCCGAGCGGTCCAAACTGTTCCCAACAGACATTGGCATGGTGGTGAATGATTTCTTAATCAAATACTTTACTCAAATCATGGATCTGCGCTTTACCGCCAACGTAGAGGTTGAATTTGATGAAGTTGCTGATGGAAAACGCATTTGGAATGAAGTGATTGACCAGTTTTACCAGCCTTTCCATAAAAGTGTGGAGAATGCTCTGGAAGTTTCCGAACGCACCAATGGTGAGCGCATTTTAGGAGATGACCCCAAAACCGGCAAGCCGGTGTCGGTAAAAATTGGACGCTACGGTCCTTTGGCCCAGTTGGGCGAAACCACCGAAGAAGGTGAAAAACCACAGTTTGCGTCTCTAAGAACAGGCCAGCATCTGGAAACCATCACTTTGGAAGAAGCCTTAGACCTGTTTAAACTTCCTCGTGATTTGGGTGAATACGAAGAGAAAAAAGTGTCCGTAGCCATTGGCCGCTTTGGCCCTTATGTGCGCCACGACAACAAATTTGTTTCGCTTGAGAAGAATGTGGATGATCCATATACCATTGAACTTGACCGGGCCATTGAGCTGATTGAGGCCAAGCGCGAAAAGGATCGGAAAGCACTGATCAAAGTCTTTGATGAGGAGCCCGAGTTGCGCATTCTGAATGGCCGGTGGGGACCTTACATTTCATTCAAGAAGAAAAACTACAAGATCCCGAAGGATACGGAGGCCGAAAAGCTAAGCCTTGAAGACTGTATGAAAATTATAGAAGAAGGCCCCAAGCCCAAGCGAAAAAAGAAAAAATAATATCAACTTAAGGCAAACGTGAAAATGTTTGCCTTTTTTATTTATTTTCATTGTCTGAAAAAGAATGATTGTATGAGTCGGCCTAGTTTACAGCTCCAGACGGCAAATAGCAATCAGACCAGAGCACATAGAGTACACGGGCGCAAAAAATTACAGTAGAAAATATGAGTGAGACCAATATCAAGCTTTATCTGAAACCAGTTGATTTTTCAAAATGGAAGCCGGCATCATGGGTGCAATCCAAGTTCAGCCTGGGGAAACTTCTTGAAAAAAATCAAACGAAGCTCCCATTGGAGAAAGCCGATATTGTTTTGCTTGGCATGGAAGAAGACCGAAATGCCGTGGTAAAAGGAAGTGCAAAAGCGCCCAATAAAATTCGCCAACACCTCTACAACTTGAACCGTATATCGCCCCGGTTTAAAATTCTGGATCTGGGGAACATCCGGATCGGCAAAACTGTCAACGACAGCTACTATGCTCTTCGCGACGTTTGTAGCAACCTGGTCGAGCAAGGCAAAACAGTTGTTTTGCTTGGAGGCAGCCAGGATCTGACATTTGGGATTACCAAAGCCTTTGAAGCCAATCCATTTAACCTGGTCAACATCGACCCCAAGTTTGACTTCAAAAAAGGAATTAAATCCATCAATTCGGAGACCTACCTGAACTTCATTATTGAAAGACAGCCCAACCTGTATGCGCAAACTATTTTAGGCTACCAAAATTATTTTGTTGATAGCTTGGAGTTGGATTACAGCCACGAGTTAGGCTCTGAACTAAAACGACTCGGAGAAATTCGATACGACATGTCCAACATCGAACCCTATATGCGCGATGCGGATGTTTTAAGTTTTGACATTAGCGCCATTCGTTTGCTGGAAGCACCCGCTCAATATTTTGGTTCGCCCAATGGTCTGTATGCAGAAGAAGCCTGCCAGATTGGCCATTATGCCGGCATGGCCGACCAACTCAAAGTTGCCGGATTTTTCAACCTTGTTCCTCGCCTGGATCACGATGATCTGAGCAGCAAGCTTTTTGCCCAGGTTGTTTGGCATTTTCTGGAAGGGGCTTATTACCGAAAAGTAGAAACACCCAGCAAGAAAACCGATGAATTTAACGAGTTCTTGCTCGAGATTGATGATATTGACTTACCACTAACATTTTATCAAAGTCAAAAAACAGGCCGCTGGTGGATGAAAATCTCGGACGAAGAAGACACCCGGGAACATATCATTGCCTGCACAGAAGATGATTATCGCCTGGCTGCACAAAACGAAATACCAGATCGTTGGTGGAAAAATATTCGTAAATTAAACCGAATGCAAAATAAATAATCTCTTATTTCGTTGAAAAATTTGGTAGCGCGTCGAATAGAAACATCTGAAAGAATTATTATTTTCACTTACTTTGGCTCAGAATAACGGCAGTAACAGCCAGTTTATGAAAAAAATATTTTACTTTTTATTTTTATCAATATTCGTTAACTTAGCCGCATACGGACAGCAGGATCCCCAATTTAGTTTCAATCGGGAAACTCAATTAGCAGTAAACCCGGGATTCGCTGGAAGTAATGAAGCAATAACTGGACTAATATTGAACAGATACCAATGGAGCGGGTTTGATGGCGCTCCAAAAACACTGTTATTCAGCGTGGAAACTACTGCTAACATATTTGGCGGAACAAGTGGGGTAGGACTAAATATCATCAGTGATGAACTGGGATATGAAAAAAACGTTTTCGTAAACTTGAACTATGCTTACCATACAACAACCAGTATCGGCGATCTCGGTATTGGTACTTCCTTTGGTATATTTAACAAAGCCATCAATGGCGATTGGACAATACCAGAAACCGGGTACACCACGGCTCCCGGATCTGACGACTTCATCCCCAAGGGAGAATCCAGCCAATTGGCCCTTGATCTTGGCTTTGGTGTATTTTTAAAATCAAATGATTATTTTGCGGGCATTTCGGTAACCCATTTAAACGAAGCAAAAATCAATTTTGCAGATCGGGCTTACACTTTTTTCACCCGACACTACTATTTATCAGGGGGATACAATATAAGCCTGTCGAATCCGTTATTTGAGTTGCGACCAGCCGTATTTGCTAAATCAGACCTCCGGAGTACGCAGGTTGATTTCACGCTTGGCTTGGTTTACAACGAACGGGTTTCAGGCGGATTAAGTTATCGTATAGATGATGCTGTCGCCATTTTACTTGGCATTGAAATGCTCAATGGTTTAAACATTGGCTTGGCCTATGATATCACAACCTCTGCTCTGGGGAGATATGGATACGGATCGCAGGAAATTTACCTGCGTTATGCTGTTGATTTTGGGAAGGGCAGATTAAAAAAATATAAAAGTATCCGATTTTTGTAAGCTAATCTTATGAAAGCAATACGCGTAGTTATGAAAGACATATTTTCGAAAGGTTTAATCATCGCAACTGTTTTACTTATGTCCAGTTGCGGCAAATCCGGCAATGGCGAGCTAACCGGTGTTCAAGGAAGGGGTAAGTGGTTTGAGCCAGCGCCATACGGAATGACCTTTATAAACCGTGGAAGCGTCAATATTGGACCTAACGATCAGGATCCAACCTGGTCTTCGACTCCCACTAAAACGGTTTCTGTCGACGCTTTTTGGATGGACGACACCGAAATTACCAACAATGAGTATCGCCAGTTTGTCAACTGGGTTCGTGATTCCATTGCCCGCACACTGGTAGGTGAACAGTATCCGGAATTTATGGTTAGTGAAGACCGGGATGGCAATATCATCGATCCGCCGCGCATCAATTGGGATGAGCGTCTGGAATGGGATAATCCGGACTTCATGGATGCCCTTGAACCAATGTACATTCCAAGCAATGAGCGTTTCTTCGGGAAAAAAGAAATTGATTCCAGAAAGCTTTTCTATACTTACTATTGGATTGACTATAAACAGGCTGCCAAAGGAACCAACCGGTACAACTATGAAACCCAAAGCTACGAAGGTACTGTAATTGACGCCAACGGAGAAGAACGCCCCATTGAAAACCGCTCCTCGTTTATTTTCAGCGAAACAGCAAATGTTTATCCCGACACCTTGGTCTGGATCAGAGATTATACCTATGCCTATAACGAACCCTGGACGACCAAATACTTTTGGCATCCCGGATTTGATGACTACCCGGTTGTTGGGGTAACCTGGCAACAAGCCAAAGCATTTTGCCACTGGAGAACCAAGCTGCACAATGATTACCTGACCAGCCACGGAGAGCCTGAGATTCAGGATTACCGCTTGCCTACAGAGGTGGAATGGGAATATGCGGCCCGCGGAGATAAAGAAATTTCCATGTACCCATGGGGTGGCTATTATACCCGCAACGAGAAAGGAAAATTCCTGGCCAACTTTAAGCCACTGCGGGGAAATTATGTTGAAGATGATGGTTTGGCTACTTTACGAGTAGGCCACTATGAGCCGAACCATTTCGGCCTTTACGACATGGCTGGTAACGTGGCCGAATGGACCATTACAGCTTTCGATGAGTCAGCTTACATGTACGTCAATGACTTCAATCCGAACTTTGAGTACAATGCGCGCCCAAATGATGCACCAGTTATGAAACGCAAAGTTATCCGCGGAGGTTCCTGGAAAGACATTTCGGCATTTCTACAAGTTTCAACGCGGAGTTTTGAATACCAAGATACTGCTAAATCATATATAGGATTTCGTTGTGTAAGATCCTCTTTTGGGAATGAATTTTAGTCAAACCTTAATTCTGAAAAAAAATGAACATTGGAGAAATAATACAAAGTAAACGTTGGAAGATATTTTCGGGCTATGTTTATAACTTGGGTGCCTCAATCGTATTATTAGGTGCATTGTTTAAACTACAACACTGGCCCTACTCCGGCTTGCTACTGATCGTTGGTCTTTGTACTGAAGCCTTTATTTTTGTCATCTCGGCATTCGAGCCTCCTATGGAAATGCCGGAATGGTCAAAAGTTTATCCACAGCTGAAAGAAGACTTTGTGCTGGATGACGATCAATATCCGGAAGAATCGAAAAACGGTTTTGGCGACCTGTTCCAAAAAGCCGACATTTCTCCGGAAATACTGGATAAAGTAACCAAAGGGCTGACGGACCTGAGCAACACAGCATCAAGCATCAGCGACATCAGTACGGCAACACTGGCCACCGACATGTATGTTAAAAACTTAACATCTGCTTCGGAATCGATGAACAGCCTTTCGGAAATCAACACCCAGGCGAATCATCAGATTAATGAATCAGTAACTCAATTGGTTAATTCTTATTCTTCAACGGCCCGTAACCTTACTGAAAACGGAGACCAATTGCTGAACAAGTTGGCCACTTCAGGAGAAGAATTTACCAACCAGCTCAGCCAGGCCAGCAGCAAACTGGCCAGTTCATACCAAAAAGTGGCAGGTTCATTTGACTCAGGCATCGAAGAACTCAGTAAAAGTTCGGCCAATTACAGCGATAACCTGAACAAGTTGAACAAGAACCTGGAGTCTCTGAATTCCTCCTACGAAAGTCAACTAAAAGAAACGAACGAGCAGCTCCAATCTTCTCAAAATTTCTTCAAGGAAATGGCGCAAATGAATCAAATGATTGCCCAGTCCACCGAAGAAATCAAGAAGTATAAAACGAACGCTGAAGAACTGAATAAACACCTGGAAGCCTTAAATTCAATTTATGGCAATATGCTGGGAGCCATGAATTATAAGAATAAGTAAAAACCGATAAGCTCACTAGCATATGGGAACTAAGAATTGTCCGGAAACTCCACGGCAGAAGATGATCAACATGATGTACTTAGTGCTGCTCGCAATGATGGCACTAAACGTTGCATCAGAGGTTTTGGATGCCTTTCGCGTGGTTGATTCGAGTTTAATGCAAACACTCAAAAGTGTCGACTCGAAAAACAACCAGCTTTATGCATCTTTTGACCTGGCCTATCAAGAAAACCCCGCAAAAGTACAAGAGTGGAAAGATAAAGCAGACCGGGTTAAATCACTCACGAACGCTTTAACGACCAAAATTACTGACTTAAAAGAAGAGATGATCCTCAAGGCTGGTGGCTCGGCAAAAGAGCCGGATGAAAGCCTGAGCCGGAAGTCATGGATGATCAACTCCAAAGGCGACACCATTGTTATCAAAAAAGATGATGAGCTCAATGTCCCTTCTGAGGTGATGCTTACCATGAAAAGAGGTGTAGACCTGAAAAGCGATATTGTTGAATTGAAAGAAGCCTTTCTTTCATTTCTGGATGAAGATTCACCAATCCGGGCAACGATTGAGCAGGAGCTGGATACCTCAGACCCTAAGATCAGACTTAAGGATGGAGGTGAAAGGAAAACATGGGAAGTTGAACTTTTTGACAGTAAACCAATCATCGCGGTCATAGCCTTACTATCGAAAATTCAGATTGACATTCAGAATGCAGAATCAAACATCCTGACCTATTTGTACAGCCAGATTGACGCCAGTTCGTTTAAATTCAACAAACTGGGGGCACGTGTTTTTGCCAAGTCATCTTATGTGCTTGAAGGCGATGTTTATAAAGCAGAAGTATTCTTAGCCGCTGAGGATACCACTCAACAACCCATTATTCTGATTAACGATGAACCGCTGGAAGTGGTGGATGGCAAAGGAATTTACGAAGTTCCTGCAACAGCTCCAGGCACCTATAAATGGGGAGGGATCATAAAATACCGGACACCTGAAGGTGGGTATAACTCCTACCCTTTTGAAGAAGAATACATCGTTAGCAAACCTTCTGTGACGATTTCACCCACCAAAATGAATGTCTTCTACATGGGCGTTCCTAACCCGGTGAGTATTTCAGTACCTGGAGTTCCTTCCGAAGATTTGCTGGTTTCGGTTACCAATGGCCGGATTGCAAAAGACGGAAACAACTACCTGGTATATCCAACGGCAGAAGACATCAATGGCCGAAAAACAAAAGTATCGGTCAATGCCGACTTTGATGGCATGCAGCGCTTTATGGGTTCGATGGATTTCCGCGTAAAAAAAGTTCCGGATCCGGTTGCCACCATTGCCGGACAAACCAGCGGTGTGCTTCGAAAAGAAGACTTGTTGGCTGAAGATGGTATTTTTGCAGCCCTCATTGACTTTGACTTTGACTTAAAATTCACCATCACCCAGTTTGATATTACCTTCACAGGAGCTGGTGGCTACAGCAACACTTGGTCATCCAAATCAAATCGGTTTACCAACGATCAACGAACTCAGTTTAATGCCCTGGCACCAGGAAGCATTATATACATTGATAACATTTTGGCGCACGGAGACGATGGTAGCGACAGACAGTTATCGCCAATTAGTTTTAAAATAAGATAGACATGAAAAAGTTTTTCATAGCCATAGGAATTGCTTGTTGTGCGGTCGGCTTCTCAACGCAGGACACCCAAGCGCAGATTATAGATGGTGCTTTCAAACGCACCAACATTGAGAACCGGAAACCCATGGCTCTGGCTCCTATTCGGGAAGCCGATGTGATGTGGTCAAAGAAGATATGGCGCATTATCGACCTGAGAGAAAAAATGAATCAGGTACTTTACTTTCCAACCATCAACATGGATGGTCGGACTAACCTGATCAACCTGCTGCTACAAGGCATCGAGAATGCTCAACTTACAGCCTATGATGCCCGAACAGATGACGAATTCAAAGTTCCGATGACCTTCCCTCAAGTGAAGGAAGCATTTGGGGCAACAACACGGACCCGCCAAGTGCGCAACCTGGAAACCGGGGAAATGGAAGAGCGTATTATTGTTGGTGAAATTCGTCCGGAAGAAGTGAAGCAATTCATGGTGAAGGAAGAATGGTTTTTTGACAAACAGACCTCAACCATGAATGTCCGGATCATTGGCATTTGCCCGATTCAGGAATACTACCGTGATGAAGACATCAATCAGGAGAATGTTCAACGACGCCAGGTATTCTGGATTTATTATCCCGAAGCCCGCGACTTACTGGCTACTCATGCGGTCATTAATCCCAACAACACCGCGGTGGGCATGTCTTTTGATGACCTGCTGATCAAGCGTAAATTCAACAGCTATATTGTCAAAGAGTCCAACGTTTATAACAACCGGGCCATCAGCCAATACCTCAGTGGACGCGACGCCATGTTAGAGTCACGGAAAATTGAAGCTGAAATTTTTGATTACGAACAGGACCTATGGGAATATTAGAAAACTAAGAATATGCGAACAAATGCCTTATGAGCCATTCTCATAAGGCTTTTTTCGATTTCTACAACACAATATTAATTTTTAAAGCAGCGTTTGTTCTAGGCATATCATCGGAGTAACAACGAATGAACAAAACTTCCTTCATATACGGATCGCTCGCCTTGTTGCTTTTCGCTTCATGCAAAAAGGACCAGACCCTCAATTACCTTTATCCGGAAGACTCCAAACCCTTTTTTGAGCCAGCACCTTTCGGAATGACTTACATTGAGCGCGGAAGTTATGTGATGGGAGCTGAAGATGACGAACTTCAGAACTTCAACTCAACCACCAAACGGGTCTCTGTTGAAGCCTTTTGGATGGACAATACGGAGATCACGAACAATGAATACCGACAATTCGTCTATTGGGTACGTGACTCGCTGGCCCGGACCCTGCTGGCCGAAACCTTTCCCGAATACATGATGACAGAAGATAATCGGGGCAACCTATACGAAAATCCCTACCTGAATTGGCACATCCCTATTGAATGGAGAAACCCGGATTTTCAAATTGCCCTGGAAGAGCTATACATTCCGGAAGAAGAACGCACCTACTTCAGAAAATCCATCGATACCCGAAAGTTCATCTACAGCTACGAGTGGATCGATTTTAAGCAAGCTGCAAAGCGAAAAAACCGGTACAATTTCGATTCTCAAAGCTATGAGGGAACCGTAATCAATGCCGACGGCCAGGAAGTGCCCATTGAAAACAGGTCGTCATTCATCTTTAAAGAAAGTGTTCCGGTATACCCCGACACCCTTTGCTGGATTCGGGATTACACCTACTCGTACAATGAACCGTTGACCAAAAAATACTTTTCCCATGTTGGGTTTGACGACTACCCGGTTATTGGTGTTAATTGGCATCAAGCCAAAGCTTTTTGCCATTGGCGAACCGAACTGATGAACAAGTACCAGACCCAGATGTCGGCGCCAGAAGTTCATGCCTACCGTTTGCCTACTGAGGCCGAGTGGGAATACGCTTCGCGCGGCGGTCATGAACGAACGCTCTACAGCTGGGGAAGCTACTATACCCGTAACCTTCCCGGCTGCTTTAAAGCTAATTTTAAACCACGCAGGGGGAACTATGTGGCCGATAGCGAATCGAGCACAACAACAATGAAGGTGGGCAGCTTTGATCCCAATGATTATGGCCTTTACGACATGGGCGGTAATGTGGCGGAATGGACCAGTTCGGCCTTTAACGAGGCAGCATACGAAAACCTCAATGATTTCAACCCGACTTATGAGTATAACTCAGCCCCCGATGATGCACCAGCAATGAAGCGTAAAGTTATTCGCGGTGGTTCCTGGAAAGATGTAGCTTACTACATGCGTAACTCCACCCGAAGCTTCGAATACGAAGATACTACCAAATCATACATCGGATTCCGTTGTGTTCGTACCTCTTTCAAAGATGAGTTCAGGCAATAAAAAAAGCTTCTTCACCTGGTGAAAAAGCTTTTCGCTATTTAGCTCCAATACTTTACGTCATTTCCCCTGACCTGAATCTTCTACACACATTAAGTTAGGAAACTGCCGAAGATCATTTAGACGAATTCAGGTCCTTTAACCATCTGTACATCACTTACAAAGTGTCGTATCTGCTGTTCATCTTCCTTTTTGCAGATCAGCAAAGTATTGTCGGACTCAACAACAATATAGCCTTCCAGCCCTTGTAGCACAACCACTTTATCCTTGGGAACATTCACAATGCAGTTTTTGGTTTGGTAGGTAAACACCTGCCCTCCCTTGATGGAATTATTGGAGTCGTCCTTAGAACTGTTCTCGTACAAGGAGCCCCAGGTTCCCAAATCGCTCCAGCCAAAGTCGGCACAAAGCACATAAACATTCTCCGCTTTTTCCATGATTCCATAGTCCAAGGAAATATTCTGGCATTCGGAATAGGTCTTGGCAATAAAATGGACCTCATCCTCTGTTCCATAAAGTTTTTCGCCTTTTTTAAACAAACTTGACACATCATCCAGATGTTGATCGAAAGCCGCCAAAATGCTCTTTAAAGACCAAATAAAGATGCCCGAGTTCCAGAAGAATTCACCACTGGACACAAATATTTTAGCCATTTCCAGGTTGGGCTTCTCGGTAAATGTTTTCACCTGAAATAAATTGCCAAAGTTTTTATATTCCGACTTAGCGTCAACCTGAATATAGCCATAGCCTGTTTCGGGACGACTGGGAGTAATTCCTAAAGTCACCAACACATCGTTGTTTTGCGCAAAATCAATTCCTTTTTCGATTTCGGCAATAAATTGTTCTTCTTTCATGATTAGGTGATCAGAAGGAGCAACGATAATATTGGCCTCAGGATTAATGCTTTTGATTTTGTAGCTGGCATAAGCCACGCACGGTGCCGTATTTCGACGCAAAGGTTCAAGTAAAACCTGATCATCGCTCAACTCCGGGAGCTGTTGCAACACCAAATCTTTATAATCGACACTGGTTACCACGAAAATATTTTCAGGGGGACATACTTTGGTGAAACGATCGTATGTCATTTGGATAAACGTGCGTCCGGTTCCTAAAATATCCAGAAATTGTTTAGGCATTGAGCTTTTACTCATCGGCCAGAAGCGGCTTCCAATTCCGCCAGCCATTATAATACAAAAATTGTTGTTCATCAATCTAGTTTTTGAAGTCCAATATCAAATATACCTATTTTAGCCCTAAAGTAACGAGTAATTTCCGGCATTCCTCCTTCAAAGGGCTTATTGCATATATATGTCAACGGACAAAAAGCAGTTTTCATATGTTGAACGCAAACATCAGAAATAATTAACGCCAGACAAGCTTATTCACTACCACCCTCTTAACCTGGACCCTGTTTTAGTAAGCATCACTATTTCTCCATCATCAGCAGAAACTTTTTCACACAACTCGTTTGGTTGACTATTATTTGTAACTTTATGCTAAAGTATTGTTATGAATTTTTTTTACCATATAGGACGCTATTTTTCCTTGCTTGCCCGTGCTTTTTCACGCCCAGAGAAACACCGCATTTACCTGCGGAAACTCTTGGTTGAAATTGAGCAACTGGGCTTAAACTCCGTTGGCATTGTGGTTATTATCTCCCTCTTTATGGGCGGTATTATTACGCTGCAGGTTGCCTACAACATGTCCAACCCACTGTTTCCCAAATACCTCATTGGCTTGGGAAACCGGGATACCTTGATTTTAGAATTTTCATCCACGATTATGGGGTTGATCATGGCCGGTAAAATTGGCTCCAATATCACCTCGGAGATTGGCAGCATGCGGGTAACCGAACAAATCGATTCCCTGGAAATTATGGGGATCAACTCGGCCAGTTACCTGATTATGCCCAAAACGCTGGCCGTTGTCTTCATTTTCCCTTTTCTCTTTGTGCTGAGCGTGTTTTTTGGCTTGATTGGAGGATTAATTGTTGGGCCTTCTGTTGGTGCCGTCACAGCTCCCGATTACATCAATGGGATACAATATTTATTCACGCCTTACTATGTCACCTTCTCCATGATTAAATCGCTCTTTTTTGGGTTTCTGGTAGCCACTGTTCCGGCCTATTTTGGTTACTTTGTTGAAGGAGGAGCATTTGAAGTAGGAGCAGCCAGTACGCGTGCGGTGGTTAACACTAACATCCTGATCCTCGTGTTTGATTTGATTTTAACGCAACTCTTATTCTAATGATTACAATCCAGAACATCAGCAAATCATTCGAGAACAAACAGGTGCTGAACGAGGTATCCACGGTGTTTGAACCCGGAAAAACCAACTTGATTATTGGCCGCAGTGGTAGTGGAAAAACCGTTCTGCTAAAGTCGATTGTTGGCCTACATGAAGTTGATTCAGGTGAAATTTATTACGACGACCGCAACTTCACCAAGATGAACCACAAATTGCGCAAACAGCTGCGCCAGGAAATGGGCATGGTGTTTCAGGGAGGTGCATTGTTCGATTCGTTTTCAGTAGAAGAAAATGTTCGTTTCCCCTTAGACATGTTTACCAACCAGTCGCTCAAGGAGAAACAAAAGCGGGTGGATTTTTGCCTGGATCGGGTGAACATCGAAAAAGCCCATAAGCTATTCCCCGCTGAGATATCCGGAGGGATGCAAAAACGGGTGGCTATTGCCCGGGCCATCGCGATGAACCCCAAATACCTGTTTTGTGATGAACCCAACTCAGGCTTGGACCCGGAAACCTCGCTGGTTATTGATGAATTGGTGCATGAACTGACCCTTGATTTTAACATGACCACCGTAATCAACACCCACGATATGAATTCGGTGATGGAAATTGGCGACAAAATCCTGTTCATCAGTGAAGGGGTAAAAACCTGGGAAGGAACCAAAGAAGAAATCCTTCAGGCCGAAAACCAAAAGCTGCAGGAATTTGTATTCGCCAATAAAACTTACCGCCAGATTCGCGATGTAAAAATCGAAAAAAACAGCTAAGACCTAGGGGTCAGCGTAATCACCGGAATAACCATTTCTTCCAGCGAAATACCGCCATGCTGATAGGTATCGCGGTAATACTGAACGTAATGGTTGTAATTATTCGGGTAGGCAAAAAAGTCATCATTCATCGCAAAGATAAAGCTTGAACTCACATTCCGACCAGGCAGGAAAGCCTTCTCTGGATTCGTAATTTCAAACACCTGCTTGGGATTGTAATTGAGATTGCGTCCCAGCTTGTAGCGTAAATTCGTGTTGGTTTCCCGGTCTCCAATAACTTTGAGCGGATTATCCACCCGGATGGTTCCATGGTCCGTGGTCAGAATCACCTTCACCTTATTTTCAGCCAATGATTTCAGCAATTCGAAAAGGGTGGAATGATTAAACCAGCTGAGGGTCAACGACCGATAGGCCTTTTCATCACTGGCCAGTTCCTTCATCATGTCCATCTCGGTCCGGGCGTGCGACATGACATCGACAAAATTAAACACCATCACCGACAGGTCATTCTGCATAATATTGCCCAGGCTGTCACTCAGTTTCTTCCCCGACCGCCAATTGGTAATCTTTTCAAAATTGAGTTTTTCGTTTCGCCCATAGCGCTTCAACTGGGTTTGCATCAGCTCATGCTCATGGATATTCTTATTGCCCTCGTTGTCATCCTCCTCCCAGTAGTTGGGATATAAGCGGGCAATTTCAGAAGGCATCAAGCCAGCAAAAATAGCGTTTCGGGCATACATGGTGGCTGTTGGCAAAATGCTGTAGTAAAGGTCTTCTTCTTCCGTCAGAAAGTAAGGATTAATGGCTGAGTTCAATACCCGAAACTGATCGTAACGCAAATTGTCAATCACCAAAACAAGAACTTTGTGTCCCTTATCCAGCTGGGGGAAAACCTTGCGCTTAAACACATCGGGCGAAAGCAAGGGCCGTTCATCAGTACCTTTATCAAACCAAGTCAGATAGTTGCTTTTAATGTAACGGCTAAAGGCCTTATTAGCTTCCGACTTTTGCATTTTCAGCACTTCATCCATCGTGCTGTCCTGGGAAGCGCTAAGCTCCAATTCCCAAAAAACCAGCTTACGGTATACCTCACTCCAGTCTTTCCAATCCAGCCGCTCATTAAGCCGCATGCCAATTTTTGCAAATTCACTCTGGTAGGCTGAAGTAGTTTTTCGGGTCACCAGCTCTTCCTGTCCCACATTCTTTTTGATGGAAAGCAGGATTTGCTTGGGATTAACCGGTTTGATCAGATAATCGGCCATTTTCGATCCAATCGCCTGATCCATGATATCCTCTTCTTCACTTTTGGTAATCATTACCACCGGAACGTTCGGATTAATTTCCTTGATTTTATCCAGTGTTTCAAGGCCGGTAAGGCCGGGCATATTCTCATCCAGAAAGATGATATCGAAATGATTTTCACTTACCAATTCAATGGCATCTGCCCCATTGTTAGCAGTTGTTACCGCATAACCTTTCTCTTCCAGAAAAATAATGTGGGCTCGCAGCAAATCTATCTCATCATCGGTCCAAAGTATACGTATGGTTTTCATGTTTTCTGTTTTTATTTTTCAAAGCTACAGCTATACAAACAAAAAAAGCCGCGAAGTAGTATGCCCTTAACAAAGTTTAACGCCACTAGCGACCCAAATAAAAGACTTTGTAAAAATCAAGATAAGCTTCCAGGTTCTTTTGGTTCATCAACCTATCGTAGTTGTTGGGTGTAATTACAAAGTTGCGGTAGCTCAAGGTACTCAAGGGTTCATAGATCTGCTGGTTTCGCACCAAACTGCGAAGGTAATTCATCCCCGAATCCTGGTCATTTATGCCCGAAACTTTCAACAGCCGGGTATCCGAATCAAAATCCGCCACCTCAAGCTGCAGGTTCATGGTCGGGAAATTCTGTTGATTATGATTGGCAATGGCTGTTTCAATTTGCGCTTGCTCCACCCCTGCCTTCGGAATCAGCAAAATGAAAAACTGTTTCCCTTCCACCAGAGGATTGAATGGCCCCTCATAGGCCGGTTTTTGGGTCTGGGCAGGCGTTGGCTCCACCACCGGGGTCTCCGGCTGGCTGACGGCTGCTTGCCCGCTTCCTTGCGCCGATCCGGGTTTAAATGCCCCACTGATATAATAGTCGCGGAAAAACTCAATGTAGTCGGCAATGGTGCTTTCCTTTTTCAGTTTCTCCAGGTTCGAATCCGAAATGATAAAATTACGATAGCCCCGTGTTTCCAGACTCTCATACAGCGTTCGGTTAGCCACCACTTTACTGAAATAATTCATGGCTTCCTGGGCATCTTGCAGAGATTGAACAACCATCAACTGATAATCGCCAAACTTCTGCTGCTCAATGGTCAGTTTCAGATCGGCAAATTGCGACTGGTTATACCGGTTAAACCCAGGTTCCAATGCCCGCAAATCAAAGGTCGGATCGTTCACGGCAATCACAAAATTTTGCGGTGCATCATACTGCCGGTCAAAAAGCCCTTGCGTTTCGTCGGCTTTCACCACCACAAAAGAACCTTTCTCTTCCAGACGCTCTTCATCGGCCTGCAAGCGGGCCATCAATTCCTCCGGATCTTCAAGCGAGTCGGCCGGAAAGTCGTTGCTCACAAAACGGCTGTAGTTTTTCACAAAAAACTTCAAATACTCCAGGTAGCTCCTGTCCGATTTGATTTCGCGGTAGTTGTAGGACGAAGCCACAAAATTCACATACTGAATATCGCCTAAGGCCTGGAATACAGCACGCTCACGAATAATCGACCGGAAGTAAATCAGACTTTGCTCCTTATCCGGCAAAGCGCGGACAACCACCAAGACGATCTCACTATTCAGGTTTTCTGTTTCCAGGTCAAAGTCCATACGGGTATAATGATCAATGTTGTAGTTGGCAATGTCAAATTTCAACCGGTTCAAATCGACCTCAGCCGAACGCGGGAAAGCAATCACAAAGTAGTGGAGCAAATCCTCATCGTATGAAAACTTACCCCCAAATTCATCCTGATCCGCTTGATTTTCCGGCAACAGCTCTTCGTTTTCAATCTGGTCGTTCAAATAGCCAATGGCCACCAGCTTCTGATAATCAGCCAGCGTACTGTCTTCAATCAGTTTTAGCACCTGCTGTGCCAAGGCAACCGTTCCGCTGGACGGATAAGTTTGAATGTGTTGATTGAGCAATTTTCCAAACTGAGTCCAATCGGTTTGAACGCCTTCGGCAATGGTTTCAATAAATGAAATCTTGGGTAGCAGCAAGGTATCCGGATCCAGTCGTTTGACTTGCTGAACGTAGTCCTCGGCAACACTATAGTTTCCTTGCTTATAGTTATAAAAAGCCTGTTGGTAAAGATTATTCACACTGTCCTGGCGGGCTTCCAACTCAATAAAGAAGTTCGGATTCACCAGGTATTTGGCATATTTGCTATCCGGGTAGTTGGCCACAATCCGATTCTTGTAGTAGTCCGAGCGTTCCTGATTTCCAGCGATCCGGTAAAGATCCCATAATTCGAAATAACTGGACAATTGGTATGAACTTGAAGGATACCTGCGCAACAGTTCTTCAAACTCCTGAATAGCCCGGTCATAGTTGTCAAAATCCTGTTTAAAAATTCGCCCGGCATTGAACAGGGCATCCCGAATTTGCTGATGCGAACGGGCTAGTTCTTCTTCAGTCTGCGGCACATCCTGCAAGTAGTAAGCCCGCTCCATCGGATCTTCCACCCTTAAATTACTGCTGTCAACCGCAGCCTGAGCATCCAGCTGTTCCATTTCAAATTCTGACGCCGAGTTTTTATTGCTCCGCCGCCAGTCATCTTCCAGTTTGCGTTCGCCCCAAATCTGCTGGAATTCTACTTTTCCGTAAGCCACCGTTGTTGGGTTGTAGAAGTACCAGCCGCTCCCCTGCTGCTGCCGGTTCAGCCCCATTCGTGTTTGGTTCATCCGGAAAAAGTTACGTTCAGCCATTTCCTCATTGGCCAGCTGCCGCTGACGTTGCTCTTCCTCGCGCGCCGTGTTGATCCACTGCGTCACCAAGGCATTCCGCTCCGATTCGCTCATGGCAGCAATGCGTTGCAAGCTGTCTTCGCGCACAACGGTGTACAGATTATCGGTCAGCCGGGTTAAGCTGTTGTAGCGTTCAACAATATCGTCGTATTTCGGATAGGTGTTGTCGATCACCACCATGGCACTATCGTAATAGCTTTGTGCATCCTCATAATTCTTTTCTTCGAAGTAAATATCAGCCAGGGTCAGACAAGACAAAGCACGTTGAAATACATTGACACTGCTGGCAGCGGCCGAACGAATGTAGTTATCAACGGCAACCGTCTGATTTCCTTCGGTCATAAAAATGGACCCCAAGGCAAAGTAAATCTGGTCCCGGAATTCGTAGTTCTTCGAGTCACGCAACATTTTTCGCAATTCCTTTTTCAGTCGATCCACATCGCCCTCTCCGGTAAACGATCCTGCAGCATTGATACGCGCATTGAAAGCCATTTCATAGGGCGGGTTCATCTTCGCCACTTCCCGAAAGGTTTTTGTTGCCAGCTCATGCTGACCAGACTCTTGGTAAAGCTGCGCCAAAATGTAGGTTAAACGCACCTTATTTTTACGTCTGGACGTTTCATCAATAGCATGTTTCAAATGAGGAATCGCCTCTCGGAAAGCATTCTGCCGAATGTGAAAATCAGCAACAGCCAAAGCAAATTCTTCATCGTATTTCTTCGGAAAATCAACGCTGGCATCCACATTCTGAATCAACTCCAGTGCCTCGTTGTAGCGCTCCAGCTCGGTATAGGAGCGTATCAGCCAGATGTAGGCTTCGAACTTGGTGTCTTCCTCACTAAACTTCCGCACAACATAAGACAGGTTTTCAATGGCAGCCATGTAATTCTTCATGTAGAAATGGGCTTTCCCCATCAGAATATAGCTGTCATCCACCCAGTTGTTGTATTCCTCCTTGCTGGCCAGCCGCAGGTAAGCTCTGCTCCTGATTTTACGACGTTTCGGCTTTTTGGTAATCGAATGCACCTTAATCAGTTTCGAAGCTTTCATTATGGCATATTCCATATCCGACTGGGCAATTCGACCTGTCCCTGGATCACTCGATTTGAAAACAGGCAGCATACGTGTAAAATCGTCCTCAACAGATTGGTTGATGCGTTCAACCCCCGCATTCAGGCTCTCTCTTCCATTGAAATAGACATTGTAATGCGCAGTAACATTGTGGTAAGCCCTAGACAGGCGGGTATTCTTTTCGGTAGAACACCCACCGATAATCACAAGCGCGAAGGCAACAACCAGGCTATGTAGAAGAAATCTGCTCAAACGAGTATATTTTAGCACTGTAGGATAAACTTATTTATTCGAATAATATTGCAATTCTCACGCTGAAAAAGAGTTCGAAAAAAGTCCGATGGGATTCGTCACCTGCTCCTCATTCCCCGGTCGTACAATCCGCGCTTTATTTTCATGCCTGAAAGTCTACAATATTACAAAAAACAAGCTAATTTATTGGGACTTGAACTTAAAATATCAAAGTTCGGCAGGCAGGAAAGTGCTCAG
This sequence comes from uncultured Sunxiuqinia sp., assembly GCF_947495665.1. GTDB lineage: Bacteria > Bacteroidota > Bacteroidia > Bacteroidales > Prolixibacteraceae > Sunxiuqinia > Sunxiuqinia rutila. The sequence goes on from NZ_CANLZV010000004.1 coordinate 312,926, forward strand.
AAAATGAAAGCAAACGAAACTGTCCAAAATAAAAATCTCCGCCCTTATTCACGAAAGAGCGGAGATTAATTTCTTTAGCAAGCAATAGTCTATTTTCGACTAACCTTAACTTTCCTGGTCGGATCCAGCTGCGTGTTGCGCATTTCAACCTGCTTAATGGTATTGGCAGCCAGCTCGAGAAAGGCTTTCCCCATGGGCGACTGCTCATCGCAAGCGGCCGGCACTCCGGAGTCTCCTCCTTCACGAATTCCCTGCACCAATGGCACTTGCCCCAGCAAGGGAATATCCAGTTTTTCGGCCAGATTCTTGGCGCCGTCCTTTCCAAAAATGTAGTATTTGTTATCGGGCAACTCTTCGGGCGTAAACCAAGCCATGTTTTCCACCAGACCCAATACAGGCACATCCACATTTTTGCCCCGAAACATGCTAACTCCTTTGATCACATCGGCCAGTGCCACATCCTGTGGCGTGGAAACGATAATGGCTCCCGTAACCGGAACCGTCTGAACCAAGGTCAGGTGAATATCGCTGGTGCCCGGAGGCAAGTCAATCAACAGGTAGTCCAGTTCACCCCAGTTTCCATCGGTAATTAATTGTTTCAGCGCATTGCTGGCCATTGGACCACGCCAAACCAAAGCATCGTCGCCCGAAACAAAGAAACCAATAGACAGAATTTTAACGCCATGCTGAACGACCGGATCAATCATTTCGCGTCCGTCAACCTTAATGCCCGCTGGCCGGATTTGCTCGGCTCCAAACATTTTGGGAATGGAAGGGCCAAAGATATCCGCATCAACAACCCCAACCGAAGCACCGGTTTTAGCCAGCGCTACTGCCAGATTAACTGCAACCGTTGATTTTCCAACACCGCCTTTACCGGATGATACGGCAACAATGTTTTTCACCCCTGGTAAAATAGGGCGCTCCATCTGGTGAATGGCTTTGGGCGTAATGTTTCCCTTAATCTCAACATCGGCACCTAACTCACGCAGGATGGTTTCTTCGCACTGCTGAATAACAGCAGCCATATTGGGATCGTCGGAACGTTGAAAAACCAGCGAAAAAGTAACTTTTTTACCGGCAATGCGAATTTCCTGCACCATGTCCAGCGCAACAATATTTTCTTTCCCCCCCGGAAACTGCACCGTACGTAAGGCATCAGTAACATCTTTGGGAACTATAAATTTACGTGGTGTATCAGCCATTGTATCTTGTTTTTTAATGTATTCCTAATTCTTTTATCGGATCCCAAAAGTGTTCATCAAAATTCACTATTTGGTTATCCTTCACCTCGATTCCTTCACTTTTCAGCAAGTCCTCCATGACATAAGCTCCCTGAAAATGGTGTTTCCCGGTTAATATCCCTTTCGAATTAACCACCCGATGGGCCGGAACTGTAACTTTTGCAGCACTGCAATTGTTCATGGCCCAGCCAACCATCCGGGCCGAGCGGGCCGTTCCCAGGTAACGGGCAATTGCGCCATAGCTGGTCACCCGTCCAACAGGTATCACGCAGGCCACGTCCCACACCTTTTCAAAAAAATTGTCCATGAGCTTACTCTCGTGCCGACCGCCCAAAACTTCGGTAGGGGTCTTTTTCTATCTCAACATCAGGCTCACGCAATGGTTTATCCGAACGCAGCTGAAAAGCCAGGTATTTAATAGGCAGGCCACGTTCACGCCATTGTTTTTCGTAAAAAGTTTGAATCGAAAGCACCTCACTCAGTAAAGGAGAGGCATACAAGTCATCGGTCTCGGCCAAAATGGGGAAGCTGTTTTCCTTGGCCATAGCCAGCGTATACTGGTATTGAAAATTGCTGTCGGTTTTAAGGTGTATGGTTCCTTCCGGATTCAGGAATTGCTTATACCGGTTCATAAAACTGGTAGAAGTCAACCTTTTGGTATGCTTTTTCATTTGCGGATCCGGGAACGTGAGCCAAATTTCATCCACTTCATTGGCCCCAAAAAAAGCACCGATAATCTCAATATTAGTCCGTATAAAACCAACATTTTTCAAACCTCTTTCGGCAACCTGCTTAGCCCCTTTCCACATTCGGGATCCTTTAATATCAACCCCGATAAAGTTTTTATTCGGAAAATACTCAGCCAGCGAAACAGAATACTCTCCTTTTCCACAGCCCAGTTCAACCACCAACGGGTTCTCATTCTTAAAAAAATCCTGTTTCCACCGTCCTTTCAATTCATGATCCTTTTGATCAACTTTATTGTACGGTGCCTGAATCACATGATCAAATGTGGCCATTTCCGAAAACTTGGCCAGTTTATTCTTTCCCACTTTCCTATATTAGTTTTGTTTTTCTACCCGCAGTCCTATATCATGAATTCCCTTCAACTGTTGGGCCCGCATGCCCTGACGAATGGCAAACCGGTATTCACCAGGCTCGTCAAAATGAACATTTTTCCGATAGAGAAACTGGTTATCAAAAAGGTCTCCAATTCCGCTGCCCCGCCATTTTCCGGATTTTTCGGCCAGGATGTACTCAACCGTATCGGTCAGCACCTTGCCCTGAGGCGAAACAATCTCCAGAAACAGCCAAATGTTACTGTTCGGGTAATTCCCCTTATTTCGAATATTGATGTAGACGTTATGACTGCTTCCGCTACTATCGACCGGCACCTGAAAACGGGCTGCCGAATCTTTATGCCAGCCCTCTTCGCCAATGAATTTATAATCTTCATACACCCGGTTGGCATCACAAGCCACAATCAATAAGATGATAGCAATTCCCCTCAGGATGTTTTTCATGATTTCTTCTTTGGTTGTCTGGAAGACTTATTTTTCGAGTACCGTTTTTTCTTCCGGTGACGTGGTTTGGGCTCGTCAAAGCGCGTCAAACTTTCCTCGACAATCACATCTTCAAAGCCTTTGGTCTTTTTAATGCCGTTATCAATTACCCCGTCCGAAAGTTTCTCAACCTTCTTACCTCTTTTATTCAGGCGAATCACTTCTTTGGCACGTTCAACCGAAACGGCCACCGGCGGCAGGCCTTTGTTGCCATTCATTCCGTAGTACAGAATACGGCTAAAGATATCCGCTTTCTGAAAATAATAACGCCCTTCCTCGGTATCCAGCGGAACATTGCTTGGCGGGAAATCTTTCTGCGCATCAATGTACGCATCCACCTCGAAATTCAGACAACACTTCAACTTTCCGCATTGTCCGGCCAGTTTTTGTGGGTTGAGCGAAATTTCCTGGTAGCGTGCCGCATTGGTTGTTACCGACACAAAATTGCCGATCCAGGTGGCACAGCACAGTTCACGTCCGCACGGCCCGATTCCTCCAATACGCCCGGCTTCCTGGCGAGCGCCAATCTGCTTCATTTCAATGCGTATCCGGAAGGTATCAGCCAGCACACGAATGAGCTGACGAAAGTCAACCCGCTCATCAGCAATGTAGTAAAAGATCGCCTTCGTCCGGTCTCCCTGGTATTCCACATCACCGATCTTCATGTTCAGCTTCAGGTTGGCCGCAATTTTCCGGGCTTCAATCATGGTATTGTGCTCCAACGCCATGGCTTCGCGCCACTTGTCGATATCGACCGTTTTTGCTTTACGGTATACTTTCCGAATGTCGCCATTGATCAGGGTAACCTTGTGCTTTTTCATTTGGTGTTTTACCAAAGCCCCCGTCAAAGACACAATGCCAATATCATGTCCCGGGTTTGCTTCCACAGCCACCAGGTCACCTGCTTTCAGCTTTAAGTTGTTAACATTTCGGTAATAATCTTTTCGTGTATTTTTAAATCGAACTTCAATGATGTCATCTTCTCCTGACTTATTCACCACATCATTCAACCAATCGTAAACCTCCAGTTTGGAACATGTTCCGGCAGATTTTTTACAACAGCCTCGCTCGATTGATAGTTGATCATCCATAGTTTAAGAATTTATGCCGGATCAGGTTAATCCGGAAGCAAAATATGCTTTATCGATACAAAAATAATTAATAATGCTGACAAACAAAGTGGTAGCGTCAGATGTCAAATAAGTAATGTGGCAGATAAAGTTAAAAAGCAGTCAGCACGCGAATTGAGTCTCTTAAAAAATAGCATTATTAGTCGAAATGAGTTAATTTAGATATCTGTTGTCGAAAAAAATATGGGTACAGAAAAGGAATATCAACGAACAATTCAGCTTCTCAAAAAGCAAATTGCTTTGTTAGAGCAGAAGCCGGACACTCCCATTAAAGGTCGTGAAATCAGTCCCCAAGCCTACACGTCCGCATTCGAAGAACTTCCCTTGGCCTGCTCCTTGCATCAAATGCAATACGATAACAAACAAAACCCCGCGGACTTCACCACCTTGGCGGTAAACCAAGCCTTTGAAAAGACAACTGGCTTGACAAGCCAACAGGTGGTTGGACAGTCGGTTTTAGCTGTTTTTAAAGATTTCAACCCCATTTGGATCAATAAATTTGCTACTGCCGTTCAATCCGGGGAAAAGAAAAAATTCACCGAATTTTCGTTCGATTCAAAAACCTATTTTGATATCCAGGTCCATTCGTATCAAGCCGAATGCTTTGTGCTCACCCTGATTCAACCCTTAGGGATTGAAAAGCCCAGACAAAAACCCATTCACTTTTATGAGCGGGTAATGGAACACCTGCATGAAGGCATTTGGGTAACCGACAAACATGATAACATTTTCTTCGCCAACTCGGGCATAACCCTGAATACCGGCTCACTAAGTAAAGACCTGATTGGGAAGAATGTGTACGAATTCAAAAAAAAGCACCTGGGCAGCTTTCTGGACGATTACACCCGTGCCAAACAAAGCTTAAAGCCCTACAAATATGAAGCACAACTGATCACGCTTCAGGGCGAACCCGCCGCTTTAGCCGGCTGGCTGGTACCACTGATCAAAAATCACCGCTTTGATGGCATGATTTGTACCACACGCAACATTAGTGATGACAAGCGAAACCGTCAGCTGATTCGCGAAAGCGAAGAAAAACTGCGCAACATTATTGAGCATAGCACCAACGTTTTTTACTCCCACACCACCGACCATCTTTTAACCTACATCAGTCCGCAAATGAAGACCTTGCTGGGGTACACGCCCGAAGAAGCCATGGTGCGATGGACCAAGCTCACGTCAGACAATCCCATTAACCAACAAGGGTTTGAGCTGGTTGAAAAAGCGATCCGAACCGGAAAAATGCAAGAGCCTTATGAGTTGGAACTGCTTCACAAGGACGGGCACCGGGTGTGGGTTCAGGTGCACGAAGCCCCCGTGCTGACCAATGGCAAAACCAGCTCGATTGTTGGTGCACTGACAGACATTACCAAGCAACGTGAAATGCAACAAAGGCTGGTTGAAAATCAACAGGGTCTGCGACATTTGCTTTATGAATCGCCCATTCCGATTGCCGTTATCAGCAAGGAAGACGACATGGAGTACTTAAACCGGGAATTTTCCAACACCTTTGGCTATAGCACGCAAGATATTCCAAACGTAAAAGTCTGGTTTGAAAAAGCGTATCCCGACATAACTTACCGAAAAACCATGCAGCAACTGTGGCAGCAAAACGTCGTGGCTCCCAAAAAGCGTCCGGGCTCAAAACCTCCTTTCGAAGCCAACATCACCTGCAAAGATGGTTCATCCAAATTTGTGCAGATCCGATGGAGTTTCATCAGCGAAAAACTGGTTTTAATCCTGAACGACCTGACCGAACACAAGCGCTTGGAAGAACAGATTTTGTTTAAAAATGATGAACTGCAGAATGCGATGAACGAGTTGCAAAAGCTCAATCAGGAGCTGCAAGTGGCCACGCAAAAAGCCAAAGAAAGTGACCAGCTAAAGTCGGCCTTCCTGGCTAACATGTCGCACGAAATTCGCACGCCCATGAATAGCATCATTGGCTTTTCAAGCCTGTTGTCCAATACCGACGCCACGCCTGAAAAACAGCGCCGGTACACCAGCTTCATTCAAAAGTCAGGCAACCACCTCCTGCGGATCATTGACGACATCATTGACATTGCCAAGATCGAATCCAACCAATTGAAAGTAGAGTTGAGCTATTTTTCGGTGGTTCCCTTTCTTCAAAACACCTACGATCACCATCGTCAAAGCTCCTTGTTGCAGGAAAAGTCCAATGTGAAGTTAAAGCTGAACCACAAGCTGGCCACCAAGTCCATTATCATTTTCACCGATCCGATTCGCTTAAAACAAGTGTTTGACAACCTGCTGACCAACTCCATCAAAAACACCAACGAAGGAGTCATTGAGTTCGGCATTTATGAATTGGAAGAAAACAGCATCACCTTTTATGTGGCCGACACCGGGATTGGGATTCCCGAGCAATTCAAGGAAGTCATTTTTAAACGGTTTACGCAAGTTCAATCCAAAACCATCAAGCCGGGAACCGGACTGGGATTAAGCATCATCAAGGGAATTACCAATTTGCTGGATGGTGAAATCTGGTTCGAGTCAACCGAAAACGTCGGCACAACCTTTTACGTCAAATTCCCTATTCTGCCTAAAGAACAAGCCAGCCACAGGATGTAACGAACTCCCTTTCAGTTGGTTTATTTTCTAATTAGCTTGACAATTTTCAGAGACATGTCGGTGAAGATAATCCGCGGATTGCCGTTCATGGCGATATGCTGATAAGCTTTCTCCAGTTCTTCACTAATGGGAATAATATTGCGCTCATTAATAAAGGGTGAAAACCGCGAAGAAAAAGCCTGTTCTTCTTCGTGCATAAAAACCAACTCCGGATTTTTGAGGTTAAAAATGAAATTTTCGCGAATCAGTCCCATGGCGTATTGCAGAAAAATTTTCTGCCGCTCGCGGCCTATCCCCGAAACATTGTTGATCCATTCAAACAGCTCCATAAACTTACGGCCATACGAAAAGCGCATCAACTCCTTGAAGCGGTCCAGGTTGTAACGGGTGCTTTCGTTCAAGTCGAGCAGGTTTATGGCCTGGCGGTAATTTCCGCGGCTCAGGTGCACCAGGTTATCCACATCTTTCCCGGCGACTCCGGGCAGTTGTTCGATGGCTGCTTTCATCGGTTCGGCCTGAATGCCTGGAATTTTAATCAACTGGCAGCGCGACCGAATGGTGGAAATAATTTCTTCTTCGCTTTCAGTAACCAGCAAAAACAAGGTTTTCACCGGCGGCTCCTCAATCATTTTCAACAATTTGTTGGAACAAGCCACATGCATTTTCTCCGGCATCCAGATGATCATCACCTTGTACTCGCCTTCAAACGACTTCAAGTTCAGTTTCCGAATGATCTCCTCGCTTTCATGCGCATAAATCAGTCCCTGCGCATTCTCAACACCAATAAAGTTGAACCAGTCTTCCAGGTTGAAATAAGCCTTCTCCAGCACCAGCTTTCGCCATTCGGCCAAAAAGTTATCGCTCACCGGCTCTTTAAACTTGGGCGTTTTCACTACCGGAAACACGAAATGCAAATCGGGATGGATCAGCTTGGCGTACTTCTTACACGACGAACACTGGCCGCACGAATCGCCGGCTTGCTTATCCAAACACGAAACATATTGGGCATACGCCAAAGCCAGCGCCAGCTTCCCCGAACCTTCGGGCCCGGCAAACAATTGCGCATGACTAATGCGTTCTTCCCTGACCGACTGAATTAATCTTTTTTTGGTGGCATCCTGCCCAATAACGTCACGAAAAAACATAGGCTACTTTTAGTGCAAACAAAAATAATAAAACCTGCCGCCTTTACCGCTTATTTTCACGGAAGTTTCCAAATATCTTACCCCGTTTCACTCCCCTTCAACCAAGTTTACCTCTGCATTAATAATTCTTTATTAAGCCGATACAGCAAACTTTAAAAACGATCTTTTTCGTATCTTTGAGAACGATTTTTAAGAAACTAAAAAATACAATTATGCAGACTATTGAAACCTATGATTTCGCAGGTAAAAAAGCACTGATCCGTGTGGATTTCAACGTGCCTTTAAATGAAAATTTCGAAATCACTGACGATACCCGTATGCGTGCTGCCTTGCCAACCATTAAAAAAGTGATTGAAAAAGGTGGTTCTCCGATTATCATGTCTCACCTTGGCCGTCCGAAAAGCGGACCAGAAGATAAATTCTCTCTGAAACACCTGGTTGCTCACTTGTCTGAGTTGCTGGACGGAGCCACTGTTAAAATTGCTCCCGATTGTATTGGCGACGAAGCCAAAGCCATGGCTGCCGATTTGAAACCAGGTGAAGTGTTGATTCTGGAAAACCTGCGTTTCCACAAAGAAGAAACAGCCGGTGACGAAGAATTCGCTAAAAAACTAGCTGAAAACGGCGACTGCTGGATCATGGAAGCTTTTGGTACTGCGCACCGTGCACACGCCTCAACAGCGGTTATCGCCAAGTTCTTCCCCAACGACAAATTGTTCGGTTATTTGGTGGACAGCGAAGTAGCCAGCCTCGACAAAGTGGTGGCTAACCCACAACGCCCAATGACTGCCATTATGGGAGGTGCTAAAGTTTCTACAAAAATTACCATCATCGAAAACATGTTGAACAAAGTGGACAACCTGATTATCGGTGGAGGTATGATCTTTACTTTCGTGAAAGCCATGGGTGGTAACATCGGTTCTTCTCTTTGCGAAGACGAATACTTAGAATTGGCTAAAAGCATTATTGAGCAAGCCAAAGCCAAAGGCGTAAACCTGGTGATTGCTTCGGACTGCGTAGCAGCTGATAAATTTGCGGCTGATGCCAACACCGAAGTTTGTCCTGCCGGCGACATCAAAGAAGGCTGGATGGGCTTGGACGTAGGTCCTGACACCATTGCTACATTCAACGAAGTAATCAGCAACTCAAAAACAGTTCTTTGGAATGGTCCTGCCGGAGTATTCGAAATGGAGAAATTTGCTGAAGGAACCAAAGTAATTGGTGACGCCGTAGTAGAAGCTACTAAAAAAGGTGCTTTCTCACTTGTTGGTGGTGGCGACTCAGTAGCTGCTGTTAACAAATTCGGTATTGCTGATGGTGTTTCTTACATCTCAACTGCTGGTGGTGCGTTGTTGGAATACTTAGAAGGAAAAGTGCTTCCAGGTATTGCAGCTGTTCGCGGCGAATAAGCCAGTTACAGCAAGCGGTGGTGTGCAAACACCAACCCCATCTTGAACAAACAAGAAACCACAGATAAAAACAGGCCCGGAGATTTTTTCTTCGGGCTTTTTTTGTGCTTCAGCCGGTGCTTCCTGCAAGCCGGAATTGAACATTCAGCGGGTGAAAATGGTTGTTGCGTATAGAAATTGAAAATGACCATTACCCGATAGCACAAGCAAGAAAGACATGGAGCTGAAGATAGACCGAATGACGTTTGGCGCACGCCCAAACCAATACATGCCCGACCTGGAACTGTACCAATACCTGGGCGAAGAAGGCGTAAGTAAAATGGTGAATGACCACTACGACCTGCTGGTTCAAAGCAGCATCAAACACCTGTTTCCAACCAACCCCGTGGGGCTGGATGCCGCCAAAGAACGGTCGGCCGACTTCTTTATTCAACGGCTGGGTGGCCCCGACTACTTCAACCAACACCGCGGAAAACCCATGCTGGTGCGGCGACATCTACCCTTTAAGATTACGCCCGATGCCCGTATCGTGTGGCTGGAGTGCTACCGCGAAGTGCTGCTGAAACTGGAAGCTCCCGAGCATTTAATTGTCGCCTTCTGGAAATACCTGCACGACTTCTCCAACTGGATGGTGAACACCCCCGACGGGTCCTTCTCGCTCCCCAAACAATAAGAGTAACAGACGTGGCTTGGTTGGCGCCTTTGGCGAGTTCGGCTTTACGAGTCCTTGCTGGCGGAAGATAGTTTTCGTAATTGTTCGTTGAGCGCTTTCCTCATGTCAGCATGGTTCGAACTGATTATCATTCCATAGATCAAAACGCCGATTGCTGTGGTTACCATCCCTACAGTGGTTGACATGGCAAATGCAGGAAGGAAAATCAGACCGCCAAAAACCAGGAACATCAGAATACTCCAAAAGGGAATTTCGTAGTTACAATCAATTTGTAATTCATTGCTTGAGTTTTGAGTCGTCACAACACCTTTGGCCAATATTTCGGTTCTAAACCCGCGAGCTATTGGCCGGTATAAATAAAGCGAAAACGTATTGTTTTTCTTTCGGCCTCCAAATACATTGTCATGATTACCATCAAAGGCATTGGTGTAGCTGATTTCAGGGTTCATGTGCTGCCCAACGGTTATGCCATTCAGTTTTGTCCAGAACTCCTCGGTGGATATCCCTTTTAGCTGGAAGCTTTGAGAACTAAGTTTAATCATTTTCAATTTGTATGAATGGATTCCAATCCTGTTTCTTTCGTTAGTAGCTGCTCACTAAGAAATTGGCTTGGCTACATTATCCGATAGCGGTTCGGATACGGGGCATTTTAATGCATTATTACAGCGCGTTAGCGGTAGTTATTTCTTATCCTTGCATCAACTCATCTAATTTATCATAGAAATCTTGTGATTCTCCTTCATATATTTTTACAATATTTCCTTCTTTATCAATGATAATTTTTGTTGGATACACTTGAATATCGTATAGCTTTTCAAAATCCTTTTCAGGGTTGTTTAAAAGCTGAGTCCATTGTAAACCCTCTCTTTTGATAAATTTCTCCCACACTGATTTTTTGTCTTTACAAGCAATTCCTACAAATTCAACTTTGGTTCTGTATTTATTATAATAGGTCCGCATTTTAGGAAATCCTTTTACACATCCACCACACCATGTCCCCCAAAAATCTAAAACAACATATTTGCCTTTTAAGTCGGATAAATTAAAAGTACTTCCATCTATAATATTAGGAGCTAGCTTCCCTGCTTTTGTTTGCTTATAAACATTTGCTCTTTCTTGCAAAATTTTTCCTTGGTACGTTGCTAAAACATTTTCTCCAAGTGTAGGCAAATACTTCATTATGGTGTCCTTATGTTGCTTTCCTAAATATGTAGCACTAAGTGTTTGGTTTGGATTTTTAACAACATATTCCAACCTTTTATTTGCATACTCACGTCTAATATTGTTAAACTCTCTCTGTGCTGAATCAAGTACGGTTTTATTTGAATTGTTAAACCTCAAACTATCAACAAGTATTGCGAGTTGAGTTTCTTTTTCCAGAATATGTAAATTATTAGCTCTTAATTTTGATGATTCAGATGCAATATTATTACCGGTGATAAGATAATCTATTGAATAATCTCGTAAAGAACCATTAATAGCAATCTCTTCATTTGGTGCAATATCAAAATCAATAAGCTTTGAACGCATCCATAAGGGTTTCCCACTAGCTCTTTGAAAAAACATATTTCGTGTTATTAGTCTACCTCCACCAGGTTTATCAAGTTTTACATTGAAACTAAATTTACCATTGACAACCAATAACAATTTAAAGAATATTTCACCTCCAGAATTATTTCCACCATTTACCAAAGCCAATCGGGTTCCTAGCCCTTCAATTTCTCCTTTTATGCTACAATTGCCAATTCTATTATTTATTGTGGAAGCAATTACTGCTAAAACAATTAAGCTTGCGAAAATTATTAGAAATATTTTAGCTATCTTTTTTATTCGTTTCACTTTGCTAGAGTTCGTTAGACTTGATTATTTATTCTTTTTCTCAATATAATTACCAATTACTAAACCGATTGATCCAAATAGAATGGTAATTGCAAGTGCTAACATTCCTTCATGGTTTTTCTCTGGCACGAGTTGCATTATCATTATTAATACTCCCACGAGAAAACCCAAAGCTCCTCCAATGAAAGTAAAACCGAAAAGATACCATGGAAATCTTATTTTAAATCTTTGTAGCTTACTTTCAACTAGCCCAATTGTATCTGTTCTTTCCCCAAGAGGAATAGTGCTGAAGTAATCAGGTGCAACATCTAATGAAGACGTAATAGTTCTTAGCGTGCTACCTCTCGGTACACTTTCTCCACTTTCAATTCTTTGTATTGTTCGTAAGCTAACACCTGTTTTTTCACTAAGTTCTTCTTGAGATAAGCCCTTAGTCTCTCTTAATTCTTTTATTCTATAATGTGTATTCATATTAGTCATATGTTTGATTTTGGAGCAAATATAAGTGCAGTCTTAGAAACAGATTGCGCCAAAAACATTATATTTCTACGTCATTGATAATGTCATAATTTGACGTAGTTACGACATAGAAATATCGCTGAAATGACATGCTTTGACATAACCCATAGCTCACGGGCTATTATAAATGCCCGCCAACGTCTGTGTATATTAACCAGGTACATCTGTCCCGCTATTAGTTGACTTGTTTTTTTTCACTATTGAAAATCGTTTTGCTATCTCGGATTGAAAAGCGTAGGAGGGCTGGTGTTTGAATTCATATTCTTAGGTTTCGTTCTTTTTCGATTTCGCCGATCAAGTTATAAAAATTTACAAAATGTATGTACAAATAAGCAACTTTTTATTTTCGTTCTAAATAACTGATAATCTTCACCGAGCATTTTCTATTTAACGAGAGTGTTCAACTAACTGTGTCATGTAAACAAAAATGAATGTTTTAAAATTTACATGATATGGTAAAAGAAAAGTTTGATTACGAGAAGTTCAAAAAAGAGGCGCTTGAAGGGCTTAAGTCCGGCAAAGGGATGAGTGGTC
>NZ_CANLZV010000005.1 GCF_947495665.1 uncultured Sunxiuqinia sp.
ATTATCAAATTTGGAGAACGATGCAAACTAAAACTCTAATAGCAAAATATAATTGACACAGTTTAATGAACACTACCAAATGTTCCCTGAAGATTATCAGTTATTTAGAACGCAAATAAAAAGATACTTATTTGTACATACATTTTGTAAATTTTTATACCTTAATCGGCGAAAACTAACATGACCGAAACCTAAGAATATGAATCCAAACTCCAGCCCTCCTCCGCTTTTCAATCCGGAATCGCCAAACGATCATTGAGAGTGTAAAAAAACAAGTTGAATAATAGCAGAACAGATGTACCTAGTAAATATACACAGACGTTGCCACCAATTCTAAGACAAGAAAAACAAAACATGAATATTGAATTAGCTCTCAAATTATTAAATGACTTTAAAAAAGTTCCCAAGAACAATATTGACACCCCATTTTTAGAATTATGCAGTTATCCGAAACGACGTTTTGAAGAAATTTGTAGCAGGATTCTTTGTTTCTACTTCAACCCAAGAAAAGAGCATAGACTTAAAGATTTGTTTATTAGCTCACTTTTAGAGTTATTAGGTAAAACCGATATATCTTATCAAGAAGAACAAATAAAAATAATTACAGAAGACAATGCAGATGGGAAAAGGATTGATTTAGTAATTTATAGTCCTGACTTCATAATTGGAATAGAGAACAAAATAACTGCCTCATTGTATAATCCTCTGGACTCCTATAAAAAAAGGTTGCAAGAGTATAATATAGAAAATACCATAAAACTTGTTTTATCGGTTGAGAAAATCACAAAAAAAGAAGAATGTGATTTAATCAAAAACAATGGTTTTATTGCTATAACTTATTCCGAGTTTTTCGAAACCCTAAAGCGTAATATTGGGGGTTATATATCGACTTCCAACCAAAAATACTTAATACAACTTTACGATTTTATTCAAACATTAGAAAATATGAATCCTTTAAATCCAGCAGACAAAAAACTTTCAGAATTTTTCTTTGACAACTCTTCTCAAATAGATGAATTAATTCTTGTTCATGAGAATTATAAAGAACGAATTCGTAGAATTCAGAGAGATAAAATCTCAGAATTGAAAGAACAAATTTCTATCAAAACAGACAAAGAGTGGTGGGCTTGGCAAGGTTGGGATTTAGGATTTGATTCATTTAATAAAGACAAGCCGAGAATTGGTATTGAATCTTCGTTTAAAAATACAAGGACTAATGCTTTAGGAGAATTTAGAATTTACATAACAACCTGGAATCTCAAGGATTGGGTTCCATATGAAAAAACCTTGATGCAGAAATTCCCTAATAACTTTTTGGACAAGGTTAATAATCGTGTTTATTTACACATGGATGTAATTCTTGACCAAAATGATGATTTGATATTGGAGAAATTATATGAATACTTCAATTTATTAGTAAAAATTACAGAATAAAAAACTGGTGGTAACAAATTGTATATGGCAGGGGTAGGTAGCGGTCTGACAAGTCAGACCTTGCGCTCACTTTCCTGCGAGTCTGACAGGATTTCTGTTGGAAATCCCGCCTGACCACGCAAGACACGGGCTCCATACTTCATCCGTTCCTCATTAGCCTGTTTCTGAGGTTCAACCGTCACCGATTCCTATCCCTTTCCTCTGTGCCTGTGCCTGTCCCTGGTGCCTTCGCCTCTGCCTGTTCCTTTTCCCTTTTGTTATCCAGATGTAATTTAACCGTATAAAAACTGTAATCAAGTTGTAATCTAATTCCTCGTAATTCGCCTGTGAAAACAAAAGCGACTGGACACGCAGTGGCATGTTTGTAAAAGGTGATTTTGAACATCGAATTTGGGTGAGCTGCTAAAGCCCGAATTGGCATCAGCCAACCTTTTGTAAACCAGCAACAGCTTGTGTCCATCGGCAGGAATCAACCCCAGTGGTTGAGCAGATTGGATAATTGATTACAAATTTATGGGACTTAAAAAATTACTTTTCGTTTGCCTGTTGGCAAACTTTTCACAGCTGGCATCAGCTAAAACTGGATCCCTTGTGGGAACGGTTGTCGATGCAAAAACCAAAGAAACACTGATTGGCGCCACCATCTTTCTGGAAGGAACCAGCTTGGGAACCATTACCGATTTTGATGGGAACTACCGGTTGGAGCAAGTGCCCGCCGGAAAGTACACGGTGCGTTGCTCGTTTATTTCGTATGAAACGAAAACGCTCGAAGATGTTACTGTTGTGGAGGATCAAATCGTCGATCTGCCCTTTGTTTTGGGCGAATCAACAGTACAGATTGAGGATGTAAAAGTGGTGGCTAAGGCCAACCGCGAGTCGGAAACCATGTTGCTGATGTACCAGAAGGAGGCTGCCATTATGAAGGAGTCTATTGGCGCTCAGCAGCTTTCAGCGCAGGGAGTTTCAGATGCCGCTGCTGCCGCCACAAAAATTACCGGGGTGAGCAAGCAGGAAGGCAGTAAAAGCCTGAACATTCGCGGGCTGGGCGACCGCTACAATGCCACGACCCTGAATGGCCTGCCTTTTCCATCCAACAATGCCGAGACCAAGAACATTGACCTGGGACTTTTCTCTTCGGATGTGATTGGGTTCATTGGAGTGGAAAAAGTAGCTACCAGTGCCTTGTATGGCGATTTTGCGGGGGCCAATATCGACATTGTTTCGAAGAAATTTACCGGCGATCCTTTTTTTGAGCTCGCCCTTAAGTCCGGCATAAACAGCAGCGTGCCGGGCGTGGATCATTTCTACCTGCAAGACGGGCCGGGCTTTTCGGGTTTCGACAACTTCCAGCCAACGCCTTCCTTGGATGCTTATGACTTCGGCAACTCCTGGAACCCGGTGGAGAAAACAGCCATCCCGAACCTGGGAATCGGCCTTTCCGGCGGCAAATCGTTTGAAGTGGCTGATTCGAGATTGAATGCCTTTTTTACGGCGTCTTTCGATAATGAATACAGCTACAGCGACTTGATGCAGCGGCGGATTAATGGGAGTGACGATGTGCGCAAGGACCTGCAAGGCGAGCAGTATGCCTATGAAACGCAGACTACAGCCATGCTTAACCTGAACCTGGAACACAAGCAGTCGGATTACTATTTCAATACCATGTTGCTGAATTCGTCGAATCAGGACTTGAAAAACCTGCGTGGATTTGTCAAAGACCTGGCTGAAGACAGCGCGCTGATTCGTCGCTCGGAGTTTGAGCGAACCACCATTTGGGTGAATCAGCTGTTGGGCGAGCACGAACTGAACCCGCAGGTAACCATGAACTGGGGCCTCTCTTACAACAAAGTACATAACATTACGCCCGACCGTCGTCACCTTTCCCTGAACGGGCTGAGGGATGGTCGCGCTTATTTTACGGATGACAATGAGTCGGACAACTTTCGCTATTTCCACGACTTCAACGAAAATGAATATGCCCTGAACTGGAGCACGGCTTACCGATTTGGCGAAGGAATCGGAACAGATGATTTCCGCGGAAAACTTACTCTGGGCTACTCCGGAAAGTACAAAGAGCGTCAGTTTGAAGCCACTCAGTTTAACCACGACATTTACCGGAACCGGAACATTTTCAACCCACCTCCGGGCGGATACCATGTTTATGTTGACGTGATGGACGTGGACGCTTTTCTGAATGCTGCCAACCTGCAGCGCCCTGATGGCTATGGCTTTTACCTGAAAACCTTCTTTGGAAACACCATTCGCCCTTCAACTTACGAGGGAACACAGCTGATCAATGCAGGCTTTGCGTCGCTGGAGTACCAGCTGTCACCAAAACTATTGGGAGTTCTGGGCCTTCGGGTGGAGAATGTCAACCAGCAGGTCGATTTTGTAACTGCGCTGGATACGGATGGTGGAACCGGCAACTTCAACGAACTGGAAGTTTTACCAAGCTTGTCGTTGCGCTATGCTCTGAACGAGAAAAGCAATTTACGTCTGGCGGCCAGTAACACGTATGTCTTGCCTCAGTTTACCGAAATGGCCCTGTTTCTATTTGAAGGAATTACCGAAACCACGGTGGGTAACCCTCACCTGTATCCTTCCAAAGTGTACAATGGCGACCTGAAGTGGGAATGGTTCCCGAACAGTGGCGAACTGGTGTCGGTAGCCGCTTTCGGAAAATACATTACCGACCCGATGAACCGGGTGGTGATGGCCTCAGCTTCCAACGATTTTACCTATGCCAATACGGGCGACTATGCCTATTTGTATGGCGCGGAGCTGGAAGTGAAAAAAGATTTGTGGACCCAAACAACGGGAACTGACTATCAGAAACTGTTTGCCTCGGCCAACCTGACGCTGATGGAAACCAGCCAGGAGTTGGATGGGGCTAAAGTTCGGGAAGAGACGAAAGATCAGAACGGAAACTCCCTGATCAATATCAATTTCAACCAGGATAAGGATGTCTTGCAGGGGGCTGCGCCTTTAATGGCCAATGCCAGCCTGGGCTATAAACGCACCTGGGGCGAAGGGAAAAACGCGCTAAGCTCTTCGCTGGTGTATGGCTATGTTTCCGACCGCCTTTACCTGATTGGCTTTTCCTCTTTCGGCAACCAGGTCGACAAGCGTGTCCACACGCTCGACTATGTATTGAAAGCATCTTTCAATAAGCTGGGCGTGAATTTCTCCGCTAAAAATATGCTCAATGGTGCCATCGACCGGGTGCAGGAAAATGCCTCTGCCGATCACCTGATCAGATCCTACAAGCAAGGAGTGAAATTCAGTGTAGGACTGTCTTATAAATTTTAAAATGAATTGAATCGATTACACGAATTAAATTTTTAAAACATGAAAAAATTACTTTTCGTATTGTTTGCTATCGTATTGCTGGGCTTTGCCGGATGTAATGAAGACAATCCGACCCCTGAAGTTCCTGAAGAGAATTCGAATCTGGAAGGAGAGGTAACAACGGATATGGTTTTGGATGCTAACACCAAGTATAGCTTGACCGGAGCCTTGATTGTAAAAGCAGGGGGTTCTTTGACGATTCCTGCCGGAACGGTGATTGAAGCAGTAGGTGGACAAATCTCCTACATTGCTGTGGCACAGGATGCCAAAATCTTTATTAACGGTACGGCCAGTGCACCGGTCGTGATGACTTCAAGCGACAAAACTTCCGGATCATGGGGTGGTTTGGTTGTTTGCGGAAAAGCGCCAACCAACAAATCGGATGCTTCGGCCGGAGCGGAAGTTTCGGGCTTGCCTTATGGTGGCAATGTGGCCGATGACAACTCCGGAGTAATTAACTACCTGCGTGTCGAATACACCGGATTCAACTACAGCGACACCAAGCAGTTCAATGGTGTTTCTTTCTTCGGCGTAGGATCCGGAACAGAGGTTGATTACGTGGTTTCTTACATGGGTAAGGATGATGGTATCGAGTTCTTTGGCGGAACCGTCAATGCCTCTCACCTGGTATCTGTAGGAAGTGATGATGATGGTATCGACTTTGCTGATGGCTGGTCAGGAACCGGTGAATACTGGGTCGCTCTGAACTCAACCAAATCAGGAATTGAAGGATCAAACAACGGCGACAATGGTGCTGCCACACCAATGACCAACGCAACCTTGAGAAACCTGACTGTTTATGGTATGGGCGAAAAGCCTTTCTACCTGAAAGAAGGTGCCGGACAGGTAACAGTTGACAACCTGGTAATTGGAGGCTTGGTAGCCAGCAAGGAACAATCCATGTTTTATGCCGATGGCGACGATGCTGATGCTGCGGCCCGTATTGCAGCTGGTGATGTGGTGGTAACCAACGCTCGTTTTGTGGACCTGGTTGGTGCGCAAACTAAAGCAATGGACGGATTGACAATTGGCGAAAACCCGGCGGCTACCGGAGCGGGTAACGGCATTGAAAAACCAGACTGGATGCCGGACGCTTTGAATCAGGTCAATGAGTCGACTACAGTATTTGGCGATGCGCCAACCGGAGGCGAAGTGGCTTTGAGTGGTGACATTACAACAGATGTTGTGCTGGATGCCGGAACAGCTTATAAACTAACCGGAGCCTTGGTGGTAAAAGCAGGTGCTTCATTGACGATTCCTGCCGGAACAGTGATTGAAGCCATTGGCGGACAAATCTCTTACATTGCCGTGGCACAGGATGCTCAAATCTTCATTAACGGAACTGCGGACGCACCTGTGGTGATGACTTCAGATGATCCAACTCCGGGTTCGTGGGGTGGACTGGTTGTTTGCGGAAAAGCACCAACCAACAAATCAGATGCTTCAGCCGGAGCGGAGGTTTCAGGCTTGCCTTATGGCGGAAATGTGGCCGATGACAATTCCGGCGTAATCAACTACCTGCGTGTAGAATATACCGGATTCAACTACAGCGATACGAAGCAATTTAACGGCGTTTCTTTCTTCGGAGTAGGTTCGGGAACCGTTGTTGATTATGTTGTCTCTTACAAAGGCAAAGACGACGGAATTGAGTTTTTCGGAGGAACCGTGGATGCTTCTCACCTGGTGTCGGTATACAGCGATGACGACGGGATTGACTTTGCCGATGGCTGGTCAGGAACCGGCGAGAACTGGTTGTCGTTGTATTCCACCAAATCAGGAATCGAAGGCTCAAACAATGGCGACAATGCGGAAGCTACGCCAATGACCAACGCCACGCTAAAAAACCTGACCGTTTATGGTATGGGTGAAAAGCCGTTCTACTTTAAAGAAGGCGGTGGTAAGCAAAACATTGACAACATCGTGATTGGCGGTTTGGTGGATGGCTCAAGCCATTCCTACTTCTACGCTGATGCCGATGCGGTTGCCCGCATTACTGCTGGCGACATTGTGATTACCAATGCCAACTTTGTGGAAATTGGTGATCAGGCAAAAGGTCCCGATGGGCTGACAATTGGTGAAAATACGGAAGCCAAAGGAGCTGGCAATGGCATTGGAAAACCAGCTTGGTTGTCTGATGAGCTAAATACCGCCAGCAATGGCGAAGTGATTGTAGACTAAACTAGACTAACAATATTGAAGTTAAGCAGACTTCAATTCCCGTAAATTAAAAAGTTCCGGCACCTTGTGTCCGGGACTTTTTCTGTTTAATTGAACTTTAATTTTTATGTAATCCAGACTTGATCGGGTTGAGGTATATTTGAGTAGAATATAAAATCAACAAGATGAAAGCACTTATCGTAAGCTTTTTGTTAGCCGGAATAGTCAGTTTTTCTTTTGCTGCTGAAAAGGAATCAAAAGAAAACAAGGCGGCCGATGTCCTTCAGATTCCATACGAAAAAGCAACGGTTGAAGCTGCTCAAATTAGTCCCAAGAAAAACCAGGTGAATTTTAGTCTTAGAACAGCGGATTAAAACGGTTCTGGTTTCTAGTCTATACTTAAGATTGACACCGCTTCTGAGAGCAGAAGCGGTTTTTTCATTTCTTGTAGGTTGATTTCCTTCTCTTTGCCTATTCCTCTCCCTTTGCCTCTCTATTTTCTTTCCTCCCCAAATCGTAAATTGTAATTGGTTCCCTGGTCAATTGCCTCATTCTCCGGTCAGCAGTTTTTCACTAAAGCTTGAAGTCCATTCGATCAGGCGTTGGCTTTCTTGTTCGGAGAGGCGTGCTTTGGGGTGCATCAGTTTGTAAGAGGCGATTGGCATTTTGCCATTTCGGATTTCCTTACTCATGTCTTCCATGGCGGCTATCTGATCTAAAATTTCCATGTTCCCCCAGTTGGAAAGATTCAGTTCTTCCTTCCCTTCAACAATATGGTCGTTAATGAACCACGAAACTGGTGCAAACTGGTGGTACCAAAGGTATTGGGTTTGGTTGGAATGACAGTCGAGACAAGCCTGCTTGAGCAAGGCCGAAACATCATCGGGCACATCTACTTGCTTAAACAGATGGTTGGGGCTGTCAGTCGCGGTATTCTTCTCGGGTTGAAAAAACTGGATAACTACCAATCCCACAATAAATAGCAGGATCAGCAAACGAAAAGCAGTTCGCATAGATGTTTTTTTTGACGTTAAAACCTACTTTTTCAATAAAGCGGAACTTTCCTGCTTCACCCAGTCAATCAACAGTTTTTTTTGCTCGGCACTCAGTGCCTTTTCCGGCTTGTGCTGCAGAAACTTTTTAGGAGGCATCTCATTTTCCTCAATGGTTTCGCGAATGTGTTTTAAGGCAAGCAGCCTTTTCGTACCGGTGAGTTGGTGCCAGGTTTTCAGGTCAAGCTCCTCTTTGGCGTCATCGTTTCGCGAGTCGGTATTGTGGCAGCCAAAGCAGGAATTGTTAAGAATCACTTTGACATTTTGAGGGACTTGCAAGGTGTCGGCTTCGGTTTTGGGATTGGCTTGTCCGGTCAAAGTAAGCAGGCTGAAGATCATGCTGAGCGCAAAAACAGCCGGTAAGTTTTGTCTTTTCATCGTTTGTATGGTTTAAATGCTTGATTACAAATCTTCTTGTTAGGTTTTAAGCACACAACAGGCAAGTGCTTTTAAATGTTGATTGAACTTTCTAAAAAATTTGTAAATAGCGAGTTGCTGCTTTTGCTTTCCATTCAGAATGGGGAAAGAAACGACCAGTTTGAGCCCAAAAAAGCCTGAACAAATGAATGTCCAGGCTTTGTGCTTGCCACTTGGTGCAAGTTAGTTTTTTAGTCCGCTGCGCTCAAGCAAGGCGTCTACGGTTGGCTCTTGTCCGCGGAAACGAACATACAGCTCCATTGGGTTTTCGCTTCCGCCTTTTTCAAGGATATTGGTGCGGAAAGCCTTGGCTGTTTCCCGATCAAAAATGCCATGTTCCTTGAAAGCCGCAAAAGCATCGGCATCCAGCACTTCAGCCCATTTGTAGCTGTAGTAGCCGGCCGAGTAGCCTCCGGCAAAAATGTGGCTAAACGAGGTACTCATCAGACTTCCTTCAACAACAGGGAACAGCTCGGTTGGTGTCATGGCTTTTGTTTCCACTTCGGCCACTTCCTGTGTTAGCGGCGTAGTAATGTTATGGTAAGCCATGTCGAGCATGCCAAAGCTTAGTTGGCGTTCAGACATGTAGCCCGACTGGAAGTTTTTGGCAGCGACAATCTTCTCAATCAACTCGGCAGGAATTTTCTCGCCGGTTTCGTAATGAACGGCAAAGCGGTCGAGCCATTCTTTTTCGTAGGCCCAGTTTTCATGAATTTGCGATGGCAACTCCACAAAGTCCCAGAAGACGTTGGTTCCCGAGGTGCTTTCGTACTGGCACTGGCTCAGCATGCCGTGCAATCCGTGCCCAAACTCGTGCAAAAAGGTGGTTACCTCATCAAAGGTAAGCAGCGATGGTTTGGTGTCGGTAGGCTTGGTAAAGTTGGTCACTATGCTGACATGGGGGCGGATGTCTTTTCCATCTTCCAGCCATTGCCCGCGGAAATCGGTCATCCAGGCACCGGAGCGTTTGCCGTCGCGTGGGAAGAAGTCCATGTAAAGCACCGAAACAAAGGAGCCGTCGGCATCAAATACCTCGTAAGCTTTTACATCCGGATGGTAAACCGGAATAGATTGGTTTTCTTTCAGCTCAAGGCCATACAGGGTTTGAGCCAGGTCGAATACGCCATCAATCACATTTTCAAGTTTGAAGTAAGGTTTTACTTCTTCTTCGTTGAATCCGTAACGGGCCTTTTTCAGTCTTTCTGAATAATAGCCCCAATCCCAGCGTTGCAAATCGCCATCAAAGCCTTCTGAACGGGCAAACTCAACCACCTCGGCAAAGTCTTTCTCGGCAGCCGGCCGCGATGCCTGGTGTAAATCATCCAGGAATTCCATTACGCGCTCGGGCGTTTCGGCCATGCGGCGTTTCAGCGTGTAGTCGGCATGCGACTGGTAGCCCAGTAATTTGGCTTTTTCCAGCTTTAGGTTGACAAGGGTATGAATGATTTCGTTGTTGTCGTACGCGTTGCCCTGGTTGCCTTTAGTCGAGAAAGCCCGGTACATTTTTTCCCTTAATGCACGGTTGTCGGCGTATTTCATGAAAGGGATGTAGCTGGGGTACTGAAGGGTAAAAATCCAGCCTTCTTTGCCTTTTGACTGGGCCGTGTGGGCAGCAGCTTCTTTGGCAAAATCCGGAAGTCCGGCCAGCTCGTCTTCGTTGGTGATGTGCATTTCAAAGGCATTGGTTTCGGCCAGCACATTCTCTGAAAACTTCAGGCTTAATTTCGACAGCTCGCCGGTAATTTCGCGGTAGCGGGCCTTGTCGGCATCGTTCAGGTTTGCTCCGCTGCGTACAAATCCCAGGTAGGAGTTTTCGAGCAGGGTAGCCTGTTCCGGATTCAGATTCAGCTGGTCTTTTTGCTCGTAAACGGCTTTTACGCGGGCAAACAAATCGGGGTTCAACGAAATATCGTTTCCGAATTCAGAAAGCATCGGAGCCACTTCCTGGGCAATCTTCTGAATCTCCTCATTGGTTTCCGCCGAGTTCAGGTTGAAAAAGATTTTGCGAATGGTTGACAAACGATCACCGGATTTGGTCATGGCTACAATCGTATTCTCAAATGATGCGGGTTCGGGGTTGTTGATAATGGCATTAACCTCGGCCCGTGCTTCTTCAATGGCGGCTTTGAAAGCGGGTAAAAAATGCTCGTTTTTAATTTCGCCAAAGGGGGCGGTTTGATGGATATCCTGAAAAGGTTTCAGTAGCGGATTTTCGCTGTTCTCTGCTTGCGTTGTCATCATAATCAATAAGACTAAGAGGGTGGTTAACACCCTGTAATTGTTTTTCATTGTTATTCGTTTTTAAGTTTTCAGTAAATTGTTTGTAGGATGTGTTGTAAGTTGTAACAGAATATTACAGAAAACTTTAAAAATAGTTCATCCTTATTTTCGTTTCTTCTTGCGCTTCTTCTTTTCAACCGACCAGCCAAACTTGCCTATCGGATCGCCGAGCTTAAAATAATGCCCGTGTGAGTAACAAATCGGGTCGGCTTTCTTCAGGCTAAATGCTCCGGTTTCAGAGTCGAGGTATTGCTCATCAGCCATGACATTCACCACTTCGGAAATAAACATGTCGTGGGTGCCCAGCGAAACAATTTCTTTCACCCGACACTCAATGCTGATGGGGGCTTCTTCGATAACGGGGGTTTGGATGACACTTGCCGGAGCCGGAGTCAGTCCCATTTCTTTCCACTTGTCGAACTTGCGGCCCGAACGAACCCCGCACCAGTCGGTGGCCCGCGCCAGCTTCTCGGTGGTCAGGTTGATCACGTACTCGCCGGTGCGTTTGATGATTTCGTAGGAATGGCGGTTGGGCCGAACCGAAATATAGCACATGGGCGGATCGCTGCAAATGGTTCCAGTCCAGGCAATGGTAATCAGGTTGTATTCGTCGGGGGTAACACCACAGCTAACCAACACCGCGGGGAGGGGGTACACCATGGTTCCCGGTTTCCAATTGACTTTTGACATGTTTGTGTTTTGGTGCAAAGGTAAAAAAAGTGCCCTAAGTACATCGACTCATGAATGTCTGGGAACGGACTTGCTTTTTTCGGTTTCTGAACCGTCAGGAGGCCGTTTCTCCTCTTGACAACTGTTTGGCAGGGTGCATTGTCTTTTAAGTCTAGATCCTTGTGTGTGAGGTGCTTATTTCGTAAATTTAATATTGGACCAAAAATTAACAGTCATGAAAAATATCGTTTTTATGTTTTTAGCATGTGTTTTATTATTCGGTACTTCATGCCATGATAAAACAGCGAGGACTGAGCTTGACGCCTTTAAGCTAAAACAGAACATTGAGGAGCAGAATAAGCAAATTATTCAGCGGTATTGGGATGGGAAGTGGAATGAACGACATGCTGAGATTTTAGAAGAGTTACAATCTCCCCATGTGGTTTATCATGGAACGTCCATGGAGATGAATGGACTGGAAGAGTACAAGGAGGTGTATCAGAGTTATCTTTCAGCAATGCATGATTCCCACCTCACGATTAATCAATTAATTGCTGAAGACGATTGGGTGATGAGTCGTGTAAGGCTGGAGGCAGTTCATAAGGGGGATATGGAAGGCCTGCCTGCTACCGGGAAGAAGGTTGAGGTAGATATCTTTACGGTTTTTCGATTGGTGGACGGAAAGATTGTTGAAGAATGGGAAGTTATGGATGAACTGGGTATGATGATGCAGCTTGGTCTGGAACTTCAAATGAAGGAAGAAATTAATGAATAGGATACTCCCCTTGGCCTCCATTAAGATGGCTTGACGTAAGATAGCGTTGAGCCATCTTAATATAAAGGCGGTTGATTTGTTGGGTAAACGTGCCAAACATGAAACAATAAATTCCTATTTTTAGAAACGCTAATCGACTTGCTAACACCCTTAAAACGAAAACCAATGAAAAAGCTTCCCGATCAACTTTACCCCGCAAAATCTGTATTTTTTCAACTAATTATTTGCTGCTACAGCAACTCTGCGAGCGCGAAGCTAAATGAGGCCTGCTAAGAAAGGAAACTGAATGATGCTGTTGAACTACATTCATTGGAATCCGGACCCGGAGATCATTAAGGTTTTTGGGATCTCAATTCGTTATTATTCATTGTTATTTGTGAGTGGTCTTTTTCTGAGTCTTTATGTGCTTAGCTGGATATTTAAGCAGGAGAAGCTCTCGAATGACAAGCTGCAAATACTTTCGACCTATGGCTTTATTGGTATTCTGGTAGGTGCCAGGTTGGGGCATTGTCTTTTTTATGAGCCTGAATACTATTTATCACACCCCATTGAAATGATTCTTCCAATCAAATTTCTGGAAAATGGTGGCGTTAAGTTTACGGGCTATCAGGGGCTTGCCAGCCACGGAGGTACTTTAGGTCTAATTGTTGCCATAATTTTTTATTCCCGAAGAACAAAACACGCCATCATTGATACACTGGATTTGATTGCTGTTGTTGCCGGCCTGGGAGCTGGCTTTATTCGATTGGCCAACCTGATGAACTCAGAAATTATTGGCCGGCCAACTTTTGCATCCTGGGGCTTTATCTTCGAACGGGTGGATCAAATTCCAAGACATCCAGCACAGCTCTATGAAGCATTGATTTATTTTTTGATTTTTGGCATAACATTCACCTTGTATAAAACGAAAAGAGCCTATCTGAGAAATGGATTTTTCTTCGGATTCACCTTGTTGTTAGTCTTTATTGCC
Source organism: uncultured Sunxiuqinia sp. (assembly GCF_947495665.1). GTDB lineage: Bacteria > Bacteroidota > Bacteroidia > Bacteroidales > Prolixibacteraceae > Sunxiuqinia > Sunxiuqinia rutila. The sequence continues at coordinate 13,103 of NZ_CANLZV010000005.1, forward strand.
AGGTTTTTTGTCGAATTTATCAAGGAAAGACAAGTGGCATTTGAGGAGAATATGAAATTAGATATGGGACAACTTTTGAGTATTCCCTACATCATCATTGGAGTCGGGTTTGTCATCTACGGGATGCAAAAGACAGCAAAAATGAGGGAACTCAGCCTTTAATCAGGGGCTCTGGGTTTTGTGTTTCACTGGGAAGATGAGCATGCAGTAGGATGGCCACGAAAGAACGGCTCATTGGAGCGCATTTGCTACGGATGGTTACGAAACGCTTGCGGAGGGCATGGAAATACTCTCGGACTACACCGAAATACCGTCGGATTGTTCCGAAATGCCAGCGGATTGAACCGAAACACTTGCGGATCGGACCGAAATCGTTGATTCTGCTATCATTTGGCTGATAATCTTTTGGGCATGGAACGTTTTCTTAACTTTTCCAAAGTTTTAAACTTTGGAAAAGCTGGTCTGGACATAAAAATTCCGACTGAGGATTTCAATATGCATCAATAATTTTATTCGCTATTGTTTCCGGGTTCTGCTCCGGGCTTAGCCTTTAGCCAGCGAGAACAGGAACTCGAGTCCTCCTTCGGGCTTGTTACGGACCGAGATTTCGCCCTTATGCAGCTGCACCGCATTTTTTACAATAGACAAGCCCAGGCCGGTTCCCCCGTTTTCGCGGGTGCGGCCCTCATCGGCTCGGTAAAAACGCTCAAAAATACGTGCCAGGTGTTCCTCCGGAATTCCTTTTCCGGTATCGGAATAACTCAGGTAATAAAACTTCTCGTCTTCGAGGTACTGCTTAATCTGAATGCGCGTATTTTCGCCGGCATAGTTGATGGAGTTCTCAATGAAATTCTGGAAAATGGAGGACAGCAAACTGTCGTTTCCATAAACTTTTACCTCATCGCTCACGGCCACCTGCACCAGCATGTTACGCTCGTTCAGGCGCGACTCCAGGTTCTCAATCACGTCATTAATCAACGGACGCAGGTGCGTGTATTTAAATTCAAACAAGTCGCCGGCATCTTCAATGTTGTTGAGCAGGGAAATGTCGTTCAGCAAGTCATTCAGGCGTTCGCTCTGGCTAAAAGCCCGTTCAATAAAGTAGTCCAGCTTTTCCTTGGGCAGATTCTTGTTATTCAGAATGGTTTCCAAGTAGCCTTTAACCGAAGCCAGCGGCGTTTTCAGCTCATGCGCAATGTTGGAGGTCAGCTGCTGTTTCAGCAAACGGCGTTTCTCCGGCTTGGTAATATCGCTGATCAACACCTCGAAACTCTTATCGGGAAAGACGATGCTTTGCACCCGGAAATACTTTTCGTTGCGCGAAATGGTAATCGAAAACTGAGGCAGGTCTTTGGGGTTAATCACGATATCACTTTCCAGGTATTTATCGATTTGATAAACCAGCGGTTTGAAATCCTCAATATCAAAAAGCATCTCGGCCGAAATCGACGAGCGGTCTGAAATCAGGTTGATGTATTGAATGAAATGGCTGTTCGCCAATATTTTTTCTTTGTTGGGCAGAAAGAAGGCAATCCCCTCGTTCAGGGCATTCAGGTGGTTAAACAATCGCTCCTTCTCGGCAGTCAGGTCTTCCTTGGCTTCCCTCAGGTCGTTGTAGATGTGCACAATTTGCCGGCGGATATCGCCAAACTCCGAGTCGGCAAAGGTCAGGTTCGGGTCAATATTTTCGTTGCGTCCGGCGCGGACGGCAAAGTCACGCAGCTTGTTCACAAACTCACCCAGGCGGTTGGTTACCAGCGACAGCAAGCCCCACATAATGACAAAGAGGGCAATCATGAAGAAGATAAACACCCGCTCGGTCTTCAGAAAATTCTTAATTTCAATGTTGTATTCCACCGCACAGCGCACAAAATAGCCGTTGTAGTAGCGCGCAAAATAGTAGAAGTCCTGCCCGGTGGTTTCCGAGTGGCGGATGTTGCTACCGGTTTCGGAGTAAAGCGCCTTTTGCACTTCCGGACGCGAGAGGTGATTCTCCATCTGGCTGTAGTCCGACACATAGCTATCGTACAACACATCGCCCTTGGTATCGATCACCGTCACCCGGGTATTGCTTTCCGGAATCAGGTAACGAAGGGTGTCCAAACGGGCAAAATCCTGCTCCTCCATCACATCGTAATGCTTGATATACCGGCTGGTAAAGCCCGCAATGTTATCCAGCGTATTCTCCAGCTGATCGGTCCGGTAGCGTTTTTCGCGGTTAAACTGAAAGGCCAGAATCGCGATCATGAAAAAAGAAAATGCAGCAAAAAAGTAGATGAAAATCCGCTGCTTGTATGTTCTACGTTGAAGTCCCACAGTATCTGTTTTTAAAAGTTTTAGTAATGATTCATGAACCCACTCATGAGGTGTGCGGCCTAATGGCCGTTTCCATCCCTCGGGTGAAGGTTCTCGCTTTATTTAAGAATCAAAGCAATAGCCATAGCCCGAACGCCCTTTAATCACGGTGCCATAGTCTTTTATTTTTTTCCGCAAGCGGGCAATATTCACATCCACATTGCGCTCGGTAACAATTACATCATCACTCCAAATCCGGTCCAGGATTTCCTGTCGCGAGATAAACTTGCCCCGGTTTTTCATCAACATCGCCAGAATCTCAAATTCCTTGCGGGTCAGTTTTATCGGTTCTCCATCCAGCGAGGTCATTTTTCGGCTAATATCCAGCTGCAGCCCTTGGTATTCGAGCACGGTGGAAGCCTGCTCGGTCATTTTTCCGCGCTTCAGAATGGCCTTAATCCGCACCACCACTTCCTTGATGGAGAATGGCTTGACAATGTAGTCGTCGCCTCCCACGTTGAACCCTGTCAGCAAATCGTTTTCCGAGCCCTTGGCCGTCAGAAAAATGATGGGAATGTCCAAGGCTTTCTCTTTCCGAAGCAAATCCGCCATTTTGTAGCCCGACATGCCGCCCATCATCACATCCAGCAAAATCAGGTGGTAATTTTCAAGCGGCAGCGCTAACGCTTCTTCAGCCGATGCAGCCACGTCAATTTCAAAACCTTCACTGGATAAATTGAACTGAAGAATTTCGCGCAGGTCCTTTTCGTCATCAACAACCAATATCTTAGGGGTAGTATTCATGGGCCTATTTCTCCAATTTATGATGACGGATATCTTTTCCTTCGATGGAATAAATGGCTGCCTCGGCAATGTTGGTAGCGTGATCAGCAATCCGTTCAATGTTCGACATCATTTCTTTAATGGTCACAATGCTCATCAGCAGGTGCTTGTTGCTTTCTGCCGTTTCGGTTTTAGCCAAAATCTTTTTCAGCAACTTATGGTTGATTTCTTCAAAAACCACATCATTCTTAATGGTCCAAACCGCAAATTCCCGGTCGTCATTCAAATAGGACAGCAAGGATTTCCGAACCATTTTAATGCTCTGAATGGTCATGGTTGACAAAACTTCCAGCAAACGTTCGTAAATTTCCGGTGTTTTAATCTTATCAATGAAATTGGTGACATTCAGCACAATATCGCCAATCCGCTCCAGACTCAGAATGATCCGGTAACAAGCCATAATCCAGCGTAAATCAGAAGCTACCGGCTTATACAACACAATGGCATTCACAATTTTTTCGCTCAGTTTGACTTCCCGTTTATCAATGTCCTTTTCATTCCGGGTAATCTTTTTCAGCAGCTCTTCCGGCACCTCTATTTCTCCCGAAATAATAATCTGTTCCAGCAAATCCAGCTGTTCCAGCACCAGGTTGGCCATGGCTTCAAAATCTTCCTGGATGTGATTGATCGCGTCGTCTTTTTTTATGGTCATGATTTGAATTTATTAAATGACTGTTAACCAAATTTTCCGGTCAGGTATTCTTCGGTTCTGGGGTCGATCGGGTTGGTAAACATGTTTTTGGTTTTCCCGTATTCAACCAACTCACCAAGATACATAAATAATGAATAGTCAGAGATTCGTGCCGCCTGCGACATGTTGTGTGTCACCAGCACAATGGTATAGTTTTCTTTCAGTTTGACCAGCAAATCCTCCACTTTGGAAGTGGCAATCGGGTCGAGGGCCGAAGTGGGTTCGTCCATCAGAATCACTTCCGGACTAAAAGCCAGTGCCCGCGCAATGCACAAGCGTTGCTGCTGCCCGCCCGAAAGAAAAGTTCCTTTCTTGTAAAGCGAATCTTTCACTTCATCCCAAAGGGCCACATCGCGCAAGGAACGTTCAACAATTTCATCGCGCTCCTTCTTTTTGGTTCGAATGCCATTCAGCTTGTAACCGGCAATTACGTTGTCGTAAATGCTCATGGTTGGGAAGGGGTTGGGCCGCTGAAACACCATGCCCATATGCCGCCTCAACTTGATGGGTGACATGTCGTAAATATTACTGTCATTCAGCAATACTTCGCCCTCTGTGCTGATGTTTTCATACAGCTCATGCATCCGGTTCAGGGCGCGCAGCAAGGTACTTTTTCCGCATCCCGAAGGCCCCATAATGGCAGTGACCGTGTTCTTTTTGATTTCAACCGATACATTTTTGACTGCATAGTTTTTGTCATAGGCAATCGACAAGTCGTTGATCGACAGGATCGGTTTTTTTACTTCAGCTATTGTGTTTGTCATGTTCTAATTTCTTTTGCCTGCCAGTTGTTTCGAAACGATGTTTAAAATTAAGACAATCGCCATTAAAAGCAGGGATGAGCTCCAAATCAGGTCAATCATGTTGGGGTCGTTATAAAACTCCCAGATTAGCAGCGGAATGGCGCTGGTTGGCTCAGAGATGTCCAGGTTGATGCGCGAACTGCCTAAGGCCGTTAACAAGAGCGGTGCTGTTTCACCCAAAATACGCGAAATACCCAGCAAAATACCGGTTAGTAAACCACTGAATCCGGTAGGCACCAACACCCTTAAAATGACTTTATGATACGGAACGCCCAAGGCCAGTGCGGCTTCTTTCAGCGTTTGCGGAATCATTTTCAGCGTTTCCTCGGTTGATCGTACAATCATGGGCAGCATCATAATGGCCAGCGATACGCTACCTGCCAGGGCCGAATAGCCGCTGGTAACGTGCTTCACCACCCACAAATACGAGATTAAGCCCAATACAATCGAGGGAACCCCCTGTAAGATGTCCGAAACATTGCGTGTCAGGTTCGCCATCATCTTTCCCTGGTTTTCATACAGGTAAATGCCGGTTAACACCCCAACAGGGATGGCAATAACAGCTGCCAGCACCACCATCACCAGCGTACCGACAATTCCGTTGGCTATCCCCCCCGGAATCTTCTCGCCGTTGGCTACTGCGGTCATCGCTTCAAAGGTGTCCGGCGTATTCTGAATCAGAAAATCAAGACTGATCTGCCGGTAGCCTTCCATCACCAGCTTGAAGATGATCAGCATGATGGGCGAAATGGTGACCAGCGATAAAATGACCACGCCGATAAGTACCAGCTTGTCTTTCAACAAACGACCCGACGAGTGATCCTGATTTTTAAGTGCCTGAATTGATTCCATTTCCCAATTAGTTCATCTTTTTAATTATCAACTTACCCACAGCATTGATGATACCGGTGATCAAAAACAAGAGCAGACCAATGGCAATCAACGAACTCAACTTCAGCCCGTCGGCTTCGCCAAACTGGTTGGCAATCACACTGGCCATGGTGTTTCCGGTGTCAAAAAAGCTGGACGGAACCACATTGGTGTTTCCAACAAGCATGGTAACGGCCATAGTTTCTCCCAGTGCACGCCCAAATGCCAGAATGTAGCCGGCAACAATCCCCGACCGGGCATTCGGAATCGTCACCGTAGCGATGACTTCGAGCCGGGTAGCCCCCAGCGAATAGGCTGCTTCCTTCAAATCGTTGGGTACCATGCTGATGATTTCATTACTCAGCGAAGTGGCATAGGGAATAATCATAATGGCCAGAATCAAGCTGGCCGTAAAAATTCCGAATCCTCGTCCGCCAAAACCCAGCTCAATCAAAGCTGGCCGCAACACATAGAAGCCCCACAATCCGTATACGATTGACGGGATTCCCGCCAATAAATCCACGAGAATACCTAAGATGCGCGCCACACGTGTTCCCCGAAAGTATTCACCCAGAAAAAGAGAGGTGGAAAAAGACAAGGGTAAACACAGCAACAAGGCTGCAAAAGAGGTCATCAGGGTTCCAACAATGAAAGGTAAGGCACCATATTCTTCCCGTCCTTCCGTAGGGTTCCACTCACCGGAAAATATAAACTGCCAGCCAAAGGCTTTGAATGCCGGTACAGCACCACCAACCAAGGAGTAAACCATACCTGCCGCCAGCATCAGAATGAGAATGGATACGGAGAATAAAACGGCTTTGGTGATTTTATCACTGTTCATCGACTAAGAGTTTACTCCATTAATCATCGGATGATTTCAGGGTCATCCGATGACTAAACCATTTAACTATTTTAAAAGTGTTTCACCGCCGTAAGTGACCCCGCGAAGGATCGCTTTGGCTTTCTGCACAGCTGCCTGCGGAAGCGGCGCATAGTTAACCCGGGCGGCCTGTCCCTGCGCTTCTTCGCCTACCAGCCAATCCAGGAATTCAACCGTAGCCTGGGCCTGTGCTTTGGAGCGGCCATCATACGACTGGTCTTTATACAGAATAATCCAGGTAAATCCGCTGATGGGGTACGAATCCGGATCGGATGAGTTAGTCAACATCACCCGGGTGTCAGCCGGAATTTCGCCCTGTGCTGCTGCACTGATGCTTTCAATGCTTGGCAAAATGTAGGCGCCACTGCTGTTCTGCACTTTGGCTGTTTGTATTTTCTGGGCAAAGGCAAACTCAGAACCGATATAGCCAATGGAGCCTTCGGTTTGGCTAATGGTACCGGCAACACCGGGGTTCCCTTTAGCACCCATACCAACCGGCCATTTCAACGATTTACCTGTTCCTACAGCATCGGCCCATTTCTGGCTCACTTTACTCATGTAGTCGCTAAAAATATGGGTTGTACCACTACCGTCTGAACGGTGTACAAAGGTGATTTCCAGGTCTGGAAAGTTCACATCCGGGTTGTTGGCTTTTAAAGCCGGATCGTTCCAGTTGGTAATCTCACCCATGAAGATTTTCTCCAGCAGTTGATCTGAAAGCTTCAGCTCGTCCACTCCGGGCAGGTTATAAGCAATTACTACGGCCCCAATACAAGTTGGAATGTGGACTACTTCACCCGGCATTTCGCCTAATTTACCATCTTCCAGGTAGGCGTCAGTGGCTCCAAAATCCACCACTTTATCTTTCAAACTACGGATACCTCCGCCTGAACCAATACCTCCGTAAGTGACCAGCACATCGGTTGCTTTGGTGTAGTTTTTAAATACCAGGTTGTAGTATGGTAGTGGGAAGGTTGCTCCAGCGGCAGTCAGACTAACGCTTTCGTTACCTGAATCATTGGTTTTCTTACTTGAATTTTGGCATGCACTAAACAAGACAAGTGCCAAAACAAAGGATACAATTACTTTCATGACTAAAATCAATTATAGATTAGAATTTGATCTCACAATTCAAAAAGACTGATGCACTAAAATCTTTGTTGCTGTCCGCCGGGCTCCATCCCTGGAAGTTAGGCGACAGTTTTACACCTTTAACCGGAGCAAACTCCAGTCCGGCCAGATACAGCTGACCATCCTTGCTCAGGTTCCAGTCGTTGGCAGCTCCATCCACAGTGTTGGAATAAAGCTGATCATAGCGGGCAAACACCTTAATTTTAGAGGCGGCTTTCCAGGTTCCGTAGAACGAAACACCATTTAAATCCTGGCCATCTTTAAAACCGGCATTAAACTGGTGGTTGTATTCGGCATTGACCGAAAACTTGTCGGCGGCATAACCAATAAAGGTGGCCAGCGACGACTGGGTATTTTCTTTGGAAATAAAATCGTAGTAAACCCGTCCGGTCAGCTTTTTAGTCGGGGTAAGTGTCACCCCAAAGCCTGTACGGAAGGTGCTGTCGGCCTGTACTTTCTTGTAGCCTTCACCATTGGCCACAATCACGTCGGCACTCAAAACATCCGAAAATTGGTAAGCCAAACTAATTCCAAGGTCAGCGCTGGCGTTGTATTTGTGCTCATCCTGAAGCGATTTGTACAAATACCGGTAGCCCCAGGCATTTTCCTGTACTTTAAACTGGGTTGTTGCAATCATCCCGAAATTTGCTGTGAAGTTTCCGGTATGGTATTTCAGGTAAGCGTTCTTCACGAAAGCAGTCATTTCCAGTCCGCCAACACCGGGATCGGCAACATCTAAAACAATTGCGCCAGACAATTCCCGGCTAAACTGGTGTTGGTAGCCCAGGTAAACCCGGGTCAGTTCAAAGGTGGAAGCAGATTCACCATCCGAAAATGTACTGTGATAATTACTGTAAATCCGCATAACTGGTTTTCCACTTGGTTTAAATTCATTGGTTGTTTGGGCCTGGCCCAAGGCGATCATGCTCAACATGACCATTACTAATACGCCAATACGTTTCATATACTTAAGATTGAATTTTTCAAATTCCTTTAACAGAATTCACTGACAAATGAAGACCTAAAACATTACAGGTCCGTTAATGAAATATTACAATTCGATTAAATTCGTCATTAAGAATTGGTAACACCTCTCAAGAAACACACCTACCCCCCTAACAGCCTAATACTTGCAAATTGTTGCAAAAAGATTACAAATCAAACTTTTTTCGACCAACAGATTACAAAGGCTGAAATCTGCTCCTCTTCCAGACCTCCCATCAAGGAAGCTCTGCGCTTCACCCCAACACACATCTGCAGATGCAGCAACCTACACCATTCAAAAATAATAAAAGCAGAAATAACACTTCAGGTATTTTATGCAAAACACAATCAGCCAGGCAATTTCCGACATCGCATTCAGACGGGCACAGAAATCCAAAACTATTTTTAGATTTGCATGTTTTTTTATCCAAGTGAAATGGTAGGATAAAAGCATGATGTTCTGTTGAACCTTGCTCCTCCTTCATTGCTAACTCAATTACAATCCATTATGATTTTACGAAATGTTCTCTTTTTTATTTGCTTGCTGCTGGCAGCAAATGCAACCGCTTCCAATGTTACCGGAAGGGTTATTGATTACGAGGCCAAAGAACCCATGGAATACGCCAGTGTGGCTTTGTATCAATCCGAAAACCAGGAGCTGGTGGCTGGCGGAATCACCGATGTATCGGGCAAGTTCACTTTCACTAAAATTAAAGCCGGAAGCTACTTTGTGCAGATTCAGTTTATGGGCTATGAGAAACAAGCATCCGAAGTATTCCGGATAAGTGCCGACAAACCGGTAGCGCTGGGCGATATTGCCCTGACTCCTTCACAGGTGCTGGTTGACGAGATTGCGGTAACCGGAACCAAAATACAAGCATTTAACAAGCTCGATAAGCAACTGTATAAAGCCGATCAGTTTGAGTCTGCTCAAGGCGGTTCGGCCATCGATGTCCTCAAGAATATGCCCTCCGTTTCGGTCAATGGGTTGGGTGAAATTTCCATGCGCGGCTCCTCCGGCTTTCTGCTCTTGGTTAATGGCAAGCCGGTATTGGCTGATCCGCAAAGCATGTTAAGTCAACTGCCGGCCAACACTATCGAAAATGTCGAACTGATCACCTCTCCGTCAGCCAAATACGATCCGGATGGCAAGGGTGGAATCATCAACATCACCACCAAAAAAGGAAGCAGCGACCATACCGGGCTTAGTATCAACCTTAAAGGAGGCCTGCCCAGCACCACTACCTTTGGCAACGAAGATCAACCTGTTCGTTATGCGGCCGATGCCAGTTTCAGCTACCAAAAGGATAAGTGGGACATCACCCTTAGCGGAAATTACGCCCGCGACGATCTGGCCGGCTTTCGCGATGGCTATGTCCGGATTACCAATCCGGAGAATGGCACCATCAATCATTTTCCGAGTGCCGGAGAACGTAGTTTTTACCGCTACAACTACATGGGGCGGGCATCTGTCAGCTACGCTGCCGATGAAAACAATGTGATCTCACTGGGTGTGTACAGCGGCAAACGCTACCAGGAACGCGATGCCAACATCTTTTACAAGAACTCGCAAACCGATTTGCAGGATAACTTCATCTACCATTTCAACTACTACAACCCCAACAAGCAGATCAAGCAAGGAACCTTTACCCTGGGGAACCTGGACTACACCCACACTTTTGCCAATCAGTCCCACCTGACGCTTTCGGGCCTGTATGAATACGATGATTTGTATGGCAACACCCACAACTACAACCTGAGCAGACAGGGAGGCGAAGTGTTGCAATACGTCCAGAATCCGTACGAGAAACCCATTAAAGGCTACCGCCTGAAAGCCGACTACCGCCTGCCCGTGGCCAGTGGCATGCTGGAAACCGGTTACCAGTTTCGCAACGACCGCCAAGATGGGGTATTCGACTACCTGGTGACTCCCTTTGATCCGAACCAACCCGGCCTGGATCAATTTAGCGGAACAGCCGTTTCAAAAAACCGGATCAATTCGGCCTACGTCCAGTATTCGGCACAAAGAGACCGTTTGGAATATTCGGCGGGCTTGCGTTACGAGTATTCAAGCCGTACCGTTGTTTTATCGACCGATCCCAACCCACACAAGCTGAAACTGTCCAACCTGTTTCCCTCGATCAGTGCGCTTTATGCATTAGATAACGACTGGAAAGTGAAAGGAGCTTACAGCCGTCGGATTCAGCGATCGTCCAACAACCAGCTCAACCCAATTCCGGAGCGTGAGCACTCCGAAACCCTGGAAATTGGTGATCCGGATCTGCGTCCGGAGTTGATCAATTCCTTCGAGCTGGGGCTGATTAAAACCTTTGACAAAGGTTCCCTGTTTACCACAGCTTATTACCGCTCAAGCAAAGATCCGGTGCAACGGGTTAACAGCGTATATGCCGACACCATCCTGAACCGGGTGTATACCAATGTTGAAAAAGCAACCGCCTTGGGCCTTGAACTGGGTGTAAATGTGCAGCCCGTCAGTTGGTGGAATTTTTACCTGGGAACCACGATTTACAAGCAGAAATACGAGGGTGACCTGGTCATTCTGGGTGAGCCGGTTCGGATTGATCCAAAAGACGATTGGGTATATTCCATCAATGCAAACACCAACTTTACACTGGCTCCCACCTGGAGCCTGGATGCCAATGTGAATTACCTTTCGGTGCGCCCAACAGCACAAGGCGAAGATTCCCGTTTTTTAAGCCCCAACCTCAGCCTGAAAAAGAGTTTATTCAACAACCGGATGACCGCCAGCGTGCAATGGCAAAACATTGACCTGGGCATGCATGAAAGCAACCGGCAGCGCATCACTACCTGGGGCAAAGACTTCTATACCACCACCAATTACATTTATGAAACAGATATGATTTTGGTGAACCTCAGCTTCAACCTGAACAAGAAAAACATCAACAGCAAACTCCCCAAAAGTGAGTTTGGCGAAAAAGAGTTTTAGCAACTGCGGAGGATTTATAACCAATAAAGCCCGGAGATTAATCTCCGGGCTTTATTTTTTTATTGTATGCTGTTCGACCTATAGATCAAAGGCTGCTTTGATGGTATCGACATAGTCGAGTTTTTCCCAGGTAAACAGTTCCACTTTCTTCTCAACCTTACCGAAATAAGGGGAATCAAAGGTTTTGGTAACCACAGCAGGCGTACGCCCCATGTGTCCGTAGGCCGCTGTTTCGCGGTAAATCGGGTTACGAAGCTTCAGGCGCTCTTCGATGGCTGCCGGACGCAGGTCGAAAATCTCCTGTACCTTTTTGGCAATTTGTCCGTCATCCAGCTTCACGTTGGCTTTTCCGTAGGTATCGATAAACAAACCTACCGGCTGAGCCACACCAATTGCGTAAGCCAGCTGAACCAACACCTCATCGGTCACGCCAGCGGCCACCAGGTTTTTGGCAATGTGACGGGCTGCATAAGCCGCCGAACGGTCTACTTTGGAAGGGTCTTTCCCGGAGAAAGCACCACCACCATGAGCTCCTTTTCCACCATAGGTATCCACAATAATTTTACGGCCGGTCAAGCCGGTATCGCCATGAGGTCCGCCAATCACAAACTTTCCGGTTGGGTTTACATGGTAGATAATATCGCTGCCAAACAAGGCTTTCACGCGCTCAGGAAGTTGAGCAATCACCCGTGGCATTAAAATCGTAATGACATCTTCCTTGATTTTCGCCAACATGGGCTCATCGGCATCAAACTCATCGTGCTGCGTTGAAACCACAATGGTATCAACACGTTTCGGGCTATGATCATCGTTGTATTCAATGGTTACCTGCGACTTGGAATCCGGACGCAAGTAGGTCATTTCCTTTCCTTCGCGACGAATAACCGCCAGTTCCATCAAAATACGGTGCGATAATTCAAGAGGAAGCGGCATGTAGTCATCGGTTTCCTTGCTGGCATAGCCAAACATCATTCCCTGGTCGCCGGCGCCCTGATCCATTTTATCGGTTTTATCCACCCCGCGGTTGATGTCGGGACTTTGTTCATGAATCGCCGTCAATACGCCGCAGGAGTCCCCATCGAAGCGGTAAGCGGCTTTGGTGTAGCCAATCTCGTTAATCACCTTACGGGCAGCTTCCTGCACATCTACGTAAGTTTTCGATTTTACCTCGCCGGCCAATACCACCTGTCCGGTTGTTACCAGAGTTTCAATCGCCACTTTAGAGTTGGGGTCAAAAGCCAGAAACTCATCCAGCAAGGCATCTGAAATCTGATCAGAAACTTTATCCGGATGCCCCTCGGATACTGATTCGCTTGTAAATAAATAACTCATATCGAAGTATATTAAATGAACAACTTTGCCTGACACAAACTCATTGCGTCAGTCTAAAATCAGCGGTAAAAAAGGAGATTGAATGGAAATCCAAAAGGTAAAGCCGATTGCTTTAGCATTTTTTTAGTGTGGTTGCAATCAATCTCAAATCTTTCCACAATGATGGCACAAATGTACAATCTTTTTTTGGGATACAAAACAATCAGAATCAGAGCATCAGCAAAAAGTTAAGCGAAGTAGTTGATGGCCTAAAACGAAAGAAAAAGCATATTATTCAGGGAGTAACCGGTTCGCCTAAAAATTTCAAGCAAAAGTTATTCCCTCAGCAAACTCATTTCTCGGGAAAGTTAATCCACAAAAACCACTGCTTCGAATTATCAATCGTCGCATTTTAAAAGATTTTCCCGACATACTTGGGTTGATCCACGGTATCCTTGCCAGACACTGGATCTAAACTCACGACAACCTCAAAATCAGAAAAATACCATGCATCTTCACACGAAATTTAAATGGTAATTTACAGGACGATCACGCCTTCAATTTGCCCAACCTTCTCAGTTACCTCTACAATCTCATCCGCATTTTGCATGGTCGCCACGCAGGTAATGGCCACATGCGCAAGGTTGGAAGTATGTTTGTAGGAAATTTTGCCATGTTCAGGCAACAAGGCCTTAATTTGCTCCACATTGCCATCTTTGTTTGGGGTAATGAACTTAAACATGTATTCCAACGGCCAGGTTTCGCTCTCCATCAACCGATACCGCAAATTTTTATATTTATCTCGCTCCATAATAATCTCCTTCCTAAGGTGCAACGCATCTGCTGCGCTTTTTGTTTGTCCCTTCAAACCTGAATAACTGCCAACCTCTGGCTTCAACATAAGCTACCGGGACGAATCACATCTCGCGGCAACCTTTTATTGTCGAAAACGTTAGCTACTTAAAAGCAACAAACTTAACGACAAACTGACTGGTGAAAGCCAGGCTCCGGGAAATTCGCCAAAGAAAATCTAAAAAATGGAAAAAATGAAAGCCATAGCTTATAAAAGATACGGGGGACCGGAAGTGCTGGAACTCGTAGAGGTAGAAAAGCCAAGCCCAAAAACCCATGAGGTGCTCGTAAAAATACAGGCCACTACCGTAACAACCACCGAATGCTACTTCCGCCAAGGCAAACCATTTATGACCCGGCTGTTCACCGGACTTGTGAAACCCAAAATCAACCGGCTGGGAGAAGAGCTGGCAGGTGAAATTGAAGCCGTAGGGCAAGAGGTTCAACGCTTTAAAAAGGGCGATCTGGTATTTGGAACAGCAGGACCCGAATTTGGAGCCAATGCCGAATACATTTGCCTCCCCGAGGAAGGGGTTCTGGCCCCAAAGCCGGCCGGGATTAGTCCGGAAGAAGCCGCTGCCAGCGTGGATGGCTTTTTAACGGCTCTACCCTTTCTCCGCGATACCGGCAAAATCAAACCAGGCCAACGCGTGCTGATTTACGGAGCTTCCGGAAGTGTTGGTTCTTCGGCCGTTCAGTTGGCCAAGTACTTCGGCGCAGAAGTAACAGCTGTTTGCAGCAGCACCAATATTGAGTTGGTTAAATCGCTTGGAGCAGACAAGGCCATTGACTATTCTGCAGAAGATTTTACGCAAAACGGGCAAACTTACGATATCATACTGGATGCGGTGGGAAAAATCCGCTTTCCTCAAGTTAAGAAAGTACTGAGTCCGAACGGTACCTTTCTGGAAGTGGCTATTGGTCTGGGCGTTCTTCCAAACGTGCTATGGACTTCGCTCGTTGGAAAACAAAAAGTGAAGATTGCCGCCACAGGCTTGCGCCCTCCAAAAGAAAGAGCCAAAGACCTGCTTCTGCTGAAAGAACTGCTGGAAACCGGCCAAGTAAAACCAGTCATTGACCGGACTTACGCGCTGGAGCAAATTGCTCAGGCGCACACCTATGTCGACCAGGGACATAAAAAAGGCAATGTGGCCATTGTTGTTTAGCCCCAAGCCCGGCAAGCCTCCCCGCTGCTATACTTGCTTTCGCCCCCAATTGTGTGGAAGAAATAAAAGCTCTTCAGGAATTCATCCTTCACAAAAACTTTGTAAACTTACTGTGCCAAATATTTAATCCAACACGATGCACACTCTTCTTTCACGGTTTCTGCAAACACTGGTTTTCCTATGTCTTGTCACTTCCGGCTCAGCTCAGCAAGTCTCCTGGCCCACACCAACCCGCGAATCAAAACCATGGACACGCTGGTGGTGGATGGGCAACGCGGTTGACCAGGAAAACATCACACGCGAGTTGCAGGAAATGGCCCGAGCAGGAATTGGTGGGGTTGAAATAACCCCCATCTATGGGGTCCAAGGCGAAGATCAGCGGTTTATTGAATTCCTTTCGCCCGAATTTTCAGACCTGATTCGCTACACCGTCAACCAAGCCCACGGTTTGGGAATGGGTGTGGACCTTCCTCCCGGAAGTGGCTGGCGCTGCGGAGGTCCGTTTGTTCCGGAAGAAAAAGGCTTGTGGTCGTTGGAAATACAGCAAACGGAACTGCGTGAAGGTGAAAAGTGGCAAGCACCAAACAAGCTATCCGGTCGGTTGGCTGCCGCTTCTTTTGTCAATTCCAAAGGAGAAACAACGGTACTGAATACTGCCGGGCAATTTACCGCACCTCAAAACGGCACCGTTTACCTGGCACTACGCCAGAAGAATAAAGACAAGGTAAAACGCCCCTCACAAGGAGGTGAAGGTTGGGCGATTGATACTTTTGACCAAACAATTTCGAACTGGTATTTCAATGAATTCTGGAACAAACTGGGGATTGACGAAGGTTTGCTTCGTTGCTTTTTTCACGATTCGTTTGAATATACCGGTGACTTTACCCCCCATTTCACCGAGGAATTCCGCAAGCGAAGAGGTTACGACCTGGCACAATACCTGCATGTGCTGACCGACGACTATCCCGACAAAGAGCTGGTTGCCCGTGTCAAATCAGATTACCGGCAAACGCTGTCCGACTTGGTGCTGGAGTCCTTTATCCAACCCATGACTGCCTGGGCCAACAGCCATCAAAGTATGAACCGCAACCAGGCACACGGTTCGCCCGGAAACATTCTGGATTTGTATGCTGCCTGCGACATTCCCGAAACAGAGATTTTCAAAACAATTGAGCCGGGTACGGTCCGTATTTTTGTCAATAAATTTGCGTCTTCAGCCGCCCATGTTACCGGTCAAAAGCTGGTTTCAGCAGAAAGCTTCACTTGGCTCAATGAGCACTGGACAGTAAATACTTCAGACATGGTGCGGGCAACCAACCGACTTTTTCTGGCAGGCGTAAACCACCTGTTTTTTCATGGCACCTGCTATTCGCCGGCTGATGCCCCATGGCCCGGATGGTTATTCTATGCCTCTACCCAGGTGAACAACCGCAACCCCTTGTGGCGTGAGCTTCCTGCCTTGTTTCAATACATCGAACGTTCTCAGAGCCTGCTTCAGCAAGCCAGTCCGCAAAACGACCTGCTGGTGTATTGGCCTTATTTTGACGTGGCAGCCAGCGAAGGACGGCTTTTCAACAACCTGAACATTGATAAAGGTGATCAGGCCTCCTGGTTTAGCGACTTTCCACTGGCCGGGCTTTCCGAAAAACTGACCAAGGCCGGATACAGTTTCGACTACATCTCCGACAAGCAATTGCTAAACTGCCGGATTCAGGAGGGTGAAATCGCTACGGAAGGAAAAGCCCGGTATAAGGCCGTGGTAGTTCCCAAAACGGCTTATATGCCTTTGGCAACCATGCAGCAACTGGTGCAGTTGGTGGCAAGTGGTGCAAAGGTATTTTTTGATGAAAGCTTGCCGAAAAGTGTTCCCGGCCTGGCCAACCTTCACGAGCGGGAACAGCAACTGATGAAACTTCAGTTAAGCCTGTCTCCCGAAAAAACGACTGGGAAAGTACTGGAACTACTTGCAGGTTCCGGGATTCGGGGAGAAGTTTCGCTGACCGAAAACGGATTTTATTATCGCAAAATGAAGCTGGGCCATGATGATTTGTATTGGATTGTCAATTCCACAACCGATCAGAAAGACGCCTGGCTTAGCTTGAATGCTTCAGCCCGATCCTATGTTTTTATGAATCCGATGAACGGCGAAATTACGCTCGCCGGGCAAAAAGGAGATTCGGTCCGGATTCAACTCGAATCAGAGCAGGCACTGTTTATCCTCTGCTCCAGGAACAAGGCAAAGGCACCGGATTATCGCTACGAAAATTCCGACCAAATGCCCCATGAAGCTGGTTCGCTCTGGAAAGTTGAGTTCATTGAGGGCGGCCCCGTATTCCCCGGCAACCTGCAAACCGACGAGCTGCTGTCGTGGACTAAAATGGGTGACATGGAAACCCGTCGTTTTGCCGGAACAGTGCGCTACACCACCCTATTTAACCGCGACCAAACCGAAAAAGAGGCTTTGCTGGACTTGGGACTTGTGAAAGATTGTGCCCGGGTAATCCTTAATGGCAAAGACTTTGGAACTTTGCTAGGCCCAGTGTACAAGGTGAAAGTAGACAACCTGGTGCCCGGGAAAAACATCCTGCAGGTTGAAGTGACCAACGTGGCTGCAAACCGCATCCGCGACTTAGACCGCCGGGGAATTGTCTGGCGTAAGTTTCATGACATCAATTTTGTAAACATCAACTACCAGCCCTTTGACGCTTCTTCCTGGGAAATCAAGGATGCCGGCTTATTAGGCCCAGTGTTCTTAAAAGCGTTTTAGGAGCCATTCTCCAGGCTCAAAAATGCCCTCAGATTGATGAAGTGACAGACATTTACAGGGAAGAATCACGTCTTTTTTATTTTGATTTAAATCAATCTTAACCGAGAACTATTTTAGCCGATAAATAGTTATATTAGCCTGGTCAGAGATTATGATTTACACTGTTTTGAGAATATACATTGATGCTTATACCAACTAATACGCGCCTGCTTTTTTTTGCTGTTTTTTTCCTAACTCTTTACACTGGGTTAGCGCATAGCTCCCATCAGGAAAACTTGAATGACTTGTTAGCAGATACACAGGGAGATTCGGCCAAAGCAGAACTTTTAAAGAAGTTGGCGCAGTCTTCGTTGGAAAAAAACAAATCCGTATACTTCTACACCTCAGCCCTGGAGTTTGAGAAAGACTCTTTCCAACGCGCATTCATACTGGATAAAATTGGGGTTTTCAACTGGCAACTGGGCAACTTTCAGGAAGCCATTAATTATTTCAACCAATCCCATGCCCTCTTTACCGAGCTGAATGACAGCCTGTGGCTGGGGAAGGTACTTAACAACATCGCCGTCGTCAATTGGGGCATGGGCAACAGCATCGATGCACTCAGGCATTACCAGAAAGCACTTACCATCCGCGAAGCCATCAATGACACGAATGGCGTCTCCAAAGTGATGAACAACATGGGCCTGGTTTACCAGGAATGGGGCTTGTACGACAAAGCTTACGAACTTCACTACCAGGCACTGGAACAAGCCAGGCAGATAAAGAGCATGAGTTCGGTGGCTTATTCGTATGCCAACATTGGCAATTGCTACGAGAAAATGAATGAGCTGGACAAGGCGCTAAAAAATTACACCCAAGCACTGGATATTCTTACGGAAAAGGAGGACGACAATCCTTCCTATTCGTTTGTATCGGTCAATATTGCGAATGTCTACAGCAAAATGAACCAGCTGGATTCGGCTCAGTATCATTACCGTCAGGCGGTGAAATACGGCATTCAAATGAACAACCTCAACCGGATTGCCATTGCTGAACATCACTTGGGACACAATTTTTTGCACCTTAACCAGCTGGATTCGGCCCGGTACTATACGCAAAAAAGCCTGAAGCTTTCGCAAGAAAAAAACTACGCCGGATTGATTCGCGACAACCTTTTTGTTTTAGCTGAAATGGCCGAAAAAGAAGGACAGACGACTAATGCCCTGAAGTATTACAAACAAGCATCAGCCCTGAAGGACAGTCTTTTTAGTGCAGAAGAACTCACGAAGTTTAATGACCTTCAGGTCAAGTATTTCACCGAACAACAGGAAAAGGAAAACCAGATTTTAAGGACAAACAATGAGCTTCAGCGGGTAACCATCCGGCAACAAAAAATGGTCAGTCACATTCTCATTACCGGTGGTGTGCTGGTCTTGCTGATTTTAGTTGTTGTAGCCCGAAGTCGCATATCCTTGAAAAAGCTGAGTGTGCGTCTTGAAAAGTCGGAAGCCGAATTGCGAAAAGTAAATGCCGATAAAGACAAGTTTTTCACCATCATTGCACACGACCTGAAAAGCCCTTTCAATGGATTTTTGGGAACCACCGATCTGCTAGTCAATAATTTTGACGACCTACCCCCCGGTACCATCAAGAAGTTCCTGGTAGCCCTAAAAGATTCTTCTTCCAACCTGTATGCCTTGTTGGAAAGTTTACTGCAATGGGCACAAGTTCAAACGGAAACCATGCAATACCAGTTTGAAAAGATTGATGTGCATGAAATTGGAATGAATGTAAGTCAGCTACTTGAAAGCAACGCTGCCCAGAAAGAAATCAGCCTGGTCCGTAAAATCCAGAAAGACACCCTGGCTTATGGCGACGAAAAATCCGTTTCCAGTGTTCTTCGGAACCTGGTTTCCAACGCCATCAAGTACACCAACCCGGGAGGTGAGGTGGTGATCGAAACCGTGAAAAAAGCAAACTACATTGAAATTTCAGTGTCAGACAACGGTATCGGTATGAATAAACAAACCCGCGACAAACTCTTCGACATCACCCAGATGATTTCCCAACACGGCACCCAAAGCGAACAGGGAACGGGCTTGGGACTTATCCTTAGCAAAGAGTTTATTACAAAGAACAAGGGACAAATCTGGCTTGAAAGCGAACCCGGAAAAGGCAGTAAGTTCACCTTTACTTTGCCGGTATCCAATCACCAGAACGAGAATACGCCAAGCTAAGGGCTGAAGCCAGCACGTTGCATAAACAAGTTTTTCTTCCAACCATCGCTTTTCCAATCGGTGAAAAATTAATTCCGCCTATTACCTTTGCCTGTCAACTAAAAATAAGAAAGCCATGAACACACACATCGAAAACAGTTCCCCACAAATCCGTGCCGGACTCGGTATTCTGGCAGCAGCAGTCCTACTTTTACTTTCAGCATGCAGCAATCCCAAAGATCAGCTCATTGGATCGTGGACACAATCCATTCCCGGACAGGAACCCAAAGTACAAGGATTTGAATTGAAGGAAGATGGCAAGGCTTCATCGATTAACATGAGCACCTTACAATACAAAAGCTGGAGCAATACCGACACACAGCTCATACTCTCAGGAAAAAGCATTGGCAACGGAGTAAGCTTCGATTTCACCGACACCCTGTTAATTCAGAAAATTACAGCCGACTCACTCATTTTAAAAAGGGGACAAGGACAATGGAGCTACACACGCCAGCAATAAGGTTCAAGCAGCTCCGCTAGGCCATCAGCAGAAAATCGGAACCTGCCTGGTAGTTGCGCTCCAGCAGGAAGTTGGTTATTTTTTCGCGGGCACCACGATTGCCCACCATCGACAGGATAAACTGCTGCCCCGGAGCTGGAATATCCACATACGAGCGACAGGCTTTTTCTGTGGTTTTACCGGCTTTCAAGTCGTAGTAGCCCGAAATCGTCAGGCCCTGCTCTTCCAGCAACCGGGCCCGTTGCCGCGCTTTGCGTCCGGCACCCCACACCCACAATTCCCTTTGCGGATGCGTACGCACAAACCAACGGGCAAAATAGTACGCCTTGGTTTTGTAAAACGCCTCAGCACTATAGCGATCATCGGTACGGGTTAAACGGGTTTCCGAATCATGCCACTCGTGCAGCATTTCGGGCAGTTGGTAAAACCGGACACCGGCATCCAACCAACGTAGGAACAACTCATAATCTTCCGGAAAATCCCCCTCCCGGTAGTTCCCGTGCTTTCCAACCAGTTCGGCCCGAAACATCACCGTGGGCTGAATAATTGGAATCTCCACCAGCCGGTTCTGAAAAATGGCGTCAGAGGCGTGAAAGGAATTAACCCAGTTGACAAATCGCTCCAGTCCCTTTGATGGCAAGGGGGAAACATGCTTCACCTGGCAGCCCACCAAGCCTATATGCGGATGCTGCTGTAAAAACTGAAATTGCTTTTCCAGGCGTTCGGACAGCGACACATCATCAGCATCCATTCGGGCAATAAATGCTCCCCGGGCCTCCTGCATGCCTCGGTTCATGGCAAACACAACCCCCTGCTGATTTTCCTGAATGACTCGGACACGTGCATCAGTCTGAGCAAATTCGCGGCCAATTTCGCCACCGCGGTCGGTCGAATTATTATCTACCAGCAACAACTCAAAATCCGTGAATGTCTGATTCAAAATAGAGGTAACAGCACGATTTAGGGTATTTTCGGCCTGATAAAAAGGTAGGACAACGGAAACAGCACAAAAACTCATAGGCAGAAACTAACGGGTTGTGCGGGTTAATTCCCGGAAAACATCTTCCAGGCCAGCCTGTTTTTCATTCATGGTCAAAATAACCAATCCGTGCTCAACGGCAAAGTGAAAGATGGACGGACGCAAATCTCGCTCATCCGAAGCGGTCAACAACGCAACATTCTCGGAAACAACTTGCAGGCTGTCTACGCCCGGAAGCTGCTTCCAGCTTGCTTCATTCACCGGGGTGGAAAGTTCGACCAGCACCTGCTGCCGACTCAGTAGTTGACCCGACTTGACCAGATCGACCGAGCCATCGGTCACCAAATTTCCCCGGTTGATGATGATCACCCGGTTGCAGATGGCTTCCACTTCCTGCATGATGTGAGAAGAAAAAAGCACGGTCTTCTCCCGACTGATCGTGCGAATCAGGCTTCGTATTTCATCCAACTGGTTGGGATCAAGTCCGGTGGTTGGCTCGTCCAAAATCAACACCGAAGGATCGTGAATCAGTGCTTGGGCCAGCCCCACCCGTTGGCGATAACCTTTCGACAGCTGCCGTATTTTTTTGTGCTGCTCCAGGCCCAAACCGGTCATTTCAATCACTTCAGCAATCTTTTGCTTTTTATTTTGAAGCTGATAAAAACCGGCAGCAAACCCCAAAAATTCTTTGACATATAAGTCCGTATACAACGGATTGTGCTCGGGCAAATAGCCAATTTCCCGTCGCAAGGCATAGTTCTCTGGAGTCATCTGCTCACCATTCAGCAGCACCTCTCCTGAATCGGCCGCCAAATAACCGGTCATAATTTTCATCAAGGTAGATTTTCCAGCACCATTAGGCCCCAGAAAACCAACCAACTCTCCTTCTTCAAACTGAAAGCTTACTTCGTCCAGCGCTTTTTGAACTCCATAAGTTTTGCATATCTTGTCAACTTTTACCGGCATGACTTCAAACTTAGTTTTCTCAAAAGTACGTGATTTCGGGCAAAACAGAAAGTTGAGCAAGTCACGAAGAATTAAGTTTAACCTAATACCTGACTGCAAAAAAATGCCTTTCTTTCGGACGTTAAAAATCGGTTCGTCAAATGGGAAAAAAGGCGTTCTTCAAACGCGAATAACACTAGTGATTTTCAGTCAGAAAACACTCCTCCAGAATTCTTTTCACTGAGCGCAGGAATTTCGGCTTGGGGATTTTTTATTTCTTAACTTTAAATTAACTTTGTGGCGCTCAAAAAATGCATGGCTGAAGATGAAAGATCGGAATTTTAATTATATCAAAGATTTAACAAAATACCAGCGCCAATCAACGTCTACCGTTACGATTGGGAAAGTGCCAATGGGAAGTGATTTCCTGATTCGCATTCAATCGATGACTGACACCGACTCGCGGGATACCGATGCAACTGTTGAACAGATCATCCGGATTATCAAGGCTGGTGCTGACTATGTGCGGGTAACCGTCAAAGGGATCAATGATGCGGAAAACCTCAAAAACATTAAGAAGGAGCTGGTAGCCCGAGGCTATGAAACACCGCTTATCGCGGACATTCATTTTAACCCGCGCCTGGCAGAAGTGGCAGCCAAGTACATTTCAAAAATCCGGATTAACCCCGGAAATTTCTACGACAAACGTGCTCGTTTTGAGCATCATTTATACACCGATGCGGAATACAAAGCCGAGCTGAGTAAAATTGAAGAGCAATTTATTCCGTTCCTTGAAATGTTGAAAAAAACCAACACGGCTTTGCGCATTGGAGCCAACCAGGGCTCTCTTTCTGACCGGATTATGAGCCGTTTTGGAGACACCCCGGCCGGAATTTCCGAATCGGTCATGGAATTTCTGCGCATCTGCAAAAAAGTAGATTACAACAACGTAGTCATCTCCATCAAGTCGAGCAACACCCGGATGATGGTGTACACGGTTCGGCTTCTGAATAAAAAAATGCGCCTGGAGGATATGAAATTTCCGCTTCACTTGGGCGTTACTGAAGCAGGCGAAGGCGAAGACGCCCGCATCAAGTCCGCCGTTGGCATTGGCGCCTTGCTGGTTGACGGAATTGGCGATACCATTCGGGTTTCGCTCACCGAATCGCCGGAAGCTGAAATTCCGGTGGCTCAAAAAATTATCAATCATGTGACCTCCTATCAAGGTCACGCCCCTATAAAAGCGCCTCTTTTTGCGCAAACCAACCCATTTGAATACGAACGTCGATCGGTACGTCCGGTGATGAATATGGGCGATAAGCAAGTTCCGGTGGTCGTCGCTGACTTGCGCGACCGTAGCATGGCCGAAATTCTTCCACTGCGCGGCAAACAAATACCGGAGTACTTCCTGAAAAATGATGAAGTGCTGGATCTGGAAGGAAACGCATACCCCATTCTTTCGATTGATGAGTACCTGTTTGGTGGCTCACACTGGGGACAGATGAAGTTTATCCGCACCAACAAGCCGGAGTTTGACCGTTTCATGGCCGAGAACCCAGAGATTATCACCAAGCTGAAACAAACCCGTAAAACGGTTCTTATTCTGGAAAGCTTTAACAAAAACCCGCTGGCCGAGTTGCGCGCGTTCTTTATGAATCTGGAAACGCACATCTGGAAAGTACCGGTAATCATCTACCGCCGCTACAACGAACAAAGCCTGGATGACCTTCAAATTAAAGCTTCGGTGGATTTGGGTGGCTTATTGCTGGATGGTTATGGCGATGGTCTGTGCATCACCAATGACGGCGACAACATCACCTTTACCGACCTGAAAAACCTAAGTTTTTCCATTTTGCAGGCCAGCCGCATGCGGGTAACTAAAACCGAGTTTATCTCGTGCCCCGGCTGTGGTCGTACTCTTTTCGACCTGCATGAAACCACCAAGAACATCAAGGCGCATTTCAAGCACCTGAGCCACCTGAAGATTGGCGTAATGGGTTGCGTGGTGAATGGGCCCGGCGAAATGGGCGATGTGGATTACGGCTTTGTAGGAGCCGGACCAGGCAAAGTAAACCTCTACAAGGGACAAACCCTTAAGAAGCGACACATTCCCTTTGAAAATGCCGTTTATGAACTGGAAACACTCATTCGCGACAGTGGCGACTGGAACGATCCGGAAGAGAACTAGTTCCGTCCAAAAAGTGCCTGCAGGTTTTGTTCCATTGTCAGGTGAACAGCATGCATGCCTGCTTTTTCTGCCCCAAGGGTATTTTCCTTCGAATCGTCGATGAATAATGTCTCCTGCGGATTTAGCCCGGCATGGTTGAGTACCGTCTGGAAAGATTCCACACTTGGCTTCCGCTGATTCAGCACATGCGAGTAGTAATCATTCTCGAACAAGTCTGATATTGGAAAGCCAAACCGCTGCTGAAACAGCGTCTGAAAATGATTCAGATGAATGTTATTGGTATTGGAAAACAGGTAAAGTTTGTAGCTCTTTTTCAGCTCATGAAGCAAGTTAATGCGGTCGTCTGAGAAGTCAATGATCATGGCGCACCAGGCTTTATCGATCGCTTCATCACTGGCAGGCTCCGGCAACAATTCCCGAATACCATTCCGAAACTGCTCGTCCGATAGCAAGCCTTTTTCCATTTGCAGGAAAACCTCGTGCTGATAGCCCCAGCCACCATGGTTAATGGCATTCGTCAATCCCAGCGACTCAAAGGCTTTGATGGACCGCTGCGCGTCGATATGCAGCAATACGCCGCCTAAATCAAAGATGATATTATTTACTTCTTGAGGAATCTTATTCATGCCGGCAAAATTAAGGATTGTTTCCCGAACAGAAAATAGCCGGTCTTTCGTTCTCCTGATTAGCGAACCGAGATCAGCTGCGAGGACAGCTGATTGATTCTCAACAAATACATTCCGGTTTGCAAGCCATTCAGATCGAGGCGATAATTCCTGGCCCGAAGACCTGACTTAACCATCAGCAACTGCCCGCTCATGCCATAAACTTGCACGCTATTCAACGGTTCGTTCGAATCAATATTGACAAACTGCTGTGCCGGATTGGGGTAGACCAAAAATTCGGGCGCACTGAACCAATCCTCTGCTGCTGTGCTTTTTGCTTCCTGCAACCGGACATTTTGAAGTTGAAGCTGACCACTACCAGCCTTCCCAAAAATTCCGTAGTTGACGTACACCCGGATTTCCGCAATTTTATCCAGCAGAAAAGAGCCGTCGGTTTTGGACGCAAAATGGTGGTAATGAAAATGAAAACTGTCGTCCTGATCAAACGATTCCATTTTAAACAGATCAACCAACTCTACGTGCCCATTTACATCCACCAAATCGAAGCGCATATTGGAAGGCGGATTGGCCGGATCAATCTTTAGCTCCAGGGCCAGTTCATTATGTGCAGTCAGGTCAATCAGGCCATTAAAGACGTAAGAAAAATAGGCATTTTGAGAAGGATTGTTAATATCGAAGTCCACCAACAATACGCCATCCGATTCAGCCAAAGTCAAACTGTTATCGGTACCGGCATGGGTCTGCCACAGCAGCTCCTGATCCTCATTCACCGGAGCAACATCAAACCCCTCCGCATCCGGTTGAATCAGGTAATCAACATGAAAAACATCCGACACCACCGCATCACAAGCGGTTGACACTTCCACCTGAATGTCGCCGGGAGCATCATTCCATTGTACGGTAATGGCTGAGGTACCTACTCCACTTAGCACAGTTACACCTTCGGGCAGCAGCCAATTGTATTGCGCTCCTTCAATGGCATTAACAGCATAGCTAGTCTCTTCATTCAAGCTGTTCAGCTGAGATCCCTGAATCACCGGTTTGGGCAGTTTACTGGCATACACACGAACGTAATCAACCGTCATGGTTGCTTCCGTCAGGTTCGGATCAATGCCCTCTGCTCCTCCCCAGTTTCCTCCAATGGCGACATTCAGCATCAGGTGAAACCGTTTGTCAAACGGCCACTCTTTATAGGTTCTGTTTTCATTGTTGAAAGTAAAATACAGTTCGTCATCCACATACCAGCGCATGGTTTCTTCGGTCCACTCCAGGACATAAACATGAAAATTGGCCATGGCATCGTCAATGGTGATGCTTCCGCCCTTCTGCGTTCCAATGCCGTGATTATACGCCTCGGTATGGATGGTGCCGTGCACCACGCCCGGGTCATAACCCACATGCTCCATGATGTCAATCTCGCCGCTGGCCGGCCAGCCACCATATTCCCAGTCGGTAGGCAGCATCCAGATAGCCGGCCAGGTTCCTTTACCCGAAGGCAACTTGGCCCGCACTTCAATCCGCCCATATCGCCAATCCCCTTTTCCTTTGGTAATTAAACGCGCTGATGTCCAGTTATTATCCTTCTTAACCGCCTTAATGTAAAGGTTTCCGTTTTCAACCCAGGAGTTGGTGCGTGTATTGGTATAGGTTTGCAACTCATTGTTTCCCCAGCCACCACCACCAGTGTCGTAGCCCCATCTTTCTTCGGAAGGAGCTCCGTCCGTGCTAAATTCATCCGACCACACCAGTTTCTCACAATCTTGTTGGGCAAATACTCCGTGGCTTGGCAGGAAAGCAAACAGCAGCAGGAAAAAGCTTAGGTAATTCATGAACACACGATGTTAAATTTTCTGATAAACACGAACATAGTCCACTTCCATCGTACTCGGGAAAATAGTTGGATCAACCCCTTTCAATCCGCCCCAGCTTCCCCCAACAGCAAGGTTCAGTATAAGGTGAAAGCGCTTGTCGTAAGGCCATTCATCAGGCCCAGTCCCCTCATTTTCAAAGGTGAAAAAGTGTTGCCCATCTACATAAACCCGGTATTCTCCGGGCTCCCACTCAAGTTGGTAAACATGAAACTGCTCATAGCAAGTGGGCACAATGATCGTGTCAGACCGCTGAGTGCCAACCTTATGATTGTACGTTTTGGTGTGTGACGAAGCCAGAATGGTATCAGGCATGTAACCCACATTTTCCATGATGTCGATTTCACCACTAGCTGGCCAGCTGCCATACGCCCCATCTGTTGGCAACATCCAAATGGCCGGCCACAAACCCCGTCCTTTCGGTAGCTTGGCACAAACCTCTATCTTCCCATAAAGCCAATCGCCTTTCCCTTTAGTTATTAGGCGTGCCGAAGTGTATTTATGGTCTTTATAAAACTCCTGAATAGCCGTGATAAATAGTTTCCCCTCTTTCACCTCCGCATTGGCCAGCCGTCGGCTGGTATAAAACTGTGCCTCCTGGTTTCCCCATCCCCAGTCATTTCCATGGGTATCGTAGCTCCATTTCGAGGAATCCGGCAGACCTTGGTAATCAAATTCATCCGACCACACCAGCTTATAGCCGGGGTAAGCTTCTTCCCGATTCGATTTGAAATTGCTACAGGAAACACTAACAACCGCTAACAAAAACAGGACGACTGAAGTAAAATGCGTTCGCTTCATATATCGATACGTTGACTGATTCATTCGTTAACTGAAAACTCCGCATGCAAGCCTTCCTGTGAATTGGTTCCCACCCACACATCAAAATCGCCGGCTTCAACAACATAGTCTTTGCCGTTAAAAAACTCCAAATCTTTTGCCTTCAGTTGAATTACGACATTTTTGGTTTCTCCCGGTTTTAAAGTGACTTTCTGATACCCTTTCAATTGTTTGACCGGGCGGGTAACACTTCCAAATCGGTCACGAATGTAGAGCTGAACCACCTCTGCAGCTTCGTACTTGCCGGTATTTTTCAAATCAATTGACACTTCAATAACGCCATCGGTTCCCATGCTGTTGGCCGATAATTCCAAATTGGAATAATCAAACGAACTATAGCTTAATCCAAAGCCAAACGGAAAAAGTGGCTCAAAGCCGGCATCCAGGTAATGCGAGGTGTTTCCCAGCGAGTGCTGCGTGGCTTCAGCCGGAATTTTATTAATATCGGTCCATTGCTCATAATCAGCCGGACGTCCGGTGTTTTTATGGTTGTAGTAGATAGGGATTTGCCCAACTGTTTTGGGGAAAGTAACCGGCAGTTTTCCGGACGGAACCGTTTCGCCCAACAACATGTCAGCAATAGCCGGACCACCCATGGTTCCGGGATGCCAGGCGTACAATACGGCATCAGCCAGTTGCAGTTCGCGCGCAATGGTCAGTTGGCGTCCGGCCATGATCACCACCACCACTGGTTTCCCGGTTGCCTGAACAGCTTCCAGCAGTTCGGTTTGGCTGCCTTGAAGATTCAGGTTGGCCAGACTATGGGCTTCGCCCGAAAGAATCGACTCTTCACCCAGAAACAGAACAGCCACATCCGATTTTTTCGCAGCCTCAACAGCGGCGACAAAGCCTTCTGTAGATTTAGTACGGCTAATCTCCAGTCCTTTTGCAAAATTAATTTTAGCGTCGCCCAGCTTGGCTTTCAAAGCAGTAAGCGGAGTCACCGAATTTTCTTTGTTCCCATCAAACACCCAGGTTCCCATCTGGTCGTGTGGCGAATCGGCCAAAGGGCCAATCACCGCAACCGAGCTAATGTCATTGGACAAGGGCAGTAATTCGTTCTTGTTTTGAAGCAGCACAAAACTTTCGCTGGCTGCCTGTTGGGCAATTTCTTTATGTTTTTCGGCCAGAAGTGTTTTTTCGGCCAATGTTTCATCGGTATAGGGATTTTCAAATAAGCCCAGGTCAAATTTTAAGCGCAAGATATTGGCCACATACCGATCAATGGTAGCCATATCGATTTTGCCTTCGTCCAACAGCGCTTTTACATTTCCGGCGTAGCAGTCGCTGGCCATTTCCATATCAACACCAGCCATTAATGCTCGTTCGGCAGCTTCTTTCTTATTGGCGGCATAGCCATGAGGAATCATTTCGGCAATGGATGCCCAGTCGCTGACTACCATTCCCTGGTAGCCCCACTCCTGCCGCAAAATCTGCTTCAGGGTAAATTCGTTTCCACTGGTTGGAACGCCGTTCAAATCGTTGAAGGCCGACATAAAGGTAGCTACGCCGGCATCGGCAGCAGCTTTAAAAGGAGGTAAATAATCATTCCGAAGCTGAACTTCCGGAATCAAAGTCGTATTGTAATCGCGTCCGCCTTCGGCTGCCCCGTAGCCCACAAAATGCTTGGCACAGGCAGCAATGGTTTTCGGATCACTCAAATCATCGCCCTGAAACCCTTTAACCATGGCTTTAGCCATAACAGAGGTCAGGTAAGTATCTTCGCCACAGCTTTCGGCAATACGCCCCCATCGCGGATCACGCGACACATCAATCATCGGGGCAAAGGTCCAGTGAATGCCTTCAGAAGCGGCTTCTACGGCAGATACAGCCATCGTTTTTTCTGCTATTTCAGCATTCCAGCTAGCCGCCAACCCTAATGGAATGGGCATGATGGTGCGGTAACCATGAATCACATCGCGGGCAATAACCAGAGGAATTCCCAAACGGCTTTCTTCTACTGCAACTTTCTGCAGCTCATTGATCGTTTCGGCACCAACCAGGTTTAAAATAGAACCCACTTTCCCATCTTTAATGGCTTGTTTTGCATTTTCCGGTCCGCCTAACTGGCCGGGATCAAACTGCGACATCTGTCCCAGCTTTTCCTCCAGTGTCATTTGGGAAATCAGTTCCTTTATCCTTTTGTCTGTCTGTTCTTTCTTGTCCGAAGAAACTGGTGCACAGGCTCCGGTTAGCAGGAGCAGTCCAATTAAAAATAAGGAGATTGCTTTCATGTTTGTAGCGTGTAAGAAACCTGACCTGCCCCCAATCGGGCAGGTCGGTTTTTAGTTAAGATTCAATTTGTAATTACTTGATTTGTGCCGATTTGATTCCCTCTACGTGAGGACCGGCCAATTCATCGAAATAGAATTCATGGGTTCCTTCTCCAACACCTGGATTCAGCATGATACGTACGATATCATAGAAATCATGACTTACAGCAGCATCAGGATCGGTTACATCATTGGTAAATACTCCGCCTGCCGAACCATTATTGGCAACACCGGCAAAGTCGTATTCAGCCACTTCCCAGGTATTATCTTCTTGAATCGTGTAATTCAATTCCACACCTGACATCCAGGCATCGCCACCCCAATCCGTGTTTTCCAGTTTCAGCAGCACCACATCGCCTGCTTTACCGTACACCATGATTTTGAAAGTTGAGATGGAGCGCAAGTCAAAGCGATAGCCGGAAGGCAGCTTCATATTCGCATTCGCCCATGGATTGTCTGTTTTAGAATACATCGCTACACTGGCACTTCGGTTTGGATAGATCCGGTCAGGATTTGCCATCGTAACGACAGAGCAATCCTCGCCAACAACAGCAGCCATAGCCACTTCGCTAAAGTCGTTGTACATGACCATTTCATCCAGTAAGAATGGAACATAGTCTGGATGATTCGTCGTAACAGTCACCGTTTCAGATAAATTCAATTCCCCGATAGAAGTGTTCACAACCGCTGAAATCATAAAGGTTCCGGCACGCATGTAAGTATGCGAAACAACATCCGTATAATTGTCAGCCACCACTGTAGTACCATCACCAAAGTCGAAAGTTACCCCATTGATCGCCTGACCTTCAGGAATAGCAGCATTTGCCAATGAAACTTCGTAGGTATTAACCGCTGTTGCCGATAAGTCGTTAACCAATAGTTCTGCAGAAACAGCTGGTTTTACATATCCTTTAGGAATCAACTGAAAATGCCAGGCATTCCCTTCAACACGGTCGGTTGCAACTAGCTCCATCAGGTTCTCTTCCAATCTCAAAATTTCGTAAGAACCATTGACGGCTCCTACGTCGAAACATGGGAACATTGGCGTAGGTCCGGAAAGCGTTAAATACCACTTACCATCTCTTTCCTCGACAAACCAACTTCCGGGCGAGGGTGTGTAGTCCACCACAAAGTCCGAATCATCTTCATAACCGTTGCTATAACCCGGGCTATCGCTAACAAAAGCCTTCACATAACTTTGTCCTTTATTCTCCAAAGTAGCCACAAAGCCATTGATCTGAAAGTTAATCTCATCATCGTACAAGACGCCAACGCCTTGCTTGGCCAGCGGGCCGGCAGACCACCATGCCAGTCCGTTTGAACCGGCAGGTCCAACACCAAGATGCCCTTGGGACAAACTATCCAGCACCCAGGTTTTTCCATCCAGGTCATCGACTCCACCACTCAGGAAAATAAACTTTTCGTTGGAAAAAATAGAGTAGTCTGTTT
Organism: uncultured Sunxiuqinia sp.; assembly: GCF_947495665.1. Lineage (GTDB taxonomy): Bacteria > Bacteroidota > Bacteroidia > Bacteroidales > Prolixibacteraceae > Sunxiuqinia > Sunxiuqinia rutila. The sequence continues at coordinate 44,547 of NZ_CANLZV010000005.1, forward strand.
CTTCCTGAACAACCTGAGCGACAACTTTTTCAGTAAACGCACCGGTATTGGTGGTAATCGTCAATGTTACGTCATAGGTTCCGGGCAGCGGGTAATAGGCCACAATTTCTTTGCCTTCGGCAACATTTCCATTGCCCAAATCCCACTTTATCAAATGGATGCCCGAAACACCCGCATTACTTACCATATTGAAATGATAGGCATCACTCCCCTGGCTAACAGTTGCCGTCACTTCCTCGGCCGAAGGCGGGTAGCTCTCTCTGGCGTCGCCCGAATCAAATTCCTGTGGCTCACAGCCAATGAAGAACATCGTCAACATGGACATCAGCAAGCCTAGTTTAAATATATTTTTCATCGTTTTTTCGTTTTTAGCGATTAATAACCATCATTTTGAACCAGCTTGAACTCACCTTCTGTTTTGTCGATTTCAGATTGAGGAATCGGCAGGTACTTTTTAGTGGGTGCCCACGTACGGTTTGAAGAGTATTCAGGAAGATTCTCAGTTAAGGTATTGGCTTCGCCCCAGCGAACCAGGTCCCAGAAACGCATGCCTTCACCTAAAAATTCACGGCGTCTTTCCAGTTTGATCAACTCTGTTGTTGGCGCAGCAGTGGCCAGGCCGGCACGCTCTCTGATTTCAGTAATAGCGACTTCAGCTGTCAACTGGCCTACTGGCGCTACACCGTGAACAACGATCAATTCAGCCGCATTCAACAGTACTTCGGCGTAACGGAAAATACGCAGGTTGTTTTCGTAGTTCAGGTCAACATCACCCGGTGGCTCGTTATACCCTTCGCGAGCGGCATATTTAGCCATAAAGTATCCTGTATTTTGGAAACGTGGCGTATAGGTTCCATCTGCAAAATGATTGATAGATGCACTCAGGCGCTTATCGCCATCTTCATAAATATCCACGATTTCTGGGCGTACGGGCCCAAAACCCCAGCCGCCTTTATACACCGACAAGCCACTGAGTTCGTCAGCACCACTCAAACCGTTTGGCGAGATGAAAGCAGGCAAGTTGGTTCCAAAACCAGTCCAACCGTCACCCCATGTTTTACCACCATATTCTCCCGGAAGATGATTTGTTTCCAGAATAGATTCAGCACCAAACTCACCTTCCCGGGTCCAGATCGATGCAAAATCAACCAGGCTGTAAGCACCACTTTCATAAATTTCGTTCATGTCAGCCAGTACTTCAGCATATCTTGATTCATCGTTTTGATACATCACCACGCGGGCTTTCAGCAACATGGCAGCAGCTTTAGTGGCCCGCCCCTGATCAGCACCCGAAACACTCATAGGCAGCTTGTCGCCTTCCAGTGCAAAATTGACATCCTCAATAATTTCGGCATAAATTTCATCAGCGGAGTACTGACGGGCAAAATAAGGTTCTTCCAAATCTTCTTCGAAATAAGGAATGTTGCCCCAGAATTTCCACAGCCAATGCATGTAATAAGCACGCAGGAAATGCGCCTCAGCTTTGTATTGAGCCAGACGGGTTTCATCGACATCAACGGCATTTTCGCATGCTGAAATGGCATTGTTACACCGAGCCAAGGCGTTATAGTAAATGATCCAAAGGCCTTCGGGCAATTCGTCCGGAGTAGCATCGAGTTGTGACAAACGGTACAACTGTCCCTGGTCACCAGCGTCACCACCACCTTTAAAGATATCATCTGAACGTAGGTCAGACATCAGCACTATACTGTTGTAGTTTTGGTTGGCATAACTATCAAACAGCAGCACCTGATAGCAGGAGCCTAAGTTTGATAAAATAGCACCTTCCGTTGCCGGGCCACCGGCTTCTTGCGAATCGGTCGGGTAATTGGTCAGGAAATCATCCGTACACGATGTAAATCCCAGGATCGCAATAAACGCTATTGCTTTGATATATTTATTCATAACTTCTTCTGTTTTTATTGATTAGAAAGTAATATTGGCACCAATGTTAATGGTTCTTGATTGAGGATAGATTCCCCGGTCAATACCAATGGTAGTATAGCCACCCGATGCAACTTCAGGATCAAAACCATCATAATCCGTAATTGTAAACAGGTTTTCAGCCGACACAAATACACGCAGACGGGAGATTGATGCTTTGTGCAACAACTCTGTTGGCAACGAATAACCCAGCTGAACATTTTTCAGGCGGGCATAGGAGCCATTCTTGATGTACAAATCAGATGAACGCCAGTTCCGGTTATTGTTTTGATTCGTCATGCGCGGAATTGAATTGGAAGTTCCTTCGCCAGTCCAGCGATCCAAAATCCAGCTTGGACGGTTCATGGCAGGAATGTCACCACGCTGTGAGAAGTCAAAGATGTCGTTACCTAATGAACCTTGCCAGAACATATTGAAGTCAAACTGCTTCCATTCTGCACCAACCGTAAATCCATAGGTCCAGTCCGGCATACCTTTTCCAATTTTCGTTTTATCATCATCGGTAATGCTTTCATCACCATTCAGGTCTACAAAACGCACATCTCCAGGCTTGGCATTTTCGCCGTACAAGCTGTTGTAAGCATCCGCTTCGGCTTGGTTTTGAATAAGACCATCAGTTTGGAAACCGTAGAAATAAGGGAATACTTCGCCGTTCATCCCTTTCACATAACTTCCTACACCTGAAGCTCCAGCATTTTCATAAATAGCTTCACCGGATTCATTTCCCATGTTGATCAGCTTATTTTTCAGGTAAGTGGCATTGGCCGAAATGTTGTAGCTAAAATCACCAGCACTTCCGCGGTAACCCAATTCAAACTCCAATCCGCTGTTTTCCATATCACCGGCATTGGCAATCGGAGCACCTTTTCCTACATAACCAGGAATCGGCTGATCAATCAACATTCCATTGGTGGTCTTTTTGAAATAATCGAAACCGAAGGATAAAGCGCTGTTTAAGAACCGGGCATCAAAACCGAGGTCAATTTGCTCCGACTCTTCCCATTTCACATTGGCATTAGCCAATTTTGAAGGGGCACTACCATACTGCATATACATGGCATCACCTGCACCGAAATAATAGTTTTGGTTACCATCCATCAAACTGGTGTAAGAGAAGTTTCCAATCCGGTTGTTTCCGTTTGTCCCCCAGCTTGCTCTAAGCTTCAGGTAGTTGAACCATTCCGGAATATCTTCCATAAAAGCTTCGTTAGTCACATTCCATCCCACAGAAACAGAAGGGAATACCGCCCATTTGTTATTGGGTCCAAATGAAGAAGAACCATCGCGGCGAATAGTCGCCTGCAACATATACTTTTCATCATAGTTATAGTCTATCCGTCCGAAGTAAGAAGCCAGAGTTTCATTGGAGAAACCTTCTGTTCCACCGCTAACACGTCCTTCGGTAGGAGGAGCAATCGCGTAGTCGATATTGGCTTTATTCGGATCGCTTTCCAGCAAGTCGTAATCATCGCCTGACAGGTGACGAACGGTGTACTCCTGAGCCGATTGACCCAACAATACCGTAAAGCTGTGTTTTTCGTTGATCGTTTTGTTGTAGGTCAATGTGTTTTCAAGCTGCCACACGAAACCTCGATGCATGTTTGAATATACATGGCTTTGCGTCAGGTCTTTCCCCTGCGTCGCTAAGAAGTGCTCAAATTCATAGCCATCGGCTCCCCAGAAAGCGAGGTCAACACCGTAGCTTGATTTGAATTTCAGTCCTTCGATCACATTGATTTCTCCCCAGAAAGAAGAAACAAATTTATCTTCATTGTTTTGAGCTCCGGTTGGTGCATTAAGCATCGCTACCGGGTTGGCAATTTCCTGGAAACCTGCTGGCGGAATCGAAAATACGTTTCCGTTTTTATCTTTTACGGCATTGGGATAGTCAGCCAGAACCCCATCCGGATCCTCAGCATACACCGGAACAAGAGGATTGAACGTCAGGGCACTTCCCAAAATGGAACCATACTCAGAGTTGGTTTCAATACCACTGGACAACACCCGGGAATAACCGGCATTCACGCCTACCTTCACATTGTTCAGGAAAGAACGATCGGCTTCAAACACATTGTAAGTGGTGTTCGAACGAATACTGTAACGCTCATAATTTGAACGACCATAGTCGCCCCCTACAATACCTTCCTGGTTCAGATAACCAAAGGATAAGAAGTAAGTAACATCTTCGTTGCCTCCGTTAATGCTGATTTGGTGTGACTGCACCGGAGCATCGTAGTTGAACGTTTCATCCTGCCAGTCCGTTCCGGCTCCAGCATTGGCAATTTGTTCGGCTGAGTAACGAGGAGCTTTGTTATCATTGAGCTCCGATTCATTCATAATCAGCATGTATTCCTTAGCATTCAAAACCGATTTCTTTTTCCATGGGTTTTGCCACCCATACGAAAAGTCATAGTTAATAGAGGCTTTTCCGGACTTACCTTTTTTGGTGGTAATCAGAATTACGCCGTTGGCAGCACGGGCTCCATATACAGCTGCAGAAGCCGCATCTTTCAGCACCTCCACGGATTCAATATCGGTTGGGTTTAAGTAGCTAATACCGCCACCAACAGCCATTCCATCTACAATATAAAGGGGTTCGCTATTGTTAATCGTACCAATACCCCGAATCCGAACTTTCGAGTCTGATCCAGGCTGACCAGAGCTTTGCGTAATCTGAACTCCGGAAACCCGTCCTTTCATGACATCTTCAATCCGCGTTGGAGTGGAGTTCTCCAGCTCTTCGGAAGACACACTACTAATGGCGGCCGTTACCACACTTTTTTTCTGTACACCATAACCAACCACAACAACTTCATCCAGGTCGGTAAAATCTTCGGCAAGTGCAACATTAATTACAGCCCTTCCATCAACAGGCAACACCTGGCCCTTCATCCCAATGTAGGAGAATTCCAGAATGGCAGAGGATGGAACTTCAAGCGTATAATTACCATCAAAATCAGTAATTGTACCCGTAGTCGTTCCCTGAATAACTACAGACACCCCCGGAAGAGGTTGTCCATCTTCTTTAGCTGTTACCTGCCCCGAAACTGATATCTCCTGGGCAAATAAACTCACGCTAAAAAAAGAACAGAATAGGAAAAACAAGATTCTTTTCATACGATAAGTTTTTAAATAGCAAATAATTATTCTTCACTTAGGAATTTCAAATCCATAAGCGAAAATGGAGTAAAGAAACCTCACTTTAAAATTTTTTAACACTTCAATAATGCTACATGGTCTTTATTTCCACCCCTACAACAATACATCAATCAAAAACAACACACACTGACTGACAGACGTTTAGCTCTGATTAACGATTGTTTTTGCATACATCATCTGAAAATATGCTTTACAACAGAAGTTTAAATGCTAGCGATAAATGAGCTCAAATTGGTGTCACGATCAAGCCCCAGTTTTTTCCGAAGGCGGTACCGGCCAATTTCAACACCGCGAGAGCTTATGTTTTGCAGTGTCGCAATCTCTTTGGTGGAAATATTCATTTTAATGTAGGCACAGAGTTTTTGCTCCCGGGGGGTTAGCGTTGGGAATTTTTCAGTTAGTCGCTTGAAGAAGTCTTCGTGTACTTCATCAAAATAGGTTTCAAAAAGCTCTTGCTGCTTTTTATTATCAAATTCCCGGTCAATCCGGCTAATAATCAAACTGATTTTTGATTTCACGGTACTGTCAGTCACCAGGGTTTGCAGACTTTTAAGCTCCGTTTTCAGTTTGCCCATAAATTTGTTCTTCTGAACCAGACTCATCGTTTGGTTGGCTAACTCCTTATCCAAATGAATCATTTTTCCCCGCAACTTTTCATTCCTGAGCTTCACGATCTCCCGCTCTGAAACCAACACTTCACGCTGGTACTGATGAATCCGCTTCCGGTATTCCTGCAGGTTTTTGAGCCGTTCCTTTCGTTTGGATACCTGCATGCGGTAGTAAACCCACCAAATAATAGCCGCGATCAATAGCAGGCCACTAAGCATGTAAACAAACCAAGCCAAAGCTGACCGATACCAAGGCGGTTTGATACTAAATGAAAAACTTGCTGGTTGACTTTCGTGCCCAAATGGATTAACGGTTTTCACCTTGAAGGTGTAATCACCTTCCCGCAAGTTCATAAACTCCGAGCTCGCCTCCTCCGACCATTCTGACCACTCGGTACTGTAGTTCTCCAAAAAATAACTGAACCGAATCCGATTCAGGTTTTTATAATCCGGACTTGAATAGACAAACTTCAAGTTGTTTCCTTTAAATTTAAAGGCCAGGGAGTCCTCCGGAAAGTTTTCGTCCATCAAATTGGGATGGAATCTTTTTTGATTCAGCTGATTCACCACCTCCCGGATGTACACCTGTTCCTGACGGTCTTTTTTCGGCTGGTAACTGGGAGAATAATGGGCCAGACCATCTTCAAGCGAGATAAAAGTATGCTCCATATCAACCACATTGATATGCTGGAAGCCGGAAATGGTAAGTCCCGCTATCTTTTCAAAAGGCCCCACCACTTTCGTATAGCTTCCATCCTCGAGAAACCGCAACACCCCTGGTCCGTTTTCTCCGATAAACCAAATGTTGTTGTACTGATCTTCTTTGATGTAATCGACATTATTTCCCTCTCCAAAGAGTTTATTATATTCGACTGAGCGCTCAAACCGATTCAAAGCCTGATCGTAGGTATAGATTCCGTTGGGCGAGGTAAAAAGAATGTCACCCTTAATGGTCATCAGGTTGATATAAATATCAGAAGGAAGCCCATCGTTTGAGTTGTAAAAATCGTAATGAACAACCCGGTCGAGCGCTTCATTTAAACGCATCCGGAAAACACCTTTAAAACCATGACTCATCCAAATATCGCCATTCTCATCCTGAGCCATCAGTTTAGACGACTCAGAGAAATCCTTGACCTGAGTCACGAACTCCCAGGACTGCCCATCGGCGGTCTTCCTGAAAAGAGTCAGTCCGTTATAATTTCCACCAAGCAGGTAATCGTCATTTTGCATGAGTTCGATGAAAATCCAGGCCCCACGAACATCCGAAATCATTCGGGCCGTTTCACCCGCAATCTCATAAGTCCCATTATCATGTCCGCACAGCACAACCCCATTATGAACCCCCAAATACCAAACCTGACCAATGGTTTTTGGAATCAACCGAAAGCCTTTAGGATCAATCGTCACATCTTCAGGCCAGTCTTTTACATACAGGCCATGATTGGTGCCCACATACAACTTCCCGTTATGAACCAATGACGTGTAAGTAGCCCCTAGTCCTTCCGGGTCAAACATGAACGTAAACGGAGATCCCACATCAATGTAATCAATGCCATTATCCAGTCCGAGCCATAAATTACCCTCCTGATCAGCCCCAATGCTAAGGATCGTATTATTCTGCAAGCCTTTTTTCTTGTTCACATGCTGGATAATTTGCCCGGACTCATCGGTAATAAGTAAACCTCCCTGAATGGTTCCAAAAGCATAGTAAGCCTCGTTAAACCGCGTGGCCGAAAAAATCTGATTTTCAAGCAAGAAATCATTGGCCGGGCCTTTCCATGGCGTTAACTTCTCCCCGTCATAACTATACACCCCATGGTTGGCCGTACCAATAAGCACCCGGTTATTGTAAACGGGCAGTATCGCCCAAATTTCCTTATCATCAAGCTCATCCAGCCCTTTCAGCTTGAAAAAATGCCCTTGACGGTATTCGCACAATCCGTCCACCTCATCCTGTACCCACAGGTGTCCATTAACATAGAATGAAAATCGAATCCGGTTGGATAAGGGAACACTTACAATGGCTTCATTCCGATAGATAAACAAATGTGTGTACGACTGAAAAACAACACCAAAACTGGTTAAGTGAATGCACCAAATTTCTTCAAAATTCCGTTCGTCAACCGCCACCAAATCCAACAGAGAACGGTATTGAAGCTCTCCTTTGGCATCGGGCTCCATGTACCCAAAGTCATTTTGTTGCCCCACATAAATACGCCCATTATCGTCAATCTGCAAAGCCCGAACAATGGAGCGATTGGGCAAGCCATAAAGCTGCCAGTGGTTACCATCAAATTCAAGGACCCCATCGTTATTGGCAAAGTACATGAAGTTAGACTGGTTGGAAGCAATGTGCCAGTTTTGCGCACTGCCTCGATATTCCTGTTTCGAGAAGTGTTGGATGTCGGGAATCCCCACATCTTTCAATTGCCCAAACGACAAATTGGTTATCGTCAGGATACAGGCAAGCATCAGATATCGCAGATAGTTAGTAGGCATGAAACAAATATAGTTAAAATCAGATTTTACACCGACCAATTGCCTAAAATCAGGGCAGAGCTGTATTTTTGTCCAAACATTGTAAATATAAAATGATGAAAACCGGACTAATTGGCGCGATGCGGGAAGAGATCCTGCTTTTAAAAAAAGACATCCAACAGTTAAAAACCGACAAATTTGGTTCCCGCGAATTCTATTCCGGCACCCTTAACGGGCAGGAGCTGGTCATGGCCTTATCGGGCTGGGGAAAGGTTGCCGCCGCCTCAACTGCAACCACCCTGATTAACCACTACCAGGTGGATCAACTGGTCTTTATCGGGCTGGCCGGTTCAGTTCAGCCACAACTCAACATTGGCGATATTGTGGTAGGCAACCAGCTCATTCAACACGATGTCGATTTGACACGCTTAGAGGGCTTTCCGAAAGTTGAATCACCATTTTGGAAGACCTTTGAATTCAATGTTTTTCCGGATTCCGGTGCCAAAGCACTTTCTGCTGTTGATAATTTTGTTCTCAATTTGAAAAACGGCCAGTATCCGGCAATCAATGCCAGCTATGCCCCCACAGTACATGTTGGAGCCATTGGTACGGGTGATCAGTTTATTGCTTCCAAAGAAGGAAAAGTGCGCATAAACGAACGCTTCCCACAAATTTTGTGTACTGAAATGGAGGGAGCAGCCATCGCCCAGGTGAGTGCTGATTACCAGCTTCCATGCACGGTCATACGAATTATTTCAGACCATGCCGACGAAGAGGCTCATGACTCATTTTCCAAGTTTTTGTTTGAAGATATTAGTCAGATATCCGTGGAAATTATCAAGCTGCTTTTGTCCTAATCGGCTGAAAAATAAACTATGAAAGATAAATAACTGACAACAAGGAGCATAAATCAAACAAGCCAAAAAATCCAAGAAACACAATCGGCAGCCGGTGAGTTTGGCACAGTAATTGTATATACCAAGTCAAGAGAAAACAACATATACGCCACTTAGCCGTGGAAACAATTAAACAAAACAATTTAGTTAGAACCAGAAAACAAAAATCTCCAAAGTAACGTGCTTTGGAGATTTTCTTTTTTAGCCCTTCAGGCTATTCATTCATTGGCTTTTACCTTATTTGAATGCTGCGTCCAAGGTTTGTATGTTGAACACTTCCCGCAACTTTTCTTCTGAAACACTGGTTGAAAGCGTGATCTCGGCCGTTTCGTCCGGCAGCAAATCAAAGTAATTATCCGAGAAAAATCCCTCTTCATCACCAATCGTCATGAACAGGTTTTTGGCCAACTTATCGGTTTTAACCGAAATTGTATAACCACCTTCTTCAGGTACAATTTCATAAGTCACCTCAGGCGTTGGAAGCTTCATTTCCTTTACCGGCCGGAAATAAAACACGTTACTGGCAATTACCTTTCCGCCCTCAATCACTTCAGCAACCAATACCTGGCGGTAGCTGTCCTTATCCCGTAAAAAATCATAGCGGTTAACATCGAAATAAGAGGCGCTGGAATTGGCAGGAACATCGGCCAACACGGCTTTTTCCCAAACAACTTCCCCATCAAAGTTAACCATCCGAAGATTCAGCTGGGCATTAATCTCCCGAAGCTCATCATTTACAATGCCCACTTTCAGGAAGTTTTCATCGATATAGGGTGATACCAGAACGGACTCAAAGCCTTTCTTTACAAAGTACTGCAAGGCTTTCCAGCGCTGGTAATAGTCGGTTGAACTCCATGAGGCCACCGGCCAGCAATCGTTGATTTGCCAGTACAAGCTCCCCATGCAAAAAGGCATCGCTCTTCGGTGTCCCTCCACGGCAAACTTAATCCCTTCGGCTTGCAACACATGGTTTACATATAGAAACGACTCAAAATCCTTGGGCTGGTCATAATCCTGCAACATGTAGTATTCAATGGTTTTATTGCCAATTGACGAACGCTGATGAGAATTCATGACTTCGGAAACAATGTCATAGTCCTCAGGGAGCGCGTATTGCTTCACACTCTTAAACTCCGGAAACGACTGGAAACCGTATTCGCTCATAAAACGGGCAATATGCGTGGCGTAGGTTTGGAAGGGTTCTTTTCCCCACCAAACGCCCCAATAATGCTCATCACCATTAACCAGGTCTGCCGGTACACCGGTGCCTGACGATGGGCTGGATGCCCAATAGGACCGGGAAGCATCAAAAGCCTCCACCGCATCGGGCAAAATTTTGTGGAAAATATCCTCATACGCTTTCCACATTTTGTCGGCATTCGCCTGGTTTTTAGCTTCTTCATCGCGTTTCCAGCCCCAACCATACCAGGCCGCAAGTATTTCATTGTTGCCACACCACAAGGCAATACTGGGGTGATTACGCAAACGCTTGATGTTATCAATGGCTTCTTCTTTCACATTATTCAGAAAAGCCTCATCGCCCGGATACATGGAGCAGGCAAACATAAAATCCTGCCACACCAGAATTCCGGCTTCATCGCACAAATCATAGAAAATATCGTTCTCGTAGATCCCACCTCCCCAAACACGCAGCATGTTCATGTTCGACGTTTTTGCCGTATTGACCACCTTGCGGTATTGCTCATCCGACACGCGCGCAACAAAAACATCGTTGGGAATGTAGTTGGCTCCTTTCATAAAAACGGGCACTCCATTGAGCTTGAAATAGAAAGAGGTTCCATCTTCATCCTGATCACGAACCAGCTCCAGGGTTCGAATTCCAATCCGATCGGTCTTTTGAGTGGTCCGGTCATTGACCGTCAGGTTGGCTGTAATCGTATAAAGCGGCTGTTCGCCCAACCCATTGGTCCACCACAACTTCGGATTTTCAATTTCAAAATCGACGGAATAGGTATGCAACCCTTTTTGAAGGTTGACCACAACAGAGCCGGCCTTTTGGCCATCCACCTCAACCCGGTAGGTGGCGGGTTTCTCAGTCTCCGAATCAACTTCAATAATCGCTGAAAATTTGGCTAAATCATCCTGAACTTCATGCTGAACCACCTGCAGGTTCTCTATCCGGGCTTCATCCCAGGCTTTCAGATGTACCGGCCGCCAAATACCACTGGGCACCAGGCGTGGCCCCCAATCCCATCCAAAATGATAAGGCGCTTTACGCACGTATGCGCTCACTTTCTTGCCTCCCTCAACCTCACCAATTGCAGCCAGGTCGTTGTCTGAAACCATGATAACAAAGCCATTGGCATCGTATTTTTTGATTCCTTCCTGGATGGGTGAAAGAAAAGTGATCAGCAAGGTGTTTTCCCCCTCTTCCAGGTAGGGTTTAATATCGACCAGGTATTCCCGGAACATGTTGTCCGTTGCGATTACTTGCTGGCCATTCACAAACACCTGCGCATAGGTATCAAGCCCTTTAAAGTCGAGCGCAATACGGTCTTTCCTTAGAAGCGTTTTGTCAACAGTGAATGACGTTTTATAATCCCAGTCCAGCTTATCAATCCACTGCACATCGCGCTCGTTCAGCCGGTAGAACGGATCTTCAATCTTGCCGTTAGCCAGCAGGTCGGTATGAACACTCCCGGGCACCGTGGCTGGCAACCATTCATTTTTTCCGTGTTCCGAAAATTGCCATCCTCCATTCAGTAAGGTTGAAGTCATAAGAGCAGGGTCTTTAGGCTGGCAAGCAAACAAAAGCACACTGGCCAGCGTGAATAATAAGGATCGATACCTTTTCATTTGATGATAATGTTTAATTTGTAGACTCAAAAATGGTGAATGGATGCTAGAATTACAAACAAAAAATCCGAAGGAAAATTGCCTTCGGATTTTTGAATGAGCTGTACGCTTAAATTTTTGGTAAGGTCCATGGACTTCGGTAAGTCGGAACCAGGTATTCATTGGCTTCCGGATCGTCTATAAACAAGCTCTTTTCGCTGTCCCAATACAAGCGGCGGCCGGTTTTCAGGGCAATGTTGCCCAAATGTGCCACACGCGCGGTATTGGCAGCTATTTCAATGCTGCAATTCAAATCGCGCCGGCGATTGCGAACCCCATTCAGGAAGTCAGCCATATGCAGGTCCAGGCCTTTCCCTGACCCTTTTTGCAACTCCACACGCTCCACCAAATCCTTATCATTTTTGCGCTCGGGAATTACTTCCCAGCCCTCGCGGTCAACAACCAGCGTGCCGTTGTTACCAACGAAGCCCACGCCATGGTTACGTCCAAAGTGGCCGCCATCAATGCCGGTTCCGTGGTCCCACAGCATGGTAAACCCATCAAATTCATAGAGAGCCTGCAAGCTGTCAGGCGTTTCGGCAGCGTCATCGGGGTAGGCAAACTTACCGCCCATGGCCATCACCGATTTGGGGGCCTTGGCCTGCATGCCAAATAGACCATAATCAATGATGTGCACGCCCCAGTCGGTCATCAATCCGCCGGCATAATCCCAAAACCACCGGAAATTGAAGTGAAAACGATTGGGATTGAACGGGCGCTTTTCGGCCGGCCCGAGCCAGAAATCATAGTCCACGCCTTCCGGAGCTTCCCGGTCAGGTTTCACCGGAACGGGCTCCATCCAACCTTGATAAGCCCAGGTGCGCACGGTGCGGATTTTGCCCAGCTTCCCAGAATAAACATACTCAACAGCATCGCGCCAATGGGGATCACTTCGTTGCCACTGCCCCACCTGAACCACGGTTTTATACTTGTGAGCTGCGGCTTCCATCAGGTTGATTTCCTCGATGGAATTCCCCAGCGGCTTTTCACAATAAATATCTTTGCCAGCCTGACAAGCCTCAACAAAAGGCAGGCAGTGCCAGTGATCCGGCGTTCCGATGATAACCACATCCACCTCCGGATCAGCAATCAACTGGCGATAGTCGTTATACGCCTTGGGTTTCTTCCCTTGCAACTTTTCGGTGTCCGTCAGTCGGGCATCCAGCACCCGCTGGTCCACATCACAAATGGCCACACACTCGGTATTGGGCTGCCCCAAAAACGCACGCAAGTCGGCAAAGCCCATGCCTTTTGCACCAATCAACCCACAACGGATTACCTTGTTGGGCGAGCAGGCGCTCATGGCAGCCGGCATCGAGGCCGCCAGGCCCACTGCAGCTGTTGCCGCAGTGGTCTTCTTGATAAATGATCTTCTACTAGTCATTGGTTCGGTTATTAATTATTCCTTCTGCATGGCATCATCAAAGGCAATGTCCGAAGGAGCAAAGTCACTGTAGCGCACAAACTCGCAGGACTCAGCAGCGCCGGCTTCACGATCCATGCCACTGTCTTCCCACTCAATGGATAATGGGCCTGAATACTGAATGGTATTCAGCGCGCGGATGATGTTTTCGAAATCGATTTTTCCCCGTCCTACACTTCTAAAATCCCAGTAGCGACGATGATCTCCAAAAGGAGTATGACCTCCGAATACTCCGATAGTGGTAGGCACATCGCTCCAATACACGTCTTTCATATGCACATGAAAAATGCGGTCGGCAAAGTCGTAGATGAAGCGCACATAGTCGACATGCTGATAGCCCAAGTGGCTGGGATCGTAGTTAAAGCCAAAAGCCGGATGATAATCCAAGGCTTTCAGAGCCATTCCGGCGGTTTCAATGTCAAAAGCGATTTCGGTTGGATGCACTTCCAAGGCAAACTTCACCCCTATTTTCTGGTATTCATCCAGAATGGGTTTCCAACGTTTGGCAAAATCCTCAAACCCCCGGTCAATCATGTCCTGCGACATCGGTGGAAAGGCATACAACAAGTGCCAGATGGAGCTGCCGGTGAATCCAACCACCGTATCCAAACCCAGTCGTTTCGCCACATGCCCGGTTTTAATTATTTCCTGTGCCGCACGCTGGCGAACACCTTCCGGATCGCCATCGCCCCAAATGTAATCGGGTAAAATGTTTTTATGCCGCTCATCAATATTGTCGCAAACACATTGCCCCACCAAGTGATTGGATATGGCGAATAACTGCAAATCATACTTTTCCATGATCGCCTTCCGCTCGTCACAATACTCTTGGTCGGCTTTATCAACTTCCATGTGGTCGCCCCAACAGCATAGTTCCAGGCCATCGTAGCCAAAATCCTTGGCTTTCTGACACATGGTTTCGAATGGTAAATCAGCCCATTGTCCGGTAAATAAGGTTACTGGTCTGCCCATAGTTTTATTTTTAAGTGGTTATTCTGATTAGATAATTAGTTATTGAACGTGCGTTGTTGGCTGAAGCCCTTCAAGGAATGCCTCCCCAACAACGAAGCGTGGTCTGCTTACTCCTCAAACCTGACCCATTTTACCGTATCGCTGTAGCCCGCTTCCACCACCGTGTCAATAAAGCGCATGCCCCGAACACCATCTTCAATGCCCGGAAAGTCAAGCATGGCAGCGGTGGGTTGTTCGTTGTTCATTTTGGCGCGAACAGTTAAGGAGAAGTTGCGGTAAATGTTGGCAAAAGCCTCGAGGTAGCCTTCGGGATGCCCGCCGGGAGTGCGGGTGTTGTGCTGCGAAACAGCGCCCATTTGTCCCGTTCCTACGCGTACCATCTCTGTCGGACGGTCGGCCCATTTCATCCAAAGGGTGTTGGGTTCGTGCTGATTCCACTCCAGTCCGCCTTTGTCGCCATACATCCGTATTTTCAGCGCATTTTCTTCGCCGGTAGCAATTTGTGTGGCCATCAAAACACCACGCGCCCCGTTGTCAAAACGCAGCAAAGCGGCACCATCATCGTCCAGCAAACGTCCGGGTACAAAAACATTGAGCTCGGCGCAGAGTTCCGTCACTTTCAATCCTGAAATATATTCTGCCAAATGATGAGCGTGTGTTCCGATATCGCCCATGCAACCGGCTTTGCCCGATCGTTTGGGGTCGGTACGCCAGCTGGCTTGCTTATTCCCGGTATCCTCGAGCTTCGAAGCCAGCCATCCTTGCGGGTATTCCACATAAATGCGTTTAATCTCGCCCAGTTCGCCACGGGCCACGCGCTCTTTGGCTTCTTTTACTGCCGGATAACCGGAATAGGTATGCGTCAGGGCCAAGGTCAGGCCGGTTTCCTGCAACTTCGATTGAAGCGACAGTGCTTCGTCCAGCGTAAAGGTGATGGGCTTGTCAATGACCACATGAAACCCGTTTTCCAGGGCCATCATGGCCGGGGCAAAATGCACAAAGTTGGGGGTTACAATGGTCACAAAGTCCATGCGTTCGCCTTCGGGCAAGCGGGCTTCCTGTTCAAACATTTCCTGGTAGGTTGTGTACACCCGGTTTTCGGGAAGAAAATACGATTTACCCGAAGCTTTCGAGATTTCCGGATCAACACTGAAACAGCCACACACCAGTTCAATCTGGTTATCCATAAAAGCGGCAAGACGATGAACGGCACCAATGAAGGCATCTGAGCCTCCTCCGACCATTCCCATGCGAAGTTTACGATTCATAGTAATTGGTTTATTAGACTTTAAGTACTTCTCAAATGTATAAAACTTCTGTTGAAGACGGAAAAAACAGACCAGAATAGTATCGGGAAAGACAAAAGCTTCGGGTCAGGCTGAAAGACTCCCCCAAAGCCCTTCTTTTAGCTTTCGGCGTCCCCGTTCTGCTTGTTTTCGGCTTCCTTCAACCGGGTGATTAACGAGCGGACTTCTTTCAGCTGGTCAAACGTCAACTCGCGCAATTGTCCGCGTATATTCAGCGGAATCTGTTCGCGCACCAAGGCCTGCAAGGGATGATTTTCCGGCAAAGGCTCCTGCCCATCATCCTCCCATTCCATTAAATCGTTGGGCGTGCAATGCAATGCCCGGCAAATGGCGCTGAGGTGATTTAGCTTCAGCTGGGTGATTTTCCCGTTGAGCGAACGCGTGGCCACATTGGGGGTCAGTCCCTGCTTAATTAAGAAGTTGTAAGGATTGGCAATTCCTTTAATTTCGAGTAAATAGCGTAGGTTGTAGTGTAACATGACGAAGAATAGTTTTAGTGAGTTACGATAAGCTCATTAAAGTTAAAACTAATTCTTCATTCTTGAAAATCAAATCTTTATTAATTCGAATCATTCCTAAATTGTACAAATACCCTTATGCATTGATCAAATACAATTTATCATTGTTCAAATCCTGATCAGGGTCCGGCAAAACTTATTCTCAATTTTCAAGAAGTATTACTTCATTCAAAAAACCATAGTCTGCATTCTATCAAACCACTTATACTTTTTACAAAACTACTAGCTTCTTTCCCAAAACTAAATCTATCTTTACCAAGGATCCTATTCCACAAAGGAATAGAACTAAACGAAATTAGCTGAAAGGACTCGTAAAATCTACTTGTAATCTGCAAGAAATAAAGCTATTTTTGAGTTCTCACTAAACCAAACACAACATGAAACGACGTAATTTTATAAAAAACACGGCCATCGGAGGCTTTGCTGCCACAGGATTAGTTTCAGGGCTTTCGGCCACCGCTTCAACTTCAAAAGAGTCAAACTCCGCTCAGTTTAAACTGAAATATGCTCCCGGACTGGGAACCTTTAAAGAACTTGCCGGCAATGATCCCATTGACCAGATAAAATTTATGCACGACCAAGGCTTTCGCGCCATTTTCGACAATGGGCTGATGCACAAAGATCCGGCGCTGCAGGAAAAAATTGCCAACGAACTGGCCCGGTTGGGGATGGATTTAGGTCCGTTCGTTTTGTATGCCGATTTTAGCGTGAAATCGTTTGTTACGCAAGATCCGGAGATCAAAGAAATGCTGAAAAACAAAATGAAGGAAGGTCTGGAATGCGCCAAACGAACCAACGCCAAAACCGCGCTGGTGGTTCCCGGACGCTTTGCCGACAACCTGGAATGGGATTACCAAACCGCCAACGTCATTGACAACATGCGCATGTGCTGCGACATCGTTGAACCTGATGGTCTGACACTGGTTTTGGAACCCCTGAATGCCTGGAAAGACCATCCCGGATTATTCCTCACCAAAATTCCGCAAACACACATGATTTGCCAGGCCGTTAACAGCCCAAGCTGTAAACTGGTGAACGACTTATACCACCAACAAATTACCGAAGGCAACCTGATCCCCAATATCGACAAAGCGTGGGATTCCATCGCTGCTTTCCACATTGGCGACAACCCGGGCCGCAAAGAACCAGGCACCGGCGAAATCAATTTTGTGAATGTCTTTAAACACATCCATAGCAAAGGCTACGATGGAGTACTATGCTGCGAGCACGGCCGCAGCCTGCCCGGCAAAGAAGGCGAACTGGCCTTCATAGAAGCTTACCGCAAAGCAGATAATTTTTAAGTGAAAAAGATAAAACCCAAGCAAGAAAGCCTTCCAATTTTGGAGGGCTTTTGCTTTCTATACCAAATCATGCGGCAATATCTGCCGGCGATCCGCTTTTGATATTTGTGGCTCCTCACTTGTTTTTTGATCACAATCCATCTGGCTTAGAACTTTTCCAAGGGGCAATTCATGTTTTTCAACAGAAAAATGTACTTTTGCTGTTCAATTTTAAATCCTGAAAGTCAGGGATAACACCAAAATCTGCAAAAAAGGAAAAACAACATGAAACGACTGAAAATTAAAGAAGTATTGACTGGCGGCCAAGTGGGTCAGCAAGTGTTGGTAAAAGGATGGGTACGAACCAAGCGCGGCAGTAAGAATGTCAATTTTATCGCCCTGAATGACGGATCAACCATCAATAATTTGCAGGTTGTTGCTGATGTTGAAAAGTTTGGTGAAGAATTATTGCATAACATCAATACCAGCGCCGCACTGGGCATTACCGGTGAGTTGGTTGAATCAATGGGAAGCGGACAAGCCTTAGAACTGGTGGCTTCGGAAATTACGATTTACGGAAAATCCGATCCGGAAAAATACCCCATTCAACCCAAAAAACACAGCCTGGAGTTTTTACGTGAAAACGCTCACCTCCGCTTTCGTACGGCTACTTTTAGTGCCGTTTTTCGCATTCGTCATGCCATGGCTTTTGCCATTCATAAATATTTCAACGACAAAGGCTTTTATTATTTGCATACCCCAATCATCACAGCTTCGGATGCTGAAGGCGCCGGACAAATGTTTCGGGTATCCACCCTGCCTGCCGTTGAGCCTCCTTTAAATGAAGAAGGGGAAATTGACTATACCCAAGATTTTTTCGGACGTCCGACCAACCTGACCGTTTCGGGCCAGCTGGAAGGCGAGCTGGGAGCAACTGCTTTGGGTGAAGTGTACACTTTTGGCCCCACTTTCCGTGCTGAAAACTCAAACACCACCCGCCACCTGGCCGAGTTCTGGATGATTGAGCCGGAAATGGCATTTTACGAGCTGAAGGACAACATGGATCTGGCTGAAGACTTCCTGAAGTACCTGATTCGTTATGCCCTGGACAACTGCATGGACGACCTGAAGTTTTTGAGCAACCGCCTGCAGCAAGAAGAAAAAAACAAACCACAGGATCAGCGTTCCATGGAGTTGATTGAAAAGCTTCAGTTTGTATTGGAGAATGATTTCATCCGCTGCACGTACACCGAAGCCATTGACATTCTGCGCAATTCCAAGCCATTCAAAAAAGGCAAATTCCAATATCCGGTAGAATGGGGCATCGACCTGCAAAGCGAGCACGAACGTTACCTGGTTGAAAAGCATTTCAAGAAACCCGTCATTCTTATTGACTATCCAAAGGATATCAAGGCTTTCTACATGAAGCAGAACGATGATGGCAAAACCGTGGCCGCCATGGATGTATTGTTCCCTCAAATCGGGGAAATCATCGGTGGATCAGAGCGCGAATCCGACTACGACAAGCTGGTTAAGCGCATGGAGGAAATGGATGTTCCAACTGATGAAATGTGGTGGTACCTCGACACCCGCCGCTTCGGAACCGTGCCTCACGCTGGTTTCGGCTTAGGCTTCGAACGCTTTATTTTATTTGCTACCGGCATGGGAAATATTCGCGACGTCATTGCCTTTCCACGGACACCCAAAAATGCTGAGTTCTAAACGAAAGAATTATTCATTGATAATAAATCAAAGAGGCTGTCCGCAAAGGATGGCCTCTTTTTGATTACAAAGCTTATATTTGTTATCCCGATAAAAGTTAACTTTGAAGAAAATAGGATAGTATGCCATCTCAGAAATTAAGTTTACAGCAAAAACTGTTACAAAAGCTTTCACCTCAGCAGATTCAGGTGATTAAGCTTTTGGAGATCCCTACTATTCAGCTCGAACAGCGCATCAAAAAAGAGATTGAAGAAAATCCGGTTCTGGAATTGATTGATGACGAACCCATTGATCATAGCGAAGACACGGATAGCAATGACAGTGATGAATTTTCGCTGGAAGATTACATGGACGAAGACGATATTCCAAGCTATAAGCTGAATGCCAATAACTATTCGAAAGACGACAAACAAGTCGATATTCCATTCAGTACCGGAACCAGCTTTTATGAATCGCTGACCGAGCAGTTGGGTTTAACAGAATTAACTGACCAGCAGAAAATGCTGGCACAATATATCATTGGCAACATTGATGAAGACGGCTATTTGCGCCGCGATTTAATGTCCATTAGCGATGACCTGGCCTTTACGCTCAACATGAACGTAAGCGAACGGGAGCTGGTAGAAATTCTTGAAGTCATTCAGGATTTTGACCCGGCTGGAGTTGGTGCGCGTACGCTGCAGGAATGCTTGTTGCTGCAAATTCAACGTAAAAAAGGCAATGACTCCACCTGCCTGGCATCACGCATCCTTCAGCACAGTTTTGACGAGTTTACCAAAAAGCACTACGACAAGATCATTCACAAGTACGAAGTTACCGAGGAAGAGCTAAAAGAGGCCTTGAATGAGATTCTGAAGCTGAATCCCAAGCCCGGTGGCTCGATGAACAATCCGCATAACCGCTCGAACCAGGTTATTGTGCCCGATTTTACGCTGGACAATGTGGACGGTGAACTTATCCTGTCGCTGAACCAACGCAACGTCCCCGACCTGCGTATGAACAATTCCTACCTGGACATGCTGAAAGGCTATTCCAGCAACCGGAAAAGTGCCTCGAAAAACCAGAAGGAGGCCGTCCAGTTTGTCAAGCAAAAACTGGATTCGGCCAAATGGTTTATCGATGCCATCAAGCAGCGCCAGCAAACCTTGCTGTTAACCATGTCGGAGATTATTGAGTTTCAAAAAGAATACTTCAAGGAAGGCGATGAAACCAAGCTTCGCCCCATGATTTTGAAAGATATTGCCGACCGCACCGAACTGGATATTTCCACCATTTCGAGGGTGTCGAACAGCAAGTACATTCAAACTCACTTCGGGATCTACCCGCTTAAATATTTCTTTTCCGAAGGTATGCAAAAGGACACAGGCGAGGAAGTTTCCACCCGGGAAATCAAAAAAATTCTAGAAGAATGTATTGAGAAGGAAGACAAACGGAAACCCTTGACGGATGATCGTCTGGCCAAGATTTTAAAAGAAAAGTCGTACCCAATCGCCCGACGAACCGTTGCCAAATACCGCGAGCAGTTGGGCATTCCGGTAGCCCGGTTAAGAAAAGAACTCTAAAAACAACGCATGAAGATTAATCAACGCATTGCCCAGTTATTATCGCTGCTGTTTCATCCGCTACTGATTCCGACCTATGGTTTTCTGTTGCTGATGAACTCCGACTTTTATTTTGCCATGCTTAGCTTTGAAGCGAAAAAACTACTCTTGCTGATTATCTTCATGAGTACCTTTTTGCTCCCTTTGATCAGCCTGGGCATCCTGTCGTTTAACAAACGATTCAACCTAAAAATGGATAAGAGTACCGACCGAGTGATTCCTCTTCTATTTACTGCGGTTTATTTTTACATGGGGTATTTTTACCTGGGTAAGCTACAGGTTTATCCCATCTACCGCATTTTCATGCTATCCACCATCCTCATTATCATTCTGCTTTTACTGATCTCCATGAAATGGAAAATCAGTGCCCATATGGCGGGCATAGGCGGACTGATTGGAGCCGTACTGGCTTTGTCTTTTCGCCTGGGAATGAACAGTTCTTTTCTTCTGATTGGATTGATCAGCACGGCCGGCCTGATCGGAAGTTCGCGCTTGCTACTCAACAAGCATAATCCGATTCAGATTTATGCCGGGTTCTTTCTGGGATTTGCAATTAACTACCTGGTGATTATTTTTCTATAACCATAATCCAGGCGTCTTTAAGGTCCTCCTCCTGACGAAGTACCTCCAACGCACTTTGCGCTAAATCGAAATCGTTGAATGATTGTAAAGCCAGGCGGTAATAGCCATCTTCATTGCGCATAATAACGGCAGATTTGTAGCCTTGTTGCTGGTACTTCTTATTCCAGCTTTCGGCAAATTCCTTGACCGTATAGGTATCGGCAATCAAAAAGTATTTATCGTCCAGGTTAACCCCCATATCCACTTCAGGAACGGGTTCCGGCTCTGGTTCAACCACTTCAGCCACCTGTACTGTATCCTGCGGTGCTACTTCAACCTGTAGCTCTTCTTTTTTCTCTTTGGTTTTACAGGCTACCAATACCACTAAAACTATTAATACGAATAGATTTTTTGATTTCATATCCAACGTGCTTTTAAACAAAGGTAAGGAAAGAAATAAAAAAATCCCTTATAAACTAAGGGATTAATGGCTATTCAACAAATTTATAACCAATACCTTTTAAGGTCTTAATATGATCATTACCGATCTTCTCGCGAAGCTTCCGAATATGCACATCGATGGTCCGGTCACCAACCACCACATTATCACCCCAAACCGAATAATAAATCTCTTCGCGGGTAAATACTTTCCCGGGTTTGGAAACCAAAAGTGAGAGCAGTTCAAACTCTTTGCGGGGAAGAATCATTTCCACACCATTCGTGTTAATCAGGTAGCGTTCCTTGTCGATAACCAGGTTACCAATGGTAATGGTGGTTGAACTTTCAACAGTCTGCTCCGGAGCAATTCCGCCACCAGTGCGTTTCAGCAAAGCCTTTACCCGGCTAACCAGTACTTTCGGACGAATAGGCTTGGTGATGTAATCATCGGCTCCGGCCTCGAAACCGGCAATCTGCGAGTAATCTTCACCACGTGCTGTTAAAAAGGCGATAACCACATTGGGCAGGGTCGGGATTTTCCGGATTTCTTCGCAGGCGGCAATACCGTCCATTTCCGGCATCATCACATCCAGAATAATCAGATCAGGTGTTTTCTTCTCGGCCAGCTTAATGGCTTCTACACCATTTTGTGCCGTGTAAACCTTGTAGCCTTCTTTTTCGAGGTTGTAACTAATGAATTCCAGAATGTCGACCTCATCATCGACCAATAAAATTTTGTATTTCGTATCACTCATAGTTGGTAGCTTTAACCGCCGCTAAAGTAGACCTATAGCGTAAATAGATTGTTAATTATACTTTAAACTTGAAAACCAAGGGAAATTACTACTTTCATTTGGCTTTTTCAAGGGTGAAGGTAAAAGTTGTTCCTTCATCAACTGCAGACTTAACATTAATCGTTTGCTCGTGCGCTTCAATAATGTGTTTCACAATGGAAAGTCCCAAGCCGGTTCCTCCCTGCTCGCGCGAACGGGATTTGTCTGCCCGGTAGAACCGCTCAAAGATACGTGACAAATGTTTATTATCAATTCCAAGGCCATTGTCTGCCACTTCAACCATCAGACTCTGCTTCAGGTCGTAAAAGGAGATTTTCACAAACCCTTTTCGCTTCCCGTACTTAATTCCATTCACCACCAGGTTGGTCATCACCTCCATGATCCGCTTTTTGTCAGCAAGCACCTTTACCGGTTTTTCAGGTCGGTTAAACTGCAGTTGAATCTTGCGTTCCGAAGCCATCATTTGCTCCATTTCCAGCACATCATCAACCAAACGCACCAAATCAAAAACTTCCAGTTTCAGTTTCAACTCTCCGGACTCCAGCTTGGTAATGGACTCCAGATCTTCAACAATAGAAATCATCCGATCGATGCTTTTTTCGGTTCGCTTGAGGTATAGCTTGTTTACTTTCGGATCATCAATTCCGCCTTCAAGCAAGGTAAGAATATACCCCTGGATGTTGAAAATCGGGGTTTTCAATTCGTGCGACACATTCCCGACAAAGTCTTTACGGTAGCGTTCGAGGTCTTTCAAACGGGTAATTTCGCGGGTTTGATTTTTGGCCCATTCTTCCACTTCAATCCGGGCACGGGAAACCAAATCAACCCGGTCATCCTGATTTTTGATTTTTTTCCCTTCGATAGGGATTTTTCGGATAATCTTATAAATCGGCTCAATGCGGTTGTCCACATATTCACGCATGATGTAAACAATCAGCGCATAAATGATCCCGAAATACAGAAGCGACAGTGCCAGAAAAACCCAGTGGGAAATGGTTAACACTGAGAAGGCAATGACAAAAACAACCGTTAAAACGGTTAAAACCAATCCCAAATAGAAAGCCAACTTTTGTGGCGAATAAGTCTTCATAAAATCAACTGTTTTGTGGCTAATTTATAATAAAATTTTGCTTGTATTCTCATTAATAGTAAATTGACGGTTCGTTAACATTTATTTAACGTCCCAGATGCAGTGGAAAAATTGTTAGCGTTATTTTTGCCTCCGTCAATCATACTAAAAAAAATGGAACAATTTTACCTTATTCTTGTTGTCGTACTTTTTGCCCTGGCAATATCTGATTTAATCGTCGGAGTAAGTAACGACGCGGTTAACTTTCTGAATTCTGCAATTGGATCAAAAGCCGCCCCCAAATGGATCATCTTTGCTGTTGCCAGTGTGGGAGTTTTGGTCGGCTCAACGTTTTCAAGCGGAATGATGGAAGTAGCCCGGAAAGGGATTTTTCATCCCGACATGTTTTTCTTCTCCGAAATCATGATCATTTTCATGGCCGTCATGATTACCGATGTGATTCTTTTGGATTTATTCAACACCCTGGGTCTACCCACCTCAACAACGGTATCGATTGTTTTCGAGCTTTTGGGAGCAGCCGTCGCCGTTTCGGTGGTGAAACTCAACCAAGCCGGACAATCCATCGCCGAACTACACAAGTACATCAACTCGGAAAAAGCCCTGGCGATCATCACAGGTATTTTGCTCTCCGTTTTTATTGCCTTCCTTGTCGGAGCAGTGGTTCAATACATTGCGCGGGTCATTTTCTCGTTCAAACATCATAAAACACTCAAGTATTACGGGTCGCTCTTTGGAGGTGTGGCAATTGCAGCCATGACTTACTTCATGATCATTAAAGGAGCCAAAGGCGCTTCATTCATGTCGGAAACAACCGTTGATTACCTGAAAAACAACATCACCAATATTCTGCTGTACAGTTTCATTGGCTGGACAATTCTGTTACAACTGCTGTACTGGGTGTTCAAAATCGATATCCCGAAAGTCATTGTGCTGGTGGGTACTTTTGGTCTGGCTATGGCCTTTGCCGGGAACGACCTGGTTAACTTTATCGGCGTTCCGCTGGCCGGTTTCTCTTCGTTTAAAGCCTGGGCTGCCAGTGGTGGCATGTCGGCTGACTCATTCGAAATGGGGATGCTGAGTGGTGCCGTTCCTACACCAACCTATATGTTGGCCATTGCTGGTTTCATCATGATTATCACCCTGATTACCTCACGTAAAGCACGTTCGGTTGTCGCCACTTCGGTTGACCTTTCGCGGCAAAGTGAAGGCGAAGAGCGTTTTGCCTCATCGGCCTTTTCACGCGCCATGGTACGCAGCACCATGTCGATCAACAAAGCCCTTCGGAAGATTACTCCCAAGATCGTCATCGACAGTTTGGACAAGCGCTTTGAACCCAACACGGAAGAGTATTCCAAATACAAAGAAAAAGACCGCCCGGCTTTTGATAAGATCAGAGCATCCGTGAACCTGGTGGTTGCCGGTATTCTGATTTCCATCGGAACCTCATACAAATTGCCTTTATCAACCACCTACGTCACCTTTATGGTGGCTATGGGAACCTCGCTGGCCGACCGCGCCTGGGATCGTGAAAGTGCTGTTTACCGGATCTCCGGAGTTTTCACGGTTATTGGAGGCTGGTTTATGACGGCCTTGGTTGCCTTTACCGTTGCCTGCTTCATCGCCTGGATCATTTCAATCAGCGGCAATTTCATGATCTTTGTCTTCATCATTGTGGCCATGATCATGGTCGGACGCACTTACCTGCTGTTTAAAAAACGCGCCAAGGAAGAAGAGGAAGAAGAGGAAGAAGAGATTGAGTTATCAGACCGGATTATTGAAAAAACCAAAAAGCAAGTGTTCAACACCATCCTGAACGCCAACCAGGTTTATTCCATCAGTATTGACAGCTTTATCAAGGAAGACCGGACTCACCTGAAAGAATCACTGGATCTTAACAAGAAATTCCTGAAAAAGGTCAAGAAAGCGAAAGACAAGGTATTCCCAACCATCCAAACACTTCAGCAGGAATCCATGGAAAGCGGACATTGCTATGTTCAGATTGTGGATTACCAGCGCGAGGTTTCACACTCGTTGAAGTTCCTGGTTGAACCGTTGTACAAGCACCTGAGCAATAACCACAAGCCATTCATTGAAATTCAGCTGGAGGAAATGACAGAGCTGATCAACCAGGTAGACGAGTTCTTCAACTTGGCCCTGCATCTGGTGAAGGAAGATCAATACGAGAAGTTTGAGGAAGTTTTGGTGAAGAAAGAAACACTGACTGATATGCTGACTCAGCTGGAGAAAAAGCAGATCAAGCGGATCAAAGGCAAAGACGTGAGCACACGTAATTCGCTGCTGTTCTTCAACATCATTAAGGAGACCAAAAACCTGATTCTGCATTCGATCAACTTAATCAAATCGCAACGCGACTTTGTGGAATTGAGCAAACGATAGATACTACCACTATAAAAATGAAAGCCGGACAACAATTGTCTGGCTTTTTTTATGTCTTACTGCCAAGGATTTTCCCTCGGCAAAGTCCGTATCCTGAACAGGGATGTACGCCCGAAATCCGATCGCGCTTCAGCCCAAATTGAGGCTTAACTTTTACTGCTGAAATAACGGCGGAATAAGACCTTTTTCAGGTCGCGGAAGATAATCTGATGGGCAATTACCTCTACCTGGTTGTAACGCGGAAAATCGAGCTGTGTGCGCGCAATATCACGATCCGAAATATCGACCTGATACAGGATCGACATCAGCAGGTCGGAGTTGCTGATCAGCAAGGAATCAATCTGCTCCACCAGCTGCTGGTGCAACTCATGGTAAGCCTCATCAATGTGCCCCGAAAAGTGAATTTCGACCCCAAACAGCCCGAAATCCTTCATAATTTGGGCAATGGTATCGAGAATGATGTCTTCGCGGTTCAGAAAAACATCCACATTGGTATGGGTGATATTGGGCAGATTCATGGTTTCCGTTGTTTTAAGACACGAAAGGTAGGAATTTTCAAAGAAGAAAACCAAGTCCGGCCTGAACACGCCCGCTTGAAGGAGTGGGTGGTTCTGATCCTTCCATAGATTTTATCACAAAGAACACATTCCTAAAGTGTGCAAAGTGTGATTTTAGGACCTGTTACATTTTCCTAAAATATAGGTCTTTTGATTTTAGGGAAATGTTGAAATTCATAAAAAATAGGCGTAAATTGAGCACAAGAACAGAGCAAATCACACCATTATGTCCCTGAAATACACGCCCATTCTCCCGCAAATGGTTTACGCCGGACTGGCAGAAGACCTGAGCGCAAAAGCCCCGGTTCTTGCAGAAATGCTGCGCGAGAACCACCCCAGCGGCAACAGTTACATGGATTTGTTTGCCGAGCTGATTCGAAAGCATGGGAAAAAGCCGGCTAAAGGTTATGCCCGCTTGCTGGGAGCCGACCCGCGCCAGTTCGATGGAGCAATCCGGTGCATGTCGGGCATCAGTTCGCACGAATGGATGAATGAATATTTGCGGCTGGTGGCTTGCGATTTGCTGGAACACACCCAACTCCCGTTTAAAGCCATCGGGAAAGTTATGGGCTTTTCGTCGAGCAGTTTTACGCAATTCTTCCAGGCTTATCAGCACATGCAACCCTACCGCTTCCGCAGCCTCAAACAACAGAACCGGAACCGGGGCTATCATTTTCCTTAAAACGCACAAACGAAACCAATGTCAAACCAACACACTATGGAAAAAAGGATGCAAACCATCAAAGAGCTATTTGTTCGGCCCTTTCCACAAAACCTGCTCATTCGGAAACCCGTTTGGGGAGCCTTGTTGTTTTTGATGGTGCTGTTTGTGTTTGTGGTCGCCTATCGCCCGCTCCAGGTGCACGAAACAGCCTTACTCAGCTTTAAACTGACGGTGCTGGCCTATTGCGTCCTTATTGCCACAGCCGAGCTGCTGGTGGCCAGTGCAATTGCGCAGACCAATGGCTTTTCGCCCAAAGGCAACTGGACGGTTAGCTCCGAACTTCTTGCTGTGGCTCTTCTCCTTTTGGGCATTGGGATTTCCACGTATTTTGCCGGCTTTGTCATGGAACCCGCCAGCTCGCGATGGAACTGGCCAACCTTTTTCGACTCCTTTTCCCGCGCCGTTTTAGTTGGGTTGGTTCCGGTGCTCCTGCCCTCCTTGTTCAACATTCGCTATGCCTTTGCCCAGGAAACCTTTCAAAGCTATGAGCTTCGGGATCAGGCAAACGACAGCCAGGAGACGCTGATACAAATTGAGTCGAAGGCCAAAAAGGAGCATCTGGAGTTTTACCCCCACGAATTTCTGTTTGCCGAGTCACAAGGGAACTACGTCGTTTTTCACCTGATCAAGCCGGATGGCCCCGTCGCTGTCAGCATTCGGAATTCCATCAGCGACATTGAAACGCAGCTTGCATCCATCCCCCATTTTATGCGGACACACCGCGCTTTCATTGTCAATCTCAAGCAAATTACCTCCCGCACAGGGAATGCGTTGGGCTATCGCCTATCGCTGGCCAATTGCACCCATATTGTTCCGGTTTCGCGGCAAAATGCCCGCCAGTTTGAGCAAGCCATGCTGTAAAATAACTCCCACTCCCCATCCCCAAAAGCTTGCTTCCCCAACCACTTTTCAAGGCGACTTTGTCATCTGTCCCAATTCCTAGCTATCGGTCACAATAACTTGCAGAGCAGGCGTTCTCCGGCTTTTCTTTGTGTAAAAATCCAAAATCTCACAGTCATGAAAAGCTTCATCAAATACGTACTAACGAGCCTTTTGCTATTCCTCTCCATGGCCCTTTTTGCTCAAAGCACTTCCACAATCTCCGGAAGCATTCTCGAAGCCGAAAGCCATCAGCCCATCCCTTTTGCGACCCTTCGGTTGATGAATGTTTCCGGCAGTACACCGCAATTGCTGGCAGGAACCATTAGCAATGAGCAAGGCACTTTTGCCATCAGCCAGGTGCCCAATGGCAACTACCAGCTACTGGTCAGTTCCGTGGGCTATGGAAAGGCCCATAAAACCTTTGAAATAGCCAGTCCCACAGCGATCGAGGCCGGGCCCATTTACCTTCGGGATTCCTTACTGTTTATTGCCGAAGCGGTGGTGGTAGCCGACCGCATTCAAGGTAAATCAGCCACAGATAAAACCATTTACTTCGTGAACAACAAAATGCTGTCGGCCACAGGAAATGCGCCAGAACTGTTGAGACAGCTTCCCGGAGTACGGGTCGACCTCAAGCAAAACATTTCGATTAACGGACAATCAAACATCCTCCTTTTTGTGGATGGAAAAGAGCGCGACAAAAGCTATCTCAGCCAACTTAACCCGTCGAGTATCGACAAGATTGAGGTGCTGGATACGCCTCCTTCCAACTACGAGGGAAATGTGTCAGGCGTGATCAATATCGTTCTGAAAAAAGAGCAACTTCGTGGTTTTAGCGGACGACTGTTTTCTGAAATTCCCCTTTCGTCCAAGGTGGTTTACCTGTTTCCGACCTACCAATTCAACTACAGCCACAACAAAATCAACCTGTACACGTCGTACAATGGCGAGATTAATTCCGAAGATATTGATGAGAAAATTAACCGCCAAATTATTGGTAACAAATCCCTTACCGAGCTGTCCTCCGTTCAGCATGTGCGACAGAAAAACCGGTCGCACAAATTTCACTATGGGCTGGATTACCACCTCAGCCCCAAGGATGTTTTCAACCTTTACGGCTTTATCAATCCCTATTCCTATGAGCAAGATGGCGATGTTGTCTCACAAGCAAGCGGAAGTGCGGATTGGGAAGCCCAGAAAGAAGAAAGCGACAAGAACCTCAGTCAACTGAATTCTCTTTACTACAAACGCTTGTTTCGCGCTGAAGGACGTGCACTGATGGTGGATCTGAGCCACGCCCACAGCCGTTCGGAAAATACGGTAAGCTACCGAACCAATACCGGGCACCAAACCAATGCCGAAACCCCCAGGCAATCAAGCGTTGTGCTGAAGGTTGATTTTACCAACCCGCTCAAGCAGCACCTGCAATGGGACACCGGCCTCAAGCTTAAAACCCGGGCGATGCACGACCAAACATCGGATCGTTTTTCGTATCAGGAGCACGTTTACGCTTTGTATAGCACGCTAAGCTACCAACGACCCAAGTTTGATGTAAAACTCGGTCTGCGGGCCGAAAATGCAGAAACAAAGCTCAACGACGATCAGCACCGGTCATCCTTTTCCTTGCTGCCCTATGTAGCCTGCCATTACCCCCTAAACCAGCACAGCAACCTTTATGTATCGTACCGCCGTTCGGTCAATCGCCCATCGGTTTATTCGCTTAATCCCTCAGTTAATCAAGACGATCCGTACACCATCCGTAAAGGCAATCCACGGCTAGAGCCGGAGTTCCGCAGCCAAGTGCAGTTTAAGTATACCAGGCGTTTCAATAGTAACTCCCTCTCGGCTCAGTTGTTTTACGAAACACAATCCAACGCCATCAACCAGCTGACCTACTTAGACGACACGAGTTTATTCGTCAAACAGGTAGAAAACCTTGGCGACATTCACCAATATGGCCTGCAACTAAGTGGGGCACTCCAATTTGGGATGGTCTCCATCAATCCATCCTTTCGTTTGTACCGGCTAAGCACTGCCGGAAACAGTACGGCAAAACAATTCGATATCGCCAACAAAAACAAGCTGGTACTTGAATCAAGCATTTCCTCCATTCTATCTTTCAAAAAGGACTTTGCCTTGTCAGCGATTTTTCAATGCGCTACGGCCCGCGAAAACATTCAGGACAATGCTTTTTATGAACCGCTTTACTTTATCTCGCTGGACAAAACATTTCATAAAAAGCTGAAAATAGGGATCGTCAGTCCCTTGCCTTTTGCCAAATCCTTTGTTTACCAGGGCTCCGAAATTCAGGCTTCCAGATTCACCAGCAAGTATACCGGCAACCTAACGTTACCCACCATTCCGTTGATGTTTCGGATCAGCTATCAGTTTAAGAGCGGCAAAAACAGGCATAACTTAAACCGGGAAAAAGAGGCGATTGATACGCGCCCCAAACAAGGCTTCTGAAGCCTTTAACAAACTAATTGTGGGGATAGCAGAAACCCAAAAGTCCGGATAAAGCCCCATACTAAGCCGTCCCCATATCTTCTAAAAGGCCAGCTTCAGAAATAAGATGGGCATGAGTGGCATGGCATCGGTATAAATCTTAAAGGTTCCCAGCTCCTCGTTAATTTTCACATTGGTGAGGTAGCCCCGAATAACATTTCGGGTATCGAGCAAGTTGAGCACCGACAAGCCCGTTTCGCCGCGCACCTGTTTCCAGTTGAACCGGTAGGTGACCGCCGCATCCAGACGCTTGTAGTGAACCGGTTTCCCGGCTTGTTTTTGAAGAATGTACAGGCCCGACCCATACACGTAGTTAGCCGACAAATAGAATTGGTTTAAGTTGTACAAACCGGCCAGTTTCAACTCATGACGCTGGTCGTGCGGAGCCGCTTGGTAGGCGCTCAAAGCCTCCGGTTCGTAGGCCAGGCGCTCGCGGGTTTCGCTTAGCGTATAAGCTCCCCAAATGGCATGTTTGCCGAAATCCTTTTTCAGGTAAACATCAAGTCCGTAGGCTTTGGAATCGCCCCGGTACAGGTAGTAATCTTCCCTTGGGTTAGTGCCAACAAGCCGGCTCTCCTGCCGGTAGCGCGACAAATTATCGGTGGTTTTGTAATAAGCTTCCACGCTCATCGTCAAGTCCGGCTTCGAAAAGTTAATCCCCGCGCTCCCGTGCATGGCATGCAAAATCCCGGAATGCTCATCACCAGTCGTCCACAGATAGGTATAATTGTCGTCGCGGTCAACATAAGCCGTTTTGTAAATAAACTGGTTGTAAATTCCCCACGAACCGTTGATTTTAAGGCTTTCACTGAGTTGATAGGTCAGGTTCATCCGCGGCTCCATTAAAAGCTTATTTTTCATTTTATTGAGCCGCAACCCGGTTCGTAGAGTCAGCCGTCCCATCAAGGGTAAGTTATCTTGTACAAACAGAAAAAAGCGTTGATTCTTAAAGTTTACATGCGAGTCGGCAAGCTGAGGATCCTCATACAAGTTGCTGTTTTCAACAAACCCTTCGTTGGCAAAAAAACCACCGCCAAACTCCAGCTGGTGGGCTCCGGCAATGGTCACGCTGTTTTCCAGCCGAACAGCGCTTTCGCGGGCTTCATTCTCAATCTCAATCCAGTCGCGGTTATAAACCTCTCCATCGTCCAGGTTATCGGCTTCAATTAAATCAAGAATACTTTGGCGAAAGTTGGAATGCGCCAAAACCAAACGCGAGCGATTTCCATTAGCCCAGTCCCGGCTGTAATACAGGGAAGTACCCAGTTGCCGGTTCTCTTCCTGGCTCGAAAATAAAACCTCCAGCGAAGTCTCTTGCTCCTCATCCTCTTCTTCATCGTAATGGGTTTCTACCAGGCGGTTGGCCATACTCAGGCTAAAATCGTCCCCGCCATAATACGCGCTTACGCCCAGCTGGTCATTCGCACTGATGTTCGCGGTATATTTCACATTGAAGTCGCGAAACTGGTACCGGTCGGGAAACACGCTGACACTGGCAATTTCTCCTTCCTCATAGGTTCGTCCGGCATTATCTTGCTTCCCGTGAATCTTCAGTCCAAACAGGTTGAAATCATTGTGACTATACGGATTGTAATAGGTTTGGCGATAGGCCACAATAAGCGACGAATGGTCGCCAACAGGTAGTTCGGCCATGCCATTCAAGGTCATCGGGTTAATGTTAAACTGAAAGCCCGGCTTTTGAGGGTTTCCGGTCTTCCCCTGAATATTGACCAAACCTCCAACCCGGTTGCCATAACGCGCTTCGTAGCCTCCCTTATACACCTCAATGTTTTTAACCAGAAATGGATTGATCAGGCTGATGTTGGTGTTGAACTCCTTCAAGCCAAACAGGGTGAAGTCATCAAACGAGATTTGGCTTTGTCCTTCATAGCTTCCCCAAATGTACAAATCCACGGTTTGCTCATTCGAAGCCTGAATGCCAGGCATCAGCTTCAGCAGGTTAAAAACGGCGTTGTCGCCCTGCCCCGCCAGAAACCGGGAGATGCTGTGATTCAACTTCATGTTGCCCGACTTTTCGCCAACAATGGCTGCCTTTTCAACCACGTTGTTTTCTACTCTGACTTCCGGTAAATGCTTAAACGAAGGAATCAGCTCAATATGCTGGTTAATGCCCGGTTTCAGCAGGGTATCCAACACATAATAGCCCAAATGCGAAACCTTCAACCGCACCAGACTGTCTCCGCTGGTGGTGTAGTTAAACGAGCCGTTAACATCGGCAAAGAGTTGTTGCTGATTGATGGCTAGTGCTGAAAAAGGCAAGGGCTCCCCGGTTTTTGCTTCCACAATCTGCCCGGAGACGGGTCGCCTTTCCGGCGGCTCGCTTGCTTTTGACCGATCGGAAAGAATGATAAACACCTGCCGCGACTTTTTCAGTCGCAAGGGCAAACCTTCCAGTAGTCCGCGCAAAGCGTCTTCCTGATTCGGATAGCTTTCGGAAAGAGAAATCGTGTAAGTGGCCAGTTCGCTGGCATTGTAGGAAAGCAAAAAGCCATACCGATCACGCAGCTGGACCAAAACCTCGGTCAGCTGCTGGTTATCTGCCTCAATAACGATGGGTTGGTTTTGCGCCCACACGGCAAGGCTCGAAATCAAAAAAAGGCTTCCGATGATTAAAATACGTTTCATTCATTCGCCTGCGTAATGAAATACAAGGTAGGTGATTTTCTGCTGTATTTCAAACCAACGGCAGGACACACATACTCCAGTATGTTTTCAACGTCCTCTTCTTTTGTGAAATTGCCGGTATACAGAATCTTCGCTTGAATGGTTGACTGGATGGTCACTTTATACTGGCGTTCTATTTCTTCAAAAACTTCCTGAATGGGGGTTTCGGTAAACACAAAAACATGCTCGCGCCACGATATTTCGGGGTAGGTTTCAATATTTTCGCGGACTTCTATTTTGCCGTCAGGCTGAACAACAGCCTGGCTTCCCGGCATTAAAACAACCTTTTGCCTTTGCCTGGAGCGCACCCCAACACGTCCGCTCAAACAGGTAACCCGGTAGTTGCTGCCCCGCGCCAGGATGTTGAAGCTGGTTCCCAAAACCGTTGTCCTTCCCTGCAACGAACGAACAACAAAGCTCCGGCCTTTTTGAACCTCAAAGAAAGCTTCCCCGTCGAGGGTTACAATGCGTTTAAACGACCACCAATAAGGATAGTACCTCAGGCTGGAACCGGCATTCAGCTCCACGGTTGAGCCATCGGGCAAATCCACCAATTGATGTGTTCCGGCCGAAACATCCACGCTAATGGCATAAAACCGAAGCAAGCTTCCCAAGCCAACGATGAGCAACAAGCTGGCGGCTACAGCCACCCAACGTCGGCTCAAACGAAACGACCGGCCAGCAGCTTTACGGTCAAGTTGCCTGTTCAGCTCGGCCAGTACTTCAGCCTCACTCTTTTTCCAGCGGAAGGTTCCTCCGGCAAAAAAAGCCTGGCTCTGCCTGTCAATCGCTTTCAGTTTGATATGTTCCTTATTGTCTTTCACGGTTCAATGTTTCAATCTGCGGAAAAAACAACTATTCAGAATCAGCAAAACAATATTGGTCAACTGATCCTTCAACTGCTGCTTGAGGTGCTCCAGCGCCTGGCTCATCCGCTTTTCAATGGCTTTAACGCTCAAGCCCAGCTGTTCAGCAATTTCCCGGTACTTCAGCTCATCAATGCGATTCATCAGAAATACCACCCGTTGTTTTTCCGGCATACTTTTTAAAGCTTCTTCATAGGCTTTCTTCAATTCCTCGTAATTCAGCTGATCTTCCGGTGTAGGAGCATGTTCCCGGGGCACAAACGTATTGAAGAAGTTGAAAGCCAGTTTTTCCTTGTGGTACTTTGTAATGTAGCGGTCTGACGCTATTTTCAGCAGCAAACCTTTCACCGTCTCCAGTCTGATCTCTTCCCGCTTTTCCCAAAGCCGCAGAAAAGTGTCCTGCGCAATATCGGTGGCTACCTCCTCATTGCCTGAGCGGTAAAACACGTATCGCCTGACTTCTTCAAAATACGTGTGGAATAAAAAATTGAAATCTTCTCTGGTCAATGGCTGCATATTTTCACATCACAACCAAAGATAAATGAAAATACCTTGCCTCCTCACGCCAACCAATTTTTTCAGACCAACGGATTAGAACGCTGTTTATAATTTATCCTGACGAAGGGCCGGAAACCCTACCCTATTCAAAAACATACTTCAAGCCAAAAGAAACAATGTTGGCTTTCAGTCCATCGCTGCGGTCGTAATGACTAAAGCGCAGGTTGACATTCTTCAGGCCCAGATTAAACAGTTTGGGCTTCGAAAAAATGTTGGTGTAGCTCAGCCCAATTCCATACTGGTTACTTTGAAAGTCGGCTAAATCGTAGTCCGAGGTGTAATACTGCTCGGTAGAAACATGCGTTTCGAACGGGGCAAAATAGGTAGCCGCTGTCTGCTCATAGTACCGGTAAGTAGGTGTTAGCGTGAAGCTGGGCGACAAACTGACGGGCAATTCCACACTTCCGGTATGCGCCGTAATTCCCCAATCATCGGTGTAATAGCGGTAATAGGTTCGTAGCTTGAAGGTTTGGCTCAGGTAGTAATTGATGCGGGCACCAAAGGGTATTTTCAGGCGGGTGTCAGGCAGGCGCTCCACCTCATCGGCCAGGCGAAAAACACCGGTATTTTCACGGCTGGTGTAAACCGGAATATCGCTGGCATTGCCGATGTAATAATTGGGTCGATCGGCAAAATAGATGCGGTGATAAGGCGTGGACAACAGTCCTTCCTGGTAAATCAGATCAACAAAGAAAGAGGCCTGCAAACGTCGGCTGAAAATTTGTGATAGGCCCAGCGAGGCCGAATACGAATTGCGCTTTTTAGCATCCCATTCGGAGAACAGGTTAGGCAAATAGGCCGTTGTTGGGTTGCCTTGTTCGTTCAGCACCGTCATCCCTTCAAAATAGCCCGAGTTCAGAAAATTACTCCCGTACTGGCTGTACTCGTGCAGCTCTGTGGGGTAAATGGGGTTCCAGGCATCCAGGTAAACCTGTGTTTTTAAGCTCAGCTCCGTGTTTTTCTCCGCAAAAAGCCGGGCGACACTACCGCCAAATCCCAGCGAATGGTAATCGTATTCTTTCGACACAGAACCATGCAAGCCTAAAATCCAGTTACGATCGTCGGAGCTGTGACTGTAAGCCAGGCTGACACTGGCCAGCACATCGGATTTGGAAGCGCCGGACGAAGCCAGCCAGGGTGTCCCCACCGCGGCACCGGATGTCCCCGGGCGAAAGTCATCTTCATCATCCCCCTCGTAATCATCTTCATCTTCTTCGTCATCTCCTCCGCGGCCTGAAGCGCCGGTACTGTTGAACGGATTGATGTTACTGGAAGAGGCTGACGTGTAAGCCGACAAGCCCGCATCAATCGTCAAAACATCATTGTCATTCAAGGGGAGCGTAATCACAATCGTTGGCGTCACATCATCCAGCGACTCATCGCCAATGCCTCCCCCAACAGCCGAATGATCGCCATCCTGCTGGTAGTAGCTCATCAAAAGTTCAATTTCCGGTGTTTCCAGCACCCTTTTTTGATACGAATTGGGACTGGTCGATTGCGCTTTCCCAAAATGAACGAGAAACATCAAGATCAATAAAAGCAGTATTCTTTTCATAGTTGATTAATTACATCCACATCCTCCACCTGTTTTTCCGCCATTGGCTCCTGCTGCGGCTTCGCGATACACCTGAAAATTCAACTCAAACCGCTGATCACTGGCAGCACTCAGCTTCATATTCGGGTCGTTGATGTACACTTTCTCGTACTCTTTTACTGCCACGCATGAGCTCAATGCCAACATCGCCAAACCAATCAGCAACACATGCTTCAGGCTATTTCTGCCGCGCTGCAATCTCCATTTCCTGTTCATTCTTCTTGATATTTTTTGAATAGTACACTTTCCCCTGATCATCCACCAGGATGCATTCAATACCGGCCAGCTGGTTAACCAGGTTGATTCCAGCCTCAATCCCCATTACAAAAACCGAAGTAGCCAAGGCATCGGCCAACTCAGCCTTGGGCGCAAAAATGCTGACACTCACCAGCCCGGATGCCGGATACCCTGTTCGGGGATCAATGATGTGCGCATAACGCTTGCCCTTGAGTAGCACGAACTTTTCGTAATCGCCCGAGGTGACCACGGCACTGTTCTCAATTGGAAACCAGGCAAAAACCCGGTTCTTATTCATCGGATTGGTGATTCCCACCAGCCAGGGAGTGCCATCCAGCCTTTGCCCCCAGCAGTTGAGATCGCCCGAAGCATTGATCATACCGGCCACCACGCCTTTTTCCATCAACAGCGCCTTGGCCCGATCGGCTGAATAGCCTTTCCCGATGGCGCCGAAGCCAATTTTCATGCCTGGCAACTTCAAAAAAACGGTTTGCTCAGCCCGGTTAAGCACAATGTTTTCGTAGCCCACCTTAGCCACAGACTGCCGGATGATTTCCTCCGCCGGCATTTCCTGCAGGCTTCCATCGAACGTCCAGATGCGATCCATGGCTGCATACGAAATGTCGAAGGCCCCATCCGTAATCTTCGAGATTTGCAGGGCCCGTTCAATCAGTTGAAAAAGCTCCTGATCAACTTTCACCGGGGCAATGCCTGCATTCCTATTCACTTCGGAAGTTTGGGAAGCTGCATCCCACGAAGAGATGCTTTTTTCAATGCGGCTGATCTCGGCCACCGCCAGATCAATATAGCGGTCACCTTCGGCCTGACTGGCGGCCACCACTGAGATTTCGTAGCGCGAGCCCATCAGTTTCAGCGTGCGCATAACCGTTTCCGAAGCAAACGTGTTGAAAGAAAGACTTACCAGAATTAAAGCTGAAATGAATCGTACCATCATTTATTTTTCTAGTTCAACCAAGTGTTTGATGTACTCCGACGGAGAGACATTTTTATAGCCGGTCTGGCCAAGCACCTCTCCTTGGTGATCCAACACCAGCACCAGCGGGAAAAAGCCATTCGGATTGTACTTTTCAGCCAACTGCTCGTTGTAGGCTTGTTGTTCGTCGCTCAGCCTGTTTTTCTTTTGTTTCAGAAAGTCGGCCCGCAGCAACACAAAATGATCTTCCGAGAAGGTTTTAAACTCGTCGGAACTCCAAATAAACTTCTCCAGTTTCATACATGGAATACACCAGTCGGAACCGGAAAAAACCAATAAAATGTTCTGCTTTGTTGCTGCGGCTTCTGATTTAGCCACATCCAGGTTGGCTAACCATTCCTTGGCCAGAACGGAGGGGATAAGTGCTGCCCAAAGTAAGATGAGCATTCCAATTTTTTTAGTCATAGTACCAAATTTTAAGATGAAGACTTTCCGGCGAAAGTCCGATTTCTAAGCTGTTCTTTCATTGTATCCTGAGCAAACAGCCTGTACCCTACTTTTTTTCTTAAAAAAATGAGGGTAGCCTTGAAAACCTCTAAAATCGGCGCAGTCGGAGCCCTTTGGATTTTTTGTAACTTAGAAATCCGAATGAAGGCAAGAACATCAACCAAGATTTACAGAACATGAAAGCCAAGTCCACCATCAAACTACCATTGCTTGAAGCCGAAAAAGCCGCACTCAAAGCGCATAAAGTACGCTTGGGTGAACTTCTTAATTTTGCCGTAGATGAGCTGGAAGTTTTACTGGACACCAGCCCCGAACGTGCCCGGGAAATTCATGCTTTGGCCGAGTTCCAGAGCATCCCTTCGGTTGGCCCCAGGTTTGCCGAAGACTTGGTTTTCCTGGGCTACTACGCCATCGATGAGCTGAAGGGCCTGGATGGCGCCCAATTGACCGATGCCTACGAGCTTCAAAAAGGCTTCTGGACCGATCCCTGCGTGGAAGATCAGTTTCGCCTGGTGGTGCACTATGCCAACACCCACGACGCAACCAAAAAGTGGTGGGACTTTACCAACGAACGCAAAGCCTACCGCCTGGAGCACGGTTATCCTGCCAACCGCCCCGCCACCCCCTGGCACGAGGTTTTGCCAATTCGATCAGGAAAAGCACGCAAATGATTTTCGGATTCTCAGGTTGCTGGAAATCTGGATGACTGGGCTTGAAGAGCCAGGATGAAATGGATTAGTCTATTTGAATGCGGTTATCATTAATAAAACGGACTAACGACGCAACCCTAAATCGCTTGAATTCATCATAGTTGAAACAACAACCTACTCGTAATGAAAAAGAAATGCATTCTACTTTACATTTTGATCGGCTTTTCCTTGCTATCATGCGAAAAAGACGATGACAAGTTCACGACAGATTCTCCATTTTACGCCTTAAAGGATAATCGCCAATGGATTTCAACAAGCAGTTGGGCCAACTATTCCCTAACGAATGAAAAAATGGTGATTGCGGGCTCAAAAAGGGATTCTGAATATTATCAGGATGAACAATTACACCTTAGCTTTAAAACAACTGACATTTCAGAATCCAATACCGTAACAGACTTTTACGCCAGATGGGATTTTGTTATTGGAGGAGATGCCATCGGAGATAGCTATATAATCGACTCTAACTACAATAACCTGATTACAATCAACTCATTTGACACGGATAAGAAAAAGATCAGCGGAACATTTGAACTAAGGTTGGTGAGAGACGAAAACAGATCTGATGCCGGAGAAAAAATGTATTATAAAAACGGATTTTTCAGCCTGGATTATAACGAAAGTGAATAAGATTCACTACCGCACGATTTCACCCTATATCCTGATTCTCAAATTGCTGGATGTTTGGATTGCTGGATTTGAAGAACCAAGATTCTGAAACAAGTTCAGAATGGCGCTTTGCTTGGGGCGGTTCGCTTGGCCTACGAGGTTTTTGAGCTAGAAAACAAGGGATGGAATATGCGCAGGGACTCGCTAAGAAAACCCCGCTCTTAACCGCAAAGGCACAAAGAAAGGAACTCAGAAACTGGGATTTCGATGCAAGGCCACCCCTTAGCCGCCTTGCCATTTTTTGACTCCGGCCGAGCCTCAGCTAAGCCCAAACCAATTAAAGGCACCCCAGCTGACCCGCTACCGCACGATTGTATCGTGTGGTATTTCCTGCTAAGCTTGACCACGCGATATAACCGCAAAGGCGCGAAGAAAGCGCAAAGCAAGGATGCAAGCCTGCGAAAGCAGCGATCACAAAAAACAAACCCACCAGTGAGAACCGGCGGGTTTATTTTCATCGAAAATGAGGATATTTCACCTTATTAGTTCGGACTTAAGGCTTCTTCTTTCGGATTTCGGCGGGCTAACATATTCGCGTAGTAATTTCTTCCGGCGTTGATTAAATCCAGGGCCTCTTCAAACAACGGACTGCCCAGGGCCTTAGCCATTGCCAACACGTAATTGCAGAAATCCCGATAGGTTTGAAAGGTTTCCCGGCGGATGGTCTTCATATCGTAATCTTCCGTTTGGGCTTCGGTTTGAATACGCTGACCAAACAACACTTTAAAAGCTTCATTGTCGGCCCTTAAACGCTCAACATAGCGCTCCATGTTTAGGGTACTCACATGCGCCGCAGCCGTTGGTTCTTCTAAATCGCTGATCAATTTGTCAATGGCAATCGTTTCGGCTTCGTAATTCAGGTTGGGCAAATTTTTAAAGTTTTTGAAAATCAGGTTCAGGCTACGGCTGGCAGCCACTTCCTCCGGGTCGTCCGAAAGCGCATAAAGGGCCAAACATCGCCGGCAGGCCTGGTTCGACTTATCCCGTTTGGTATCGGCATTGGCAATATTCAGGGTTATTTCACTCGCCCTGATCTGTGCCATGGCCTTCTCGAACAAATCACTATGATCACTTAACTTACTCATGTAGTTGTTAAATGGCTCATCGGTCATCAGAGCCTGATCAATCGTTCCCAAATCGGCTAAATGCCGGTTAACTAATTGGCCTGCTTCCAGGTTCGAAAGCGCAGAAACGCGCAAAGACTCAAGAAAATGTTTCATCGCTAGGTCGTTTTATGTTTATAATTAACTACAAGTTATGACCTTCTGATGAAATAAAAAACATTTCTACTGATAAATTGCCATTTTTAAGCTGCCTTTTCGACTGAAAATCAAGCCAAACACCCGATGCAAGGCCACCACTTGGGCGCCATGCCATTTTTTGAATCCGGCCGAGCCTCAGCTAAGCCCAAACCAATTAAAGGCACCCCGGCTGAGCCTCAGCTGAGCAGAACTGAAACAAAAACAAGCTGGCTGAGCCTCAGCTAAGCAGAACCGGAACAAAAACAGCCCGGCTGAGCCTCAGCTGAACAGAACTCAATAAAAAACAAGCCAGCTGAGCCTCGGCTGAGCAGAACTGAACCTCAGGCAACTTTTCTGAGCCTCAGCCAGCACCCCAAAAAATGAAAATGACTCAAAAACTTTTGAAAAAGTGAGCTTATGAGCAACTTGTTTTTGCTAACTTGCCCCATGCTGACGTCGAACCAGGTTGTGAAGCGCTACTTACTCGCCTTAAGCAGCCGAGGCAATTACACGCGGTAGCAAAAACTGCAAACGTAATACACGATATACCGAATCATTAATAAACACCTCATACACCAATGAAAGATTTCTCATTTTACCTGGTATCGGTACTCATCCTTCTCAGTTCTTGTTCAAAAAAAGAACCCGTTCTAAAAATTGGTCTGGTCGCTGACCCGCAATATGCCAATAAACCAACAGCAGGAAAAAGGTATTATAGGGAATCCTTATGGAAACTGGAAGAAGCCATTGACACCTTTAATTATCACAAGGTTGACTTTGTTCAAAACCTTGGAGATATTATAGATACAGAATGGGAAAGTTTTGATTCCATTTTATCTGTCTACGATAAACTTACCCCTGGTATTGAAAACTACCATCTTCTGGGAAATCATGATTTTGATATTGATTCAACTCATTTGAACGGTTTACTTGAAAGGTTATCAATGCCAAACTATTATTACTCCTATTCAAAAGAAGGTTACAGATTTATCGTGCTGGACGCTACTGATTATTCATACTATTCAAATTTGCTGCATCATCACGATATCAATCAAATAGATTCCTATTTGGATAAAACCCAAGGAAAATCAAATAATCACCGTTGGAACAGTGCAATCGGAAAAGACCAGCAAAGCTGGCTTAAACAGGAATTGGATGCTGCAAAATCATTGAATCAACAGGTGATTCTCTTTTCGCATTTGCCACTAAAGCCGGAGGATGATCCGCATAACCTATGGAATGATGATGAAATTATCAACCTCATCGAGAAGAGTTCGAATGTTGTAGCCTATATTAATGGACACAATCATGCCGGAGGCTATGAATTCAAAAATGGGATACACTACATTACGATATCCGGAATGGTAGACACCAGGGTTAGCTCTTATGCAATACTTGAAATTCACCAAGACAGTATCGTATTACAAGGCTATGGAAATCAAAAAACGATACATTTGAATAAGGAGTAACTGTCTTTGATTAGTCGAATAGACGCCTGCTAGCATACAGAAGGGCCTTTCCGCAATCTTCCCCAATACTGCGCGACCATCCAATAACTCGCTGGCAGATTCTGAAACAAGTTCAGCATGACGCTTCGAGTCGGGCGGTTCGGTTGGCCTACGAGGCTTTTGAAACAGAAAACAAGGGAAGGATACAGCGCAGGTACTCGCTAAGAAAACCTTGTTTGACGACCAACGGGAGGAGTTGGTTTTCGGGGAGTGACTGACCCGTCGTTTTCGTTCAAAAGACTGGTCAGCCTTGATCTTTTTTGATTCCTTTTTGGCATCAAGGCAAAAAAGGAATTGGGGTTCAGGGGCAACGCCCCATTTACAATGGAAAATGTACGCCTGAGAATTCTCCTGAAACACAACATTTCCCCAACAAAAAATCCGGCCTTTGAAGACCGGATTCCTGTATTTTGATTCTCTTTTATAGCCTGTTAAAATACGGCTTCCACAATTTTACGGGCATTGTCCGACACGCCATAGGTGTATAGGTGTAAGCTGGGCACTTTGTTGGCCACCAGGTCTTTCGACTGGTGAATGGCCCATTCGGTTCCTACAATCTTGGCATCGTCGTTGTTTTTGCATTTGGCCAGCTCGGTCGCCAGTTCCTGCGGTAAATCAATGCTGAAAATTTTGGGCAGCACGGTCAGCTGATTCTTCAGGTTAATGGGTTTAATACCCGGAATGATGGGCACGGTAATTCCGGCTTCGCGGCATTTATCCACAAAATTGTAGTACATCTGGTTGTCGAAAAACATCTGCGTTACGATGTAGTCGGCCCCGGC
Organism: uncultured Sunxiuqinia sp.; assembly: GCF_947495665.1. Classification (GTDB taxonomy): domain Bacteria; phylum Bacteroidota; class Bacteroidia; order Bacteroidales; family Prolixibacteraceae; genus Sunxiuqinia; species Sunxiuqinia rutila. The sequence goes on from NZ_CANLZV010000005.1 coordinate 87,550, forward strand.
ATCCACTTTTTGCTTCAAATAAGCCATATCGGTATCGAAATTGGGCGCTTCGAAGTGCTTCTCGGGGTAACCCGCCACCCCAATGCAAAAATCGAGTGGAGCGTTGTTTTTCAGGTCCGGCTCCAGGTATTTGCCTTCGCGCAAATTCACGATCTGCTCCACCAGCTCGTTGGCATTGGCATGCCCATCGGGGTTGGGGCGGAACATGTTGTCGGTTTTCAGGCCATCGCCCCGTAAGGCCAGCACATTGCTGATTCCCATAAAATTCAGGTCAATCAGCACGTGTTCGGTTTCGCTTTTCGAAAAACCACCACACAAAATGTGGGGCACCACCGGAATGCCGTATTTGTGCTGAATAGCGGCTGCAATGGCAACCGTTCCGGGACGTTTGCGAACCGTGCGTTTTTCAATGCTTCCATCGTTTAACTCCTTAAACACCATCTCGTCGCGATGGGTGGTAATGTTGATGTACTTGGGGTTGTAATCCACTAAGCTTTCGATGGTCCGGTAAATATTACTGGCATCATTCCCTTTCAAAGGGGGAAGCAATTCAAATGAAAAAACCGTTTGATCGCTCTGCTTGATGATGTCTATCACTTTCATAGTCGGGTCGTGCATTTCGAGCTGTGAGTCATACTTTCACTTACTCTGATTATTTAAAAATGTTTTCTATTTTCTTCTGCGCTCTTTGGGCTTCGCGTTCCAGTTCCTTTTCAATTGAATTGTTGAAATGAAAAACCATATCCAATACAAACATAAGAGCCATTCCTAACACAAAGGCAATAAGAACTTTTGTTGCCGAATTCTTCATGATCTATCTGTTTTTTGATCCTTTTTATAATCGTCTCCCTGAATTCATTTCAGGGCCTGTCCTTTCTATTTTAGAGATCCTGAAACGAGCTCAGGATGACGAACTTTTGGTATTTTAAATTCCTTTATAGTTCAGGTTAACGGGTAAAAACTGCTCCACCACATCCACCGGAACGCCTTTACGATTGGCGTAATCTTCCACCTGGTCCTTGCCAATTTTCTCCAGGCTGAAGTAGCGGGATTCGGGATGGGCGAAAAACTGTCCGCACACCGCTGCTGTTGGGTACATGGCATAGTGTTCCGACAAGGTGATGCCGATCTTCTCGGCTCCAAGGATGTTGAACAGGTTCTCCTTTTCGTGGTGCTCCGGACAAGCCGGGTAGCCCATGGCCGGACGGATTCCCTGGTATTTCACCTTCAGGATATCGTCCCACGAAAGCTTCTCATCCGGGGCGTATGCCCAATATTCCTGACGCACTTTTTCGTGCAGCAGCTCGGCAAAGGCCTCCGCCAGCCGATCGGCCAGTGCTTCCAGCATAATGGCCTTGTAATCGTCGTGATCGGCCTTGTATTCAGCCATCCACTTTTCAATGCCAATACCCGCCGTTACGGCAAAAGCGCCACAGTAGTCGGTTTGATCAATTTCCTTGGGAGCTACAAAATCCGACAAGCAGAAATTAGGCGAACCTTCGCGCTTCTTCTCCTGCTGACGCAGGTGGTAAAAACGGCCCAGTTCCTTGCTGCGCGCTTCATCTTCAAACAACACAATGTCGTCGCCCTCGGTATGCGCCGGCCAAATGGCATAAATACCATTCGCCTGAAGCATCTTCTTCTCAATGATTTCATCGAGCATGATCTGGGCATCTTCATACACCTTGCGGGCTTGTTCGCCCTGGCGTTCGTCTTCCAAAATTTCCGGGAACCGGCCACGCAACTCCCACACAAAGAAGAAGAAATTCCAGTCGATGTACTTGCGCAGTTCTTCAATCGGGAAGTCGATCAGCTCGAAAACCCCGGTTTGTCTGGGTTTGTAAATTTCATTTTTACTCCAGTCAATCCGGAATTTATTGGCACGGGCTTGCTCCAAAGTCAGGTATTCCTTTTTCTTCTTCTGCCCGTGGAACTCACGAATTTTAGCATATTCATCTTTTACCGACTGAATATACTCCTGGTTGTTTGCCAACAGGTTGGCCACCACATTCACCGTGCGGCTGGCATCTTTTACATGCACCACCGGATGCGAATAATGGGGTTCTATTTTAACCGCGGTATGGATTTTAGACGTAGTTGCCCCACCGATCAACAATGGCAGGTGGAAGTTCTGACGTTCCATTTCAACGGCCACGCTGGCCATAATTTCCAGCGAAGGGGTAATCAAACCACTCAGGCCAATAATGTCAACCTGCTCCTTTTTGGCCACTTCCAATATTTTTTCCGTAGGCACCATCACGCCCAAGTCAATCACTTCATAGTTGTTACAGCCCAGCACCACGCCAACAATGTTTTTACCAATATCGTGAACGTCGCCCTTTACGGTAGCCATCAGCACCTTTTTTTGGTTACTCTGCTGGTTCTTAAACTTCGCCTTGTCGGCCTCAATGTAAGGCAGCAGGAAAGCCACCGCCTTTTTCATTACCCGGGCCGATTTGATCACCTGGGGCAGGAACATCTTTCCGGAGCCAAACAGGTCACCCACCACATTCATTCCATCCATCAGCGGACCTTCAATGATGTTTAACGTGGGCTGATAGTGCGGCAAGGCCTCGGCCAAATCAATCTCCACATAGTCAGGCAATCCTTTCACCAAAGCATGCTCCAGTCGTTTTTCAAGCGGTAACTCACGCCATGCATCTTTCCGCACAGCCTTGGCCGGATCTTCCTTCAGGTTTTGTGCAAAATCCAGCAAACGCTCTGTTGCATCGGGGCGACGGTTCATCACCAAATCTTCAATATATTCGAGCAAATCCTTCGGAATTTCATCGTAAATCTGTAGCATTCCCGGATTCACAATTCCCATGTCCAGCCCGGCTTTAATGGCATGAAACAGGAAGACCGAGTGAATGGCTTCGCGCACCAGGTTGTTTCCGCGGAAAGAGAACGACACGTTGCTCACCCCACCACTTGTTTTGGCATGCGGCAAGTTTTCCTTAATCCAGCGAATGGCATTGATGAAGTCCACCGCGTAATTGTTGTGCTCTTCCATCCCTGTCCCAATGGTCAGAATATTGGGGTCGAAAATGATATCTTCGGGTGGGAAGTTGATTTTCTCAGTCAACAGTTTATAAGCCCGTTCACATATTTCAATGCGCCGCTGGTAGTTGTCGGCCTGGCCTTTTTCATCAAAAGCCATGACCACCACCGCAGCACCATAACGTTTAATCTTTTGCGCCTGCTCCAGGAATTGCTCCTCCCCTTCCTTCATGCTGATGGAGTTCACAATGGCCTTGCCCTGCAGACATTTCAGTCCGGCTTCAATCACTTCCCATTTCGAGGAGTCGACCATCACCGGCAACTTGGCAATATCAGGTTCGGCCATCAACAGGTTCAGGAACCGCACCATTTCCTTTTTAGCATCCAGCATGGCATCATCCAGGTTCACATCAATCACCTGGGCACCGTCTTCCACCTGGTCGCGGGCAACGGCCAGCGCTTCTTCGTATTTTTCTTCCCGAATCAGGCGGGCAAACTTGCGTGATCCCGACACATTACACCGTTCGCCAATATTTACAAAGTTGGTTTCGGGCGTGATGGTCACCGGCTCCAGTCCGCTGAATCGAGTTAATTCGTCATTCTTTTGTTTGATGTGCGGTTGAGCAGCCGCAGCTACTCCGGCAAATTTGCGGATATGGTCAGGTGTTGTTCCGCAGCACCCTCCAATGATGTTGACAAAATGGTTGTCCAGGAAATCCTTCACCTGGGTGGCCATTTCCTCCGGAGTTTCGTCGTACTCCCCAAACTGGTTCGGCAAACCGGCGTTGGGGTAGGCACTGATGAAGAAAGGGGCTTTTTTCGCCAGCTCTTCCAGGTACGGGCGCATATCTTTGGCTCCCAGCGAGCAGTTCAAACCAATACTCAGCAAATCGATGTGGCGCATGGAGTTCAAAAATGCCTCCACGGTTTGCCCCGATAAGGTTCGTCCACTGGCGTCGGTAATCGTTCCGGAAACCATCACCGGCAAGCGTTGACCGCGTTTCTCCAGCTCTTCTTCAATGGCAAAAAGGGCAGCCTTGGCATTCAGGGTATCGAAGATGGTTTCCACCAGCAACAGGTCCACGCCACCATCCAGCAGGCCTTCCAGCTGCTCCCGGTAGGCCTCTTTGATGCCATCAAACGACTCGGCCCGGTAGCCCGGGTCATTCACATCGGGCGACAGCGAAAGGGTCTTATTCGTTGGTCCCAATGCACCGGCAACATAACGCGGTTTCGACGGGTCCTTTTGCGTGTATTCATCGGCCACCTCGCGCGCCAGTTCGGCCGAGGCCTTGTTCATGGCATACACCCATTTTTCGGTGTGGTAATCAGCCTGTGAAATCCGGTTCGCATTGAAGGTATTGGTTTCAATAATATCAGAACCCGCCTCCAGAAAGTCGGCATGGATGCCCCGAATAATATCCGGACGTGTAAGCGACAGAAAATCATTGTTTCCAAACAAATCATTCGTCATGGCCGCCATCTCCCCGTTGCGGAAATCATCCTCTGTCAGCTTGTGTTTCTGAATCATGGTTCCCATGGCTCCATCCAACACCAGCACCCTGCTTTTTAACTCCTCGCGTATGTCGTTTTTTGTTATCATCCTCGTCTATTTTCGTGTCGGCTCATTGCCAATGTTCCCGACACTTTCGTTTCAACCTAATATATTTAATTCAAACTCCCCCCGAATACCGATCTGGTCATCGCAAATCAATACCGCCGAAATGATTTCCTCCATGCGTTCGGCCCGATTCAGTACTTTTTCCACGTCAGCCGGTTTCTTGATCAGGTTCCCCAGGCCGGTAGCCAAAGCATCAGCCAGGGCGGTATCCTTGCAGGCAATCAGCACGGCATCGGCCTTGCCAAAACTGCGTGATGTGCCACTTGTTCCTGCGGAAGTGCATATCCCCAGTGGGGTTTGCGCAGCCTGAATTTCCAGTCCGGCCATGCCTGACAAAGGCGATTCGCCCGCAAAAATGGGTAGCACCAAGGGGCTCTGCAGCTTCAGAAAACAGTCACCATCGTTCTCAACAACCAACTCTTGAATTGAAAAGTTCTCCAAAAGGGCTTTTCCGACCTGCTCGCTAAACGTTCCCGACCAGGCAGCAGTAGGTCCTACGCCGGCTTTTTCGGCCGCAGCCGCCATTTGCTGAACCGCCTGCGGGGCGTTTTCGCTCACCTGGCACGGCTTCAGGCTTTTTTTAAAAAAGGGCTCTTCAGCCATATACTGTTCCAGCGCGTCAGCCAGGCTTTTTACGGTTTCAAGGGCCAGAGTTTCCATCTCTTCCTTGTACGAATCCGCATTCATTCCGATCCATAAATCGGACTCCTTGTAGGTAACTACAAACGATTGAAAACGTTCTTTGGAAAAGCTGTCGCGGTATGTTTTGGGTTTAAATAACATCGTTCTTATAAGCTATTGAGTTCCTGTTTCAAAGCCTGAGGTTCGAATTCACGAAAAACTCATTTGTTTTGACTGAAATGGTCCGAATAATGGAAAAAAGATCGTGCGCCGATTAGCGCATGCAGCAGTTTGCAAAATGCATACAGCTCAGCAGAAAAAGAGAATTGGCTTGTTTCTTCACTCGTTTCATTTTTTAAGATCAATTATAATTCCGTTTCCGGCCGGGTTTTGGCACCGTTTCCATTGTTGAACAGAGGGTTGCCAGAGTTTCCAGGAGCCCGCTCTCTCCACTCTTCCTTATAACCAAGAATTCCCAAACGATGGGAACATTTGATAATTTCATGCAAATGTAGTGTGTAAACTGATAATTATCAAGAAATGGACGGGTTAAGCTTTAAAATAAAAGGAATGGTAACCTTCGCCGGAATAAAAATGGAAAGGGTGATGATTTAATTTTTTCCGGCTTCCTTTCGTCATCGAAAATCAGCTACTTTTGTGGTCATGATTATTGAAATCAGCATCCACGATTTTTATTGCCAGCAACATCGCCTGCCTTTAATTGATGTACGTTCACCGGGAGAATATGAAAAAGGACACCTTCCGGGTGCAACCAATATTGCCCTATTTTCCAATGAGGAGCGGGCGCAGGTAGGCACCGTTTACGTTCAGCAATCGCGCGACGAAGCCGTTGAGCTGGGCTATCGGTTTGTTACACCGAAGCTGGATTGGTTTATCAGCGAAAGCCGGAAAGTAGCCGGAAATTCCCCGGTTGCCGTACACTGTTGGCGCGGAGGAATGCGCAGTCATGCCTTTGCCGAACACTTGCACGAAAACGGCTTTGATGAGGTTTATGTAATTACCGGTGGCTATAAAGCCTATCGGAATTATGTGCTTGACTTTTTTGCTCAGCCACTCCAGCTGCGCATTCTGGGCGGCTTTACAGGTAGTGGCAAAACCCTGCTTCTGAAAAACCTGCAGCAACAAGGGCAGCAAGTCGTCGACCTGGAAGGGCTGGCCCACCACAAAGGCTCTGCTTTTGGAGCAATCGGCGAAAGTCCGCAGCCCACCGTAGAGCAATTCGAAAACAACTTGTTTGAAGCCTTTCGGCAGCTCAACCTGCAGCAGCCAATTTGGCTGGAGGATGAAAGCCACAGCATTGGAAAGGTAAAAATTCCCATCCCGCTGTTCCGGCAAATGCGTCAGCAAATGGTTTACTTCATTCAACTCAGCAAAGAACAGCGGGCCCGGCATCTGGTTGGTCAATACACCGTTTGCGAAACGCCCGAGCTGGCTTACGCCATCAATGGGATTGCCAAGCGGCTTGGCGGGCAAAATGTAAAACTGGCCCACGAATACCTGGCCCAACAAAAATTTTACGAGGTGGCGCTTTTGGCCCTTCAGTATTACGATAAAGCCTACCTGAGAGGAGTACAGAACCGCAACCCGGAATTGGTTTGCATGGTTCCACTTCCCGACATGAACCACGAAAATAATGCAAAAACACTGATCACTTTAGTCGAAAAATATGAACGAAATAAAACTCACACAGTATAGTCACGGCGCCGGTTGTGGCTGCAAAATATCACCCAAAGTTCTCAGCTCCATTCTTCAAACCAATCTGGCACCTTTTAACTCGCCCAACTTGTTGGTAGGAAACGACAGCCGCGATGATGCCGCGGTTTACGACATGCAGGACGGAACAGCCATCATCAGCACAACCGACTTTTTCATGCCCATTGTTGATGATCCGTTCACCTTTGGGAAAATTGCAGCAGCCAATGCCATCAGCGATGTATATGCCATGGGCGGCAAACCCCTGCTGGCCATTGCTATTTTGGGCTGGCCCATCGATAAACTGGCCCCCGAAGTGGCCCAAAAAGTGCTGGAAGGCGGACGTGAGACCTGTCAGGAGGCAGGCATTCCGCTGGCAGGCGGACACAGCATCGACAGTCCTGAGCCTATTTTTGGCTTGGCCGTTACCGGCCAGGTGGCTATGGACCAACTGAAACGAAACGACACGGCGACCCAAGGCTGCCAACTGTTGCTCACCAAACCCCTCGGTGTAGGTGTGTTATCCACAGCACAAAAGAAAGGAAAGTTAAAAGCAGAGCACCAACACCTGGCTCCAAATTCCATGATGCAACTCAACAAGGTAGGCTTTGAACTGGCCGCTGTGCCGGGCATCAAGGCAATGACTGACGTCACAGGCTTTGGGCTGCTGGGCCATTTAACCGAGCTGTGCGAGGGAAGCCAGCTTTCGGCCGAAATTGAACTGGACAAAATTCCACGTTTTGCAGAAGTAGCCGAATACATTGAATTAGGCTGTATTCCCGGCGGTACACACCGAAACTGGGACAGCTATGGAAGTAAGGTGAAACTGAAAAATGAGTCGGACAAACTGTTGCTGTGCGATGCACAAACCAGTGGCGGATTACTGGTCGCTGTTGAACCGGATGCCCTGCCACAGGTGCAGGAAATTCTGAAAAAACACAACATTACAGCCGAACCATTTGGACAACTGGTCGCTCCGCAGAACGATCTGATCCGGGTAGTTTAAAGGCCCAAAAGCATTTAAAGGGATCCGGTCTTCCCCACAGACCGGATCCTTCAATTAATGGTATTCGCCCAGTCCTTCCGGGATAAATTCGTGAGTCATGATTTCCTGAATCGCCTTCGAGTCAGCTTCCTGGTAACTCAGCTGACCATCCAGCAATTGCTCCAAAAGCTGAAGCATTTCAACATTGAGTTCAATAGGCAAAATAGCGGCCCCCCGTTCGATCACCACCTGGCACTCCTCATTCAAGGGAATCGGATCAAACTCATTGATGCCCGTTTCCTGCGGGAAGATATGACTGACGTGGTACTCCAGAAACATAGGCAGAGCCAGTTGCTTTATTTCGTCCAAAATGTAGTGGTGAAAACTCAACTCCCGTTTTTGCGGATAATAAAAAGCCAACTGCTGCTCAATCAGTGAATCCAGCTCAGCCAAAACAACGGCTTCCTGCTCAACGGGAAGCTTCACAAACAAGCGACGGATAAAGCCGTTTTCGGTGACTCGCTCCCAGGGTTTAACCACCTGTGGCGCATGTTTCATGCGATTAGCCGATTTCTGATGCCGGTTCTTATAAACAAACGAACAGTAATTGATGGGCAAATCAATGCCTTCATCCAAAGTAAATTGAATCAGGCGCAAAGCAGTCAGTTCAGATTCAATGACCGTCACCTTTTCGCCATGCGAATACGTATAATCGTGCTCAATCAGCTGATTGAAATTGTAGGGAGTAAGCCGCATCTGGTGAAAATTCAGGTGATTGACACCCAACTGATGCAACTCCCGGATTTTCTCCTTCAGCAATTCTTCTTCCTGCGGCACGGCCGGAATTTCCACCGTTACCACCGGGATCTGACCAACAGCCAACTGAATTTTATCGGTTTTGTATTCCGTAGCACCAATGTCAAAGCGCATTTCATTCAGACCTGCCTGCTTTAAAGCGGCAACCTTTTCCTCGGTTAGCAAAATGCCATTGGTATATAACCAAACATACACTTCGTCGCCAAAAGCCTCTTTTACCACTTGCACAAAAGCCAGGCTTTTCTCGAACGAAACCAGCGGCTCACCCCCCGAAATACTGACTCCTTTAAACCCAAACCGACGGATGTAGTCCACATAGTTTTGCGGATCATCAAACGTCAGCGTATTGGTCTGCGGCTTGCCCAGATCGGTTTGCTGTGTGGGACAATAAAAACATTTCCCGTTGCACAGGTTATTGATAAAAAGACAGGACCACTGCCCCTCTCCACAAAGCTGACATCCTTTTGAAAGTTTTGTCACATCCACTTTGCTGTTATGAAATCCCCACTTGATCCTGCTTTCAATGGCCGACAAAATGGCTTGTCGTTCCTGCATAGCAGTCGCTGCTTCTTCCGGTGAAGGGAATTTCAAATAGTTGTATTTCACCTGGTACTCCTCCTGATTCCTCAGCAGGTGCCGCTCTTTTAAAGGTGTTAACCTATTCATTCAAAACATCAAATAACTGGCCGTAAATATAGTTCCATTTTGATTTCAAAAAACAGCTTTATTCATTTTTATGGTTCTTTTGAAAACCAAACAAATGAAGCTCTGGATTGTCTGAATTAACAGGACCAAAACACACTGATTATGAATTTCAGAATGGAAAAGGACAGCTTGGGTGAAGTTAAAGTGCCTGCTGAACGCTATTGGGGTGCACAAACCCAGCGTTCTATCGAAAATTTCAAGATCGGGGCAGCAGCCAGTATGCCATTGGAAGTGATTCATGCCTTTGGTTACCTGAAAAAAGCAGCCGCCCAAACGAACGAAAAAGCAGGTGTATTGCCCAAAACCAAAAGTGAACTGATCCAGCGGGTTTGTGACGAAATTATCGCCGGAAAACTGGATGCCGAATTTCCACTGGTGATCTGGCAAACCGGTTCAGGAACACAAACCAACATGAATGTCAATGAGGTGATTTCAAACCGGGCACATGTGCTGGCTGGAAACCAACTGGGGATTGGAGAATCTCCAATTCACCCCAATGATGATGCCAACAGATCACAATCATCCAACGACACCTTTCCAACCGCCATGCACTTGGCCGCCTATAAAACACTGGTCGAACATACCATTCCACAGGTGGAACTGCTGCGTGACGCGCTGGAAACCAAATCCGAAGCCATGAAGGACGTGATCAAAATTGGTCGTACCCACTGGATGGATGCCACTCCGCTCACTTTGGGGCAGGAATTCTCCGGCTACGTTTCGCAACTCAATCATGGGTTGAAAGCCCTTAGAAACACGCTTTCCCACTTATCGGAACTGGCTTTGGGAGGAACGGCAGTTGGAACCGGCCTCAATACGCCTGAGGGCTATGCCGAAGAAGTAGCCCAGGCCATTGCCACACTCACCGGCCTGCCATTTGTAACGGCTGAAAATAAGTTCGAATCATTAGCAGCCCACGACGCGTTGGTGGAATCGCATGGCGCTTTGAAACAACTGGGCGTCAGCTTGATGAAAATTGCAAATGACATCCGTTTACTGGCCTCAGGGCCCCGGGCCGGCATTGGCGAAATTACCATCCCGGCCAACGAGCCTGGCTCCTCCATCATGCCCGGAAAGGTCAACCCGACCCAGGTGGAAGCACTCACCATGGTTTGTGCTCAGGTAATGGGCAACGACACCACCATTTCCATAGCCGGATCGAACGGACAGTTTGAGCTGAATGTTTTCAAACCGGTTATGATCCACGCCTTCCTACAGTCGGCCAATCTACTGGGCGATGCTTGTAAGTCGTTTACCCAGCACTGCGTTGTTGGTATTCAACCCAATCAGGCTCGGATTGATACCCACCTCAGCAATTCCTTGATGCTGGTAACGGCACTTAATCCCTACCTTGGCTATGAAAATGCAGCTAAAATTGCCCAAAAAGCACACGCAGAAAATACCAGTTTGAAAGAAGCGGCCATTAAGCTGAAGCTTCTAACGGCTGAGCAGTATGATGCATGGGTTGATCCGGCAAAAATGACTGGACAACAAACCAGTTGATTCGCCCAATTTAGATTCGGGGTGACTCTCACCGGCTCATTTAGCCACAGTTGAGTTAAAATTTTTAACTTTGCAAAAATTTCTCGAATCCATGGAAAATCAACTACAGATTTACAATACATTAAGTCGCAAAAAAGAAGTTTTTGAACCGCTTCATCCGGGTAAAGCCGGCTTGTACGTTTGTGGGCCTACCGTTTACAGCAAAGCCCATTTGGGACACGCGCGTCCGGCAGTGACCTACGACCTGCTTTTTCGCTACCTAAAACACATTGGCTACAAGGTTCGCTACGTGCGTAACATTACCGATGTGGGGCACCTGGTGAATGACGCCGATGAAGGTGAAGACAAAATTGCCAAAAGAGCCCGGCTGGAAGAGCTTGAACCCATGGAGATCGTTCAAATTTACACCAACGACTACCATAAAAACATGCAGCAACTCAATGTTCTTCCCCCCAGCATTGAGCCCCGTGCTACCGGACATATCATTGAACAGATTGAAACGGTAGAAAAGATATTGGCCGCCGGCTATGCTTACGAAAGCAACGGTTCGGTTTATTTTGATGTCGAGAAATATGCCAAAGATTATCCTTATGGCGAGCTTTCGGGCCGAAAAATTGAAGACCTGCAAGCCAATACCCGCCAGTTGGACGGACAAGACGAAAAACGATCGTCGCTGGATTTTGCCATCTGGAAAAAGGCGGCACCCGAGCACATCATGCGCTGGCCCTCCAAATGGGGAGACGGATTTCCCGGCTGGCACGTGGAATGTACTGCCATGAGCTGCAAGTACCTTGGTGAAACATTCGATATTCATGGTGGTGGAATGGATCTGACCTTCCCGCACCACGAAGCAGAGATTGCTCAGGCCAAAGCAGCCAACGGACACGATGCGGTTCGCTACTGGATGCATAACAACATGGTGACACTGAACGGCCAGAAAATGGGTAAATCCCTGGGCAATGCCATCTCACTGGATGACTTTTTTGAAGGCAACCATCCCTTGCTGGAAAAAGCCTACAAGCCCATGACCATTCGCTTTTTTATGCTAATGGCGCACTACCGCAGTACATTGGACTTCTCCAACGAAGCGCTGCAGGCTGCCGAGAAAGGCATGGAGCGGCTGCTTAAAGCTGTGGAAACACTGGATAAGCTGGAAAGCTCAGCCACATCAACGGTTCAGGTTGCAGAGCTGAAGAGCAAATGTTACCAGGCGATGAATGACGACTTGAACAGCCCGATTGCCATTGCTCACCTTTTTGACGGTGTGAAGATGATTAACTCTCTGGCCGATGGAAAAGCAAGCATTTCAGCTGATGATCTGAAAGAGCTGAAGACTTTGTATTCCACCTTCCTGTTTGACTTATTTGGTCTGCAGCAACCAGAACAACAAGATAATGCAAACACGGAAGCCTACGAACATGCCATCGACTTGCTGTTGCAGCTTCGTCAGGAAGCCAAAGCCAATAAGGATTGGGGAACTGCGGATAAAATTCGCGATGAACTCAGTAAACTTGGCTTTGTGGTGAAAGACACCAAAGATGGTTCCAGCTGGGAGTTGAAATAAAAAAAGCCCGGCTATTTTATCAGTCGGGCAACCATATTTTTATCAAAACAAGCAATAACTAGGCTTTAGGACCATCCCAATCGCCTACTCCCATTGCGGCAAGAGCTCCCACCCGAATTGGCTCAACTGCATCATTCAATGCCTGAAAACCGAAATCCAATCCTGCAATCGTTCTAAGAGGACGACTGCCTGCTGGTTTATTGATCAGATCTTCGAAAATCTTAACAACGACCATCGGGTCAGTCGGTGCATTCTCATCCTCAAAGAAGTTTTGAACCTGACCTCCAAAGTCTTGAATAAATCCTGCAACATGTTCATAAGCTGAAGCAATCTCAGCATCCTTGGGCTGCACAATGTTGCCAAAGAAATTTGTTGAAAATGGTCCTGGTTCAACAATCACCACATCAATCCCCAGTGGAGCTAATTCGTAACGCATGGCTTCGCTAACTCCTTCCAGTCCCCACTTACTGGCATGATATACACCAAAGCCAGGAAAAGCGGCTCTCCCGGCCGTAGAGCTAACCTGAATAATCAAACCCGATTTTTGCTTTCGCAGCTTAGGTAATACCGCTTTAGCAACACGGATGGTTCCAACGATATTTAAATCTAACTGCTGTAATATTTCTTCGGAAGAAAATGCCTCCACAGGTCCGCCATATCCATATCCGGCATTGTTGATAACAACATCTAGTGTCGGAATCTGTTTGACAGCAGAATTGACACTCTCATCAGAAGTAACATCCATGTCGAGAACATCAATGTTGAGCTTGTTAGCCTTTGCGAACTCCTTTAAATCTGAAGCTTTTCCTGCATTATTACCGGCCACCTTTCGCATGGTAGCATAAACGTGATGTCCCTTTTCTGCCAAGTATTTAGCCGCCTGATAGCCAAACCCTGAACTACAGCCCGTAATCAATATTTTTTTCATGACAATTAATTAAAGATAAAACCGTCTTAATCAACGTCTAATATCCCAAACAGTTCATTGCTATCAGGAGTAACAAGAGACATATAATCAAAAACTTAACAAACCACTTCGTTTTACAATTGTTTTACTGATAGAAATTTAAACAAAACTAGTTATGAAAAAATTAGCCATTCTTACTCTTTTTATCGGTCTTTTGGCTTTTAGCCAGAAAAGCTTTGCTCACTGTGAAATCCCCTGTGGCATTTACGGCGATTCGGTACGTGTAACACTCATTGCTGAGCATATTGAGACATTGGAGAAGTCCATGAATCAAATCAACGAATTGTCCAAAGCCGGGGATAAAAATTACAACCAGCTGGTTCGTTGGGTGGTGAATAAAGAAGAGCATGCGCAAAAGATTCAAGATATTGTGAGCCAGTACTTTTTGCACCAGCGCATCAAGCCTGTTTCACCGACGGAGGTAGAAGCTTACGCAAAATATACCAACCAGTTAGCATTGCTGCACCAGTTGCTGGTTTATTCAATGAAGGCCAAGCAAAGCACCGACCTGGAGGTCATTGAAAACTTACGGACTACGCTCGAAAAGTTTTCACACAGTTACTTTCATAACCATACCCATTAAAACGCATCAGCCCGCTAGTATTTTCACCACAAATGTTGTGGCACAAGACCAAAGAGCATAAAAAAAGGGGCCGCCAATTGCGGTCCCTTCTCAAACTAATAAACCAACTAAACCTAAACTAAACCTAAAAAATCTATTTGCGTTTGTATATTTTGTATTCCCATGCTTGAAGTTCGATGCTCTCCTTCTCTTCTGCTACCAAATCGCTCTCTTCCCAAATTCCCTCGTACATTTCATGAACATCGAACTTGATATTACAAACAACAGGAGTATCGGAAAGGTTCATAATGATCAAAAGTTTGTTTGAGTTTTTTTCGCGGGTAAAGGCGAAAACCTGATCGTTATGATTGGTGTTGAGCAACTTCATATCCCCGCCATCCAAGCCATTCCACAGCGCTTCATTGGTCTTTTTTAGCTCAATTAAACGACGATAAAATTCCTCTTTATCGAGCTTTGACCAATCAATTTCATCTTTCTCAAAAAATGCCAGCTGCTTATCCAAGCCAGCTTCTTGCCCACTGTAAATCAAAGGAATTCCAGGTACGGTGAAGCTAAATACAGCAAAGGCATCAGCCGCGTCCCCCATGCGTTGGCTCACTGTTCCAGCCCATGAGTTTTCATCGTGGTTGGTAATAAACTGCATAGGGAAAGAACCCGGTGTGTATTTTTCGTCATCCATTTCGACGAAGTAGTTTCTCAGATCCTGTGCCGTTTGTTCGCCTTTAGCAACAGCATTCATCGTATGATGCAGCTTCCAGGTGTAATTCGATTCAAACGCATACTTCAGCAAGCCCGGATGATCTTCATCCTCGGCAAGCATATAGATGGGCTTAATGGAGTCAAATGAAGCACGCGCTTCTTCCCAAAAGTCCTGAGGCACTCCCCAAGCCACATCGCAGCGAAAACCATCTATATTGGCTTCCTCCAGCCAAAAGTCCATGGCATCGATCATAGCACGGCGCATGGGCTGAACATCAAAGTTTAGATCAGCAATATCGGACCAGTCCGGATTCGGTGCAATAATAGCGCCGGTTGAATCTTTGGTGTACCACTCCGGATGATCAAAAATCCACCGGTTGTCCCAGCCAGTATGGTTTGCCACCCAGTCGATAATTACCTTGAAACCGAGGTCGTGTGCCTCATTAACCAGATTTTTAAAATCTGCCATCGTTCCAAACTCCGGGTTAATTCCTTTGTAGTCTTTCACCGCGTAGTACGAACCCAAAGTTCCTTTCCGGTTTTTCTCCGAAATTGGGTGAATGGGCATGATCCACAAAATATCGACTCCCAGATCTTTCAAGCGGGGCAAATGCTCGGCAAATGCCTTGAAAGTACCTTCTGGCGTATATTGGCGAATGTTTACTTCGTAGAGCACGGCATCTTTTACCCAATCCGGATTCGGCAATTGCTGACCGGTTATCACCTGCTCCTGATTCGATTCAGGCTTTGTTTTTGGCTGACAGGACACCAAGGCTCCCGCCACAAACAAAATCGTAAATAGTTTAAACACTTTTAACTGCATGTTATTCCAATTAGCTTATAGTTTCTTCAATCCTTTCGTTTGTGCTTTATCCGTAACTTCGATGATACTGATGGCATAGCCACCGCCCGGAGCACAAGCTTGTTTCAAAACCGATTTATTGGTAACCACAGCCTTCCGAATGGTGTAGGCCTGTGGATTATTTTTGTAGTGTGCGTCCGCAGCATCCGCATAAATTGTCGCGATGTATTTCTTGCCTTCATCCAGAAAATCAAATTTCAGGACTGACTGGTACCCATTTTCATCCACAGTGGTTCCTACAAACCAGTTGTTGGTTCCTTTGGCTTTCCGTGCAATGGTGATGTAATCGCCGGGCTCTGCTGCTAACGCACGTGAATCATCCCAGTCAATGGCCACATCTTTGATAAACTGAAAAGCATCTTCAAAACGCTGGTAATGTTCCGGAAGGTCGGCTGCCATTTGCAAGGGGCTGTACATGGTTACATACAAAGCCAATTGACGCGCCAGCGTTGTATTTACATGTGAATTGTTCTCCGGATTCAGTTTGGAAATGTCCATTTCAAAAATACCGGGAGTGTAATCCATTGGGCCGCCAATCAATCTGGTAAATGGAAGAATTGTGGTGTGGAACGGCTTGCTTCCACCAAACGCTTCGTATTCGGTTCCCCGGGCCGACTCATTGCCAATCAGGTTCGGATAAGTCCGGCATAAACCCGTTGGGCGAACAGCCTCGTGCGCATTAACCATTATTTTGTATTCAGCTGCTTTTTCGATCGCGTAATGATAGTGATTCACCATCCATTGCCCGTAGTGATACTCTCCTCTCGGGATCATATCTCCTACATAACCGCTTTTTACCGAATTGTAGCCATGATCAACCATAAACTGGTAGGCTTGATCCATGTGGCGCTCGTAGTTACGCACCGAGCCTGATGTTTCGTGGTGCATCATCAATTGAATTCCCTTGGATTCGGCGTAATCCTGCAACATATCTACATCAAAATCAGGATAAGGTGTTACAAAATCGAACACATAGTCTTTCGACTTGCCAAACCAATCTTCCCAACCGGTATTCCAACCTTCAACCAACAATTGGTCGAAACCATTTTCAGCGGCAAAATCGATGTAAGCCTTTACTTTCTCATTGTTGGCAGCGTGCTTTCCATTCGGTTTAGCTTTGGAGTAATCAAATGTTTCCAGTTTAACCGAAGGCACATCGGTATAAGCCCAACTGCTTTTTCCGGTAATCATTTCCCACCAAACACCCATGTATTTAACGGGCTTAATCCACGAAGTATCCTCAATTTTACAAGGTTCATTCAAGTTCAGCGTCAGGGTTGACTGAAGAATATCAGCCGCTTGGTCGCTAACTATGACCGTCCGCCAAGGAGAAGTGCATGGAGCCAGTAAGTAGCCCTTTTTCCCTTGCGCATCAGGTGTTAGGAATGATTCAAAAACCATGTTTTGATCATCCAACTCCAAGTGCATGCAGGAATAATCAACCAAGGCAGCCTCATGAATATTGATGTACAAGCCATCGTCACTTTTCATCATCAACGAAGTTTGCACCCCTGTTGGTGAGAATGGAGTTTGCGACGCATTTGGAGTAATTGCCGTTTCCATAAAGCCCCTGATTTCAGAAAGCTTTGATTCGGTGTAATCGTATTCCTGGGTGTCAAAGTCTCCCGGAATCCAAAAGGCTTTATGATCGCCTGTCATCGCAAACTGGGTATGCTCCTCTTTGACAACCATATAGTTTAAGTTAGGCTGCTCTGGAAACTCGTAACGAAATCCGAGCCCATCATTAAACAGCCTAAAACGGAGAACAATATGACGCGAGGCATCCTCTTGATTCAGCGTGACAGCCAATTCATTGTAGTGGTTCAGAATCGACCGGTACTCACCCCAAACAGGCTCCCAGTTTTCATCAAAGGTGGATGTTTCGGTTTGACCAAGGGTAAACCCGTCGGTTAAGCCCCATTGGTCGTCAAACAATTCAATTCCCAAAGAACTAGGCTGAATCACCGGTTGTCCTTTGTAAGAAAGGGTATAAAAAGGCACTTCATTTTTAAGCTCAAACGACAGAATCAGTTGCCCATCTGGCGACTGGATTTGCTGAGCTTTGGCAATAAAACTACTTACCAATAGGATGACTGCTAACAGTCGTATTTTTCTGGTCATTTTTCTTGATTTCAATCGGTTTATTTTAATTCGATAATCATGGCTGCTTTTGCCGGAACCGTGATGGTTGAAAGATCATTGATTGGTTTCGAACGAATAATTTCTGTTCCACGTGAAAACTTTCCAATAAGCTCTTCAAAACGGGCAGTTTCCAGCTGGTTATCAGTCGTATTCTTATTCAAAACAACCATCACCGTTTCATCTTCATTGTAGCGGAAGTACACGTACAAACCATTTTCAGGCACAAAATGCATGAGTTTGCCCGTATGAATCACTTCTTTGTTTTTCCGCCAATTCTGAATGGTTCCAATGTAATTTTGAAGGTCTTTTTGCGCATCGCTTAAGCCTTCGCCAGTAAATGCATTCACCGCATCACCGGCCCATCCCCCCGGAAAATCACTTCGGATGATCCCATGGTCTTCGGTGCCCGGATTAGACATCAGCACCTCTGTTCCGTAGAAGATTTGTGGAATACCACGGGTGGTTAAAAAGAAAGCCAAGCCCATTTTCAGCTTTTCAACATCCTCTCCCACTTGCGTGTAAAAGCGTGACATATCATGATTGTCCGGGAAGACCACCAAGTTGTCAGCATCCGGGTAAAGAAAATCATTGGATAAGGCTTCGTACAATTCCTGCAACCCTTTGTCCCAGCTTTCTTCGTGCTGCATAGCGCGGCTTGTCGCATTTTGAACCGGGAAATCCATCAAGCTCGGCAAGCTACAATGGTAGCCATCTGAGTTTTGCTTGCCTTTTTGCCAGTAGGACACAATGGCCGGATTCATGCTCCACTCTTCGCCTACAATGTTGAAATTTGGGTATTCTTCCAGTACTTGCTCTGTCCAGTCGGCCATCATGTGTTTGTCCGGGTAAGGCCAGGTATCCTGACGAATCCCCTCCAGACCAACATATTCAATCCACCAAATACTGTTTTGAATCAGGTAAGTAGCCATGAAGGGATTTTCCTGGTTCAAGTCAGGCATTGTTGGTACAAACCAACCATCCAGCATGGCTTTGCGATCTGCTTCAGACACATGCGGATCCTGATGCACGGTACGTCGATGCGTCGTAATTTTGTATTCCGGGTAATGATGAATCCAATCATCCATAGGCATATCATCCATCCACCAATGCTCCGAACCACAGTGGTTGAAAATCATATCCATAATCAGCTTCATGCCCCGTTTCTTCAGCTCTTTCGACAGCTCCAGGTATTCTTCATTGCTACCATAGCGTGGATCGACCTTGTAAAAGTCGGTGGTTGAGTAACCATGATAGGACACCTGAGTCATGTTATTTTCCAGCACCGGGTTTAACCAGACAGCCGTAAAGCCAAGCCCTTGCAGATAATCCAGGCTATTGATAATTCCCCGGATATCACCTCCATGACGGCCATCTTTATCAGCTCGGTTTGGAAGCTCCTTCATTCCCTCAACAGCGTCGTTATCCAGATTGCCATTGACAAATCGATCCGGTGTGATCAGGTAAATGACATCCGAGCTATTAAAGCCCATTCGGTTAGCCGAATTAGCCTCCCGATCCCGCAATTCGTAGGTATATGAAGTTGTTTTCTTCCGGCCGGTTGTAAAGGTTAAATCAAAGGTTCCAGGGCGGGTTTCTTCATCAATTTTAAGGTTGATAAAAAGGTAATTGGGGTTCTTTACCCGACTCACACTTTCCAAGCTCACTCCGGGATAATCAAAGCTAACATCAGCTTGGGCAATATCCTCTCCGTGCACCATCAATTGCAGGTTTGGATTCTTCATGCCTACCCACCAAAACATTGGTTCTACCCGCTCAACTGAAGTGGCCAGTAATTGAGCCGATCCGGCTAACACCAGTAAAAAGACAATCGCTATTTGTTTAATCATTTCTCTTCTCTATTTAGTATCAGTTCTTGTTTTTCCTGTAACTCATAACTTTTGCCCCAAATAATGGCCGACACCATTCCCGGGTTATGGTTGATGATTTTTAGTTCCTCTCCCATTTGAATTTCGAGGTGTGAGCCTCTGAAACTAATCTTAAAGGAATATGATTCCCATGATTCCGGGATGAAAGGATCCAGCATCAGCTGGCCATTTTTAACACGCATACCCCCAAAAGCTTCCACAAACGACATCCATGTTCCTGCCATACTGGTGATGTGCAAACCATCTTCTGTATCGTTGTTGTAATCGTCCAAATCTAAGCGTGCTGTACGCAAATAAAACTCATATGCTTTGTCTTCGCGGCCAATTCGTGAGGCCAAAATACTATGAACACAAGGCGATAATGAAGACTCATGAACAGTGATTGGTTCGTAAAAATCGAAATGCCGTTTCACGCATTCTTCATCATACTCTTCCTGAAACCAATACAAGCTTTGAAGGGTATCCGCCTGCTTGATGTAGCATGAACGCAAAATGCGATCCCAGGACCAGTTTTGATTAATTGGGTATTCGTCCTCAGGCAGCAAATCAACCGGAACAAGCTCCTTATCCAGGAAGCCATCTTGCTGTAAAAAGATTTCCCTTTTTGCATCATAAGGAAAGTACATTTTCTCAATGATTTCCTTCCAATGATCTGTTTCCTGCAATTCGTTGAACTTCCATTTCTGAATCAGTTCTTCGAACAGGTAAGGATGTTCGCGCTTGATGTAAGCAATAACATCCAAGGTATATTTCAGTGTCCACACCGCCAT
Organism: uncultured Sunxiuqinia sp.; assembly: GCF_947495665.1. Taxonomy (GTDB): domain Bacteria; phylum Bacteroidota; class Bacteroidia; order Bacteroidales; family Prolixibacteraceae; genus Sunxiuqinia; species Sunxiuqinia rutila. Next base: position 107,987 of record NZ_CANLZV010000005.1, read on the forward strand.
TTTGTTGGTATGGAAATTATTATTTACGTTGTTTTCGTATTCGTTGGGGCCAGTAACTCCAAGAATCACATAAGCCTGCTTTTCTTCGGACCAGTTTACCCGTTGCGCCCAAAAACGCGAAATTCCAAGCAGCACTTCAAAGCCATAAGGCGCTAAGTACTGTCGATCGCCAGTATAGTTGATGTAGTTGTAAATGGCATAGGCAATTGCTCCATTTCGGTGAATTTCTTCAAACGTGATTTCCCATTCATTGTGGCATTCTTCACCATTGATGGTCACCATAGGATACAAAGCAGCCCCATTTTTAAAGCCCAACTTCTCAGCATTTTCAATGGCTCTACCCAAGTGTTTGTAGCGGTACATGAGCAGGTTCTTTGCCACGCGCTCCGGTGCAGTTCCTAAAAAGAAAGGCAAACAGTACGCTTCGGTGTCCCAATAGGTTACACCTCCGTATTTTTCGCCTGTAAAACCTTTTGGTCCAATATTGAGGCGCTCATCATCGCCGGTATAAGTTTGCATCAGGTGGAAAATATTGAAGCGTATCCCCTGCTGAGCGGCACGATCTCCTTTAATCTCAATATCGCTGGTTTCCCAGCGTAGTTCCCAAGCTTTGCTGTGTTCCTGATACAAATGCTCAAACCCTTTGGCTGAAGCCTCCTCAACAAGCTTCTGGGTATAGGCTTTCATTTTTCCCTTTGGTGTTTGCAGTGACGAACAGATAGCCGCGTACTTCTCAACCAACAAGGTATCATCTTCCTGAAGCTGGCTATGAAACACGGAGCCAACGAGTTTCTCCTTTTGCAACGCTTCTGGCTGATCAAGCTGCTCTTTTCCATTCAGCAGTACGCGTGTTAACTGTCGATTGCCGGAATGAAAACCCGTCTTTTTGGTTTCCATGCACAGGAAAGCATTTGCTCCCTCCACTTCTTTTTCAAGCTCCACCCAGAATTTCTCATCGTAGTTGGAATCTTCATTCATAACATCACCATCGATGAAAGAGGTGACTGTTACTGGAGCTGAAAAATTCAAACTTTTAAGTTGGTAGCGAATCACCCCAATCTCCTGATTCTTCATGCTCAGAAAGCGTTTGACCTCAACTTCCAATTTTTTCCCGGAAGGTAAGCTTGCCACAAATGAACGGGTCAGCAAAGCGGAATGCATGTCCAGTTCGCGTTTGAATTCGTCCACTTGAGCTGTGGCTAAATCCAACTCTTCACCATCAACCTGAATGTGAATACCGATCCAGTTGGCAGCATTCAACACCTTGGCAAAGTATTCGGGATAACCATTTTTCCACCAGCCAACCCGGGTCTTATCAGGATAATACACCCCAGCCAGGTAGTTCCCTTGCAAGCTGTCGCCACTATACTTTTCTTCGAAGTTTGCGCGTTGGCCTGTGTGGCCATTTCCTAAGCTGAATAAGCTCTCGGAAACCCGGTTGTTTTTGGGGTCAAATCCTTCTTCAATGACCTTCCAATCGCAATGTATGATGTAATTTTTCACTGGTAATGCTTTTTAGTCCGTTAATTCTTATCGCTTAAAAAAGTGGCTAATTGCTTTAAGTTGAACCCTTCGAAGCCGGAGATAACCTGATCGGCTTCTGACAGGTTTTTCGGATCACCAACGCCAATGCAAGCCATGCCTGCATTTTTAGCTGCTTCAACCCCTGCAATGGCATCTTCAAACACCACACAACTCCGGCTTTGGACCTGCAGTGCCTCTGCACCTTTTAGAAATACTTCCGGATCGGGTTTTGCTTTGGTCACCTCGTTACCATCAATAATGGCATCAAATAATTCTTCAATATGTAGTTGCTTTAGAATTAACCGGGCATTCTTACTAGCTGATCCTAAAGCCACAACTATTCCTTTGTTTCTAATTTCTTCGATAAACTCCTTCACCCCGGGAAGTAACTCATCGTCCTTCATCCGTTGAATGTAGCTGAGGTAAACCTCATTTTTTTGAGTTGCCAATTTCATTTTTTCGTCATCAGCCAAAGTCGTGTTTCCCAGTTCGAGAATAATGTCTAAAGACCGCATCCGACTTACTCCTTTCAGTAACTCGTTGTGCTCCTCAGTAAAGCTTATTCCCAGTCCATTGGCCAATTGTTGCCAAGCTAAATAATGATACTTAGCTGTATCGACAATTACACCATCCAAATCAAAAAGACATGCTTTTATTTCCATCCATAAATTGTTTAATTACAGTAGCCTACAACTACTACATCCTATTTTTCTTTAATCGTTTTATTTATCCGGGCTATCAACATCATCGACAAACAACACGGTTACTGCTGCAATCAGCATCGAAGCCCCGCCCAGTAACAAGGCCATGATCGATTCACCGCCAAAAACATGGGTCATGAAAAACCCCAAGATACTGGCCGCTAAAATCTGTGGAATGACAATGAAAAAGTTGAAGATTCCCATGTAGGTTCCCATCTTCTCAGCCGGAAGTGAACCCGTTAAAATCGCGTAAGGCATGGATAAAATACTGGCCCAGGCTACACCAACTCCCAGCATGGAAATAATGAGAATATTGGGATCGCGAACGACGTAAAAAGAAGCCAGTCCCAAACCTCCAAGTACCAAGGCAATGGCGTGTGTTACTTTTCGATTGGTGTACCGCGCAATCACAGGTAATAAGAACGCAACAACAGCCGCAAAGCCATTGTAAACACCGAACAAAACCCCCACCCAATCAGCTCCATCGTTATACAAAGCCGAGGTGGTATCGGTAGCACCAAACACATAACCGGTAACCGCCGGCGTAGAGTAAATCCACATGGAGAAAAGGGCAAACCACGAAAAGAACTGAACCACTGCCAGCTGCCCCATGGTTTTAGGCATATTCATCATATCTGTAATCACCTCCACCAAGCCATTGTTGGTTTTCCGCTGTTTTGACAAGAAAGCTGTCAGCAACTGAACCATTCCAAAAACAAGCAGGCCTCCACTTAAAATGTAGAGTTCCTTTTCCAGATCAAAGTGGTAGAATAGGAAGCTCAATACGATTCCAGCAACTGAAAACAACACCCCATTACGAACGAAAGCACCCAGCAATTCAATGGCTGATTTTGCTGTGACTTTCGCTTCGGGGTTGCTCAATATTTTTTCTTCTTCAAACGCTTTCAGTTCTTCCGGACTATACTCCTTGGTTCGAATCACCGTCCAAAGCACCGCTAAGAAGAAGACTGAGCCACCAATGTAAAACGACCATTTTACGGAAGGTGGAATCAACTCATCGCCCGAAGCCACATTCGCAATGCCAAACCAATTGCTAAGCATGTAAGGCAGCAAAGAAGCCACAACAGCACCGGTGCCGATAAAAAAGCTTTGCATGGCAAATCCCTGGGTTCGTTGTTCGCTTGGCAGCATATCCCCAACGAAAGCCCGGAAAGGTTCCATCGAAACATTAATGGAAGCATCCATAATCCAAAGCATTCCAACAGCCACCCACAATAGCGGAGAGTTAGGCATAACAAACAAGGCCAGCGAAGCCAAAATTGCTCCAACCAGGAAATAAGGACGCCGACGCCCCAATTTTCCCCAGGTTTTGTCACTATAATGCCCAATGATTGGCTGTACAATCAGTCCCGTAACAGGAGCTGCCAGCCAAAGCACAGCAAGTCGGTCGACATCACTACCCAGGGTTTGAAAGATCCGGGACACGTTGGCATTTTGCAGTGCAAAGCCAAACTGGATACCCAGAAAGCCAAAACTCATGTTCCACACTTGCCAAAAACTCAGCACAGGTTTTCGTTTCATAACAGAATGAATTAGTTCTTAAAATCAGGTTTTGTTAAAAATCAATTGAATCGACGCATTTGTCATTACCAGCTCTAATGCCAGCTATTCTCAATTTGATCCAAACAAAAGGTACAATACAGGTGCTAACCGTTAGCGGTTAACAATCTCAGGAAGTAAAAAAGAATTGTATGTAATCGGAAATACGCTACAAATATAAAGATGTAATTTCGAATAAATCAAGCCCTCAGGCATGCTGCACAGGCATATTTCGGCGCTTTAGCCCCCATAAACAGGCGCAACCCCTTATTGCAAACGTTTGCGAGTGAGGTTCGGTTTTTTTGAAAAAAATTGCGTTTAAAGCTGTTTTCTCAAAAACAGGTCTTAATAAGCCAGCATACAAACAACCAATCAAGGAGTCAGGAAACCTTATTTTCCCTAAACCGATGATCCGCGCACAATCAGATTGGCATCCAAAACATGGCTTTGTACCGGCGCATCGTAGTTCGGATTCAGCAAGCGCCTAAGCAACATTTTGGTAGCAACACTGCCCATTTCATAACCATGTTGATCGACCGAAGTTAATGTTGGGTCTGTTATTCCGGAAAAACGGCCATCGCTAAAGCCAACCACCGCAATCTGCTTCGGAATTTTTATGCCCCGTTTCTGAAGGGTTTGCATCGCACCAATGGCAGTCAGGTCGTTAACGGCAAAGATGCCATCAGGCAGATTCTCCATGTCTAACAGCTTATTCGTTGCTTTTATCGCCTTTTCAAAACTGTCAGCTTCAATAATTAGCTCAGGAATCACCGGTAAATTTGCGTCTTTCAAGGCTTGCTCATAGCCAATACGGCGTTCAATACCGATCGACAAATTTTGAGGACCTGCAAAGTGAGCAATACGCTTTCGTCCTCCATCAATTAGGTGTTTGGTTGCTTCGTACGATGCTTTACGGTCGTCAATAATCACATGATCAGCTTCTATTTCCGGAATGACCCGATCAAAAAAAACCATGGGTACATTGCGATCTTGAATGGCAAAAAGATGATCGTATTGATGCGTTTCCTTTGAAATGGCCACCAAAACACCATCAACCCGGTGAGAAAGCAAGGCTTTCACATTCGCCACCTCCCGGTCATAACGCTCGTTCGACTGGCAAATGATTACCGTAAAACCCGCATCATAGGCCACATCTTCAATCCCACTAATTACCGAGGAGAAAAAATAATGGACAATCTCTGGAATGATGACACCAATGGTATTGCTTCGGTTATGCTTTAGACTCAAAGCCACCGCATTCGGCTCATAGTTCAGCTTTTGAGCCAACTCATTAACCGCCTGTTTAGTGGCCTCACTAATATCCGGATGATTTTTCAACGCCCGCGATACCGTTGATGCAGATATGCCCAAAATACGTGCAATATCTTTTATGGTGACCTGATTACTGCTCATGCTTAAAAGAACTGTTAATCCTTACTATCTGTCGTTAAAAATAGCAATTTATTTAGTTGACATCGAATTATCCGGGATTTGATTTCCTGCCATCTTCCGAAGCAAATCAATACTTATTTTTCTGACAGACACCTGTTTAAACAGCTACCAGAACTGCCAACCCATTCCAGATGAGCTTAATAATCACTCTCTGCTTATAAAATAGTCTCAAAATTATGAAAAAAAAGATGATACCTACCAGTGACTACCTGTTGTGAAACATATTAACTGCAAACGACACCGCAAACGTTTGCAGTTGAAGGCCTGCTTTAAAACAAAAGAAAGTCCTGTTAAAAAGGCTATCATTGCCCATCGGAATACAAAAATTGAAGTAAAAAAGAATTAACCAAACATTAAAAAATCAAGAATTTAAATGACAAAAATGCTGATCTAATTGAGTTTAAAAACTAATTATTAAATCATTATGAAGATTATTCGCAAAAACCTAAAGATCTCGCTGATGATCCTGGGATTGATCATTTCACAGATTTCTTTTGCTCAGGTTGTCAGTATCTCCGGTACGGTCACCGACCAGGAAACCGGAGAAGGACTTCCCGGGGTAACCGTCCTTGTGAAAGGAACGACCAATGGAACAATCACCAATTTTGATGGCAACTATACATTGAGTGTTGAACCAGGAGCAACGGTTCAGTTCTCCTACATTGGTTATGAAACATCCGAATTTGTTATCTCAAGTGCTCAAACACTAAATGTTGGCCTTCGGCTCGATACAGAACAGCTGGAAGAAGTTGTGGTCATTGGTTACGGACAAATACGCAAAGAAGATGCTACCGGAGCTGTCGCCTCTGTGAATTCATCTGATTTTAACCAAGGTGCTACCAGCTCCCCACAAGACCTGATTCAAGGGAAAGTAGCTGGTGTACTGATTCAAACAGAAGGTGGCGCCCCCGGTTCCTCAGCCAAAATCCGAATTCGTGGAGGTTCATCCATGTCTGCCAGTAACGATCCGTTGATCGTGATTGACGGAATGCCCATTGACAACCGTACCATTGACGGAATGAGCAACGTATTGACGTCAATTAACCCTAACGATATCGCTTCATTCACTGTGTTGAAGGATGCCTCATCAACAGCTATTTATGGTTCTCGTGCCTCAAACGGGGTTATTTTGATTACAACTAAGGAAGGCAAGCAAAACCAGGATTTCCGTGTGGAGCTGGAATCTAAAATGAGCGTCAACGAAATCAAAGAATATATTGATGTGTTGGATGCCGATGCCTTCAGAAATTTGGTAAATGAGCGTGCAGCCGTCAATAGTTCAGTCAATCCGGCACTGATGGGCAATGCCAAAACCAATTGGCAAGACGAGATTTTCCAAACAGCCATTGGACATGAGCACAACTTAAGTGTATCGGGAGCAGTTGACAAAATTCCATTCCGTGCCTCTGTGGGGTATACCGATCAGTTCGGTATCCTGAGAACCTCATCCATGGATCGTAAGACAGCTACGTTTAAGGTCAATCCAAGCTTGTTTGACAATCACCTGAAAGTAACTGCCGGTATTAAGTACATGAACATTGACAACCGCTTTGCAGATAAAGCAGCCATTGGTAACGCCCTGCGTTTTGATCCAACCAAACCGGTATTCAACAACACGGGTATTTATGGCGGTTACACCACTTGGTTGATGGGCGATGGCTCACGCAACGTAAACGGAACCCGTAACCCGGTAGCCCAATTGCAACAGCGCCATGACGAGTCGGATGTGAATCGCTACATCGTGGATGCGCAGGCAAACTATAAACTGCACTTCTTCCCCGACATCACAGCCACTTTAAAAGTTGGTTTGGACGAATCAGACAGTGATGGTTTCACCAATACAGATCCTTCAGCTTCATGGGTACAAACAGCTTCGTCAGGCGTAAAACGTGATTACACGCAAAAAAGACGCAATAAGCTTTTCAACTTTTACCTGAACTACAAGAAAGACCTTACGAACATCGATAGCCGTGTGGATGCCATGGCTGGTTATGAGTGGCAACACTTCTGGTCCAACGCCTCGGCTTACGAAGTGGATCGTTTCAGTACCGTAATTGTTAATTCAAAAGACGAAACGGAAAACTACCTGGTTTCTTTCTTCGGAAGAGCAAACTATTCTTACAAAGACAAATACCTGCTGACAGCAACGGTTCGGGCAGACGGATCATCCCGATTCCACGAAGATAACCGCTGGGGCTATTACCCATCAACTGCTTTAGGATGGCGGGTTATTGAAGAATCATTCATGCAAAACCAGGATGTTGTGAGCAACCTGAAACTTCGTTTAGGCTACGGACTTACCGGTCAGCAAGAGCTAAACAGTGGCGACTATCCTTACCTGGGAATTTACCGTTTAAGTGATTCGCGTACCCAATACAAACTGGGAGACCAATATTACACACTCATTCGTCCTGACGGGTACGACAGAAGCCTGGAGTGGGAGAAAACAACTACCTACAACGTGGGAGTTGACTTTGGTTTCTTTGAAAACCGTTTAAGCGGAGCTTTTGACTTTTACAAGCGCGATACCAAAGACCTGCTGAACACCATTCCGGTACCTGCCGGAACCAACTTCACAGACCGCCTGCTGACCAACGTGGGAGACCTGGAAAACATCGGTTTTGAATTGTCAGTGAATGCCATACCGGTTAGCACCAAGGATTTGAGCTGGGAAGTTAGCTTTAACCTGACACACAACAAAAACAAAATTACACGACTGACCAACTACGACGACCCGACCTACAAAGGGGTGGATGTTGGAAACATCAGTGGGGTTGGAGTTGGTAACACCATCCAAAAACATGCTGTTGGCTACCCGTTAAATACCTTCTATGTTTACGAACAAGTATACGATGCTAACGGAAAACCCATTGAAGGATTATACGTTGACCGCAACAACGACGGAACAGTGAACGAAAACGATAAATACTATGCCGAATCACCAGCTCCGGATGTATTTATGGGACTTTCATCAACGCTTTATTACAAAGATTTTGATTTTGGCTTTAACGCCAGAGCAGCCATCGGAGGCCAGGTTTACAACAACGTCATTGTTGGTGCCCGTTACCAGGAGCTTACCGTGAATGAATATCTGACCAACTTGCCTTCAGAAATCAATAATTCTAAATTCACCACTGCACAGCAATACTCGGATTACTTCCTGGAAGACGCCTCATTCCTGCGCATGGATAATGTGACTTTAGGCTATAATTTCAAGAAACTGCTTAAAAAATCAGTTGGCTTAGACCTTAACTTACGCTTGTACTCTTCCGTTCAAAATGTATTTGTCATTACCGACTACAGCGGACTGGATCCTGAAGTAAATGAAGGAATTGATAATGACATCTATCCTCGCCCAAGAGTTTATTTGTTTGGACTTAGTGCAAGCTTTTAATCCATAAACCTTTACAATCATGAATACAAAATACAGCATAAAATATCGCGCAATCGCATTGATGATGCTTCTCTTTGCCTTAGGTTCATGTGTCAATGATTTGGACACCCTGCCTTTGGACGAAGATTTACTAACGGCGGATAAGCTGACAGACGATGCTTCCTACAAAGGAATGCTGGCTAAGTGTTATGCGGCCTTTGTTGTTGGCGGACAAACAGGAGTGGACGGTGAACCCGACATTAGTAGTATCGACGGTGGATTCTCTTCTTACCTACGCCAGCTTTGGAACCACCAGGAACTGACGACCGACGAGGCTATTTGCGCCTGGAACGACGGTAATCTGCGTGACTTACACGACATGGACTGGACGGCATCCAACGAGTTTGTAACGGCCATGTACTACCGCATTACGCTCGAAGTGGCTTATTGTAACAACCTGATTGCGTTGACCAATGATCAAGACGAATTCAAGGCATACAATACCGAAGCCCGTTTCTTAAGAGCTTTGGCTTACTGGCACTTGCTTGACATGTTCGGAACAGGTCCTTTTGTGACGGAAGAAGATCCGGTAGGTTCATTCTTTTTCCCCGAACAAGCAACAGCCCAACAATTGTTTGACTACATTGAGTCGGAACTGAAAGCCATTGAAAACGAATTGCCGGCACCCCGCACCAACGAATACGGACGGGCTGACCAGGGGGCAGCATGGATGGTACTGTCCAAATTGTACCTGAATGCCGAAACCTATACTGGCACTCCGAAATACACCGAATGTATCACTTACACACAGAAAATCATTGACGGAGGTTACAGCCTGGAATCCAATTACGAAAACCTGTTCCTGGCTGATAATAACCTACGCAGCAATGAAATCATTTTCCCATTGGTTTGCGATGGCGAACACACACAAACCTGGGGTGGAATGACCTTCCTGATTCACTCAACCATTGGTGGCGACATGCCAGCCAGCGAATCGGGTGTTGACGGAGGTTGGGGTGGAAACCGAACCACCAAGTCATTCGTCAATCTTTTTGATGATATCAGCGGCGAAACCGATAGCCGTGCGTTGATTTGGACGGAAGGCCAAAACCTGGAGATTGGAGATATTTTCAATTTCCGTGATGGCTATGCGCTACGCAAATTCCGCAACGTGACTTCCAACGGTGTAGTGGGCTCAAACCTTTCACATCCCGATACCGACTTCCCGCTGTTCAGATATGCTGATGCACTGCTGATGTATGCTGAAGCGGTTGTGCGCGGTGGCTCAGGTGGCGACCAGGGAACGGCTGTTGGCTATATCAACCAAATCCGGGAAAGAGCTTATGGCGATGATTCCGGCAACATTACAGATGCCGATTTGACCCTTCAGTTTTTGCTGGATGAGCGCGGACGCGAATTGTACTGGGAGTGCCACCGAAGAACCGACTTAAGGCGTTTTGGCCAGTTGGCAGGTGGTGACTATACCTGGCCCTGGAAAGGAGCTGTAGCTGAGGGAAAAGCAGTCAATGATAAGTACAACGTTTTCCCAATCCCAAGCTCTGATCTAAACGCCAATCCAAATTTAACGCAAACCACTGGTTATTAATTTTATTAATTAGATTACCATGAAAAAATTTAAATACCTGCTTATCGCATGCCTCGCGGTTACCTTGTTTTCGTGTGAGGACGATGATATAGTAAAATTAAATGATTCAGAGTATGTTCCAGCATCGAATATCGCAGGGTTTGGTTCAACTTTGGAGATCTCAAAACCGCAAAAGGCCGAAACGATCACGGTATCGTATACGCCTGCATCCTACGGCGTAAATATTGTTAAAACACACAAACTTCAATTCGCCACGTCTGAGGACTTTGCCAATCCGGAAACCTTTGATGTTGATGCCTCCGATAATTCATTTTCATTCACCGTGGGTGCTTTAAATGAATTCCTGACTGAAACGTTGGCACTGCCCGTTGATGAAGAAACGACCATTTCAGCACGGATTATGACCCATTCGCTGGAGGGTGTTGATACCTTGTACTCACCGGTTGTAAGCTTTAACACAACCCCCTATTTGGATATTCTTTTTGCTGAAAATACCTTCTACCTGTTTGGTGACGGCGTGGGACGCATTGCACAAAACAATAAGCTTAAGCTCCGCAAAGTTGCCGAGGAACCTGATGATTCATGGATCATTGTGTGGATGGAAGCAACCGGGACCTTCAAATTGTGTTCTGATGTAAACTACAAAGGAGTCATTGGAAAAGTTGGCGATCCGGTTAATGGCGAATACAGTTTGGGAACAGTGGAAAACAGAGGTGAAGACATTCCGGTTCCGGGAACAGCAGGCTACTACACCGTGGGTGTCAACATGGCTACAAAAAAGTTGATGATTGAACCAGCCAATGTTTATATCACCGGACCAAATGTTGATGCTTGGCCTGCGAGCTCAGTAACTGAAGAAAACCGGTTTAAACAGGATACCGAAAACAAAACCATGTATTTGACTAAATCGTTCCTGGGTGGCGAATTAAGACTTCACGTCACACACCCGTACATTTCGGCTGACGGCTGGTGGCATGCTGAATTCATCTTTATGGATGGTAAAATTGAATACCGGGAAGCTGGTGGTGATCAGGAAAGAGTTAACATCGATGGAGGCGAAAAAACCATTGAGCTTGACTTCATTAATCAAACTGGTAAAATTAAATAGAAATGAAAAACTTACGATATTTTCTAATTCTGATTCTGGCAGTTGTTGTATTCTCCTGTGAAGAAGATTTTATGACTCCGCCAGTGAAAACACCTGTTCAAGGCACAGCGCCGGTTTGGGTGAATCAACCTTCATCCGACCTGGACACCGTTCTTTTCAAACGGAACGAAAAAGATACCTTGCTATCTCTAAGTTGGTCAGCCCCGGTTTATGCGGATAATATTGGTGTTCGCTACATCCTGCAATTGGATACCAAGGGCAACAACTTTGCCGATCCCATTGAATTTGACCGGATTTCGGCCACCGAAATGGAGCTTTTGATTGGCCAGCTAAACTCGGCCTTGATGAAGCGGTACAATCCAGCAGAGAAAGTAGAAGTTGAAATGCGTATCCGCGCTGTTTCAAACGAACATTTAGCCGACCTATATACCGAACCATTTTCATTGAAAGTAACGCCCTACCTGGATGTTCCGGTACCGACCGAATTCTTTATGATGGGAACAGCAACTGACGTTGGTTTTACCAGCGCCGATGCCCTGGCCGCCCTGAAAGATGGCGATGTCTTCTACAAATACCTGAAGCTGACAACGGACGGAGCCTTCCGCTTCACTGATAAACAAGCTGACGACGGTTTCAAATACAACTTTGGCAAGTTTGCCACCGTTTCGTCAAACATTACTAAAGCAGACGACGATGATGGCAACTTCAAATTTACCGGCGAAACCGGTTGGTACGAAGTAAAAGCTGACTTTACAAACAGTGAATTGACCATTGCTCCTTTCCAGGTGGGATCAACCACTTACACCTTCGATCCAACAGAAGTGTACCTGGTCGGAAGTTATAGTGCCAGCGTTCCGGAGTGGAGCCCGGAAAATTCTCCGGCAATGACTGAAAAGTCAGAGGGAGTTTATACCATCGAAACTGAAATTAAGGACGGTGCAATGTTGAAATTTGTTGGTCAGCCAAGCTGGGGAGACCTCGACTGGGGTAACCTGGGAGCCGACGGATCAACCGGAAATCTGGGACCAAAAGGAAAGAATGGCAACATCACTTTTGATGGTGGCAATAAAAACTACCTGGTGACTCTTAACCTGAATACCGGAACTTACACCATCAAGGAAGCCAAGTCGTACCTGTACATTGTTGGTAATGCAACAACCGTTGACTGGACTATTGATAATGCACTGGAGATGAATATTATTGCTCCTGGAATCTGGACCGGAACCTTCGAATTGATAGCCGGAAAAGAATTTAAATTCTTCCCTGAGAAAGGAAGCTGGGCCAATGGTGTAGGCGCTGAGGCATTCAGCAATTTCATCGGCTGTTCAGCCCTTGATAATGGCAACATCCTGAATGATGCAGCCACTGACGGAAACTACCTGATCATTGTAAATACCAACAGCAAAACGTTGACGGTAACTGATGCCCCAAAAATCCTGGGAGGATCAGTGATTGCCGGCTGGGAGCCTTCTTTGGCCATGAACATGCAGATGGTTGAAAACGGTGTTTTTGACACTTACCAATACATCACTGCTGATGGTGGAGGTTTCAAATTTGTCAATACAACGGATGGCTGGGCTGGCGATTTAGGTGCCAGCAAAGTAACAACAGGAATGTTGGAGCAGGATGACGAGCAAAACCTCGAAGTTGCTGCTGACGGCTTCTACCGCGTACGTGTAAACATGAATGATTTCACCTACCAAGTGGATGAAACCGCCTGGGGAGTTGTTGGTACGGCCAATCCAGGCGGATGGGACAACGATACCAACATGAGCTTCACCGAAGCCAAAGGTGAATATATCTGGAGTACCGACATCACCCTGACTGATGGTGAAATCAAATTCAGAGCCAATGGTGACTGGATCATCGACTTTGGCGACACCGATGCCGATGGTTCTCTTGAATATGGAGGTACTAATATTCCAGTTACAGCAGGTAACTACCATATTGAACTGATCTTAAATTCTGCAACAGGATTTACGTATACTATTACAGCAAACTAATTGCTGCTTTTAGGGGGTACTCACTGGGTTTTGAGTACCCCCTTTCTTTAATTTTAACCGAAACTCGCTTCATCCATCTTAAACACAACAAGCCATGCGAAACCGTTTCATTTTTCTGTCACTCTTACTGTTTATTTGTCAATTTGGGCTGGCGCAAATAACCACAGATCCTGAGTTTCCGGCTGCAACCAAACAAGTGGTGGTAACATTCGACTCATCGCAAGACAGCAGGCTTGGTAAATACACGGGGGATTTGTATGCCCATACCGGTGTTAAAATTGAAGGAAACAACGACTGGCAACATGTTATTGGATCGTGGGGCGACAATGCTGCCCAACCCAAATTAACCCATTTGGGCGATGGAATCTACAAGCTTGAAATCACGCCGGATATTAATTCCTATTACAGCGTTCCGGCCAATGAAAAGGTCTTACAACTGGCTTTCGTTTTCCGCTCAGCCGACGGATCAAAGCAAACCAATGACATCATTATCGATGTTTATGAAGAAGGCTTGATTGTCAACTTGACAAGCCCATCGCAACAAACCATCTTTCCCAAAAACGAGGATACAAGCATTTCTGCCACAGCCTCGGCCGAAGGTGAACTCAAACTTCTACTGAATGAAACCTTATTGGCTCAAACCACCGGAACATCACTCACAACCACCTATCAATTCACCGAAGAAGGTGACCAATGGCTTATTGCAAAACTCACAGCCAATGGAGAAACCGTCTATGATTCGGTTTCTGTTTACATTAAAAAAGACATTACCCAGGAAGCAAAACCAGCCAATTACCGGAAAGGAATTAACTACCCGGAAGATCAAACTACGGCCGGTCTGGTTTTATGGGCTCCTGAAAAAGAATTTGTTTACTTGCTGGGAGATTTTAACGACTGGCAGGTGAATGAAGCTTACCAAATGAAAAAAGATGGGGATTACTTTTGGCTGACCATCGAAAACCTGCAAGCCGGCCAGGATTACCTGTTTCAATACCTGGTTGACGGCGATTTGAAAATTGCTGATCCTTATGCCGAACAAGTGTCTGATCCCTGGAACGACCAATATATCGACAATAGCCTTTACCCAAACCTACCAAGCTATCCCGACGGAAAAACCGAAGGAATTGCCTCTGTTCTTCGAACCGGGCAAACAGCTTACACCTGGGAGGTAACCGATTTTCAGGCTCCGGAGACCGATGAACTGGTCATTTACGAACTCTTGGTTCGCGACTTTTACGAAGGACACAGTTTTCAAGCCGTCATTGACCGACTTGACTACCTGGAAGATCTAAATATCAATGTTCTCGAATTGATGCCTGTCAACGAATTTGAAGGCAATTCAAGCTGGGGATACAACCCATCATTTTACTTTGCTCCGGATAAATACTACGGCCCTAAAAACGATCTGAAAAAACTGGTTGATGAATGCCACAAGCGAGGCATTGCTGTTGTGATTGACATGGTTCTTAACCACAGTTACGGGCAAAGTCCCCTGGCTCAGCTCTACTGGAACACCGAACAGAATCGGCCCGCAGCCAACAACCCGTGGTACAACGAAACCAGCAACTTCCAAAACCCAGATGCCCAATGGGGGTACGATTTCAATCACGAAAGTGAGTACACCCGCCAGTTGATAGACAGCATCAACAGCTTTTGGATGAGTGAATACCAAATTGATGGGTTCCGTTTCGACTTTACCAAAGGCTTCTCAAACACCAGCTATGGACCATCAAGCTGGGGCAGCCCCTACGATGCCGACCGGATTGCCAACCTAAAACGAATGGCCGATGAAATTTGGAACCGCAACGAAGATGCCCTCATCATTTTTGAGCACCTTTCTGATAATTCGGAAGAAAAGGAACTGGCCGAACACGGCATCCTCCTTTGGGGAAATATCAACCACAATTATGGCGAAGCAGCCATGGGATATACGCAAAATACCAACTCTGATTTAAGCTGGGGAATATACAGTGAACGGGATTGGAGTGTGCCCAACCTGGTTAGTTATATGGAAAGCCACGATGAAGAACGCTTAGCTTTCAAGCTCATTCAATATGGAAACTATTCCGGTACTTACAACACCAAAAACCTCCCCATTGCCACCGACCGTTTGGAACTGAACAATGTCTTTTTCATTCCACTTCCAGGCCCTAAAATGATTTGGCAATTTGGTGAGTTGGCCTACGATTACTCCATCGACGATGGCGGACGCTTGGGTGAAAAACCTATTCGATGGGACTATACCGAGGTGAAAGACCGAACCGACCTGTTCCAGGTAGTTGCAAAACTCAATTACCTCAAACAAAACTACGAGGAATTTCAAACGCCAGAGATTGTCCATTCCCTGGAAGGAACCACCAAGTGGTACCAACTCAAGCAAGGCGCAAACTACGTGATTGCTGTAGGGAATTTTGGCGTTACCCAAGAACAGTTTTCCGTTAGCTTTCCAACGAAAGGAACCTGGTACAACTACTTTGATGAAACAACCTATGAGGTGACTTCAACAACCATGACATTTACCTTGGCTCCCGGAGAGTATCGCCTGCTTTCGACCCGGCAGTTTGAGCAACCCGATATTGTAACCGAAAATCCGGAGCTGGTGCTTCCCAATGAAATCGAAGTTTACCCCAACCCGGTGTCTGATTATGTTACTATCCAATCTCCTTCACCCCTTGTTCAAGCCAGTTTATATTCTATTCAAGGAAGCTTACTTCACCAATTTTTTGGTCAGGAAACTTTTCACACGATGCAACTATCTCACTTACAAAAAGGAACTTACATTTTGAAAATAAAAACCGAATCAACTAAAAAAACGATCAAGCTAATTAAAAGATAAGCGGAAACCGGCAAGCCCTGAGCCAGGTTATTGGATAGGCCTTTCAATTTGACTAATTTTAAATCAAAAACCAGGCTCTGTTGATCTTAAAATTTGTGTGACATGAAGAAAGTTGTTGTTTTCTCGCTATTTATGCTTGCTATTTGGGGACAGCTCTACGCAGCTCAACCTGTGCGAACTCCTTTTGTTGAACTATTCATTGAAGGAGAGCGGATTCTGAATGGTGCCGAAATTAAGGTTAACAAAGGGCAGCAATTTACCCTGTTTGCCCAAATCAAAGGAGGACGGGCCGATTTTGTCCAGCTTCCGGATACCTATGCCGATTTGGGTGATGGTGCAAAAATCATCTCCCGGAATTACAACAAACTGATTTACGAAAAGAACGGGGTCACTCACAAATGGGAGATGATTGATGAGAACATTGATCTGGAAACGGACACCAAAATCAGGCTTTTGGCAAACAATGAATTGGAGAATAAAAAACAAACCGATGTTTTTATTCCGGTGGATAAAGTTGAAAAAACATACATCAAGGTTAAAATAACAAGCACCTGGCAGTACAGCAACGGCACAACTTCAAAAACAGAACAAAACACAGCTGAGGCCCTCATTCATTTGGATATTCAAGGAAATACCAATGTGTGGTTCGCAAGCCCCAACATTCGGGCTGCCGGTACCGAAGACAAGCAGGTAAAGGAATATTTGCTGGCAATTCAGGATTCCTATAACAAAATTGAAAGCTTGCTCAATACCTTCGAATTTACCTCAATGATGAGCGAAATCCAGCAACTTCGAAGCACCGTCGGCCAGCTTGAAAGCCGGATTGAATACCTGGTGGCTAACGAGCCAACCAAGCATTCGGACATCTTTTTTGTTGGTTTACCCAGTGATAAAGCCATTAGCGACATCGATGATTTTCGAAGCCTGGCAAACGCCTGGTCCGATTTGGAAAAACTGGTTCAGGAACATCAAATCAAGCTGAATAATTTAACAAAGGCCGACGACAAGCTAACGCGCAGAAACCTGTTAAGCCAAATTAAGCCTTTCACCAGCTGGGAAGAAGCATTGCCCGGTAATTCTGAATCATTGCTGACGGTTTACGCCAAAGATTTTAATTGGGAAAACACCAGTATTCGCTCTTTTCTGGCCTTCAATCCGGCCGAGGAACGAATCAACAACATTGAACAGAGTCTGGCCGATTATCAGCGATTCCTGAGTAACCGCCAGGAAAATATGGAAGCCGAAAAGCAAAAAATTCAATATGCCCTGACCCGTCTTCAGGCTGTCCGAATCTTTGACGGCATGCTTATGGGTTTTTTCTCCTCCCTGAATTTTGCCCGGTGGGAAAATACCCGAAACTAATTGATCAGT
Source organism: uncultured Sunxiuqinia sp. (assembly GCF_947495665.1). Taxonomy (GTDB): domain Bacteria; phylum Bacteroidota; class Bacteroidia; order Bacteroidales; family Prolixibacteraceae; genus Sunxiuqinia; species Sunxiuqinia rutila. The sequence goes on from NZ_CANLZV010000005.1 coordinate 125,521, forward strand.
TAGCAATCAAAACCATCATACACTTACATTTCGTTTAATTAAACATTGAAATGATTAAACGTTTTTAAATCTGCCCGCGTTTAGCATTTGAAATCAAAACCATTGAGATGATAAGCATTAGCAAACACGCAGGAATTTATACGCTCAAGGCTGAACTGGAACTACCGATCAGCCTGGATGAGGCCTGGGAGTTTTTCTCCAATCCGGGTAATCTTGAAAAAATTACGCCCAAAAGCATGCAGTTCAAAATTAGTTCGGGAAGCTATAAGCCCATGTATGCCGGGCAAATAATTACCTATCATGTTTCTCCTTTTCCGGGTTTCAAAACCAACTGGGTAACTGAAATCACCCAGGTCAAAACCGGACATTTTTTTGTTGATGAACAGCGCTTCGGCCCCTACTCCATGTGGCATCATGAACATTTTTTTGAAGCCATTGACGGTGGTGTGCGTATGACGGACAAAGTGAGCTATAAACTACCTTTGGGTTTGATTGGCCATTTCGCGCATCATTTGTTTGTTCGTCAACAACTTCAAAACATTTTCAACCATCGAAAAATCTGCTTAACTGAACGATTCAAAAAGTAAAAACACTTAAACTCTCGTCATCCCATGCTCGTACGAATCTAACACAAAGTGCTATTTTTACCTTAATGAATCCAAGGCAACAAGTAATCGGTATTGATGGCTGCCGGGCAGGTTGGTGCCTGATTGGCTTCGAAAACGGCAACTATTTTCTTGAACTACACCCCCACTTTCATTCCATTTTCACCCAGCATCCTAGTGCCGTCCTTTTTCTGATTGATATGCCGATGGGGTTAGCCTCCACGGGAGAAGTAAGAGTGCTGGAACAACTGGCACGGCAGGAACTTTCACCAGGGTACAGTTCAAGCGTTTTTACCCCACCTTGCTCCAAAGTTTTAGAAGCAAAAAGCTACGAAGAAGCCAAAATGATCAACCTAAAAAGTACGGGGAAAAGTCTGTCTATTCAATCCTGGAACCTGGTATCCAAAATGCGGGAAGTTGATCAGTTCATCCGCCAGAATTCAATTCTGCATCACCGAATTTTTGAATCACATCCTGAAATCAACTTCAAAAATCTCAATAAGGGCAACTTGCTCCAGTACCGAAAAAATGCCCCCAACAAACAAGGCATTGACGAAAGGTTACGCATTCTATCCAGCTACGATGCCAGCCTGCCGGACTATTTTTTCAAGTTCCGCAAGGTTCATCCCAAAACGAAGGTGAAAGATGATGATTTGCTGGATGCCTTTTCCCTTTGTCTTACCGCTCATTTGGGATCCAAATATCAGCTAAAAATTATCCAGTCACCGGCTCTCAATCAGCCTCAATTTTTCCCTAATCGCTTGGCAACATACGTGCCTGACAATCATAATGATTAAACAAACTTCCTATTTTTTCTTATTTTAAACGGAAAAATGGCTTACGACAAATTACTCGCTGATCGGATCAGACAAAGTTTGAAAGATCGGAAAATCGCATTCAATGAGAAGGAAATGTTTGGCGGTGTTTGTTTTATGGTAGACGACAAAATGTGCATCGGAATCATTAAGCAAGAGCTTATGGCACGAATTGATCCGCAACAAGAAGAAGACTTTCTGCATGAAACCGGTACCCGAAAAATGGATTTTACCAAACGCCCCATGAAAGGCTATTTGTCTGTCACCGCTGAAGGAATAGATATGGATGAAGACCTGGAAAAATGGATTGATCGTTGCCTGGCCTTCAATCCCAAGGCAAAATCGAGTAAAAAACGCAAATAAAACATACAGAGTATCATGTCTGAATTTACCAATAAGAAAGATGAACGGGTGAAACAATTACTCCAATTTGCCCGAGAAATGATGATAAGCAAGGATAAAGCCCGTCTTGTTCAAACCAATGAAAAGTTGATTCGTCAAATCGTTCCTTCGGAGGTAATTGCGCTCTTTGATTGCCTGGTTTTGGAACACCCCACACAAGACTATGATCAGTTGAAGAGAGCCACAAATAAAATGCTTCATCTGTTCCATAAGCCCTTGTTGGCTTATCCGGCCATTCAGCCCCCTAAAAACAGTTTTTTGTACTGGCTAGCCCAGAGCAACCAAGCGATGGAGAACCGGCTTAAAACAATGAAAAAAGCCATTAAAAGCTTAAATAAAACACCAACCGACCAAGAAGCCCGGAAGCAGCTATTGGAGCAATTGAAAGAACTTCAGCTGTTTGATAAACATTACCAAATCAAAGAAAATGTACTTTTCCCGTCACTAGAAAAGCATTGGTCTGATTTCCATTGTGTGCAACTGATGTGGTCCTATCATGACGACATTCGCCAACAAATGAAAGATTTGGAACAGGTATTAATCGCCCCTGAACTGGATCTGCAACAAATGAATAAACTGGTTGGTGATCTGTTTTTTAACCTGCTGGCCATTCGTTTTCGCGAAGAACACATTCTATTCCCTCAGATTCTGGAAACAATTCCGGAGAAAACCATTCAAAGTTTGTTGGAAGACAGTCGTGAAATTGGATTTCCGTTTGTTATTCCAACCTATGATTCAACAGATACTGAGGCTGTCTTTTCCAACGATCTTCATGTCAACCTGGGAACCGGACAAGTGAGTGCCGAACAAATCCAATTGATTTTTAATCACCTTCCTGTGGATATTACCTTTGTGGATGAACACGATACCGTTCGGTTCTTTTCAACTCCTAAAAAACGCATATTTCCACGAACCAAAGCCATTATCGGGCGCAAAGTACACCACTGTCATCCACCCGAAAGTGTCCATGTGGTGGAAGAAATTGTTTCGGCATTTAAAACCGGCAAGCAGGATCAAGCCAGTTTCTGGATCAATTTTAAAGATGAAAAAATACTGATTCAATACTTTGCCTTACGTAACGCACTGGGCGAATACAGAGGCACAATTGAAGTTACCCAGGAAGTTGGTGCCATTCGCGAGCTCAAAGGTGAAAAACGCTTGTTGGATTGGTCGGCTGAATAAGAATCGCCATTCAGCTGTCAAAACCTGAGTCCCCGAAAAATCAATGCTTCCTAAACGGTCATTGCTATTTGACAACCACCGTTTTGATATTTACAAACTCCCGGATTCCATACACCGAAAGTTCCCGGCCATAGCCGCTTTCTTTAATGCCTCCAAACGGCAGGCGCGGATCAGATTTCACGAAATCGTTGACAAAAACACAGCCAGCCTCAAGCCCTTTTTCAGCCAGACGTTTTCCACGGTCCAAATCAGCGGTAAAAACACCAGCTCCCAAGCCAAAAACAGTATCGTTGGCAATACGAACAGCTTCTTCCTCGGTCTGCGCTTTTAACAGCGAAGCTACCGGGCCAAACAATTCCTCTTCGTAAGCAGGCATGCCGGGTTGAATGTTCTCCAGCACCGTGGGTGGGTAAAAAGCCCCCTCCTGTTCGGGAATATAGCCGCCACACAAAATTATGGCTCCTTTAGCCACCGAAGCACTCACCTGCCCATGCAGCTCATTGCGCAAATCGGTTCTTGCCATCGGCCCAATGCTTGTGCTATCGTTCATCGGATCACCAAACGTAGCCTGCTCCATGCGCCGCACAAAAGCATCGCGAAAGGCATCGTAAACCGATTCCATAACAATGAAGCGCTTGGCGCCAATACAACTCTGGCCCGCATTAAGCAGCCGGCTGACCACACATCGTTCGGCAGCTTCCTCAATGTCCGCATCCTCCAAAATCAAGTACGGATCGCTGCCTCCCAGCTCCAAAACCGATTTTTTCAAAACAGCACCCGCTGCGGCAGCTACCGCTTTCCCGGCCGGTGTGCTTCCGGTTAGGGTTACCGCTCTTATTCGGGGGTTTTCAATCACTTGCCTGACCGACTTTCCTCCAATCAGCAAGCTTCGAAAAACATCTTTCGGAAAACCCGCATCCTTCACCAGTTTTTCAATGGCCAGCGAACATCCCTGCACATTGCTGGCATGTTTTAAAACCGCCGTATTTCCAGCCATAAGGGTTGGTGCCAAAAAACGAAAAACCTGCCAAAACGGAAAGTTCCAGGGCATTACAGCCAAAATGGTTCCCAAGGGCTGAAAACTAACAAAGGAATCTGAAGCGTCCGCCTGAATTGTTTCCCGCGCCAAAAACTGTTCTCCGTTTTCAGCGTAATAACGACATACCCACGCGCATTTCTTCAGCTCGCCCAAGGCTTCCTTTTTCACTTTCCCCATCTCACCAACAATCAAGTCAGCCAGTTTATCTTGCTGATCAAGCAGTTGTTTCTCCAGCTTCAGCAGGTATGCTTTGCGCTCTTCAAACGAAGTTTCCTTCCAAGATACAAAAGCCAAATCAACAGCTTTAATGATCCGTTTGGCTTCATCATCCGAATAAGCCGCATACGATTGGATCACCTGATTATTAAATGGATTGACAGATCTCATACTATTCATTTTTTCTCTCCTAAAATTAAGCATAAAAAAAGGGCCTTTCAAAAAAAGCCCTTTCAATTTTTTAGTCCGATATGGATTGTCTAAGTCCGATCTGCACTTGGAACAATATCCGTCAATTCGGCAATTTGTACCGGCCGCTCTTCTTCAATACTTTTACGCGCTGCAATACCGATGAGGATTGACATGGCGCCATCACGCGTTCCGGCCGAATGCTTATACGGATCAGGCATGTCCGGGTCTTTGAAAATCTTATCCTGAAGACGAACATCGCCTCCTCCATGTCCGCCGCGAATGCGGGACACTTTGACCAGCTCATAGTCCGGATTCCAATTTTTCATCACCATAATTTCGTCATAGGCTGAATCGTTTTCTTTCGCGTTTTGGTTCATTTCCTGCGCATGAAGCTGCGCCTGGTTTACGCGCTCATCCGCACGCCAAGGAATACCTTCCCACGAATCAATTCGGCCATCCATGCCGTTAAAAGCAATTTGCCACCCTTCAAAAGGCGAATAGGTCGTCAGTGAATAGCTCACCTGCACGTCATTGGCATATTTAATCTGCACCGCCATCTTATCGTAAATATCAATGCGATGGCGCCACAAGCAATTATCGCGAATGTAGCCGTCGTATTTTTCATTGTTCACATACAGATCTACCGCACGCTTGTCTTTCATTATGTCCCAATAGAATTTACACTTGTCGGTGTAAGCGCACGAACGGCAATTGGCTCCGCGAAACTCATTGTTACTTCCGTAATGTTCCAGTTCGCCATAAGCCGTCACTTCTACCGGGTCCGAGTCAATCCACCAGTTCAGCAAGTCAAAATGATGGGTTGACTTATGAACCAACAAGCTTCCGCCTTTGTCGCACTCCCCATGCCAGCGCCGGAAATACGAGGCTCCGTGATAGGTATTCAGGTACCAGTGAAAATCAACCGAAGTGACCCGGCCAACTTCGCGCTTAGCCAACAATTCCTTCAGTTTCGAAAACTGGTGTCCGTAGCGATAGTTGAAGCCAACAATCACCTTGCGTCCGGTTCGGCGCTCGGCATCCAAAATGGCCTGGCACTTATCCTCATCGGTCGTCATAGGCTTTTCTGTTATCACATCGCAGCCCATCTCCAGCGCTTTAATGATGAACTCATCATGCGTGGAGTCCATAGTGGTTACAATGACTACATCCGGCTTGGTTTCCCGAATCATTTGCTCAAAATCAGTAAATACCGGACAGTTGACACCCATGTATTTCAAAGCAAATTGAAGCCGGCCGGGGTTTATATCACACAAACCCACAAAGGTGGTTTCTTTGGAATAGTTCTCAACAATGTTTTTGCCCCAAAAGCTGGTTCCGCGAATTCCGGTGCCTACTAAGGCCAGTTTGGTTTTAGCACTTGCCGGTTTGGCGATTGTTTGCATGGGATTTGCCAAAAGTGCACCGGCAGTCAGCGTGCCGGCAGTGCCTAAAAAATGGCGACGATTCAGATTTTTCGATTTTTGCATACGTTTAAGTTTTTCTCTGTCGGTTTTGAAGGGCAGAGATTTATTTGGAATTAATTATGATTTCTGTAAGGAATATACCGGCTTCTTGCTACTTTTGAAAAAGATACGTGATTAAAGCCGTAAAGTCAACGTTAAAAATCAATTTTACAACACTGTCTATCAACGCTTTGCAAAATGATCATTCCCATATCAAACGCTCCCTCAGCCGCCTGATTGAAAGCCATACTTTTTCCAAGTCGCCGGTTAACCGCGAGCTGTTGAAATATCTGGTAAGCTGCTCTTTAAAAGGGGAAAAGCCCAAAGAGTTTCAGATTGCCGCCGATGTGTTTGGTAAAAAATATGATCCGGATAAAGAAGTCAACGTGCGGGTCTACATGCATAACCTTCGGAAAAAACTGGAGGAATATTATGCTCAGGAAGGGCAAGAAGATGAGTTGATCTTTGAACTTCCCAAAGGACAATATGCCATTCATTTCAACCACTCGCCCATTAAATCGCTGAAGCGAAAAGTGTACCGGTTTTCACCTTGGCTGGCTGCCTCCAGCTTGTTGCTTCTGATTGGTATTCTGCTCTTCCAGCTGGTTATTTCCAGCAACCCGGTGACCATTGATTTCTGGAAAGCGTTTTTCGCTGGTGGTCATCCCACCAAGCTGATTTTAGGAGATCATTATTTCTACCGTGGCCCCATTCCTTCAAGCGACAAAGGAAGTATCCGGGACAGCAGGATTAACTCTGACCAGGATTTTGATGCTTTCCTTCAAAGCCACCCCGAATTGGTTGGACACATGGAAAAAACCAACCTGACCTACATCAACAACCAAGCTCCAATTGGCTTATTCTACCTCATGCAGGTGTTTGGCGGAGGTCATTTCAGTTTAAAAATGGACTATTCATCTCGAATTAAAATTGATGATTTTCGCGATCAAAATCTGCTGTTTGTCGGCTCATTTAAAACCTTGCATGAATTGAAAAGTACCGTTGAGAAACTCGGCTTAACTTATCGAATAGAAGAAACCATGTTGGAATATCACACTGCAGATACCACCCTTCATTTTGATAACCGGTCAACCGATTACCTAAACTATGAGCATGCTGTGGTGGCTCAATTTGAATTACCGGATAAACGCCAGGTTCTTTTTTTCCTGTGCGACAATGACATTGGCAACATGGCCTTGCTCAAATACTTTACCGATCCTTTAAAAATGAAGCCATTCAACAAGCAGCTGAAAGCGCTTAAATCATCCAATTTTAAGGCTGTTTTTGAAGTCAAGGGCGAAGACCGGACCGACTTTAATATTCGCCTGATTCGCATGGATGCCCTGCCGTCAAATATGGCTGAAATTTGGCCTTAAAAAACCTGAATGAATCATCATCCAGGTTTCTTTCTCCTTCATTGCTAAATTGCCATTGGGACTTCCATCAACAGCAATTGACTCTCTTTTTCAATTTGAATTGGCAGCTTCCCGTCCAGTTCGGTTAAGCCCACTGCATCGCGCCGGGAAAGCACGTGACCGGCTACTTCAATTTCGCCTTCAATAACCATGAGGAAAACACCGTTTTCAGGGTTTTTCGGCTGATAATTGATTAATTGTCCAGCCTCGAAATTTCCGCGAAACAACCAAGCATCCTGGTGAATCCACATGGAATCATTTGCCCCATCCGGAGAAATAATCAGCTGCCAGTTATTTTGTAAATCCGCTGGATCAAAATAGGCCTGATCATAGCGTGGTGTCACATTTTTCTTATTCGGAAACAGCCAAATTTGAAAAAAACGAACCGGCTCTTCCGAAGATGGGTTAAATTCAGAATGTGTAACGCCTGAACCGGCTGACATCACCTGAACTTCACCCTTTTTAATGATGGATCCTGTGCCCATGCTGTCTTTATGTTCCAGCTGGCCATCCAGCACGATGGAAATGATTTCCATATTGTCATGAGGATGCGTTCCAAAGCCCATTTTAGGCTCCACATAATCATCGTTCAACACGCGCAAGGCCCCAAAATTTAAGCGCGACGGGCAATAGTAATTGGCAAAGCTAAACGTGTGCCGGCTTTTGAGCCAGCCATGATCAGCTGTCCCCCTGCTTTCTGATCTGTAAAGAACAATAGCCATTGTTCCCTCCTTCCTTCCTTTATTTTTTTGCTACAACAACGAAATCAAGAGTGAAATCGTCGTAAATCATTTTATCGCCCAAGTTGTCGAAAAACGACTTGGAACCATACCTAACGTCATAGTCTGAGCGATCAATTACCAACTTTCCTTCCAAAGTAACACCGCCACTTTGAGTGGTTGATGTGGCCTGAAAACTAACTGGTTTGGTAGTTCCCTTAATCGTCAAATCGCCGGTAAATGTATAGCTGTTGCCCGATTTTTTAACTTCGGTGAGTACCAGGCTGGCTATAGGATGGGTTTCCACGGAAAAGAAATCATCTGATTTCAGGTGTCCAACCAGTTTCTGGTTGTATTCCTCATTTGTCAGGTCTTCGTTTTTAATCGATTGCATGTCAATAACAACCGTACCACCTTTAACTTCGCCATCAATCACTTCTAACGAACCTTCTTTTATATCAATCGAACCATAATGTTCACCGGTTACTTTCTTGCCATTCCAGCTTACGGTGCTGTTGGAAGCATCTACTACATAATTCCCTGCAAAAACTGCTGAACTTACCAATATAGCCAAACTTAAAACGGCCCATTTTTTCAATTTAAGTGTTTTCATAACTGTTTCATTTTTGAGTGTTAATATTCAGCTACAAAAATAAAGGACCTTTAGGTCTGAATAAATGGACAAAAATCGGATTTACTGGTACTTTTTTCTACTCCTATCCCTAAAATCCTTGATTGTTAAGCCTGTATACTTCTTAAAGAAGCGGCTAAAGTAGGATGGGTCTTCAAATCCCAGGGTGTAGGCAATTTCCTTTCCGCTCATATCCGTGGCAAACAATTTTTGTTTAGCTTCATCAATAATGCGGTTTCGAATCATTTCTCCGGCAGTAATCCCCGACGATTTTTTAGCAACCTCGCTCAAACAAGTCGGACTGAGTTGAAGCATATCGGCATAAGCGGACACACTCTTTTCGCGGGTATAGTTTTCTTCAATCAGCTTTTTAAACCGGATAATGGTCAAGCTGTCCGATTCCTCCTCACTAATTGGTTGGTATTGGGTTTCAAAAATCCGAATGGAGTGCAACAAGAACAGATGCAACAAGTTCAAGACAACATCCTGGCTATGTTTATCCGGCTGCTGCACTTCATCCATCATGGCTTTCACCAACAGGTTGAGCTGCACCTTGGTGTCGCCTTCCACTTTTATCAAGGTCTTGAATTCAGGGTTGTTAAACAAGTCGTACTCTTTTATCGGGGTGTACTCCTTCCGGTTATAACGCAAAAATTCTTCGTTAAAAAGAATGGAATAGCCGGTTGCAATCTGATCCAAAACCATACGGTGTTTCAGGCCTGGCGGCACAAAAAGTAAGGTGTCTTTTTCAATGACGTATTCCACAAAGTCAGTGGCATGCACTGCCTGTCCGCTCTGAATCCAGAAAATGGAGTAAAAATTATGCAGGTGAGGCAGTTGATTTTGCCTTCGCTCCTCTTCCTTCAAATCGCAGATTGGCAGAATTCTAAAAATCCGCTCTTCGTGCTCGTCAGTAAAAAGATTTGTTCGGTTCATTCTGCTTTAATCAATCACCCTGATTTCGCTGGTTAATTTCATGGCATCCTTATAAACAGCGCTTACGCCGCAGTATTTTTCTTCGGACAGATTCACCGCCTTTTGCAACTTTGCAAGCGGCAAATCCTTTCCTTTAAACTGGTAAATCACCTTCATTTCAACGTATTTCTTGGGATGCTCTTCGCTCACATCGCCTTCAACAATCACATGGAAAGCTTCCGGTACCACTTTCATCTTTTTCAGAATGGAAATTACATCCAGACCAGTGCAACCAGCCAAGGCCGTTAGCATCAATTTTTTGGGGCGAAAGCCCAAGTTGTTTCCGCCACTTTCAACCCCGGCATCAATGATTAGTGGGTGTCCGTCTTGTTCCGTTTCAAAAGCCATATTTTCTTTCCAGGCGAGGTCAACAATGTGTTTCATAACAATTTCAGTTTTAACAATTAACTCGTTATACTTACCCTGAAAATTCAGGTATTAAAATATATAACTAAATAGTTTTACAAATATAAATGTTCATTGTATATTTAAAATCGATTATCAACATTATTCATCCAATATTAACAAATAACGGTTCATGAGAAGTTCAACTAACAGACCTACAGAAGAAGAATGCGAACTTTCAGGCTTTCAATTATTTAAAAAATTAACCGAACAGGAATTTGCTCAGCTTAATTATGAGAAGACGTGTTCGTTATTCAAAAAGGGAAGTATCATTTATCGGGAAGGAAGCCGTTTAACCGGGTTCTATTGTGTTACCAAGGGCATTGTCAAGATTTTGAAAACCGGAATTGATGGCAAGGAACAGATCATCCGTTTTGCCAAAAAAGGGGAGATCATCGCTTACCGTTCACTTTTAAGTGAGGAGTCGGCCTGCACCACCGCCAAGGTAATCGAAGAGGCTGTTTTATGCCATATTCCCTACCAAACCCTACAGTTTCTCATTCAAAGCAACTGGCAATTTTCACATCATATGCTTCAAATTGTTTGCAAGGAATTACGCGAAGCCAATGATTACATTACCGATATTGCTCAAAAAACCGTTCGCGAACGGTTGGCTGAAGTATTGCTTTTGCTGAAAGAGGCTTTTGACTTGGACAATTCGAACACCCTGCAAATTTCGCTAACACGGGAAGAACTGGCCAACATTGTAGGAACAGCCACGGAAAGTGTCATTCGCTTGCTGTCTGAGTTCAAACAAGACAAGCTGATTGACTTACAGGGAAGAAAGATTAAGCTGCTTGATATTAAAGCCTTGAGTCGGGTGGCTAATCTGTAAGCAGGTCAAATTGGAACCTTATAAAATGTATTCTTCAAGGTCTATTTTGAGGGCACTTGTTTTCGATTGAAAACCGCCTTCAAATCATATAAAGGATGGGATCACAGGTTGATTCCATCTTCTTTTTTTTAGCGGCTAATCCAATGTTCCGGATTTAATTTTTGATTTTCGCGCCATACCTGAAATTTCAGCACCGTTTTATTTCCTTCCGAAGAATCGGTGAAAACAGCTCCGATGGTTTGCTTCGTTTTAACTTGTTGTCCGGCAGTTACAAAAACTTCTTTCAAATTGGAATAAACACTTAAAAAGCTTCCGTGCCGAATGATAACGGCCATGTTCCCACCCGAAATGGCAAACACCCGGCTAACCTCGCCATTGAACACGGAACGAGCCTGCGCTCCCTCATCGGTACTGATGTCAATGCCATTGCTTTTTATCTGGATGTTTTTCAAAACAGCATGAGCATGGACGCCAAAACGTTCGGTTATCACACCGCGTTCAACCGGCCAAGGCATACGTCCCTTATTTTCCTCAAAACTAGCTGCTAACAGTTTTTGTTCCGGGGTCATTTCAAAAGAGCCCTTTTCGCGTGCCTTGCGGGCTTCTTCGGCTAACAGACGTTCAATTTCCTGATTCAGTTTTTCCTGTTCTTTCTGCTGGTCGCGCAGTTTTTTACGAAGAGTTCGCTGTTTTTGTTGAAGACTTTGTACTTGCTGGTTTTGTTGCTTTTTCTCACTTAACAACTGTTGCGTTTCCTCATTTTTACTGGCCAGCAACTGGGCTTTCTGCGCCTTTTGTTCCTGCAGTTCCGCAACTTTTTCCTCCAGCAAACTGCTTATGGCCTGAATCACTTCAGCCTGAGATTTCCGGTATTGGGCATAGCGCCTGAGGTAGAGCATGCGCTTGTAAGCCTGGTTTAAGTTTTCTGAAGACAAAAGAAAAATCAGCATGTCGTAGCTGTTCTTGTTCTTCATGGCAAAACGAATCATCGCAGCATATTCCTTTTTCAACTGCTCCAAATCGCCGTTGAGCATGGATGAAACAGCCGTATTTTCATCAATGTAGCCATCCAGAAACGAAATTTCATCATTGATATTCTGAATCAGCTGGTTTCGGTTTTGAATTTGAGAGTTCAGCAATTGCAACTTGCCAAGGCTGGCTTTTTCATTCTGCCGGGCTTTTTCCAGTAAACTCGAAGTATATTTAATCACCTGTGACGTATTGACCTTTTTAGCGCGCAAATCCGTCAATGATTGTCCCAAAAGGGACAAAGAGACAAGAAAGAACACAAAGCTCAACAGAAGGCTTCTCATTGCTTAAATAGGGCTAGTTCATCCGGCTATACTTATCCGGAATGTTAAAATTAAACGATTGGTCTTTTTCGGTGGAAAATTTACTCAGTTTAATCTGCATCGACAAATCTTTTTCCGCATTCTCAAACCGAATGTCAATATCACCGGGATAAAGCTGGCGACCTACCGACACAAATTCTGAAAAATCAACCGTTACTTTACGTTCGTTAGACTGATCATCCAGAATAATTTTCCGGATTTTAAAGGTTTGCGGATCAATATACAGGCGTTGCACAATAAAATCTTCACCGTTCATCTTTTTGAGGTACCGGTCAATTTTATCGTCTTTTCCCTTACGCTCTATTTTATTCAGTTTTCGGTTTTTAACCGATTGCAGAACGTACATTCCCGAATCCGTGTAAGAAACGAACTCTTTGAAATCACTGCTTTTCGGACCTTCGTAATACGAAAAAGCTTCGTTGCTAATGATGGATTGAACCACCTGAAAGGACAGATCCATGTGAACGAGATTGCTTAAAAAGTGATAATTTTCTTCCAGGTACTCCTTTTTCAGGTAATTCACCATTTTCACACTGTCCGGTGTTAAATGCAGGCGCGCCAGCGGAATGTTGATTTTACTGATGGTAAGCAGGATTTGCTTATCTTTTTCCGATTTCAGGTTAGCCCGAAAGGAGGCCTTCTCATCAGGTCCTTCAAACTGACAAATAATGCGTTTAATAGCCAGCATATCATAGTCAAAGGCTTTTTCCTGAACTTTCTTAATTAGGCGGTTGGTGCTAATGGGCCGAACGCTTTCGGTGGTCACCATTTTACTGGTTTTGCAGGAAGAAAAACCCAGCAACACAACAAGTATCAGGTAGATATACGGGCGGTAAAAACGTGTTTTCAAGGGATCTTATTTTCAATAAATCGTGATTCTTTAATTTTCTGTTCCAACACTTCGGTGCCTTCGCCAAGCGCATGCGCTTTTTTCCAATTTTCAAGTGCTTTGTCGGTTTCACCAAGCTTGTAAAGAATGTCGCCGTAATGTTCAAGCAAAACGGAATTTTCAGCGCCACCATTGCTTATGGCCGATTCAATGTAGAACTTAGCCAGTTGGTAATTTTCGCGCTGGAACAGCACCCAGGCATAGGTGTCCAGGTAGGTTGGATTTTCCGGATTAGCCTGCACCACCCTTCCACTTAAACGCTCGGCTTTTTCAAGCTCCTGACCGCGTAAGGACAGGTAATACGCATAGTTGTTGATGGCCATGTAATTATTCGGATCCAGTTTAATCACCTCATCAAACGCTTTGAAGGCTTCCTTCACCCGGCCAAGGTTGTAGTTGGCCTCTGCTTTATAAAGTTCAAACTGAACTTTCAATGCCTGGTTATCCAGCACATAGGTTTCTCCTTCTTCAACCACGGCAATCACTTCTTCGTACTTTTTTAGCTGTAATGCCCCAACAGCATGAAGCGCATAAAGCACGGCCTGATTGGGGAACAATTCAATGGCTTCTTTGCTGTTGGTGTACAAGCTTTCAAAATCCATTAAATCATTATCCATAAACAACAGCTGTTGCCAGATCACGAAGTTTTCCTTGTCCGTTTCCAGGTATTGTTTCAAATAATTGCGGGCTTCTTCTATTTTATTTTGCCGCATCAAATGTTCGGCATAAATGGTATACATCCGGTTGTCATCCGGATGGGTTTTGTGCAGAATATCCAACAACTCATCAATTTGCTCATTGCTCCAATCCGAATTTTCGGCGTTGGACGTTTGCAGCATGTAATACTGAATTTTACTTTCAGCATCGAGGTCGGCGTTGGCAAACGCCATTTTGATGTGATCAAACGCCTTTTCCTTATTGCCTTGCTCAATGTAGTAGTTGGCCAATGAAAAATGAACAAAGCCATTTTCCGGGTCAATATCCAGTATTTTGTTGAAATAATTGAGGGCTTGCACCGAGTCGCCCAACTGCTGATAAAGCTCCGCCATCAGCCCGTAGTATTGAGGTTCTTCAGGGTTGGACTCAATCAGACGGTTGATTTCTTCAACAGCTTTGTCGGGTTGCTCCAACGACACGTAAATTTGTTGCTTGGCAACCGATATTTGTTCGTTTAAACCCGTCTTTTTCTCCAGCTCTTCGTAGGCTGTCAGCGCTTCCGAATAATTTTCGGCCATGCTCAACAGCACCGCCTTATAATACCGATATTCCAGGTTTTCCGGTTCCAGGGTACTCAATTCGGTGTACAAGCCAGCTGCTTCGTTAAACTGCTGACGCTGGCGATAGATTTCGGCCAACATCAGTTTGTACCATTTATTTTCAGAATTGATACTGATGGCCTTTTCCAGCAGGAGTGAGGCGCTGGTCAGGTCTTTGTTGGCGTAATGAATACTTGCCATTTCGTACATGGCCACCGAGGAATTCGGGTCGATTTCCAAACAGCGGGAAAAGATGGAAACAGCATTTTGAATATTGCCTAATTTCTTTTGCTTAAGCCCTTCAATAAACAAGTACTCAAATTCATTGCGCTGATCATCAGATAACTGATCGCCTTTTTCGACTTCCACAACAGGTTCTGCCACCAATTGTTTCTGTGCCGTTGAACAGGACGTAAAAATCAGGGCGAATACTAAAAGATATGTCAGTCTTTTCAAGGTCATTTTTTGTATTAATTTTTGCCTGTGTGTCCAAAGCCACCAGCTCCGCGCTCAGTTTCTTCCAAAATCTGAACAGGTTGCCAGCTCACTGTTTCGTGTTTGGCAATCACCATCTGGCAGATTCGTTCTCCATGATTGATAACAAATTCTTCGTTGGATAAGTTAACCAAAATCACTTTAATTTCACCACGATAATCCGCATCAATTGTTCCTGGCGTATTTAAAACCGTAATTCCTTTTTTGATTGCCAAGCCACTTCGCGGCCGGATTTGTGCTTCATGACCAGCTGGTAATTCGATAAACAAACCCGTTGGAACCAAAGTGCGTTCCAGTGGTTTTAAAACAATGGGTTGTTCCAGGTCAGCACGTAAGTCCATTCCTGCAGATAAGGCCGTGCTGTATGCCGGCAGTTCATTCTTCGATTGGTTAACAATTTTCACTTCCATAGCTTGCATTTTTTCAGTCTGCAAAGATAGATAAATATTGCAAGTCTGCGCCTTATGATCACGCAATTAACAAAATTTAAACCTATTCAATGTAGAACAATTCTTCCATGATTTTGTCCGAAATAAACAAGCCTTCAACGGACAATTTGTAGACTTTATTTTCGCAACTAAGGTGTTTGCTGGCGACATATTTTTCAGCTTCTTTTTGAAAATGCTGAACATATTTAGCTGCAAAATTCTGCGTTAAATACTCCGTTGAAATGCCCCATTTGGTTCGCAACGAGGTAATCATGTAGTCGTTATACTGGTCCTGCTCCGACAAGATTTCCGTTTCCCAGTAAGGTAACTTTTGTTCCATTGCCTGCAGGTACTTTCGTAAACTGGAAACATTCCATCGTCTGGATTGATGATCAAACGAATGCGCTGAGGGGCCAAATCCGAGGTACTTTTTCCGTTCCCAATAGGCCTTATTGTGCCGCGAATAAGCGGCATTGCGGGCAAAATTTGAAATTTCGTATTGCTCAAAACCGGCTTCTTCCAACCGGCTCAACAAGTGCTTAAACTGCTCTAAGCTTAATTCATCGGGCAATTCCTTGATTTTTCCCTTTTTCAGATA
This sequence comes from uncultured Sunxiuqinia sp., assembly GCF_947495665.1. Lineage (GTDB taxonomy): Bacteria > Bacteroidota > Bacteroidia > Bacteroidales > Prolixibacteraceae > Sunxiuqinia > Sunxiuqinia rutila. Next base: position 141,433 of record NZ_CANLZV010000005.1, read on the forward strand.
ATCGTAAAAAACCGTGCCTTCGTGGTAAGTAAGGTGGTAAGCCGAAATGTGCTGAACATTCAGCGCCAGGGCCTGATCAATGTTGGCTTCCCAGTCAGCCAGCGTTTGATTTGGCAACCCGTAGATTAAGTCGATGCTGATGTTTTGAAAGCCGGCTTCCTGTGCCGCACGGATGGATGTTAAAGCTTGCCGGCTGTTATGCCGGCGATTCATGCTTTTTAAGTCGTGATCGTTGAAGGACTGGGTACCGATACTCAGTCGGTTGATGATCGTTGTTTTTAGCCCTTCTAAAAAGGCTTCTGATAAATCGTCAGGATTAGCTTCCAGCGTAATTTCCACATCTTCGGCCAGCTGATAGTGTTCACCCACCAGGGTCAGGATGTCGTTGATTTCTTCAATTTTCAATACCGAAGGCGTGCCTCCTCCAAAATAAATACTGGCAATTGCTTCGTTTTGAAGCTCGTTCTTGCGCTCGGCTATTTCTTGTTTCAGCGCGCCTAAAAAATCGGTTTTTGCCCCAAAGTCGGTGGATTTATAAAAATCGCAATAGTGACACTTGGTCTTACAAAATGGAATGTGAATATAAATTCCGGCCATGATTCGATCCTCCTCTTTTCGTGCTCCGACGGCCTGCCGGAATGAATATGGTTTACATTTTAATCAGGTCTTCGTGCCCGGCCATGTCTTCGATGATGGTTGCCAACGTTGTTTCGGAATAAAAGGTTGAAAGTTTCTGACGAACTTCTGAAAAGCTTTTATGCACCGGACAAGGTTGTCCACTCTCGTGATGGGTAGAACATGGTTCCATGCTGATCAGGCAATTTTTAAAGAAATCTTCCCCATCAATAATCGTCACAATATCGTAAAGTGAAATTTCTTCGGCTGCCTTGCCTAAGCCAAAACCGCCATTGGGTCCTTTGGTGGAAACCAAAATTTTTTGCTTGACCAGGTTTTGAAGAATTTTACCAAGAAAGGGAGTGGGAATATCCAAATCGCTTGAAATTTTCTTGATACCGATTTTGGTTCCATCACCATCGCTGAATTTACCGAGATAGATTAAAGCCCTAATGGCATATTTACATGTATTTGAAAGCATAATTTAGTGTTTATTTTTCCATTGTTGACTAAATGATTCCTTAGCAAATGTTGGCAGGGATTTTTGATCGCCCAAGGCATTTTGTTGCAGTTTACCCAATTGATTTTTGGTTTTTCCATTGAGCAAATCCAAACGTTTCCGCTTCATAAAAGCAAATTCAAACGCTTTCATTCCCATGTTCCACAAGGCAGGCGTATCGCCGCGCTCAACAGCATCGCGCCGGTTGTACAACAACATGTTGTGCAGCGGAATTTTTACCGGGCACACTTCACTACATTTTCCACACACGGAGCATGCCGAACTCAAGTGATTATACTCTGAAAAGCCTTTTAGGAAAGGGGTAATGACAGAACCAATAGGGCCGCTGTAAGTGGCATCGTAAGTGTAGCCTCCTACATTTTTATAAATCGGGCAGGCGTTTAAGCAAGCACCACAACGAATGCATTTCAGTGCTTCAAACTGATCATCCTTTTGGTACAACTCACTCCGCTTATTGTCCAGTAAAATCACATACATTTTCTCCGGCCCATCGGTCTCGCCCGCTTGTTTTGGTCCGGAAACAATGGAGTTGTAAACCGTAACCTGCTGTCCGGTACCATGAGCTGCCAGCAGGGGCCACATTAAGCCCAAATCCTGCAATCGTGGAATCACTTTTTCAATTCCGCCTATAACAATGTGAATTTTCGGAAAAGAGAAAGTCATCATGGCATTCCCTTCATTTTCGGTCAAGGCAATGGCACCTTTATCGGCAATCAAAAAGTTAGCACCAGTAACTCCAACTTCGGCCTGGGTAAACTTTTCGCGAAGCAAACCCCGCACAAAGCTGGTTAAATATTCGGGTGTACTTTTTTCCGGCGTGTCGAATTTCTCATGAAAAAGCTCAGCAATATCTTCTTTCGATTTATGCATAGCCGGCGTAACAATGTGGTAAGGTTTTTCACCTGCTATTTGTACAATGTATTCACCCAAATCGGTTTCAAGCGACTCCACACCAACCGCTTCAACATGATGATTGAGCTCAATTTCTTCGGTGGTCATCGACTTACTTTTGACCAACAAACTAGCCTTATTCTCTTTCAATATTTGCTGAACAGCCTGAATGGCTTCGTGCGCATCTTCGGCCCAAATGACCTCGGCGCCGTTCGCCTGGCTGTTTTTTTCAAATTCCAGCAGGTAATCCGCTAATTGACCAATAGCTTCGCCTTTGATATATGATGCACGCGCTTTGGCCAAAGCCAGATCAGAATAACGTTTTCGTCCCCGATCCACCGCTGCGTCATATTTCGAAATATTGAATTTAATGGTAGCCCGATGTCGTTTATCGGGCGCAATTTTCGCAGATTCCTCCAGAAATTGTTTTTTCTCGTGTGACATAACTAGCTTAAAGGCATTTTATTGATTCGTCGCACATGACGGCCCCCTTCAAAATCCGTTGAAAGAAACGTTTTTACAATTTGAAGGGCTTCTTCATCATTGATAAAACGAGCAGGCAGGGCACAAACATTCGCATCGTTGTGCAAACGGGCCAGTTCTGCAATCTCAGGAGTCCAGCAAATGGCTGAGCGAATTTGCTGATGTTTATTGGCTGTCATGTTAATTCCGTTGCCACTTCCACAAAGCGAAATTCCCAACTCAAAATCTCCATCTTCTACCGCTTTTGCCATGGGGTGAGCCCAATCCGGATAGTCGGAACTCTCATCGGAATATGCGCCAAAATCTTTAAATTCGATCCCTTGTTCTTTCAAAAAATTCATAATCACCTGTTTCTTTTCAAATCCAGCGTGATCTGAAGCCAATGCAATCTTCATCTTATTCATTTTCACTAAAAATAATCAAAAATAATACTTAAAAGTATTTATTCGGAGTTTCTTACTTAAGAAACCGATAAATTTCTTTTCGCTCTAATAAAAAAGCTAACAATAAAAACAAACTAATCAGCAAGGTATGAATGAGGTACATCCACACCGAGGGGGTGAGGTTTAACAAACTTGCCGCAAAGTAAATAAGCAAAGCAGCAGCAAAGTAAAGGCCAATGCGTTTTAAGGGGTAGTTGACCGGAAAATACTTTTGACCGAAGCTGTAGGAAAGTACCACCATGGCCACAAAGGAAATCAGCATGGCCCAAGCTGAGGCCATATATCCAAATTGTGGGATGAAAAGGATATTCAGGATTAAGCTGATTCCGGCACCGGCCAGTGAAAAGTAAGCGCCATAGCGGGTTTTATCGGTCAGTTTATACCAAAGTGAAAGGGTGTAGTAAATGCCTAAAAAGAGGTTCGCCATTAAAATGATGGGAACGACATTTAAACCCGAGTGGTATTTGGCATCCACAATTAGTTTCACCAAATCGATGTATAAACAGATGCCCAAAAAGATGCTTAAGCCAAAAAGCACAAAATACTTCATGATAATGGCATAACCGCGCTTGTTATCTTCTGACTTAACCTGGGAAAAGAAAAAAGGCTCAAACGCATAACGAAACGCCTGAATAAACATGTTTAGAATGACAGCGAGTTTAACATTGGCGCCATAAATTCCCAGCTGCGACATTGGCTCCTGACTTTCGGGTAACAGTTTTGGAAGTAATATTTTGTCGATATGTTGAGTCATTATTCCACCAACTCCAACAATCAGAATGGGGAAGGAGTACCACACCATTTCCTTCAGCAACCGTCTATCAAGTTGCAGTTTGACTATCATTTCCGGTACCAGCAAAATCAGGCTGATAACCGAGGCAATCAGGTTTGAAATGAAAACATAGCCTACGCCCAGTTCCGGGGAATAAATCAACTTCACCCAACTTTCAGGATTATTTTTTAGCAAAGACGGACAAATGCTGAAGAAGAAAATATTCAGAAATATGATGATAAAAATGTTGACGAACTTCAGCACGGCGAATTTCACGGCTTTTGATTCAATCCGTAATTTGGCAAACGGAATGGCCGTAAGGGTGTCCAACACCACAATCAAGGCTACCCATTGAATGTATTCCGGATGATCGGGGTAATCAATCCAGGCGGCAATGTCTTTTGAAAAGGCCAACACCACCAACAAAAAGCCCATGGATGTTCCAAACAAGGAAATTAAAGCACTTGAATAAGCGCGTTCTTTATTTTCGGCCTGCGAAGCGAACCGGAAAAAACCAGTTTCCATGCCATAGCTTAAAAAAACCAACAGAAAAGCCATGTAGGAATACAGGTTGGTCACTACGCCGTATTCAGACGTCAGAAATATAAAGGAATAGTAAGGTACCAGCCACCAGTTGATAAAGCGTCCAACAATACTGCTCATACCATAAATGGCTGTTTCTCCGGCTAACTTTTTAAATGAATTCAATGCGTCAAAATTTTGTCAAAGATAGGGATTCAAGCTGTTTTTTTTCAGGCAAAAAGATTTTGTTTGATTCCGGATCTTTTAAGTTTGTGTATTTTTAGTCATTCAAAATAAACTGAATTCAAAATGAAATTGAAATTTTCACTTTTACTGCTGTCGGTATCGCTTTTTGTTGCTTTTATTTCTTGTTCCAATTCTCCCAAGAGGTCCAGAAAACCTGTCGCAAAAATCAGCCTTCATCCTCAAAAAAACCGCTATGAATTTGGGGACTCCATTTCAATTTCAATCCGAGTAAAAAACAGCGATGGCCAAATCAAAGATTCAAAACTATATGTGGACAATAAGTTGATTCAAACCAGTGATGAGCTGGAGTTTAACTTTGCTGTTGGCCGGCTTAATGAGCTCGGTAAACACAGCATCAAGCTGTTGGCCACTAAAACAGATGGGGTAGAAGGTATTACTTTTCAGTCATTTGAAGTGGTTTCGGATTTAAAACCGGCCAATTACGGCTACGAAGTGGTCAACACGTACCCACACAATACCGAACACTTCACCCAGGGTCTCGAAATTCACAACAACGAATTCTATGAAAGTACAGGAGAATACGGAAAATCGGGCATTTTCAAATTTGACCTGAATTCCGGATCTGTTTTGAAATCATTCAAGATGGAAGACCAGTATTTTGGTGAAGGGATCACCATTTTTGACCAGAAAATTTACCAGCTGACCTACAAAGCACAAAAAGGCTTTGTCTATGATCTGAACACTTTTGCCCGTATTGATTCATTTACTTTCAGCACGCCCGAAGGCTGGGGGTTGGCACACGACGGTACGCATTTAATTAAAACCGACGGGTCCGAATTCTTACATTTTATTGACCCGGAAACCTACGAGGAAGTCAAAAAGCTTCAGGTTTATGACGACCGCGGGCCGGTAAAATATTTGAACGAACTGGAATACTACCAAGGCGAACTTTATGCCAACATTTACACCACCAACTATGCGGTAAAGATTGATCCAAACACAGGAAAAGTGCTGGGCCATATCAATTTTGAAGGCTTGCTTTCGGTGCTTTATAATCCGGATAAACCCATTGACGTTTTAAACGGTATTGCCATTCATCCCGACAACGGAAAGATGTACATCACTGGAAAACTTTGGCCCCATTTATACGAGGTCAAACTGATTAAAAAAGACTAGGTGTTTGTCCGCCGTTGTAATTAATTCTTCCCAAGTGCTTGTAGGCCCGGTCGGTTACTTCACGTCCGCGGGGTGTACGCTTGATAAAACCTTCCTTGATTAAAAAGGGCTCGTACACCTCTTCAATGGTTCCTGAATCTTCACCAACAGCCGTTGAAATGGTAGAAATTCCCACAGGTCCTCCATTGAATTTATCAATGATGGTCGATAGAATTTTATTGTCCATTTCATCCAAACCGTGCTGATCAATATTGAGTGCTTCGAGTGAAAACCGCGTAATCTCCAAATCAATTTTGCCATTGCCTTTCACCTGGGCAAAGTCACGTACGCGTCGAAGCAGCGCATTTACAATTCGAGGTGTTCCACGGCTTCTGGAAGCAATTTCCAGGGCCGCCTGGTCTTTGATCTCCACATTCAGAATTTTCGCTGAACGCTTCACAATTCCGGTCAGAATACTCAGATCGTAGTATTCGAAATGAGCATTGATTCCAAAACGTGCCCGCAGCGGACTGGTCAATAAACCCGACCGGGTAGTTGCTCCAACCAAGGTGAACGGATTTAACTCCAATTGAATTGAACGTGCACTGGGGCCTTTGTCGATCAAAATATCAATTTTATAGTCCTCCATAGCCGAATACAAATATTCTTCCACTATGGGGCTTAAACGATGGATCTCGTCGATGAAAAGCACATCGCTTGGCTCAAGGTTGGTTAACAAGCCGGCTAAATCACCGGGTTTATCCAAAACTGGACCGGAGGTTAACTTCAAACTTACGCCCAATTCATTTGCAATAATATTCGACAAGGTGGTTTTTCCGAGCCCCGGTGGTCCATGCAATAAAACATGATCCAAAGCTTCACCACGCATTTTGGCAGCCTGTACAAAAACTTTCAGGTTTTCGACAATCTGCTTTTGCCCTTTGAAATCATCAAAAGAAAGTGGACGCAATTGCTTGTCCAAATCCACATCTCTCTCGGAAAAAGATTCATCGTGAAGATCGATTTGATCTGTCATAAAACTATACTTTTCTAACCGAACAAATATAGCTTTATTTCATGAAGTGTCGGGTAGCGGAATTTATTTTACGATTTCCAGCTCTTCAAAGATCTGTTTCAATTTATCAATATCAAAAGGTTTGGCCATAAACTCATCCATGCCATAAGAGAGACATTTATCCCGATCATTGTCCATGGTATTTGCCGTAAGTGCAATAATGGGGGTTCTCAAGTTCTGTGGATTTTGATTTTCGATTTCCCGTATTTTCACAGTAGCCTCTAAACCATCCATTTCGGGCATCATTATATCCATTAAAATAACATCGTACTGGGCTTCCTGAAAGCGTTCCAGGGCTTCTAAACCATTGTTCGCAATCGTAACATCGTGGTTGAATTTCTTCAAACTAAATGTTACAATCCTTTGATTCAGCACATTATCTTCTACCAGCAATATTGAAAGTTTGTCCTCCATTCACACATACATTTAAGCACTGTAAAGTTAATCCTTTAAACAGTGAAAAGGAAACCCTCTTTTTTCAAAAAATTGAATTCAACACCTAATTATTATTTATAAGTTTTAATAAAAATTAAAAATGGATATTATAATAGCCTGTTGATTTCATGTATAAAAATTTGCTCTGTTTTTTGTTTTACTGGAGAATCTGATGTTATTGGGCAGTTATTAACCGAATATGAACAGGGCTTATTTCTGAAAATAAATTGAATGGCGATGAAATCAACATCTGTTAATATCTCTTGTTTTTGATTACTTTTTGTGGTTTTTTAACGGTGAGATATGTTAATAGCTGTTGATATCTTCATGGTGATTTTTAAAAACTTATGTTTGTTATTCCAAGATTAAATTACTAGGCAGAATCGGAAACCAAATTTTAAAATTTAATTTTGGATATTTATTTGTGTCGAATTAACAGGAAATACGGAGATATTAACATTTTTGTAAAGTTGCAAAATACTTTAAAATAGAGAGATAAGATATATGACTGAGGGATATAAACACCTTGTTGATAAACTGGAATTATACATTAGAAAGCACAGTTTTTATGCGTTTTTAAGGGGAATTATCGTGTCTACTCTGCTACTGCTTAGTTACCTGGTGATTGTTTTATTGATCGAGCATTTTAGCTATTTGGGGTCGTTTTACCGCAGTTTGCTCTTTTATTTCTCTGTTCTGTTTTTTGCTGGAGTCGTCATTTTTTATTTCGTAAGGCCATTTTTTAACTTGCTTGGCCTAACAAAAAGCATGTCGTATAAAAAGGCGGCAGAAATTATTTCTGATCATTTTCCGGAAATCGAGGATCAGATTATAAACATAATTGAACTCTCAAAGATCGATCAGGAAAGCCATCAGGAATTGGTATGGGCAAGCATCGATAAGAAAATTGAACAGCTTAAGATTTTCAATTTTTCAGAAGCCGTTTCTTATCGAAAATTACGAGGAAGTTTGGGAATGCTTCTTCTTTTAGTTTGTTTTTCGTTTTTATTAGCGATGACATTTCCAGGTTTGTTTTCTAACACTGGAAAACGATTATTGGCTTACAAGGAATCGTTTCAAAAACCAGCACCTTTTACTTTCGAAATTTTGAATGATAGTTTGAAGGTGAAAAAAGGGACGGGGTTAAAACTTCAAGTGAAATGTGATGGAAGCAAGATTCCGGATCTTCTCTATATTAATATAGCTGGTTCAAATTTCCTGATGACAAAAAAGGACACTCTTTTTAGTTATTCACTCGAACATCTCAACAATAGCTTTGGCATCTATTTTACCAATCTCGAATATCGGTCGTCGAATTACCAGGTTGAAGTTTTACCGTCACCGGCTATTTTGGAATACTCGGTTGAAATAAAACCGCCCGCTTATACCGGTTATGAGTCAAAACAACAAAGTATGCTGGGGGATTTGGAAGTTCCTTTTGGATCGAAGATCAAATGGGTATTTAAAACGATGGATACCGATTCACTGTTTTTTGCAGTTAATGGAGTGCCTATAATTGTTAATCCGGATTCGAAAACGTTTACTGTAGAATATATGGCCAAGGAAAATGTGGATTATACGGTATCGATCAAAAACAGCTATTTTGATTATCGCGATTTACTAAGGTTTCGCTTGGATGTGATTCCGGATTTATACCCCAAAATTGATGTAGCTCAGTTACGCGATTCGGTTACTTATACCCGTTTTTACTTTAAAGGAAGTATTGCAGATGACTATGGCTTTCATGACCTGAATTATCATTTAATGATCAAACAGCAGGATAGCTTGATTGCATTGCCGCTATTGAAGAATCTTCATGAACAGGATTTTTACTTCACCTTCGATTTTAAAGAGTTGGTTGGGTTGACTGATCGCGTTGATTATTATTTTTCAGTGCGCGATAACGATTATTTTCATTCCTATAAAGAAGCGGTTTCCGAAACGTTCCAATTTGTTTTTCCTTCTTTGGAGGAATTGGATCAGTTAGATGATCAGAATTTTCAGGATTTGGAGCTTTTAATGGAGGAGAGTTTTGAGTTGACGCATGATATTCAGCAGGCCATTGATGAGTTGAAATTTAAAAGCCGGAGCGAAAATTCCTCGGATTGGGAAAAGCAGCAATTGGTTACCGAAATTCTGAACAAGAAAAAGCAGCTGGAGGAAATTTTGAACCAGGTTCAGAAGCAGAATGCCGAAATGAATGCCCTCAAAAATTCGTTTTCTGAAGAAAAAGCAGCCTTGGTTGAAAAACAAAGGCAGATTGAAGAATTGCTCGATGATGTTTTTGACGAGGAATTGAAGAAGCTTTTTGATGAGTTTAATGAGTTGGCTAAGGAGTTTGATCAAGCCAAATTTGATGAATTGTCGCGTCGTTCGGAAATGTCCATGACAGATTTGGAAAACCAATTGGAGCGAAATCTTCAAATGCTAAAACGGATGAAAGTGGAGCAGGAACTGGAAGAGCTTGTTGATGTATTAAAAGTACTTGGTGAAGAAGAAAAGCAAATTGCCTACGAACTGGACGAACATCGAAACTTTGATGAGACCAATTCGAAAGAAATCGAGAATCAAAATAAATTGAAGGATATTCAGAATGATTTGAAAAATGCTTTGGAGCTTAATCAGACCCTTGAGCAGCCGATGAATTTGCAATCGCTGGACAAGGAGTTTGAGGAAATTAATTCGACTTACGATGGAGTAGGGGAGAGCCTTCAAAACAAACGGAAGCGAAAAGCTGTTGAGCAAATTCAGCACAATGCCGAAAACTATGACAATGCTTCCTTCATTTTGGATCAGATGATGGCCATGAATATGCAGCAACAGCAAATGGAAAATATGCGGGATTTGCAGCAAATTTTGGATAACTTGATATATCTTTCATTAAATCAAGAGGCCTTGTATGATGAAATCCGTCTGCTTGATCAGAACGATCCGCGCCTAAATCAGGTTCGACTGGAGCAGGATCATCTAATAAAGCAAAGCCAGGTTGTGAAGGATTCCTTGTTTGCCGTTGCCAAACGAACACCGGCCATCGCCAATGTAGTTACCAAGGAGCTTTTTAAATTAGAGTTGGCCATGGACAAGGCTTTGGACGAACTGGAGGAAAGCCGGCTGCATGCTTCCTTGAATCAGCAGCAATATGCCATAACTTCGGCCAATAACATGGCTCTGTTTTTGAATGAAGCCCTGGATAATTTGCAAAAGCAAATGGCTTATGCCATGCCGGGCGATCAGCAATGCGACAAGCCGGGATCTGATTCTAGTGAAACCATGAATCTTTTAAAGCAAGCCCAGCAAGGCATGAAAGAACAGTTGCAGCAAATGATTGATCAACTGAAATCGGGTCAATCAGGGAAGGGGAGTGAACAGATTGGAAAAACGCTTGCTCAACAAGAGATGATGCAGCAAATGATTCGTGAATTGCTCATGAATTCAGAAGTTGGAAGTGCTGCTGAGGAGCAGCTTAAACAAATCAACCAGTTGTTGGAGCAAAACGTGGCGGATTTGGCTCACAAGAACTTAACGAGTGAAATGATTAGCAGACAGCAATTAATTCTTAATAAATTATTAAAGGCTGAAAAGGCTGAAATGGAGAGAGATGTAGATGATCAGCGGGATTCTAAAACTGCCGAGGATAAATTTTACAGTAACCCAATTGAATTTTTTGAGTATAAAAAGCATGAAAAACAATTGGAGGAAGTTATTGAAAGAAATAACTATCAGTTGCGGAAATTCTATGATCGGAAATATAGGGAGTATATCAATAATCTAAGAAAGGAAAATTGAAAAAGCGGCTCAGCATACCATCTCATTTAACCTATTTGTATGATGTTGAAAAATTCATACATTCGTTTCTTCAAGAAGCTGGACTACCTGGAACACAATTTGGATCTGTAATGTTAACTGTTTGTGAGTCAGTTAATAATGCTATTTCTCATGGAAACAGACATAATATTAATAAGTTGGTTGATATTCGCGCTGAATATCAGGACAATATGATCTGTATTGAAATTGAGGATGAAGGCAACGGATTTGACCTACACGATATTCCAGACCCGACCGATACTAAAAATATTAAAAATGAGCGTGGAAGAGGAATATTCATTATTCGGAATTTAGCGGATGATGTTGAATTTGTGAATAATGGATCGTTGATAAAAATTAAATTTAAATTGAGTCGTGAACATCAACTTTTACTTTGAGGATATTGAAGAATTTCAATTAGACTTACCAAAAATTACTAGCTGGATTAATAGTACAATTACCGAAGAAGGCCAGGAGCCTGGTGAACTTAGTTTTATTTTGTGTAGTGATGATTATTTGCTGGAGATTAACAAGCAGTATTTGAACCATGATTACTATACTGATATTATCACTTTTGACTATGTTGAAGATGGCATTGTTTCAGGTGATATTTTTATTAGTGTCGACCGGGTCAAGGAAAATGCGGATGAATATCAAGTTAGTTTTGCCAACGAATTGAACCGGATCGTTATTCACGGTGTTCTCCATCTGTTGGGCTACAAGGATAAGGAAGCAGATGAGAAGCAGCTTATGACCAGCAAAGAAGATTATTACCTGAGTGTGTATTAAGCTATTCATTTCTAAGCTTTTCTATTAATTTTGCCATCTAAATTTTTTATGATGTTACCTATTTATGATGTAATTGTCGTGGGAGGGGGGCATGCCGGTTGTGAAGCAGCCGTGGCAGCAGCCAATTTGGGGTCGAAAACCTTACTCATAACCATGGATATGGGCAAATATGCTCAAATGTCTTGCAATCCGGCGATCGGTGGAATTGCCAAGGGACAGATTGTACGCGAAATTGATGCTTTGGGTGGATATACCGGCATTATTGCTGATCGATCGTCTATTCAGTTCCGCATGTTAAATCGCTCCAAGGGACCTGCTATGTGGAGTCCTCGGGTTCAGAGTGACCGCTTTCGCTTTTCGGAATACTGGCGAACGGTTTTGGAGAATACCGACAATCTGGATTTGTGGCAGGATGCGGTCATTCATTTGCTCCTTAAAAATGGCAAAGTGAAGGGAGTTAAAACAAGAATTGGAGTCGAATTTGAATCCAAAACCGTCATTCTTACCAATGGTACTTTCTTGAATGGATTGATGCATATTGGCCAATCCAAGATGGAAGGGGGTAGGATAGGGGAGTCGGCTTCTTATTTTATCAGTGATCAATTAGCAGAAGCTGGCTTTAAAACTGGTCGTTTGAAGACCGGAACTCCGGTCCGGATTGATGGACGTTCTATTGATTTTTCGAAATTAACGGAGCAAAAGGGCGATGAAGGACATTATAAATTTTCCTATTTACCCGATGTGAAAAGCGAATTGAAGGGGAGGAGTTGCTGGATTACCTATACTTCTCCTGAAGTTCATGCAGCCTTGGAGGAAGGTTTTGAGGAATCTCCCATGTACGATGGAACGATTCAGAGTGCGGGTCCTCGTTATTGCCCCAGTATTGAATCAAAATTGGTAACATTTGCCGAGAAAAAGCAACACCAGTTATTCCTGGAGCCGGAAGGCGAAACGACGAATGAATATTATCTGAATGGCTTCTCAAGTTCCCTACCATGGCAGGTTCAGTATAAAGCTATGCGCCTGGTTCCTGGCTTGGAAAATGCCAAAATTTACCGTCCGGGTTATGCCATTGAATACGACTATTTCGATCCAACACAGCTTTACCACACGTTAGAAACAAAGCATATCCGCAACCTTTATTTCGGTGGACAGATCAACGGAACGACCGGTTATGAGGAGGCAGCTGCGCAAGGTATTATTTGTGGTATTAATGCCCATTTAAAAGCCCATAATCAGGACGAATTTACTTTGGGTAGGGATGAGGCTTATATTGGTGTTTTAATCGATGATTTGGTCACGAAAGGTGTAGATGAGCCTTACCGGATGTTTACTTCGCGTGCCGAGTATCGTATTTTATTGCGCCAGGATGATGCCGATGTACGGTTAACGCCAAAGTCTTTTGAGCTTGGATTGGCCTCTCAGGAACGAATGGATTTACTGGAGGAAAAGTTAAAATTGCGTGATCAAATTATTGAATTTGTTAGCAATTTTTCGATCAAGCCGCAATTTATAAATGCCGTTTTAGAAGCTAAAAATACTTCTCCGTTGAAACAAGGAGTAAAGCTAAAAGATGTTATTTCTCGTCCTCAAATTTCTATTTTTGATGTCATCGAACCGGTTACACCTTTTAAACGAATGTTGGAGATTGTACCTAAAAATCGCTTTGAAGAGATTGTAGAATCGGCCGAAATTTTGATCAAATATGCTGGCTATATAGAGCGTGAAAAATTGATGGCGGACAAGTTTAAGCGGCTTGAGAATATCAATATTGAAGGTAAGTTTGACTACGAAAAAATCCATACTATTTCCACCGAAGCGCGGCAAAAACTAACGCGCATTCAACCCAAAACAATCGGGCAGGCCAGCCGTATTTCGGGAGTTAATCCTTCCGATATAAACGTGCTTTTAGTGATGTTAGGACGCTAATGTTCCACGTGGAACACAAAAAAGAAATCAACTATGAATTTAAAAGAAATCATCCGGGAGGTGCCGGATTACCCCGAAAAGGGGATTAGTTTTAAAGATATTACAACGATGCTGAAAGATCCGGTTGCCTTTAAGCAAGTGGTCAATGAAGTATACGAAACATTCAAGGATAAAGGAATCACCAAAATTGTTTCACTCGAATCCCGAGGTTTTATTGTTGGTGGAGCTGCAGCTTATTTGTTGGATGCCGGCTTTGTTCCAATCCGCAAAAAGGGGAAATTGCCAGCCGAAACTGTTGCCGAATCTTACGAGTTAGAATACGGTTCAGATACGATTGAAATGCATAAAGATGCCCTGTGTCAAGACGACGTTGTGTTGATTCATGATGATCTTTTGGCGACCGGAGGAACGGCTTTGGCAGCTCTGAATTTGGTTGAAAAAATGAATGTCAAGAAGGTCTATTTTTCGTTTATCTGCGATTTGAAATTTATTGAAAACGGAAAAAAAGAGACCCTTTCGAAATATGAAACCCACACCTTGGTTGAGTACTAATTAGCATTTTTTATCGTTGAAATATTCTGCCGTAAATAGAAACATGGATGCCTTAAAAAAGCAGGTTTCCGTCTTGCCGGATCAGCCTGGGATTTATCAGTATTTTGATAATACCGGCAAGATTATTTACGTTGGGAAGGCCAAAAATCTGAAGAAGCGAGTAGCCTCTTATTTTTCAAAGAATCATGAAAATCGAAAAACGGCCTTGCTCGTTCGAGCTATTGCAGACATCAAACATTTGGTGGTGGAGACCGAACAAGATGCCTTGTTGCTCGAAAATAACCTGATAAAAAAATATCAGCCCCGCTACAATATTCGTTTGAAAGATGACAAAACATACCCGTGGATTGTCATCAAAAATGAACGTTTTCCGAGAGTGTTTCAAACCAGAAATGTAATACGCGACGGCTCCCAATATTTTGGTCCTTACACTTCGGTTATGACGGTGCGTACCTTGCTGGAGCTTTTCCGGAAATTGTATAAACTGCGAACGTGTAAATACAATCTTTCGCACGAAAATATAAGTACTGGAAAACTCAAAGTTTGTTTAGAATACCACATTGGAAATTGTTTGGGACCGTGTGAGGCGTTTCAGCGGGAAGAAGAATACAACGAGTACATTGCTGAAATCCGGAATATTTTAAAGGGGAATATTTCTGTTGTCATTAATTATTTGCGCGAATTAATGCATCGTTATTCTGAGAATTTTCAGTTTGAAGAGGCCAATTCGGTCAAAGAGAAATTGCAAATTCTGGAGAAATTTCAAAACCGGTCCACGGTTGTTAGTGCTACCATTACAGATGTGGATGTGTTTTCAATTGATGTGGTTGAAAAAGCAGCCTTCGTCAATTACTTGAAAGTAATCAACGGAGCGATTGTTCAAACTTACACCACGGAAATAAAAAAAGCCTTGGATGAAACAAAGGAGGAGCTTTTAGAATATGCGATTGTTGATATTCGTCAAAAAATATTTTCAAATGCTAAAGAGTTAATTGTTCCTTTCGAACCGGAATTTGAATTGGACAAAGTCACGTTTAAAGTTCCGGTTAGGGGAGATAAGAAGAAACTCCTGGATTTGTCTCTTCGAAATGCGAAGTATTTTCGTTTGGAAAAAGAGAAACAGCAAACTCTTGCTAAGCCGAAAGATGGTAGTCGTCGGATTTTAGAAACCCTGCAGCGCGATCTTCAGTTAAAGGAGTTACCCAGCCACATTGAGTGTTTTGATAATTCGAATTTGCAGGGTACAAATCCGGTTGCCGCTTGTGTTGTTTTTAAAAATGGCAAACCTGCTAAAAAGGAATATCGCCATTATCATGTTAAGACGGTGGAGGGGCCTAACGATTTTGCTTCGATGGAAGAAATTGTTTACCGACGCTACAAGCGATTGTTGGATGAAGGGAAAACGCTTCCACAATTAATCATCATCGATGGGGGTAAGGGGCAACTTGGAATGGCATTGAACGCGCTGGGGGTTTTAAAGCTTCGTGGAAAAATTGCCATCATAGGAATTGCCAAAAAACTGGAGGAAATATTTTTCCCGGGTGATCCGGTTCCGCTATACCTGGATAAAAGTTCTGAAAGTTTGAAGTTGATTCAATTTGCCCGGGATGAAGCTCACCGGTTTGGAATTACCTTTCACCGAAAATTACGATCCAAAAATTTTATCCACTCGGAGCTTGAAAAAATCCCCGGAGTGGGGGAGAAGACCATTCAGGCACTTTTAAAGCGATTTAAGAGCGTTGAGAATTTAAAAAAACAACCCTATCGGTTGGTTGCCGATGAAATAGGCGATTCTAAAGCAGTTAAAGTGTTCGATTTTTACAAATTAAGCCGCTGATAAATAGATTTTTAGATTGAATTATTAACTGTTTTTATTCGTTCGTTTTTTTATTCAATCTAGCTCAATTTCTGTACTTCACATCGTTATCAAGCAAGCCGAGGTATGAAAAATAGCGACTATCAGCGATTTCACCTTCATTGACATATCTTTTCACCTCGCAGTTGGGTTCGTGGGTATGCGTGCAATTGTAGTACTGACATTTTTCAAGAAGCTGAAACATTTCAGGAAAGTAGTGTGATATTTCTTCCTTCTCCATTTCCAAAACACCAAAACCTTTTATTCCGGGAGTGTCAATAATGTAGCCTCCAAACTTCAACTCAAACATTTCGGAAAAGGTGGTGGTGTGTTTTCCGGTTTGGTGGTAATCCGAAATTTCTTTTGTTCTTAAATGCAAGCCTGGTTCGATGGTATTGATGAGGGTTGATTTTCCAACGCCTGAGTGACCCGCAAAAACATTCGTTTTATCCTGCATCCAACTTTTGAGGGTATCCATCCCTTCTTTGGTCTTGGTTGACGTTTTTAAACAGCGGTAGCCTATTTTTTCATACAGTTCAATAAGCTCATCCATTTGTTGGTGTTGTTGGCTGTTGTAACGATCAATCTTATTAAAGATTAAAGTACATGGAATACGATAGGCTTCAGCCGAAACTAAAAAGCGATCAATAAAAGTTGTTGTGGTGACCGGGTAGTTGATGGTTACCACCAAAAAAGCCTGATCAATATTGGTGGCAATAATGTGCGATTGTTTTGAGAGGTTTGGCGATTTACGAATAATATAATTTTTTCGTTCGATAATCTTCGTAATCAATCCATTATTTACGTTGGTATTTTCTTCGCTTTCTTCTTCAACAAACTTGAATTCGACATGGTCGCCCACAGCAATGGGATTGGTACTTTTAATCCCTTTTAAACGGAATTTTCCTTTGATTTTGCATTCGACTTTGGCGCCAGTCTCAGACTTGACGGTATACCAACTTCCGGTAGATTTTATAACGATTCCTTTATTCAACTTCTAAATTTTTGTGGTGAAGAATGTATATCTTTCGATTTCTATTCTAATTCAAAAGTAAGAAAAATAGTGAAACGGATTTTAAGCTATAATGTGAATGGCATACGGGCTGCCATAAAAAGGGGTTTTCAGGATTGGTTAGTCAATGAGGCTCCTGATATTATTTGTCTTCAGGAAACGAAAGCACAGCCCGGGCAAATGGAGGAAGAAACTTTTCAATCTCTGGGCTATCAAATTTATGCCCACTCGGCCGTAAAGAAAGGATACAGCGGTGTGGCTATTTTGTGTAAAGAAAAACCTGACCATGTGGAGTATGGGATGAATAACCCGAAATATGATGTTGAAGGAAGGGTGATCCGCGCTGATTTTGGTGATTTAAGCGTGCTGAGTGCTTATTTTCCTTCGGGAACTACCGGAGGCCCCAGACAGGACTATAAGATGGATTTTCTGGCCGATTTTCAGGCTTATTTGAATGAACTGCGCAAAGAACGACCCAATTTGGTGGTTTCGGGCGATTATAACATTTGTCGTTTATGGATTGATATTCACAATCCGGAGAAGCAGCAAAATACTTCGGGATTTTTGCCGGAAGAGCGGGAGTGGTTCCAGCAGTTTGTTGATGATGGGTATTGTGATAGTTTTCGGGAGATTGTTTCCGAGCCGGACCAATATTCGTGGTGGAGTTACCGGGCTGGCTCGCGGGCACGCAACAAGGGCTGGCGAATTGATTATCACATGGTGACTGAACCCTTAAAATCAAAGGTGAAAGGAGCTGGTATTTTGGCCGATGTGGTTCATTCGGACCATTGCCCTGTTTGGGTTGAGCTGGATGCTTAAAAGGCTTGTTCCACGTGAAAAAACAGGATCGTAGCGCTGTGGCTTATTAGCAAAAGGTTGCGCGTGCTAAAAACGGCTATGATTTTTTGATTCGCCTGATTAAAAGAAACAGGAACGTGACAAGTAAGAGGGCAATGAGTAGTAAGCCTGTTAAGTATCCGAAGTCATAACTGTTAAAACCATCTGTTTGCAAGAGATGATTGATCAGCCGGATGATTACAAAAATCAAAGCAATAGAAACGAGACCAAACGCTGCTTTTTTCATGGAATTTAAAATAGAGATCCCTTCAGTTAACTAATAACTGAAGGGATGTTTTTTTTCGATCATTAAGACTTTAGGCTTCCTTAAACCTGTTCTTTACTTCTTCACGGTTGTCGTGGTAGGCGTGTATATGCCAAAGGTTAAACCAGAAACCAATCCGTTAACAAACGTTTGTCGTGTTGTTACTTCATAATTTTCTGCGCCATCAGCCATCTCCTTTGAATCTGAAACGCCAACCGGAGCCAAACCATAAATTACATAATGGTTCCATTCAGTAACTTCTTTATTTCCTTGAGCACCATCTCCAACAACGCTGGTGTACGTGTAACAAGAAGATAAAGCGAAGACACACAACAAGGTGCCGCCAATAAGTGAAGCAAGTTTTTTTCTCATAATTAGATGAATAAGGTGATAATTATTTCATACTAAAATTATGTCTTTTCACATTCAAAGTCAAGACCGTATTCTTTTATTCCCAGTCGAGAATAATTTTACCGCAATTGCCTTCTTCCATAATGTCAAAAGCTTCCTGGAAATTATCGGCCTTCATACGATGTGTAATAACCGGTGAAATATCGAGTCCTGATGTAAGCATCATTTCCATGTGGTACCAGGTTTCGTACATTTCACGGCCGTAAATTCCTTTCAGGGTTAGCCCCTTAAAAATGAGCTTGCTCCAGTTGATTTGTGTGTTTTTGGGCAATAGGCCGAGTAAGGAAATTTTCCCGCCATTATACATATTCTCCACCATATCGTTGAAAGCGATGGGAGATCCGCTGCACTCCAGACCAATGTCAAATCCGGCAACCATGCCCAGGCTTCCCATGGCTTCGCGAACACTTTCTTTGGTAGGGTCAATGACTTTTGTTGCACCCATTTTGCGGGCTAACTCACGTCGGTAAGGACTGAGGTCGGTTCCCACAATGTTGCGAGAACCTGCAAATTTGCAGACAGCAGCAGCCATGGCTCCAATGGGACCACCAATACCGGTAATCAGCACATCTTCGCCTAAAAGCGGGAAGGAGAGGGCTGTGTGGGTCGCATTTCCCAGAGGGTCCATGATGGCCATTGTTTCATCAGAAATACGGGGATCTACTTTTAATACGTTTTTGGCGGGAACTGAAATATACTCAGCAAAACCACCATCGCGCTGCACGCCAATTCCTACAGTGTGGTCACAAATGTGTTGACGTCCACGCCGGCAGTTTCGGCAAAAACCACAAGAAATATGGCCTTCAACCGTTACGCGTTCGCCCACATGTACCCGATCCACTTCAGAGCCTACTTCAACTACCTCACCCATGTATTCGTGTCCGATGATTACAGGCGTTTTAATCGTGTTTTGGGCCCATTCATCCCATTTGTAAATGTGCAGGTCAGTACCGCATACGGCGGCTTTCTTTATCTTAATCAGGACATCATTGTGTCCAACTTTGGGCATGGGGACTTCTTCCATCCATAAGCCACGTTCAGGTTTACTTTTTACAATTGCTTTCATGAAATTAGTACATTTTTGCTTCAACAAATTAAGGCTATTTCAGCCCAAAAGAAAGAATGAATATCATATTTTTTATTGATTACTTATGATAAGTGTTTGGATCCACAGCCAGGGGGGACCATTGCTTGTAGAAAAGGAGCACTTCTTTGGGATCGTAGGCACCCTCTTTTTCCAGATAGGCTGAATTCTGCGTGTGTATACGTTCTCCGCTGGCATCTAAAACAACAAAAACAGGGAAGCCAAACCGTTGCGGAAAGTCCAATGATTTCAGTACATCCAGGTTTTTATTTTCCTTGCTGTAGTTCACTTTGACCACCACATAATTGGCATCAACAAAAGCTTTGATTTCAGAGTCGTTTTCAACAAAACGGTGGAATTTAATACACCAGGGGCACCAGTTCCCTCCAATTTGCAGAAACACATGTTTGCCTTCTGCTTTGGCTTGTTCGACCGCTTGTTGAATTACAGCTTTAGCATTCGCTTCCGGATTGTAAATCGCGCTTGGTTGGGCAAACAGGCTACTGCCTATTACGATTGAAAATAGAACACCCAATAACTTTTTCATGGTAATTATTTTTTGAAGGGGCCAAAATTAAACGATTGGAAGATGAGATAACCTGATCAAAAATCATGTTTCTTGTTTGAAATAAGAAATAGAAAGCCTGTTTTTACGGGTGTTTGACCGTTGTTCGGATTAAACAGTTTGTAATCAGATTTTCGACATGCCCTTTGGACTGAAGCTTTTCATTTGATCAATACCACTCGTGATGAAGTTTAGGCAATAAAAAAACCGCCTTTGCGTACAAAAGCGGTTCTTGTTATATGTAGAGTAAGTGGCCGATCCGCAAAGGCAGTACGGCAACTTACGGAAGCGCGCCAACATGTGTTGGCACGACTGTCTTTATTAACGTATTTCTGAGCCGTTTTTCACCTTTTCTTCCGGAGAAACGAAGCGTAGGGTACCATCGGCATCCTCAGCCATCAGAATCATGCCCTGTGACTCAATTCCACGAATTTTGCGTGGCTCCAGGTTCACTAAAATCGAAACTTGTTTTCCAATAATATCCTCGGGTTTGTAATGCTCGGCAATTCCTGAAACAACGGTCCGTTTATCAATTCCTGTATCAACTTTCAGTTGCAACAGTTTCTTGGTTTTTGGAACCAACTCTGCTTCCAAAATGGTTCCGGTGCGGATATCCATTTTCATGAAATCGTCGAACGTACAATTTTCTTTTGCTGGTTTGGCCACGGCTTCAGCCGCTTCGTTGGCTTTTTTAGTATCCAGCAGCTTTTGCACCTGAGCTTCGATAACGGCATCTTCAATCTTTTCGAACAACAATTCAGGTTTGTTGGTCAGGTGTCCGGCAGCCAGTAAATCCGTGCGGCCCAGCTCGCTCCATTCCAATTTCTCCATGTTAAGGAAACCACGAAGCTTATCCATGCTCATTGGTAAGAATGGCTCCAGCATAATGGTCAGGTTGGCTGTGATCTGCAAGCAGATATTCATGACCGTTTTAACGCGTTCCGGGTCTGTTTTTACCACTTTCCAAGGCTCTTCATCGGCCAGGTACTTATTGCCCAAACGAGCTAAATCCATGGCTAATTTCAGCGCTTCACGGAAACGGTAGTTGTCCAGACTCTTCTCAACTTCTCCTTTCAAGCGGCCAATTTCAGCTAAGGCCGCTTGGTCTACTTCGTTTAGCTCACCCAAAGCAGGCACTTCGCCTTGGTAATATTTTTGAGTTAGCACCAACGCCCGATTGACAAAGTTACCCAACACGGCAACCAGCTCGTTGTTATTCCGGGCTTGGTAATCTTTCCAGGTAAAGTCATTGTCTTTGGTTTCCGGAGCATTGGCGGTCAATACATACTTTAGTACATCTTCTTTTCCGGGGAATTCATCGAGGTATTCATGCAACCAAACTGCCCAGTTTCGTGAGGTGGAGATTTTGTCCCCTTCCAGGTTCAGGAATTCGTTGGCTGGAACGTTCTCAGGAAGAATGTAAGTTCCTTCGGCTTTCAACATACTTGGGAAAATGATGCAGTGGAAGACAATGTTGTCTTTTCCAATGAAGTGCAGCATTTTGGTTTCCGAATCTTTCCACCATTTCTCCCAGTCCGGAGTCAGCTCCTTGGTGGCTGAAATGTAGCCAATAGGCGCGTCAAACCATACGTATAGCACTTTCCCTTCGGCGCCTTCAACCGGTACGGGAACGCCCCAGTTCAGGTCGCGGGTCACTGCTCTTGGGTTCAAGCCGCTGTCAATCCAGCTTTTGCATTGCCCGTAAACATTTGATTTCCATTCTTTGTGTCCTTCCAGAATCCATTCTTTCAACCAAGGTTCGTATTGGTCAAGTGGTAAGTACCAGTGTTTGGTTTCTTTCAGCACCGGCGTATTTCCACTGATCATGGATTTTGGGTTGATCAACTCCGTTGGGCTAAGCGAAGTTCCGCAGCTTTCGCACTGGTCGCCATACGCTTTTTCGAACGAGCACTTGGGGCAGGTTCCAACAATGTAGCGGTCGGCCAAAAACTGCTTGTTTTCTTCGTCGTAATACTGCTCGCTGGTTTGCTCTACAAACTTACCTTCATCATACAGCTTCTTGAAAAACTCGGCGGCTGTTTCATGATGAATTTCTGCACTGGTCCGTGAATACACGTCGAATGAAATACCAAAGCGGGCAAATGAATCTTTGATCATGCCATGGTACTTATCCACGATATCCTGCGGAGTAACTCCTTCGTTTTTTGCTTTCAAGGTGATCGGAACACCGTGTTCATCCGATCCTCCAATAAAGGCAACTTCTTCATTTTTCAAACGAAGGTAGCGGGCGTAAATATCAGCCGGAACGTAAACACCGGCCAGGTGACCAATATGCACTGGTCCATTGGCATACGGCAGGGCAGAAGTAATTAGGGTACGTTTGTATTTTGACATCTCAAGGTGTTTTTATTATGGTGAAAACCAATTCTGTTTAAGGGCTACAAAGATAAACGAAATTTTGAGCCGAAAGAATAGATTACCAATGCAAAAACGATTGATTTTAAATGCTTATTTCGTTTGCTAAAGCATCAACAAACCGTTTTTTCTCAAGCTCATCATGGGCTTGCTGTTCCAAAAAAGGATAAAATCTTCGCCGGTTTCCTCCTCAAAACTCGTTTGCAGTTCGTCAAAAGTCGCCAGAGAAGTGTTTTCAACAGCTAATCGTGGAAGCTGTTCCATGAGCCATTTTCCTTCCTGTTCTTTCAGTTGAATGCTGATTTCTGAATGTTTATTCGAAAATGCTAGCTGCGCCATCGGGTAGCTTCGTTTTTTCTTCTTTTTACTGAAGTAATCAATGGTGGCTTTTCCTCCGATCCAAACAATGGATGCGGATGAGCTGACGGGTTGGTATTCCTGCGATTCGATCGCCTGTTCGATAAAGTGCGGATTGACTTTGGTGTGTGGCACCTTAAAATCAAACCACTCCTGTAATGGAAGATCAAAGCCAATGTCATGCATATAGTTGTAGAGCGATGCTTTTAGTCCTTCGCTGAACAGCTCATGTTGGCAGCCACTCGGATCGCTATGAACCAGGTCGTTATTGGCAAAGGTGCCCACCGTTTTATTTTCTATTTTGACGTTGAATTTTTCGGGATGAAGACCGACTGGGCTGTGCGCTGTCATCGCAAACTGATGCCAAAAGCCGGATTGAATGACTCCTGCTTCAAACAGCTGGCGGACCACTTCCAGGGAGTCGATGGTTTCCTGGGCTGTTTGCGTGGGAAAGCCATACATCAGGTAGGCATGCACCATGATTCCTGCCTGGGTGAAATTATCAGTTACCTTGGCTACTTTGGTCAAACTGACGCCCTTGTTGATCATGCCCAATAAGCGGTCGGAGGCCACTTCCAATCCGCCGGATACTGCAATGCAGCCCGATGTTCTCAGGAGCTGGCATAAGTCGTAGGAAAAACTTTTTTCGAAACGAATGTTGGTCCACCAAACGACACTGAGTTTGCGGCGGATAATTTCCTGGGCAAGCGCGCGCATCAAGGCTGGTGGGGCTGCTTCGTCAACAAAGTGGAAGCCAATTTGCCCGGTTTGCTTAATGAGCTGTTCCATGCGATCGACCAATAGCTGCACGCTGCTAGGCTCGTAGCGTTTGATGTAGTCCAGCGAAGTGTCGCAAAAGGTGCAACGGCCCCAATAGCAGCCATGCGCCAGGGTGAGTTTATTCCAGCGCCCATCGTTCCAAAGGCGGTGCATGGGATTCGCAATTTCAATCACTGAAAGGTACTGATGAAGCGGCAAATCGGAGTAATCGGGAATGCCCACATCGGCCTGTGAAATATCTCTTTCAGTGGCACCATCACTGTAAATCACTTCTCCGTTAACGCGTCTGAATGTACGTTTTAGCAAATCGGCTTCACGTTTGCCATCCAAGTGTTCAAGCAGCAGGAGAGTCGTTGCTTCGCCATCGTCCAAGGTAATAAAGTCAACGAAATCAAACACTCGAGGATCAGAAAGTGAACGTAGCTCGGTGTTAGGAAAGCCGCCACCCATGACTCTTGGAATTGCTGGATGGTGTTCTTTTAACCATTGACCACATTTCAGGGCACTGTACAGATTTCCCGGAAAGGGAACCGAAAAGGCAACCACTGTTGGCTGATAGTCGGCTATTTTTTGCTCCAGTAAAGTGAGTGTCAACCGATCAATAAAACTGTCTGGTTCAAGCAGTGATTGGTGGATTTCATCAAACGTATTGGCCGAACTGCTTAAGCGCTCCGCATAACGGCTAAAACCGAAATGAGGATCGACGGCTTCCACAATCAGGTCAGAAAGATCTTCCAGGTAAAGTGTCGCCAGGTGCTTGGCTTTGTCCTGCAAGCCCATAGTTCCAAAAGCCCAGTCCAAGTCGTCGGTATGGGCAAAACGGGAAGCTTCGGGCAGGTAACTCCTTTCGCAAATCACATGAGCCAAAGCGGTGTTTTTGTTTTGCAGGAAAGCAATAACCGGATCAATCGTGTGGATGTATTCATCG
This sequence comes from uncultured Sunxiuqinia sp., assembly GCF_947495665.1. Taxonomy (GTDB): domain Bacteria; phylum Bacteroidota; class Bacteroidia; order Bacteroidales; family Prolixibacteraceae; genus Sunxiuqinia; species Sunxiuqinia rutila. The sequence continues at coordinate 166,095 of NZ_CANLZV010000005.1, forward strand.
TGTAAATTAAAAATACGCCGGGCGTTATCGGACAACTCAGGATTTCTGCTTTCAATATCTTGAAAAAGAGAGCTCAATCCGTTGGTGGAGAACAAGGCTAAAATGACTTCAATCCCCAAATCACATTGATGGGAAGGAATGGATTTTGTATTTAGAAAACCCTTCAAATAGGCGGTTGCAGGATACGGCGTATTGAGCTGCGTGAACGGTGGCGTGATGAATAGTATTTTTTGACTCACAGTTAAATATTTAGAGCTGTAAAAGTAATAATAAACTGTGGAAAGATTGAGTTTGATGGTTAGGTGTGGGGGAGAATGGAGGATTGCTTAAAAGGGAAGGGATTGATTGATCTATAGTTAGCAACGATTGGTAGACTTTGTGTTGAATCTGGGTTGGAAAAAGAATCTGGCTCATCGTTTCTTTCAGAAATAGATCGCCTGAAAACTGAATAATCCTTTGTAATTTCGTTGCAACAACTATTTACGCTATGATTGGATTTGACAATGGTTCTTACCGGAATTTATCGGAAATAAGTATTCCCATTACGAGTCTTTCGATTAACCGGGGCTACGGTGCATTTGAGTTTTTAGAGGTGATTAACGGAAAGCCTTTTTATGGCGATCGGCATGTAAGTCGGTTTTTAAAAAGCATGCGACTCTTAAAGGTCAAAACCAATTTTGATGATCGTCTGGGTGAAGTCATCGCTGAATTAATAGAGAGAAACGAGCTCTGGAACGGCTTTATCAAGCTGTTTGCCTTGCCACACGAGGCAGTTTTTCAAGCGCATTATGAAGCATCATTGTATGCTTTTCCTACGCAAATGCCGGACTATCCTGCTTCGTTTTATGCCGATGGGGTTCGTTTGGTTCTGCAAGCTTTTGACCGCTTTCTGCCAAAAGCCAAATCGACGAACTACCTGGCCGGACAATATTGGATGAACGAACAAAGCGATCCACGAGTGACGGATGTGCTGTTCCACAATGGAAAAACAGTACAGGAAACTTCGCGTGGCAACCTTTTTGTGGTGAAAGCGGGGAAGGTAATCACTCCGTCTGAAAATGTGCTTGAAGGTGTTACCCGGGGCTTAGTGCTGGAGATTTTGAAAGCCAAACAACTGCCGTTTGCAGAGGCTGAACTGAGCCTGGAAGAACTACTAACAGCCGATGAAGTCTTTTTGTCGAGCACTACCAAGCATATTATGCCGGTTACCACCTTGGATGATCATCAGGTGGCTGACGGTAAGCCGGGCCCCATCACCCGGGAAGTGATGGAAGCATTTAAGCAGCATAAACAGGCCTATGGTTTATCGAGCTGATAGTGTGTGGTGAAACACCTTTATCGGATGACATTAATTGGATCCGATCTTTGAAAAAGGATCGGATTTTTTAATCGATTGGAACCACTGTTTGTGGGCATGGTTCTTATATTCAAATCAATTGCTTCCCCGTATGTTTGCATTAGCCTTTCAGTTTTCTTATCTTACATCAAAAGCCTAAAGTAACTTCCTGCTAGCTCTTTACAATGTAAATCTTAATATGAAAAGCTATGGCAGAACAAGAAGAAAACTATGAAATTAATCCCGAATTAAAATCGACGAAAAGATACTTTGATGTAGATGCTCCTGTGTTCTGGCCAGCAGCGATCGTTGTCATTTTGTTTATTGCCATAACCTTGATTGTAGGCGACCCCATGGAGGAGGTGTTCGGTAAAATTCAGAATACCATCTCTGATACTGGAGGCTGGTTCTTTGTTTTGGCAGTCAATTTCTTTCTTGTTTTCGTGCTTTACATCGCCTTTAGCAAGTATGGCGAAATCAGACTGGGAGGGCGGAATGCCAAACCCGAATTTTCGAAGGGCGCTTGGTTTGCCATGCTTTTTAGTGCAGGAATGGGAATTGGAATCTTGTTTTGGAGTGTGGGTGAGCCCATGAATCACTTTGTTAATTCGCCCATCTCTGAAGATCAAACGGTAGAAGCGGCCCGGGTAGCCATGGAGCTCACCTTTTTGCACTGGGGGCTGCATGCCTGGGGAATATACGCCTTGGTAGGCATGGCACTGGCCTTTTTTACGTTTAACAGAGGACTTCCCTTGACCATCAGTTCCATATTTTACCCTATTTTGGGGCGTCGCATCAATGGCCCTGTTGGAAAGATTATCAATGTACTGGCGGTGGTTGCTACGCTTTTTGGTTTGGCAACTTCACTGGGAATGGGGGTGCAGCAAGTAAGTGCCGGACTCGCTCACCTGTTTGATCTGCCCAACAACATCAACACCCAGGTTATTTTAATAATTCTGATTACGCTTGCAGCAACAGGTTCGGTTGTGGCCGGGCTGAGTGCGGGGGTGAAACGACTGAGTGAAATCAACATCGTGCTGGCCGGTCTCTTTTTGCTGTTCATCATTCTGGTTGGGCCTACCTTGTTTATCGTCGACTCCTTTGTGCAGAACCTGGGAAGTTATGTGCAGAACTTTTTTGAATTGAGTTTCTGGACAGAGACTTATCAGCAATCGGATTGGCAAAACAGCTGGACGGTATTTTATTGGGCCTGGTGGGTCAGCTGGTCGCCTTTTGTGGGCATGTTCATTGCCCGTATTTCGCGGGGACGAACGCTTAAAGAATTTGTTTTAGGGGTACTGATTGTTCCTTCCTTGCTGACTTTTTTATGGCTGTCGGCCTTTGGGGGCAGTGCTATGTTTCTTGAGTTGAATGGCCTGGCCGATATCACCGGTGCGGTAAAAGACAATGTGGCCACTTCGCTTTATGTGCTGCTGGAGCAGTTTCCAATTTCCTCGATTACTTCCATGGTTGGTGTAGTGTTAGTGGCCAGTTTCTTTGTCACCAGCTCCGATTCCGGTTCACTGGTGGTTGACAGCTTAACGGCTGGCGGGAAGCTGGATGCACCTGTTGCTCAGCGTATTTTCTGGGCACTGACAGAAGGTGCGATTGCTGCGGTACTTTTGGTTGGTGGTGGTTTGCAGGCACTGCAAACAGCCGCAACTACTACCGGGCTGCCGTTTGCTGTTATTCTGATTATTATTGCCTGGAGTTTGATGAAAGGATTACGGGGTGAGCATGTCGAGATGATGGAACGCTTGCGGGAGAAGGAACAGAAGGATTATCAGCGAATCATTGTCGATATTCTGAAAAAGAGAGAGTCGAAATAGTTGTTTTAAACCAGTAAAGATTATGGAAAAATTAGATAACATATTGGTTTGCATGGACCTGACGGAGATGGATGATTTTTTGATTAATTATGCCAGTTACCTGGTGGAACAAACGAATGCTCAAAAAATCTATTTCCTTCATTTGTTGCAGAGCTATGATTTGCCGCGCGAAATTTTAAGTGAATTTCCGGATCTGAAACAGCCGATAAGTAAAGTGATTCAGGAAGAGTTGGAAGAGAAGCTGGCCACTGCTTTTCCTCACCACAACGAAATCATTACAGAAGCGGTGGTGCTGGAAGGAATCAAGTCGGACAATTTGCTGCAATTTACACGTGACAAGAAGATTAACCTGACCCTGTTTGGAAAGAAAGTTGGCTATTTCGGAAGAGGCTCTTTGGCCCGCCGGGTAATGCCCTTAACACCTTCGTCGGTTGTTTTGGTGAGTGAAACGGCGGTTGCTAAAATAGACACCATCCTGGTGCGCATCGATTTTTCGAAAATGTCAGAAATTGCCATGCGGACAGCAGTTGGTTTAAGTAAACATACCGGAGCGCGGATCATGGCTCTTCACGCCTATAAAATTCCAATTAGTCATTTTCCGAACTATGCCCCTGAAGATGAAAAGCGCTTGCAGGTAAAGATGAGCAAGCATGGGGAAAAAGAGTATGTGAAATTTATGAAGCGACTGAACCTGGATCCTCAGGCCATTCCTTGCTCTTTTCAATATGACAAAAACTATGATGAAGCCCAGCTGCTATACCACTACGGACTGATGAACCAAGCTGACCTGATTATGATCGGGTCCAAGATCAAGTCTGATTTGGCGAATGTCATTCTTGACCGGACTTCGGAAGACTTGGCGGAAGTTGAAAAAAACATTCCGGTAATGATTGTGAAAGACCGCAAACAAACCCTTGGCTTTTTAGAAGCGCTTTTTGATTAATTAATGGCTTAAAATTCAGATCCTATGAGAGTTCAATTTCGAATCATATTGCTTTCCCTGTTGAGTGTTTTTCTGTTGAATGCCTGCAGTGCGCCATCCAGCCAAGAGCCCCGGCAGGAGCGAATGGTAAAGCTGGTCTATACCGATTGGTCGGAAGCGGTTGCCTTGACCACGCTGGCTCAAATACTGCTTGAGGATCGGATGGATTTTGACGTGCAAACCAAACTGAGCGATGTGGAGTCGGCTTATGCCGAAGTGGCGAGGGGAGAAGCAGACGTATTTGCCGATGCCTGGTTGCCCGAAACTCACGGTCACTATCTGGAGGCTTATGCCGATTCGATTGAACAACTGGGAATCATCTATCCCGATGCGCGAACAGGATTGCTGGTGCCCGCCTACAGCCGTTACCACTCGCTGGAGGATTTGAAAGGAACCGATGTGACCATAATTGGTATTGAGGCCGAAGCCGGGGTGATGTACCAGGCGCGCTATGCCATGCAGCAATACATGCTTGAAACGGTTCAGCTGAAAAACCTGTCGGAGCAGGAAATGGTGAGGCTGTTTACCGAAGCCTACAAGCGTCGCGAAGAGGTGATCATAACAGGGTGGGAGCCGCATGGCTTGTTTGCCCGTTTCGACATCCGGTTTTTGGATGATCCGCTCAAGGTGTTTGGCGAAAAGGAAAATATCTATGCCTTGGGAACCCGTGGGCTGGAAGATCGTCTGCCGGATGTGGTTCGTTTTTTCGAGCGCATGCAGCTTTCTGAAAAACAAATCAATAGCCTTATTGATGCCATGACTGGTGAAGCCAGTCCCGAAGATGGTGTGCGTGAGTGGATTAGCAAGCATGACTACATCATCAACCAGTGGGTGAAAAACCTGAAGCCTGATCGCAAAAAAATCATGTAAGCCCGGTTTCGTTCGAAGTTGACTTCTTTTTTGGGAGAATAAAAGGAAGGAAGATTTACCTTTGCTGATATCCTGCGCGCTGAGGAACGAGCGGTTTCCCGGAAAGGGCAGGAGCAAGTCAAACTTCATAGTCAAACGAAACTTACAATGGGAAGCTTTAAAAACACTCTGATACAAATTACACAGCACGGCATGGGAGCCGGCGATGAATCGCTGGGCCTTTTGCTGGTTAGTAACTACCTGAAACTGCTGAACGAAGAAACCCACCTGCCCCGGGTAATTGTCTTTTACAATGCGGGCGTTCAGCTTATTTGCAGTGGCTCACCAGTTATCGAAATCCTGCAAACGCTGGAGCAAAAAGGCGTCCGGCTCATGGCTTGTAAAACCTGTTTAAATCATTTTGGGCTGATCGACAAAATGGAAGTTGGCCTGGCCGGCACCATGATGGACATTATTGAATTACAGAAAGTAGCCGATAAGGTGGTGAATCTCTGATGCATCGGACTGGTGTATGATTTGATTCCTTGCAGACTTCCTTTACTTATCCAAAGAAAAGAGCCAGCGAAGCAGAAATGATACTTGGGGCAGGGGCTCAAAAAATTCTCTCTTGCGTGGAATTCCTCCTTTCCCAAAATTATTTTCTACTTTTGCGGGTGTTGTGGTGGCCTGCTTTCTGTTTATCAGAAAGTGCCTTAATAAGGGAATCCGGTGCAAATCCGGAGCAGTCCCCGCTGCTGTAAGCCTTGCAAAATCTTTTTTGAACCCCAGCCACTGTCCCGGTTTTCCGGGGTGGGAAGGCCTCAAAAAAAGAAAGGTGAGCCAGAAGACCTGCCAACAACAGATTGTTTAACCGGATCTTCGGGAAAAAAGATCGTCGGGAACGTGGTTCCTGCCAATTCGATTTCTCCAAGGCGCAAAGCCCTAAAAGTAGAATGAAGAAAATTTCGAGTTATTTGTTAACGCTTGTTTTTGTGGTTGTTGCCGTGGTTGCAACACACGCACAAGCCCCCCGGCGAATCATTTCGCTGGCTCCTTCGCTGACCAAAAACCTGTACCTGCTGGGTGCCGGCGACTTGCTGGTTGGATGTACCAGTTATTGCACCCTGCAAAGTGACACGCAGGCCGAGGTGGTGGCCTCGGCTATTCAGGTGAATTACGAAAAAGCCGTGCTGCTTCAGCCGGATTTGGTGATTACCACTTCGCTCACCAAACCCAAAACCATTGACACCTTCAGGAAATTGGGGGTGGAAGTGCTGGTGTATGATTCACCGCGCTCCTTTGAGGAGATATGCAGCCAGTTTATTGACCTGGGCGAGCAGGTAGGGAGAAAGCAACAGGCTGAAACGCTTATTGCCGATGCCAAAGCTCGGATGAAGCAAACGCTTGAACGGATTCCGGCAGATGCTCCGTCACAAAAAATTATACTGCAGATTGGCGCTAATCCCCTGTTTTCGGTGGTTCCCAACACGTTTATGAACGATTTCATCCGTTTTTCAAAAACGGAAAATATTGCGGCCGACCTGACGGTGGGGAGCATTACCCGCGAGTCTGTGCTGATCCGTAATCCCGACATCATCGTGGTGGTGCTGATGGGCATGATTGGAGAAGAGGAAAAGAGCCAATGGATGAGCTATCCGAGCCTGAGTGCGGTGCAGAAAAATCAAATATTTATGATGGATGCCGATAAGGCCTGCAGCCCAACCCCCTTGTCGTTTGTAGAGTCTCTGGAGGATTTAATCACTAAAATTTACCAACGATGAAACAAGGATTGGTTCATGTATATACCGGAACAGGCAAGGGAAAAACGACTGCTTCGGTTGGTTTGGCCACCCGGGCTCTGGGACAAGGGTTGAAGGTGGTGTATGCTCATTTTATGAAGCGGCCTGAGTTGTATGGCTATCATGAAATTGACAGCCTGAAAAAGCTGGGAGCAACCATTATGGGATTCACCGACGGACACCCGAATTTCAATAAATCGGTGAGCCCGGAAAGCCTTCGCAAGCAGGTGGCAGAGGCGCTGGTGTATTTGTCGGCTTACTGCCAAACCGCTTCGCCCGACTTGATGATTCTGGACGAGATTGTGATTTGTGTACGCGATGGTTTTCTGGAAGAAGCTGATCTGATTCAATTTATCGAATCGAAACCCGAAACAATGGAGTTGGTACTAACCGGGCGTGGTGCCACAGCCGGACTCATTGCCAAGGCCAATTATGTATCAGAAATTAACAAGGTGAAGCATCCCTTCGATGAGGGAATTCCCAGTCGGAAAGGCATTGAATTTTAAATAACCCGTCTGGTTACAGGACAGTTGAGTTTGAACGAATAAGAAGGATTGGTTTTCATCGCGTGTTTTAAAAACCCGGGAAACGGATCACTTCTAAGAATAAAATAAAAAAGCAGATGTACCGGTTTTTTGCTGGTACATTTAGCTCAGTTTAAAAGTCCAAAAGGCTAGAAAAAAGTCATATGCCTGTCAGGTACGGGTGGGGGGCCGTCAAAGCGCCCGGCAGAGGGTTCGGTTTGACAAGATTTTTGCATTCTTTTCATCGAATGGAAAAGAATGAGCCCGTCCGGCTACAGGACAGTTGGATTTGAACGAATAAGAAGGATTGGTTTTCATTGCGTGCTTTAAAAACCCGGAAAACGGATTACTTCTAAGCATGAAATAAAAAAGCAGATGTACCGGTTTTTGCGGTTACTCGTAATAGAATTGGCGGAATGATGAACGCAGGAACTTATGAACTAAAGAAATAAACATTGGTCGGACAAGGAAAATACATCAAATGGATCGGGGCCGTGCTGGCCTTAATCGCCGCCTTATTGTTTTCGGCAGGCATTGGTTTGTCGGTAGGTGAGCTGAAACTAAGTGTTGGCGAAGTCTGGCGGATGTTATTACACGGCGGCGATGAAAGCAACCTCCAGTACTTGCTGATTTCAAGGGTGCGCCTGCCACGCGTTATTCTGGGCATTGCTGTTGGCGGTGCCTTAAGCTTGGCCGGTGTCATTTTGCAGGGCATTTACCGGAACCCGCTGGTTGAGCCTTTTACCCTCGGAATTTCAGGCGGTGCGTCGCTCGGGGTAGCCTTTACCATTGTGTTGGGCTTACACGTTTCCCTGGGCTCTTTTATGTTGCCCTTATCGGGCTTTACGGGGGCCTTTGTAATCATCTTTTTGGTTTATACCCTAAGTAGCCGAAAGGGAAGCATCAACATTCAAAACATGCTGCTTACGGGGGTAATGGTCAGCTTCATTGCTTCGTCTGCCATGATGTTCCTGATGGCTACCACCAGTTCGGATAACCTGCATGGCATCGTGTTTTGGATCATGGGTTCGCTGGATGAACCGGATACCGGGCTGATCAAACTAACCCTGATTTCGAGTTTGGTGGTATTGGTCATTGCCTACCTGTTTGTGCAACCGCTGAATGCCTTGCGATTGGGCGAAGAAAAAGCCATGCACCTGGGGGTCAACACCAATGTGGTGATCCGGGTGATGTTTATTCTGGCTTCCTTACTGGCCGGAATTTGCGTATCGGTAGCCGGCGTTATTGGTTTTGTGGGCCTGATTATTCCGCATGTGTTGCGGCTTCTTTTTGGCTCGGATTATCGGTTTTTACTGATCGGCTCTTTTTTGTTGGGAGGTATTTTCCTGGTGTTGTCCGACGTGGTGGCCCGAACGATTATTTCGCCCAACGAACTACCCATTGGGGTGATTACCGGCATCATTGGCGGAGTCGTGTTTTTGTTGTTAATGAGTCAAAAAAGAAAGGGGAATTAGCATGAGCGACACGTTTTTTCACATCGATAATTTCTCCTGTGGCTACCCCGGGTTCAAACTAAGCGGGATTAACCTGAGCCTGGAGAAGGGCTCCTTCAACGGGATTATCGGGCCCAACGGCTCCGGAAAAACAACCTTGTTTCGTGGCATCACCAACTCCATTGCTACCTTGGATGGAGCGGTTTTTCTGAAAGGAAAAAACCTTCAGCAACTTTCCTTGAAAGAGCGGGCGCAAAACATTGCCATTGTTAGTCAGTTTGTTGATACCGATCAGATTTTGGTGGAAGATTATGTGTTGATGGGGCGCATGCCTTACCACAACCGCTTTCAGTTTTTCGAGTCGAAAGGGGATTATGAAAAAGCCCACCATTACATGCAGTTGACCGATGTTTTGAAGCATAAAGACAAGCTGATGACTGAGCTGAGTGGGGGAGAGCAGCAGCGGGCGGCCATTGCGCGGGCCTTGACACAGGAACCGGAATTGCTGCTTCTCGATGAGCCGACTTCGCATTTGGACATTACGCACCAGGTTAAGATCCTGGACCTTTTGTACCGACTCAATAAAGAGATGAAACTGACTGTTTTGATGGTAATTCATGACCTGAACCTGGCCTCGGAATATTGCGATCAGCTGATTCTTTTCAACGAAGGGAGACTGTTTACCCAGGGAACACCTGAGGAAGTCCTTTCCTTCGATACCATCGAAAAAGTTTATAAAACGCCGGTTATTACCCGCACCAATCCGTATTCCAACAAACCCGTTATCTTTTTGGTGAGTGAGAAGATGATGAAAGATTCGCATAATTGACTTAACTTGCTTGAGCAAAAGCAAGTTCTATGCGACCAATACGACTTATTTTTGGGGCGGTGCTGTTGGTGATCCTCAGCCTGCAAGGACTGGCCTTACCTGTTTTTGAACCACGAACCGACCAGCGCGATACTACACTAATCAATCAGTTTTTGGGCTTGTTTGAAACCCAGGAAGGAGCTGATATTCCCGAGGCTCAGCGCTCCAAGCGCAAACAGGTGGACGAGTTGCTGAAGGCCCTTAGCCAACGCGATGGGAAACTGCAGTTTAACGGAGTGGCTACCGCCAGTGTTCAGGTAGAACCAAGGTCGGATGCCAATTACCAGGGCGTCGGTTCATTTGATATTTTTGCCTTTACCAGCTTTGGGCCGCATACCATTTTGTTCTTCGATCTGGAGGCCGTGGGTGGCGACGGGCCGGATCAGCTTATTCCCAACCGGAGTGTTTTGAATGCCGATGCCGGTTCTTCCCAAAGTGCTGAAGGAATTGACCATTTGGTGGTGCTGGAAGCCTGGGCCGAATTTCGGGCTTTGAAAGACATCCTGACGGTGAATCTTGGGAAGATTGATGTGACCAACTACTTCGATAATAACCTGCATGCCAACGACGAAACCAGCCAGTTTTTAAGCGGAGCCTTTGTGAATAGCACGGCACTGCCGGCACCTCCAAACTCTCCCGGCATCCGGCTGCGAAGCTCGTTCCTGAATCGGTTTTACCTTCAGGTTGGCTTAAATCGTCTCGACAATTCGGGCAATGACCTGATGCGGCATCACTTTAAAATTGCCGAAACGGGCTTTATGCTGTTTCCCGGCAGCAAGTGGGAAGCCAATTTCCGGATTTATGGCTATGAGCATCCGGCAGCAGGAAATAGCCAGGGATTTGGTTTTTCGGCGGATGAGCTGATTGCGGGAACCTTTACCATATTTGGGCGTTATGCCAAAAATGAATCGAAGCTGGCCGAATGGTATGGAGTGGAACGGGCCTGGAGTGCCGGCATCGGGTTCAAGCAATTGGTGCTGAACCGGGAGTTTAATGTTGGCTTGGCTTATGGCGATACCAAACTTACTGGCGACGACCAGCATGAGCGGCTGGCTGAGCTTTACATTAGCAATCAGTTCAACCAATGGGTTTATCTTTCTCCTCACCTCCAGTGGCTAGAAACGGCTGGTCCTCAGCAGGACGAGCACCTGTTGCTGGGCTTGAGAATCAATTTCAGCTATTAGCCTCATTTTTCCTGATTTTGAATGGAGAAGTGGAAAAAGCCTTTTTCAAACAGAAATTATTCCTACATTTGCCACGGATTTGGTTCCAACGATCGTTCCGCGGTCGGGATGAATAGGGAATCCGGTTAGAATCCGGAGCTGTACCCGCAGCTGTAAGCCTTAATACAGCTTTCTGAACCCCATGCCACTGTTCTTTTATCAGAACGGGAAGGCGTCAGAAAGCAAGGTGAGCCAGAAGACCTGCCAAAATCCGTTTTGAATATGAACAAAAGCTTCGGGAATAAAGCTAGTGAATAATAATCGCGTATTTTTCACAATCTTATCCTAAGCTCATTCTACTAATTTAGAAATGAGACGGTTTATTTTATTATCAGGACTTCTGGTGCTCGCTATTGGTGGGCTTTATGCTCAGGAGCACAGTCTTTCGGACACCATTTTGCTGGACGAGGTAAACACCTACGCCACCGTGAAAAAGTACCAGGCCGGTGCTAAGTTGGAATCCATTTCAAACGAGCAATTGCAATTGTCTTCAGGTGGTGGTCTCGATCAGTTGTTGATGCGTTTTACCCCAATCTATGTAAAATCCAATGCGGGTGGTTTATCCACCATCCGGTTGCGTGGAACAGCGCCCGACCATACTTCCATAAATTTTGGCGGGCTCAACGTCAATTCCTTAACCCTGGGGCATAGTAACATGTCGTCGGTGCCCTCGTACCTGTTTGACGGGCTGGATTTGCAATACGGAAGCTCGTCGGCGGTGAACGGGTCAGGGTCGATCGGAGGAGCCATTTACCTCGGACTAAAAAGTAACTGGACGGATGGGATGAAAGTGCAATCAACCATTACTCAAGGCTCATTTGGAGAGCAGTTGTACGGAGCCAAAGTATTTGTTGGGAATGGGCGTTGGGAGTCTGTTACCCGCCTGTTTTACTACAAAAAGAAGAATGATTTCCCCTTTGATAATCCGTATACCGGAGATGTGGAGAACCGTGAGCCGGTAGCTGACCGGCAAAATGGGGCGTCCATTGAAAATAAAGGGCTGGTTCAGGAGCTGAATTACCGGTTCAATTCAAGAGAATTTATTAAATCAGCCGTTTGGCTGGAACACGATTGGCACGAAATTCAGCCCAACATGCCAAGCAACCTTCATTATAAAACCACGGAGCAGCTGGATAACAAGCATGTGCGGTTTTGGTCGCAGTATGAAAACAACAAACAAAGCTTAAATTACCGTTTGGGAGTTGGTTATGTGCATGATATGCAGGTTTATGACAGCATCGATGTGCAACGCATTGGAACCGACCGGTTGGTTTCGGAGTTGGAGGTGAAGCAGGATATTAATTCGAACCTGGGTTACAAGGCCGGGCTAAAGTACAAATACATGGTGCCCGATGTCTATGCCTATTCGGATGAGGTGGTTGATAACGAGCAGCATTTGGATGCTTATGTTTCAGCTTTTGCCACCTTTTGGCACCGATTGAAATTGACCCTTAACCTGCGGCAGTCGTTTGTTACCGATTTTGATGCTCCTTTTACCCCCTCACTGGGTGCGGAATATCGCCTGTTTACGAATGATTTGTCGGTTCTGAAACTGACATCCACCCTTGCCCGGAGTTACCGTGTGCCAACCTTCAACGACCGGTATTGGGGAACACAAGGAAATCCCAACCTTAAAGCTGAAGATGGCATGAATTACGAGCTGGGCTTGAATTACATCTACTGTCGGGATGATTTTCAATCGGACCTGAAGCTGAATGCTTTCTATATGGATGTCAAGAATTGGATTGAGTGGCGCAACTTTGGAGTTTGGCAGGCGCAAAATCTGATGGAAGTGGTAAGCAAAGGGTTCGAGTTTCAATCCAACACCGATTGGCAGCTGGGAGACAATCATTTGAACTTTCGGTTGAACTACAATTTCAATCCGGTTGAAGCTGTTGAAAATGTGTCGGAAAGCGGCGTAACGCACCGACAGTTGATTTACGTACCCAAACACATGGGCAATGTCTTTTTAAGTTTGAAACGAAAGGCCTGGCTGGTTTATGCTGATGGCGCTTACACGGGTATGCGTTACTCGGATGAATTTGGACGTGAAATGGATCCCTATTTCCTGACAAATTGTGGGGTGTCGCGTCAGCTCAAGTTAGGAAAACAAGGGTTTAATCTGTCGTTTTCAGTGGATAATTTGCTGGATGTCGATTACCAGAACGAACGTTATTACGCCATGCCTGGGCGAAGTTTTCGCCTGAGTTTGTCTACGAATCTGAATATTATTTAAAATCCAAAATTATACTTTATGAAAAAATTGTTGAGCTATTTTTCGGTGCTGTTTTTGGCACTGGCTGTTCTGAGTTCTTGCTCTAAAGATGATGAGCCGAAACAAGATCCGTTTCCCAGTGAACTGGTGAGGGGCGCTTATATTGTGAATTATGGAGATTATGGTTCGGGTGGAGCCAGCATTTCCAAGTATGATTATGATTCGGACAAGTTGACTAATTTCTACTACCAGCAACAGAATGATGAACTGGAATTACTTTCCAATATTCAGTATATGTATCAGTATGATGATCAGGTGTTTTTACTGGGAAATATGCCGGATCAATTAATTACGGTAAACCCGCTGTTTGAGCAAACAGTGAACGGACTGACGGAGCAGATCGAAAAGCCTCGTGCTTGTGTGGCCAGCGGCGATTATCTGTATGTTTCATGCTGGAGTGAAAATGCTGATTGGGATTTGATGGCTGATTCGTACATTGCCAAATACAACTTGACTACAGGAACAGTAGAAGAAACGATCAGTCTTCCTGGCGGTCCTGAAGGCCTTGAAATTGTGAATGGAAAGCTTTATGCCGCATTAAACTTTAAAGATAGTGTGGCGGTAATGAATCTCGATGATCAGGCTATTTCTTATATTGTTACCCCTGCTGTTAGTTCTTATTTCATAAAAGATCCTAAAGGAAACCTGTATGTTTCTTTGTTGAATACATACTCTGATCCTTCCGATCAAACCGGCTTGGGTTATATCAATACGGTAACCAATGAGCTGGAGGAGATTTACCCCTTGAGCGGGGTTAGCACCGAGTACGCTTCGATTATGGCGGCAAACAACGATTTTACGAAGATTTACGTTACAGCTGCTTCTTACGTTCAGGATGGGGAGGGCGAATGGAACCTGACTGGATCGCTATCAGAATTTGATGTGGCCACAAAGACTTTTGGCTCTGATCCATTTATAAGCAATATTTCGGGGGCGAAAGGAGTTTCAGTGAACCCTGTAGACGGCAAAATTTATGTGTTTGCCGGAGAAAGTGTGACGGGTGCAGGATTGATGAAAATATACAATACTGCAGGCGAACTGTTAAGCACTAAAACTGTAGGGGCTTCACCGGCAATGGCGCTTTTTTTAGATTAGAATAGATAGATGCAACTTGTTAAGAAAATCAGGTAGTTGTGTTGAGCAAGAGGGGACTGGAACAGCAGTCTGCCTCTTGTTTTGTTTAAACTGATCTTACCAAACAGGCAAATAGAACGTTTTAAGTTCAAAAACGAATAGGCTATGGCAACAATTACATTGATAACAGGAGGTGTCCGATCGGGAAAAAGCAGTTTTGCCCAACAGCTGGCGGAGGCGCAATCCGAATCGCCGGTTTATCTGGCAACAGCCCGCATTTGGGACGAAGATTTTGCCCAGCGGGTGAAGCGGCATCAAAGCGACCGGGATGGCCGATGGCAGACCCTGGAGGAGGAAAAGCTCTTGTCAAGGCATGACTTGACGGGGAAAACGGTTTTATTGGATTGCATCACCTTGTGGCTGACCAACTTTTTCCACGACAATGACTATCAGCTTGAAGTGGCCATGGAAGCGGCTAAAGCGGAATGGACCAAGTTTGTCAAGCAAGATATGAACCTGTTGGTAGTGAGCAACGAGCTGGGCATGGGGGTTCATCCTGAAAATGAAATGGCCCGCAAGTTTGCCGACCTGCAAGGCTGGATAAACCAGTTTATTGCCCAACAAGCCGATACGGTTTACCTGATGGTTTCCGGTATTCCAGTCAAAATAAAGGAAGGCGCATAAGGCGCTTTGTGTGAACCATTGACTGGCGACGAATAGATATGTTTACTGAATGAGAATCTCTAATTTTAGCAACAAATGACCCTAAATTTAAAAGACCAATTACAACATAAAATCGACCTGAAAACCAAACCACATGGTGCTTTAGGACAGTTGGAAAGCATTGCTTTACAGCTGGGGTTGATTCAGAACACCCTTTCACCCAAACTGGAAAAACCAAGCTTGCTTGTGTTTGCTGCCGACCACGGACTGGCCGATGAAGGCGTGAGCCCTTATCCGAAGGAAGTGACCTGGCAAATGGTGATGAACTTTTGTGGAGGCGGAGCAGCCATCAATGTGTTTTGTAAGCAAAATGGCATTGATTTGAAGGTGATTGATGCCGGGGTGGATTATGATTTTCCTGCGGAACTTCCGATTACCAATGCTAAAATAGCTCGCGGATCCAGGAACATGATGAACGAACCTGCCATGAGCCTGGAAGAATGTAAGCTGGCTATGCAGCGTGGTGCTCAATTCGTAAAAAAGGAGGCTGAAGCGGGATGCAATACCATCGGATTTGGAGAAATGGGCATTGGCAATACTTCGCCATCGTCGTTGTTGATGCATCGTTTTATGAAACTTCCCATTGAGCAGTGCACCGGCAAAGGAGCAGGAATGACCGGCGATAAACTGGACCATAAAACAGCCATTTTGAAGGCGGTTTCTGAAAAGTATAACCCTCAGTCGGCCCTGGAAACTCTGGCTACTTTTGGCGGGCTGGAAATTGCCATGATGGTGGGAGCCATTCTGGAAGCCCGCAAGCTTGGTATGGTCATCCTGATTGATGGATTTATTGCAACTTCGGCCACCTTAACGGCCATTCAGTTTGATGAGTCGGTTCGTGAAAACTGTATTTTTTGTCATGCTTCTGAAGAACAAGGTCACCAGTTGGTTCTCAACTTCCTGCAAGCCAGGCCGGTGTTGAGCCTGGGCATGCGCTTGGGCGAAGGATCGGGAGCAGCAGTAGCCTTTCCGGTTATTCGGGCGGCAGCTACTTTCTTAAATGAAATGGCTAGCTTTGAGGATGCCGGAGTTTCGAATAAAGCGTAGCAGAAGAGCAGAGAGCCAGGGGATAGCGTTGGGATCGCAGACCGAAGGTTGAAACTTGAACTTAAGGGCTTTTCTTACGGAACTCGAAGTTGTCTGAAAATCTAATATCCAAAGTCTTGAATAATGAAAGAGCAAGTCAACCTGTTTTTAACAGCAGTCATGTTTTATAGCCGGATTCCGGTGCCTCGAAACCTGCCATTCTCCAATGAGCGGCTGAATCGCTCTACCCGCTATTTCCCTCTGATTGGATGGATTATCGGTGGCATTGGGGCTGCGGTATGCTATGGGTTAAGCTTGTTCCTGCCATTTCAACTGGCTGTTTTTATGAGTATGCTGGCGACCATTTTTGCAACGGGCGCTTTTCATGAAGATGGCTTTGCCGATTTTTGCGACGGCTTTGGAGGCGGTTATACCCGCGAAAAGATTTTCACCATCATGAAAGACAGCCGCATCGGAACCTATGGCACAGTGGGACTGATTGGCATGTTGGGAACCAAGTTTCTGGCCTTGCAATGTCTTTCAGCCCAAATGATTTTGCTGGCCTTGGTTGCTGGCCATGCTTTTAGCCGGCTGATGCCTGTCATCATCATTTTTACCAGCTGGTACTCGCGCGAAGATGAATTGAGTAAAACCAAGCCCATTGGCAAGCGGGGCAAGAATGCAGACCTGATTTTGGCCGTACTTTTTGGTTTGTTGCCTGCTGCTTTTTTACCGTGGCAACTCATGGCGGTTGCTCTTCCGGTTTCATTGCTGATTACTTTTCAGTTCAAAAAGTACATTGAACGTAAGGTTGGAGGTTATACGGGCGACTGTCTGGGATCACTTCAACAGATGATTGAAGTGGTTTTTTACCTGTGTCTGCTGGCTGTTTTGTAAGCTGTTAGAGATGAAACTCATTGCAATCCGACATACCCGTGTGGCTGTTTCTGCTGGAATTTGCTACGGACAAACCGATGTGCCTTTGGCTGATTCGTACCGGGAAGAATTGAGCGAGGTACAGGCAGCTACCGCCGGACTAAAGGTCGATGCGGTGTTTTCAAGTCCGCTAAGCCGTTGCCAGACATTGGCCAAGGCGGTATTTGCTCATCATCCCATTGTCCAGGACGATCGGTTGAAAGAAATGAACTTTGGACAGTGGGAAATGCAATCTTGGGATACGATTTATACCACACCGGAAGGCAGGCATTGGATGGATCATTATCAGGAATTGCCAACAGCGGGAGGTGAGTCTTTACCGGAATTGCATCAGCGTGTGGCTGATTTTGTCCATGAACTCAGTCGATCAACCCACAAACGTGTGGCTGTTGTAACGCACGCCGGGGTTATTCGGCTGTTAAAATCCATGCTGGAAAACCAATCCATGGAGGCTGTTTTTTCCAACTTTGCACCATCGTATGGTGGTGTTTATGAATTTGAAATCAAATGAAACACATACAAAAGCTCAAGCCCATCCTGTTTGTCGGGACGGGTTCCGATGTTGGTAAATCGGTAATTAATGCGGCCTTCTGCCGTATCTTCAAGCAGGACGGCTATGCTCCGGCGCCGTTTAAAGCGCAAAACATGTCGTTGAACTCTTACGCCAGCGAAGAAGGGCTGGAGCTGGGACGTGCGCAGGCCGTACAAGCCGAAGCCTGCGGTATTCCCTGCCTGAGTGCGATGAATCCCATCTTACTGAAACCCACCAGTGCTAAAAGTGCACAGATCGTTTTAAACGGGAAACCGATGGGTGACCAGTCGGCCCGGGAGTATTTTCTGAAAACCGACCGTGATTTTCTCTTTGCTGAAGCGATGAAAGCCTGGCAATCCTTAAACGAACAATACAATCCCATTGTGATGGAGGGGGCGGGAAGCATTTCGGAAGTTAACCTTTGGGACAAAGACATTACCAATATGCGGGTGGCGCTCGAAACCGGGGCACCAACCATTCTGATTGCCGACATTGATCGGGGAGGCGTGTTTGGAAGTGTTTATGGTACCATCAAGCTATTGCCCGAAGCCGAACGGAAATTGATCAAAGGTATTCTGATCAATAAATTCCGGGGAGATATCAGTTTGTTTGACGAAGGACGAACCATGCTGGAGGAATTGACCGGAGTTCCGGTGATCGGTGTGGTTCCTTACTTTAACGATATTCATGTGGAGCAGGAGGACAGCGTAGTGATTGACTATAAACGCGGAAGCACAGAAGCCGGAAAAATTAATGTGGCCGTGGTATTACTGCGTCACATGAGCAACTTTACCGATTTTCACATGCTCGAGCGCATGCCGGATGTCAACTTGTACTATTCGGCCAATGCAGCCGAGATTGCCAAGGCGGATATCGTGCTGGTTCCCGGGTCGAAAAATACCATTTCCGATTTAATACACTTGCGCGAGCGGGGACTGGTCAAAGCAATCATCCAGGCCTCGGAAGCTGGCAAAGGCGTGTATGGCATTTGTGGGGGCTACCAAATTTTGGGCGAAGAAATTCGTGATCCAGATCATGTTGAAGGCGATGTGGAAACTATGCCTGGATTGGGATTGTTGCCGGTAATTACCACACTGAGCAAAGAAAAAAGGACCGAACAAACCCGCTTTCGTTTTCAGAATCGGGCCGAAGTTTGCTCGGGCTACGAAATTCACATGGGGCAAACCCGGCGCATGGGAGCAGAGTCGCTATGTCGCCTGGAGGATGGAACAGAGGATGGTTGTATGGTTTCGCCTAAGTTGTGGGGAACCTATTTACACGGAATTCTGGATAACAAAACGGTGATAGAAGCCCTACTCGAGGCGAATGGCCTGCAGGCCGATGTGGCCGAGTTTGATTACGCTGCTTTCAAAGAGGAACAGTACGACAAGCTGGCCGATCATGTGCGGGCTTGTGTCGATATGGATTACCTGTATTCAGTGATGAAGTATAACATGAAAAAGAAATGAGCGTCATCCTGAACTTGTTTCAGGATATGCATTACTAGCAGGCAGGTCCCGAAATGAGTTCGGGATAACTCGTAATTAAAAACATGGCTATTATTTTATGGATAATTTTTTCTTGATCATACTTCCCCTGCTCATTGGTTTCGCGCTCGATAGCCTGTTGGGTGATCCCCGGTGGTTGCCGCATCCCATTCGTTTGTTTGGCTGGCTGATCAGCTGGTTCGAAAAGCGGTTCAACCGCGGAGATTATCGCAGGCTGAAAGGGGCGCTTACGTCCGGCTTTTTGGTGGGTGGTACCTGGCTAATCCTATTTTTGTTGTTTCGTTGGCTGGAGGCTTTTCCAGTGGTTTATTGGGTGGTGGCATCAGTCGCTGTCTTTTTCGGGTTGGCTAACCGGAGTCTGATTGTTGAATCGTGGCTGGTGATCCGGGCCTTGAAAACCGAAGGACTGGAAGCCGGGCGCAAACAACTCAGTTTCATTGTGGGGCGCGATACTTCCCAACTGAATGAGCAGCAAATTCGCACGGCTGTGTTGGAAACCATGGCCGAAAACCTGAGCGACGGGGTGATTGCACCCCTGTTTTTTTATGCTTTAGGCGGTGTTCCTGCGCTTTTTGCTTTTAAAATGGCCAGTACCCTCGACTCGATGATTGCTTACAAAAATGTGCGTTATAAGGCCTATGGCTGGTTTGCCGCCCGCTTGGATGACCTGCTTAATTTTGTTCCCGCCCGTTTAACAGCCCTGTTGATGGTACTGGTGAGTTTTAGTCCGGGTGGTTTGATACATGTTTTTCGGTATGGCCATCAACATGCCAGCCCCAACGCAGGGTATCCGGAAGCTGCCTTAGCCGGAATTCTGAAATGCCGCTTTGGAGGCCCCAATGTTTATCATGGGCGGTTGGTGGACAAACCCTTCATCGGACATTATGAAAAACCAATTGCAGACCGTGACTTTTGGCTGACGGCCCTTGTCAATATTGCATCTGCGTTGCTGATGGCCGGGGGAATTGTGCTTTTGATGTTACTTAAGCTAAATGCCTGATGTTTTTCCATGACTAAAAGAATTGTTTCGCTTTTCTCCTAAACTTTGGATATTGTGTATCTTGCCGTCGGTTGATCAAAGACTGAATCATGGGAAAAGCCAAACTTACAAATTGGATGGTCATTCTGAACCCGCAGGCCGGAAGCGGACAGGGACGCAAAGACGTGGAGAAAATACGAAAACGGCTGCATAAGGCAGGTTTTCAGTTTGAATTATTTATCTCGAACTATCCGCAACATGCCATCCATCTAACGATGAAAGGGATTGAGCGTGGCTACCGGAAACTGATTGTGGCTGGGGGCGATGGAACAATGAATGAGGTGGCAAACGGTGTGCTTCAGCAGCAGGTTTGTGCGCCATCGGAAGTGATTGTAGGGATGATTCCGGTAGGAACAGGCAACGATTGGATCAAAACTTTTGGTATTCCCAACAACTACAAAAAAGCGATCAAGCGGATTCGAAAAGGCAAAACCATTTTGCAGGATGTCGGCTTGATCAACTACCAGGAAGGAGAACAGCAAAAACAGCGATTTTTTACGAATATGGCCGGTTTTGGCTTTGATGCTTTAGT
Organism: uncultured Sunxiuqinia sp.; assembly: GCF_947495665.1. Classification (GTDB taxonomy): domain Bacteria; phylum Bacteroidota; class Bacteroidia; order Bacteroidales; family Prolixibacteraceae; genus Sunxiuqinia; species Sunxiuqinia rutila. The sequence continues at coordinate 186,604 of NZ_CANLZV010000005.1, forward strand.
TGCCCAAAAAGCCAATCGACTGAAGGAAAAGGGACATACTGGCTGGCGGATTTACTTGCAAAGCCTGGTTACCGGTTACCTGAATTACCAAACCCGAAAAGTGAGCCTTCGTTTGGATGGTGAAAAGGTGGAAGATCTGATCTTTTCGACCAGTATTGGCATTGGAAAATACAATGGTGGAGGCATGATGCAGGCGCCGGGAGCCATTCCCAATAACGGGGTTTTTCAGGTGACTGTCATTCGTGAAATTGGCTTGGGCGGTATTCTAAAAAACTTGCCGGGCCTATTCAATGGCCAGTTTGTGAACGATGAGCGGGTATCTGTCTTTCAGGCCAGCAAGGTGGTCGTAGCTTCTGAAAACCAGATTGAAGGTGAAGCGGACGGCGAAAACCTGGGAAACCATCAGTTCGAGCTGGAAATTTTACCACAACAACTGCAGGTGATTGTCGGGAAGAAATCAAAAGTTAAACTGCATGAATAGTTTGCTTTTCAGGCTACTGGTCTCCATTTTCTTGACACATTCTTTCGCCTAATGCAATAATTTCCCGCGCAAGCTTTTCGCTGGTGGCGTAAAGAATTCCCCGATGGTTGAGATAAGTGGAATCCGGGCGGTTCAAATCCAGCGGATTGCCATGCATGTCGCTAACCCAGGCTCCGGCTTCCTGGTAGATGCAGGCGCTGGCAGCGTAATCCCATAGGCTACCTCCCCCCAGTTCTTTTTTGGCATATTTGAAATAGCAGGCCGGGGCTTGTTCCAGCACCCAGCAGGCATTCAGTGCGGCACCCCCCTGAAAGCGTGTTTGAAGTCCCTGATAACCCATTTTTTGGCTAATAATTTCCAGCTCTTGAAGGCTTTGTTCAAATTGCGGCAAATCTTGAAAACTGGTATCGCTAATCAGGTGTAGGGGGGCTTCCTCGGGAATTGACACTTGCCATTTTTGACCGTTGCGATAAGCTCCTTGCCCTTTTGCCGCTTTATACAGGGTTTGGGTCAGTGGGTCGTAAATAACCCCGATAACCGGCTCTCCGGCTTGCGAAACCAAGCCGATGGACACGGCGTAGCCATGCCGTTGCTTAATAAAGGCCAGCGTGCCATCCATGGGGTCGATGCACCAAAAATAATCCTTTTCGAAGCGTTCGTGGTTGTCCGGACTTTCTTCGCCCAAAGTGCCTAAATCATATTGTTTGGTGACTGCAGCCAAGGAATTCAGAATCATTTCCTGAGCCATCAGATCAACTTCAGTTACTACTTGCGAAGCCAGACTGTCGCCCACGCCTTTATTCTTCACAGCCATCTTTTGCTGGCTGTAGCTTGATATTAATTGGCCGGCTTGCTGAGCAGCATGAATAGCAGCCTTGCTGAGTATTTGAAGATCCTGTTGATTTAGTTTCATGGTAATGGGCTTACGAATTAATGTGTTTAACAACGCGACGGGCCAGTCGTTCACTGTAACTGTTTATTTTCCAATGGCCGGGGCTCCAGCCTTTCAGAAAGCGGTGAAAATCGGTCCAGGCTACCGGGAAAAGTTCGCGCCAGTTGGCTTCCAATGCATCCTGATCGATGGCTGGCTTTTGGGGGGTCAGCGCTTGCCGCAAAGCCTGAAAGTAGGTGTCCAGCAGCTGACTTTCCAGGCGTTCACAATCCTCTTCGTACAAACAGCTGCCAATAAAATAGGCCACATCTTTCATGCCGCATCCGCCGCCTACATATTGAAAATCGACGGCTGCGACGTTTTTCCCGTCGGGTGAAAAGCAGAAGTTGGCCAGCTTGGCATCGCCATGTACAAAAGTTTGAAACGGGCTTTCGCGTAGTTGTTGGTCAATGGCTCGGGCCGCTTTTTTCAGCGGAAGATCATCCAGTACTTTCAACTCATCAGGGCGGGTATCCAGGTGCCAGTAAGTACCTACTTCCCAAAGTCCGTTTGGTTTTTCATGCATGAAAGTGGCATGGAAATTAGCCAGCCATTGCAGGCAGGTAGCCAATTCATTCCAGCTAACGGAGGATTTTCGCTTCGGGTATCCGGCTTCGTCTAAATCTTCCATCACCATCAGCACTTCGTCGCCCTGGCTTTCCAGTGCCAGGCAATGCGGAATGCGGCAGGTTTCATCGCATTGCTTGCTCCAGTTTTTATACCAGTTGGTTTCAACCTGGTACGAATGCAGTTTGCGCTGATGCGAGAGGTCGGTGTTCCAGCCACGTGGGTGATGGTCCTGGTTGGGCAGGCGAACATGCTTGACCACCACGCTCCTGTAGGACGATCCCTGTAGCTGATAACGATCAATGCTGCCATAGCCGCTCCACAGGCTTTGGATGTGTTCTTTGTTGGTCAGTTTACTGGCTCCGGTTGCTTCCCGGATGATTTGCAAAAAGTACTCATTCATAGTGTCAACGCTTGCTTTTCCCTGAAATAAGGCGCAAAGATAATGATTCAGGTGTGTTAAGCGAATTCCCCGGAAGAGCAGCCAGCAAACGGGACGTTAATTCAATCAGGTGTGAGGCCGGTAAGCGGGATTGTTCTGGTTGTAAAACGGATCGCGCAGGCAGACAATGGCCAGACCCAATTCGATGGCCGTAAAGGTGAGCCAAAAAAGATTGAATGATCCCAGATGCATCATCAGGCCGAGGGCTGCAAACACAATGGTAACGATAACCGTCCAGCGTTTACCTCTGAATAAACCGATTGTTACCAATACCTTCAGAATGAAGAAAGGAAGGCCGAATATAACGACCAGAACGCCAATGGAACCGATAGCTAGTGAGGGGAGAAGAGACTCTACATCGGGAAGCGCAAAGGCGGAGAATAAACCCCCTACGGTGAGGCCTAACATGATGACAAAGAAAAACAGGATGGAGAATAGAATTTGAGCGACGCCGATGAGCCCCAATACGGTTCCTTGCCACGGAATTACAGGTTTTGGTGAGGGTGAGAGAAGTTCCATAAGGTTTTGTATTTGGTTAAATTACCAGTGAAATTAAAACATAATCTCATCAGTCGCAAGTACTTTGCAGCCTGATTCGGTAAAACCCGAATGAAGCTTTTTAAGCTTTCGATATTTTCCACTTACTTTGTTGTTAAAACAGACGATATGACCCATTTCTCGCACCTTATTTTCGACTTGGACGGAACGCTGGTAAACTCGAAGCTTGGCTTGCATAATGCGTTAAACTATGTGTTGGATGCCATGTCGCTCGACCTGGATAGTGAGGCTGTTATTGATCAATTAATTGGACCTCCGATTCAGGATGGCTTGAAGCATATTCTGAATTTTGACGAGAAGCAAAGTCAGCTGGCTATGAGGCTTTTTCGGGAGTACTACAGTGAGCGTGGGATGTACGAGGCTGAAGTGTATCCCGGTATCTTGGAATTGCTGCAGGAGTTGGATGGGCAGGGGCGAAAGCTGTATGTGGCCACTTCGAAGAAAGATGAGTTTATGAAGCGGGTTTTGCGCCACTTCGAACTGGATCGTTACCTGGTAGATGCCGAAGGAGCGGGAAGTGGCGAGAAACATACCAAGGCCGAGCTGATTACCCGGGTGATGGATCGAAACCAAATTTTTCCTTCGCAAGAAGTGGTGATGGTTGGCGATACCAAATTCGATATTGTAGGCGGAAAGGCCAATGAAATAAGCACGATTGCAGTGGGCTATGGGTTTGGCAACAACGAGGATCTTAAAAGCCTAAATCCGGACTATTTTGTCGAAGAGGCCGAAGACTTGTTTGATTTATTGGCTTGATGAAGTTTAACTTTTAGCCAACTACCACGACCATCGGCCAGTTTTTCATTTACTACCTGCCATTCACTTTGGAGACAAAAGCAGAGGTTCTCTGGAATTGGTTTTCAAATGGTGGTCAAAAAAAATCCCGAACCGGAGTCCAGGATTTCTTTGTGTGAATTTATTTTTATTCTAATATGCTGATTCAAATTGACGTAGGAAACGAACGTCGTTTTCGAAGAAATGGCGGATGTCTTTGATTCCGTATTTCAACATGGTAATTCGTTCAATTCCCATTCCGAAGGCAAATCCGGTGTATTTTTTCGAGTCAATACCGCAGGAATCCAAAACGTTTGGATCAATCATTCCGCAACCCAAAATCTCAAGCCATCCGGTGTATTTACAAACGTTACAGCCCTTTCCGCCACAAATGGAGCAGCTCACATCCATTTCAGCCGATGGCTCGGTAAATGGGAAGTAAGATGGGCGCAGACGAATCTCGGTTTTTTCGCCAAACAGTTCGCGTGAGAAGTACAGCAGCGTCTGCTTCAAATCGGCAAACGATACGTTTTCATCCACATACAGTCCTTCAATTTGGTGGAAAATACAGTGGGCACGAGCTGAAATGGCTTCGTTGCGGAAAACGCGTCCGGGGAAAATTGCGCGGATGGGAGGTTGTGTTTTCTGCATCACACGGGCCTGCACACTGGACGTGTGGGTACGTAGCAGCACATCCGGATCTTTTTCAATGAAGAAAGTATCCTGCATGTCGCGTGCGGGGTGCTCCGGTGGGAAATTCAAGGCCGAGAACACATGCCAGTCGTCTTCAATTTCGGGGCCTTCAGCCACGGTAAATCCAAGACGGGCAAATATTTCAACAATTTCATTACGAACAATGGCCAGTGGGTGACGCGTTCCCAGTCGCATGGGTTCACCCGGGCGGCTCAAGTCAGTGCTTCCATCTCCCTGATCAGCATTCTCAAAGCTTTCTTTTAGCTCGTTAATCTTATCGAGGGCCTTATTCTTTAAAACATTGATGGCTTGTCCAACAGCTTTTTTCTGCTCGGCAGGTACCGTTTTAAAATCAGCAAACAATTGGCTAACCAATCCTTTTTTACTGATATACTTGATGCGGAGTTCTTCCACTTCGTCTTTACCTGAAGCACTCAAGGCTTCAATTTCCTCTTGTAACTGCTTAATTTTGTCTAACATCGTCTGTCCTGTTGAAATAGATCGGCAAAGATAATCATTCAAGGGGGAAAACGTAAATTGGATGGAAGGAAATACCAAAAGCCTAGTCGATAATGGTGATTTTTTTCACCCGAATATCGTTTAAGGGCCTGAAATCTTCATCTGTTTGAAGCTTTACTATTTCATCGGCTACCTGCAACCCATCGACCACTTCACCAAAAATGGTGTAGGTTCCGTCCAGGTGAGGAGCACCGCCCTCAATTTTGTAAATCCGCCGTTGTTCGGGCGTAAACCGTTGTCCATTCTCTTCTTCAATGGCATCCAGTTCACTGTCGGAGTACACCCGGCCGGTGACAATGTAAAACTGGGAGCCATCGGAACGACGTTTGCTGTTGCCGCGATCGGGCTTTCGGGGGGAGCCTATCATGCCCCGCCGATGGAAGAAGCCTGGAACAATATGAGCCGGCAGGGTGTAACCGGGACCTTTCCAGCCTACAATGTCATTGGGGCCGGCGTAGCGGGTGTCCGCAGCACCGCTTTGAATGCCAAAGCCTTTGATTACACGGTGAATCAGTAGGCTGTCGTAGTAGTTTTCACGCACCAGCCGGATAAAATTATCACGGTATTCGGGCGTTTCGTTGAACAGCCGGATCTGAATCGTGCCATAGTCGGTTTCCATGCGCAAGCCTTTAACTTTGCTGTTGGCTTTGCTCATGGCCTCGCTCGCCTGGGTGCGCAAGTTTTCCAGTTTTTGCACGGTTGCTGATTGCTTCTCCAGTAGGGCTGCAATGTAGGTTGACGGAATAACCAAATTTTGGTTTTCGTAGGTAACAACTTCCGCATAACCCAGGCCAATGCACTGAAGGTTGGAAACAAAGACCGGAGTTCCGTAAGATTTTGATCGGAAGAGGTTGTCAACGCGGTATTGGTTAACCCCGGCAACCTTGCCGTAATTGAGCACCTGGCCGCGATGCAGGGGGAGGGTGTTGCTTTGAGGTTTGGTCAGGTAGATGCTTTTGGCGGTTTTGGGAACAATGCCCGGATAAAGCGGAATGGGGGTGCGTTCAATGCCTTCTACCTTTAGCAGCACCAGATTGTTGATCCGGTCAACGGCCAGAAACCCTGAAATGGCATAGGTCTTCTCTTCATCAAATGGAGTGATGCGGACATCTGTGGCATTCTTGAGCATGGATAGCCGGCATACAATCTCCTGTTTGCCAACAAAGAATGCCGTTTCGCTTTCTAAAAAACGCCCCTTGTTGAAGCTTTCAATTTTAACCAGCGATGGAACGACTTGAGCATAGTTTTGAGCCGAATCAGCTGGTTTCGCTTTTGCTTGTTTCGCCTCAGGCGAAGTGTTTTTCTCTTTTTGAGAAGACGATGTGCAGCTAATCAGGTGTCCGCAAATGAGCAGAAAAAACAAGGCGTACTTTAGGTATTTCATTCGATCAGATTCACTTCAATGGTTACATCTTTCAGGGGGCGGTTGTTTTCATCGGTTTCCAGCGCAGCAATTTTATCAATCACCTCAAAACCGCTGATGCACTGGCCAAAAATGGTGTACTTGCCATCCAGATCAGGATAACCGCCCACGGTGGTGTATGCTTTGCGCTGAGCCTCGGAGAACTCCAGTACATTTGGATTGAGTTGATAGGCCGATTCAATGTCTCTTTTAACTCGTTCGGCAATGGCCCGAAACTCATCCACTTTCTTCTCGGCTTTCAACTGTTTTAGCTCCTCCCGGATAGCGGGGGTGTAAATCTGTTTCGTAATCTTTTTACGAATGGGACGGTTAACAGCCATTTCCAGCGTATCCAGCTGTCCTTCTGTAAAAACCTGGCCTTTTACGATGTAGAATTGCGAAATATCGGACTGCTTGAAGGGGTTAACCTCATCGGGTTGACGGGGAGCACACAAGGCACCTTTTTGATGGTAATAGTGTTTCAGAATTTCATCATCTACCGTATGTTCCGGATCGCCATAACCAATGCGCTTGCCGGGAGGTGCGTTGCGCGATGACTTGGAGCCTCCCTGGATCAAGAAGTTTTGAATGACACGGTAGAATAAGGTTCCATCGTAGTAGCCCTCGCTGGCCAGCTTGATGAAGGCATTGCGGTGTTTGGGCGTGTCGTTGTACAGTTCAAACTTCATGGTGCCCAGGTTGGTTTTAATTTCAACCACCCGGTCTTGCGCCTGACTCACGTTGTGCAGGCTCAGTAAAAAGAGTATGATCAGTGTTAGTTGCTTCATTAATCCAGTACTTTCACTTTCATTTGAATATCTTCTACCGGACGGTCATACCGGTCTGTTTCAACGGCAGCAATTTTGTCCAGCACATCCAGTCCATCAATCACTTCGCCAAAGATGGTGTATTCCTGATCCAGTGAGGGATAGCCTCCAACAGTGGTGTAAGCCTCACGGCGCTCGGCTGACAGTTTTTTCGCAGGCAGCTGGCTGGCTTCTGCGTTGGCTTCTTCTCTGATTTCAACGACACGAATATTGAATTGATCCTGATCGCCGGCTTTCCGAAGCTCGTTCAGTTCTTGTTGAGCCTGATCCAAATGTTTTTTCATGATGGCTCGTTGTTGTTGCTGATTCATCTTTTGTTCCAGCGTGTCTAAGGCACCTGGCGTGAATACCGTTCCCTGCAAAATATAAAACTGGGAACCCGATGAACGCTTTTCCGGGTTGTCAGGGCCTCCCCGCCGGGCAGCAGCAAGCACGCCCTTTTTGTGGAAAAACTGATCGTTAATCTCAGCTGGCAGCGTGTAGCCCGGATCGCCTCCACCCAGCCGCTGGCCTGGTGTCGCATTCTTCGAATCCGGATCGCCTCCCTGAATCATAAAATTCTCAATGATCCGATGAAAGAGCAATCCGTCATAAAAACCTTCATTGGCCAGTTTGATAAAATTATCGCGGTGAATAGGCGTTTCATCAAACAAACGGAGGGTGATGTCGCCATAGGAGGTCTCTATCTTTACCACACTGCCGTTTTCTTTGTTACTTTTCGAGTTTACACATGAAACCTGGAAAAACAAGAATCCGGCAAGGCAGGTTATCAGGAGCTTTTTCATAGAATTTGCTTTAATTATTGAGATCATTTTAAGATGCTGTTGCTTTAGCGTTTGCACAAATATAATTAAACTTGGGAGTGTCACGAAACGAAGATTGTAATTGCGAAAATCAGGACGTCTCTTAAAAATAAGTATCTTGACGGCCTCATGGAAAAGCTGATTGTAAACTCCAAAATTGCCTTGGAACCACTGAAATTTTCGCATGCATTTCAAATGTTTCAGGCGATTGATCAAAACCGCAGGTTTTTATCACCCTGGCTTCCTTTTGTGCAGGACACCGAGACTCAGGAAGATACTGAATCCTTTATTCAGTCGGTTACATCTGTTGCTGCCAAAGACCGCGACGAGGTATTTGTGATTTGGTATAATGATCGGTTTGCTGGTTTAATTGGTTTTAAAGATAGTGACCGGGTGAACCGGAAAACTGAAATTGGCTACTGGTTGATTGAATCGATGACCGGAAAAGGAATCATTGTATTGTCAACCAAGGCTTTAATTGAGTTCGCTTTTTCGCATTTAAAGATGAACCGGATCGTGATTCGTTGTGGGGTGGGGAATCACAAGAGTTCAGCGGTTCCGAAACGGCTTGGTTTCCAAATGGAAGGCATTGAACGGGACGGTGAAAAGCATCAGAGCAGGTACATTGATCTGGAAGTGTATAGCTTGCTTCGGAAAGAATGGGCTAATGGATTGTAAGCTACCAATGTTACTTTTAAACTTATTCACATAAATTTTCCTTCTAATTTTTTCGATTTCCCAAAACTATTTTAATCTTTGAATCGTTTAGTGGTTTGTTCGACTATTTTATATTTGCAATGAATTTATGTCCTTGAGCCAATGAATAGTTGGGCATAGATTAAAATTAAACATGATGGAAAACAAGACAATTAGAAGAACCTTATACCGGGTTTTAAGAAAAACAGGTGTGCCTAGAAAGGAGATCGAACTGGACGCAGCCTTTGATGAAGACCTAAATTTTGATCACGTCGATTGGGCGTTATTCCTTTTTTATCTGGAAGAATGTTTCAAAATCAATGTACAGGATGAAGAAGTTTCCCGCATGCGTCAAGTGAAAGATACTTTGAATATGATGGAAACAATGGCATAATGCTAAATGTTAGTTAGCAATCTACAGAAGACGGCCCCAGGTCGTCTTTTTTGTTTTTTTTTGAATTTATCTTAAGCAAGAGTTGTAAATTGAATGTTATTTAGGAAACTTTAAATTCATCAGATTATGGAATTTTTACAGCAAGGTACAGAATGGTTAACTGAAATGGCTGTTCTTTATGGTGTTAAGCTGATTGCAGCAGTGGTTACCCTCCTGATTGGTTTATGGGTGATTAATATTATTTCGAATGCTTTCTCCCGCTTAATGGACAAAAGGGAAGTCGACATTTCCCTTCGAGGCTTTCTGAAAAGTATGTTCAGTATTATCCTGAAGGTTTTATTGATCGTTTCGGTTATCGGAATGATGGGCGTCGAGATGACTTCGTTTATTGCGATTCTCGGTGCGGCCGGTTTGGCAGTTGGCATGGCTTTGTCTGGTACTTTGCAAAACTTTGCAGGTGGAGTTATTATTCTTATTATCAAACCCTTTAAGGTGGGCGATTATATTGAGGCCCAAGGGTATGCCGGAACTGTTCGCGAGATTCAGATTTTCAATACCGTTCTGAAAACGCCGGATAACATTACCATTGTTATTCCTAATGGAGGCTTATCTACGGGGTCAGTAAAAAACTATTCAACAGAGGCGCGTCGCCGGGTTGATTTTGTTTTTGGTATTGCCTATGGCGATGATTACGATCAGGCGAAGGCCTTAATTACACGCTTGGTTGAAGCGGACACGCGAATACTGAAAGATCCTGCTCCGTTTATTGTTTTAAGTGAGTTGGCTGACAGTTCGGTCAATATTACTGTTCGGGTATGGGCTGAAGCTGCCGACTACTGGAGCATCAAGTTTGATTTGACGGAGAAGGTGTATAAAGAGTTCCCAAAATCAGGACTGAACATTCCGTTTCCCCAACTGGATGTACATGTTCAAAAATAAAGACTTACTCTGGTTATGAAACTATTTTTTTCAATGAAATATTTACTAAGCATTTTGCTGTTAATTCCTTTCATCGGGTTCTCACAATCGGCAAACGATACCACAAAAGTGTGGACCAAGGGCGGAACCATTTCAATCAATTTTTCGCAGGTTTCGCTCACCAACTGGGCAGCCGGAGGTAAGAGTTCGGCGTCGGGAACAGCACTTTTCAATGTTTTTGCCAATTATAGAAAGGATAATTTGAGTTGGGAAAATGCCTTGGATTTAGGTTACGGGCTTTTAAAAGAAGAAGATGATAAGCCAGTAAAAACAGATGATAAAATTGATTTCAGCTCAAAGTTCGGCTTGAAACCCTCACCTGAAAGCAAGATCTTCTACTCGGCCTTGTTTAACTTTCGCACACAAATGACCGATGGCTATAAATATCCGGATACGGAAAAAGTCATCTCTTCGTTTATGGCGCCGGGATACCTTACATTGGCCTTGGGGGCCGACTATAAGCCGAATGATAAGTTCTCGTTGTTGGTGTCGCCACTGACCGGTAAAATGACGGTCGTGTCGGATGAGGAACTGGCTGAAAATTATGGTCTTGATGCGGGCAAGAAAAGCCGATCGGAGCTTGGTGCTTTTATTAAGACCCAGTTTAAAACAACGGTGGTAAAGAACGTTAGCCTGGAATCGAAGCTGGACTTATTTTCCAACTATCTGGATACACCGCAGAATATTGACATTCATTGGGATGTTTTGGTGAATATGAAAATTAATGATTACCTCTCGGCTAATTTAATCACCAACATGATTTATGACGATGATGTCAACATTGCCGTCGATAACAATGATGATGGAGTGATTGATTCAACAGGCCCACGGATCCAGTTTAAGCAATTATTTGGTGTTGGACTGAGTGTAAAATTCTAAAAAGAGGGTTTTTGAAGGTGTTTTTAGAATTTCTGCTTTACAAAATAATTTCACTCATGAGTCCACAGGGCCTGTTTCGGGCCCAAAAGTGCCAGTTCATATAATCTAGGTGAAAAAACTTGGAATATGGTGGTACTTGAAGTAATTTTGAATTGATTCAAGAGAGGAAAATCGTAAACCTTTTCTTCTTACTCTCTTTAATTGTTCTCTTAAGCACACAAGCATTTCAAGCCGGCGAATTCTCGCCGGCTTTCTTTTGGAATAGGTTTTACAGAGAATTGAGCTAAGCATGGCTTAGCGGATGGACGAGAGAGTTGCTTTATGGAGGGTAATTGTAATACGGTTCATTTAACAAGAATCGTCTGTCCTTCAAACTCAATTTGATCACCAGTCCGTATTTTAGCCCGTTTGCGGTATTCAACTTCGCCATTTAAGCTCACCAGTCCGTCTTCAACAACCAGTTTGGCCATGCCCCCTGACTCTACTAGCCGCATCAGCTTCAGGAGTTTAATCAGTTCAATATAGTCTGTTTTTAATTCAAATTCGATCATGCTTTGCTTTTAAAGTTTTGATAATTCGTTTTGCTGTTTTTTGCTTAGTTTTTCAACAACCAGCCCATAAGAGTGGTCGATCCATTCCCGGATTTGTTGGTCGGAGACGGTGCCATCCACCAAAACGGTGTTCCAGTGTTTCTTATTCATGTGATAACCCGGCAAAACACAGCTGTGTTGTTCGCGAAGCTCAATGGCTTTTTCGGGTGTACATTTCAGGTTCACGCTTAAATCTCCTTCCAGGTCTGTCAATGCAAACAGTTTACCCATGACTTTAAAAACCAGTGTGGTTTCGTCAAAGGGGAAATCTTCTGTTGCGCCTGGTTTCGAAAGGCAGTAATCTCTTAGTTCTTCAATGTTCATCACCTTGCTTTTGTAAGGGCCAAAAATAGGATTAAATGATCAATTTCAGGCGGTTGGATAAAAGGCATCCTTAAAATGCTCCAGCTCAAAGTTTTGTCCGTAGAAAATGATTGAAATGACATCGAACCGGGTGTCTCGGTTGCTGTCTTTTTCCAGAATATAGGCTTCGGCCGCATTGACCAGAAACCGGATTTTCTGGTTGCTTATGGCTTCAGCGGGGTGTTCGTAGCTGTCAGTGCTTCGGGTTTTCACTTCTACAATCACCAGCTCATCCCGGTCGAGAGCGATAATATCAATCTCGTAGTAATGATGCCGCCAATTGGTTTCCAGTATTTGGTAGCCCAAGGTGCGCAGGTGTTCTTGCGCCAGTTCTTCACCCTTATTCCCGATTTCTTTTTGACGACTCATGACCCAAAGATTTTAAGCAAGTTAAGGGAATGGTTTTGATTGGCAAAATTGGTAAATTAGTTGGCAAACAATTTACTCTCTGGATTGTCTTTTAAAATAAACATTTGTTCTCATTTCAACTGCCGTACTATGCTTAAACTGCTCCCGATTTTACTCGTTTTTTGTGCTGCTGTTGCCCATGGGCAAAACCCTGTTTTGTCGATTCAGCAAGCGGTTGATTCAGCCTTACTGAATAATCCCGACCTCAATCAGGCCAAAGCGTTGCTCAGCCAAAAGGAAAATGAATGGCGAACCCTGACAGGCATTGAGGCCCCTGAAATCAGCTATTTTGAAGAGGGAATGAACTCCCGCGCGGCCAAACCTTTTGAAGAAAGGCGATGGACCATTTCGCAATCCGTCGATTTTCCGCTGACGACCATCTATCGGTTAAAAGCGGTTAAACAGGAAGCCAAAGCCTTAAGCTTTCGAATTAAGGCCTTGGAGAATGAGATCAAATCGCAGGTGAAATCCCGCTACATTGAAGTTCTTTATGCTCTGCACCTGCAGGCGTTGGGCAAGCAACAAAGCAAGCTGGCCGAAGAGCTGTATAAAGCGGCCTATGCCCGTTTTGAAACTGGTATGGGCAATGGGATGGAGCTGTTAAATGCCGAGCTGCAGGTTTCGGAAGCTCAGAATGTGGTGAGCGAATCCAATCGGTTGTTGCACCAGGCTCGTTACAGTTTGTTCTACCTGATTGGGCTTGAAATTGCTGAAATCAGCTATGACATTCATTTTTCGGACACCTTGAACAGCCGGGTGGTCGATATCAGCCAGATTCAGGCCCTGGCGGTTTTGCAGGAGCAACCAAGCTATTTGGCTGCCTTGTATGACTATCAGGCTTCTGAAAACAAGCTAAAAGAGGCTAAAAGTAATATTCTTCCCGACATCCGGTTCAATCTTTACAAGCAGAATTACGGCGATGGCTTCAACTTCAATGGTTTTGAAGTGGGCTTAAGTATTCCCATCTGGCTTCCTTTTGAGCAGAAAGGCAAAATACGCATGGCTGAAGCGCGGCAAACCGAAGTGGAGTGGCAGCAAAAGGCCATTGAACTGGATATGAAACAACAAATTGAACATGCCTGGCATAGCTATGAAAGCAGCAAACAGATTATTGATCGCTACAATGAAACCATGAGTGGGAAGTCGCAAAAACTGCAGCAATTGAGTTTAAAAGCCTATCAGCTTGGTGAAATTGATTTGTTGAATCTGCTTAATGCGCAGCAAACCTATCTGCTCAATCAAAAGCGCTACCTCTTGTCTTTACGCGATTACTACCTTCAGCTGGCGCAGTTGGAGAAATTTCTGGATCAGGAACTAGTCTATTAAACACACACATCATGACACTAAAGAAACATTTTTATCCTTTAAACATGCTTTTGCTTCTTCTGACCCTTGGGGTTGGGTGTTCCAACGATAAGGCCAGCAAGGAAGTCCCGGTTCAGATTGAGGAATCACCGCCATCAGTTTCCGGAATGCCGGAAGGGAAGTTAATTATCCAGCTGTCGGACAAAGAGAAAGATGAATTGCAGATTGAAACTGCCAGGGTAAGCAGCAACATTCAGAATTATCGCTTACAGGTTCCCGGGGTGGTTTTTCCGGCATCGGGCTATGTTAGCATCATCAGTACCCCGCTCGACGGACGGGTGAGCGCAGTCATGATTCGGGATGGTGATCCGGTTCGGAAAGGGCAGGAGCTGTTTAAAATTGAAAGCCTGGTGTTTGGTAACCTCGTGGCCGAATATTTACAGGGACTGGCTGAGGAGCGTTTTCAAACCACCCGTTTGGAACGGCTGAAACAACTGGTTGAGCAAACCATTAGTTCGAAGGCTGAACTGGATCGGGCCATGTCGGATTACCAGCGGGCTTCTGCGGCCTCTATTGCCGCTTTTGCCAAGCTGAAAGCTATAGGTGTACCCGACCATGAAATTGAAGCCTTGAAAAGCGCAGAAAACATCGATCCGAGTTTGAAAATTCATGCTCCCATTGGCGGCAAGTTTGATCAGCGAATGGTGGAGTTGGGGCAATCGGTGAATGCACTGGAAAAGCTCGGTCGCATCATCGATACCGACAAAGTGCTCATAAAAGGTTACCTGAGCCCGGAAGATGCTCGTTCTATCCAAATGGGGGACTCTGTCCGGATTGGCCGACGCGACAATGACCAATTGGGAATCGCTGCAGTGGTGAGCTCGGTAAATCCGGGGCTGGACGAAGAAAACCGATCGGTAGTGGTTAATGTCGAAGTTCATCCGGAGGACGGTTGGCCCAAGCCCGGGGAAACCGTGCGTATGGAAATTGCAACCCGCTCTCTGGGCGAAGTGTTTGCGGTTCCATTAAAAGCGGTGACTTACGATGGCAATCAGGCTGTTGTCTTTGTCAAAAAGGATGAGAGCACCTACGAAAAGCGAGGGATTGAGATTACGGAGATTCAGGATCAGTTTGCCATTGTGAATGAAGGCATGCAGGAGGAGGAGGAAGTGGCCATTTCGCAGGTTTTTAGTTTGAAGGCCCTTTCACGCTTTGAAATGATAGCGGAAGAATAATTTAACCACCACGATTATGCTCAATCAAATTATAGAGTTTTCAGTCAGACAAAAATTCGTAGCACTATCTTTAGTTGTTTTGATGGGGGCTGCCGGGGTGTTCTCTTTACTGAGACTGCCCATCAACTCCCTGCCTGATGTTACTCCCGTTCAGGTATTGGTGATTACCAAGGCGGGTCGGTATTCGCCTTACGATGTGGAAAAGCTGGTGAGTTATCCCATCGAAACAGCCATGAACGGCTTACCCGATGTAAAAGAGGTGCGCTCCATTTCTCAGTTTGGCTTGTCGGCAGTGACGGTCGAATTTGAGGAGAACACCGATATTTATTTCGCGCGCCAAATGGTTAGTCAGCGTTTGCAGTCCATTAACGATGAGCTGCCACCTGATGTTTCAACTCCCCAGTTGGGACCAATTTCGACGGCCCTGGGCGAAATCTATCAGTATGAAGTGAAGGGCGAGAATTATTCCCTGACTGAGCTCCGGGAGATTCAGGACTGGCTGATTGCCCCGCAACTGAAAATCGTTAAAGGAGTTACCGAGATCAACTCATTTGGAGGTTTTGTCAAGCAGTACAATGTAGTCATTCAGCCGGGCAAAATGCGCAATTACGGGGTCGGCATTCAGGAAATCATCACGGCCATTGAGCAAAACAACAGCGTGTCGGGAGGTAACTTTTTGGAGCATAACCGGGAGCAATACATTATTCGTGGTTTTGGTCAGATTAACCGGAAGGAGGACATTCTCAACATCGTCGTCACCAAGCTCGACAATAAACCCGTTTTTATCAAGGATTTGGCCGATGTGGAGCTGGGAACACAGATTAGGCAAGGCGGTGTTACGCGCGATGGGAAAGGCGAAGTGGTTACCGGTATTGTGATGATGCTGCGCGGAGGAAATGGCCGGGAGGTGATTGCTGAAATTGAAGAAAAAATTGCATCCGTCAATGAAAACCTGCCCGAGGGTGTGACGATTGAGAAGTTTTACGATCAATCCGATTTGATTGAACGAACCACCGGAACCATCACCACCAACCTGGTTGAAGGAGGATTTTTGGTTATTGTGGTTTTGTTGCTGTTGTTGGGTGAGTTCTCCGGGGCTATCATCGTAGCCATGGTTATTCCGCTTTCCATGTTGTTCGCTTTCATCGGCATGCGCGAATTTGGGCTCGCTGCCAACCTCATGAGCTTGGGAGCAATTGACTTTGGGATGGTGGTGGATGGCTCTGTGGTGATGGTGGAAAATATCATCAAAAGGCTGCGCGAAAAGCAGGGCGGAAAAGACACCGATGAGGTGATTATCAAGGCGGCCCGACAAGTGGTTCGCCCCATATTTTTTGGCGTACTTATTATTCTGATGGTGTATGTACCCATCATGACCTTCAGAGGAATGGAAGGTATTTTATACCGGCCGATGGCCATAACGGTGGCTGCCGCAGTGTTGGGATCGTTGCTGTTGGCACTGGTGTTTATTCCCTCGGTTTCAGCCTTGATTTTCAAACGAGGTGTCAAGCCCCGAAAAAACTGGCTGATTAACTGGTTACAACCTATTTATCAGCGGTTCTTAGAGCGCAACATTCAAAAGCGCTTTTTGGTACTAAGCGTGGCGCTTGCAGTTTTTGGCCTTTCCATGGTGGTGATGGTACGACTGGGAAGTGAGTTTTTACCTGAGCTCGAAGAAGGTTCTATTTTGGTGGAACAAGTGCGAATGCCTTCCGTTACGCTCGAAGAGTCCATTGAAAATGCCAACTGGCTGGGTGGTCAGCTCATGAAAAATATTCCGGAAATTCAAACGGTGGTTCCCAAAACCGGACGTTCCGATTTAGCCAACGATTGGATGGGCGTTCATCAAACCGATGTTTGGGTGGTGTTGAAAAGCCCTGATGAGTGGCGCAGTGGAATTACCAAACAGGACATTATTGCTGAAATTGAGCCTTACCTGAAAACAGAACCCGGGCTGGCTTACAACTTTACTCAACCCATAGCCATGCGGGTGGATGAGCTGACCAGTGGGGTGAAATCGGACCTGGCCGTGAAGATTTATGGTGAAGACCTGGAAGAGCTGAATCGTATTGGTGAGTCGATTTCGCAGGTGGTGGCTGGCCTGGATGGCACAGATAACTTTTTTGTGGAGCAGGCCATTGGACAACCTTACTTAACCATTGCTATTGACCGCGAAGCCGTGGCTTCATTTGGTTTGAATGTTGATGAAGTGCAGCAAGTTATTGAGGCCGGGATTGGCGGACAAGTGGCCGGTCAAGTATATGAAGGCCAGCGGCGCTTTGATATTCTGGTTCGTTACCCGGAAGACATCCGTCAGCAATTGCAGCAGATTCAGGAAATTCCTGTTTATCTGGCCAATGGTCAGTCGATACCGTTGAAACGGGTCAGTCAGATCATTGCACAGGAAGGACCACGCGAGATTCAGCGTGAGAATGGCTGGCGTCGTCTGATTGTGGGTGTTAATATAAAAAACATGGACATCGGAAGTTACGTAGGCCAGTTGCAGGAAGCCATTCGTGAAAAGGCTGTTGTTTCGCCGGGCTATTTTATCGAATACGGTGGAACCTTTGAAAATCAGCGCCGGGCCATGAACCACCTCTTGCTGGTTGTGCCGCTTTCTTTGTTTATCATTATTGGTTTGTTGTACCTTAATTTTGGCAACATGCGTTATGCCATGATCATCTTGCTGAACCTGCCATTTGCCTTGTCTGGTGGAGTTTTTCTTTTGTGGGTGAGAGGCCTGTATCTGTCGGTTTCAGCAAGTATTGGATTTGTTGCGCTGTTTGGCGTGGCGGTGCTCAATGGCATTGTGCTGCTTGATCACATCAATGAAGTGCGTAAGGAGACTAAAAAATCGCTTAAGGAAACGGTCATTACCGGGGCGGTAGACCGCTTGCGACCGGTTTTAATGACTGCTCTGGTGGCCAGTTTGGGCTTTATTCCCATGGCCTTTAACTCGGGGCCGGGATCAGAAGTTCAGCGGCCCTTGGCAACGGTGGTTATCGGCGGTTTAATCACCTCCACCTTGCTGACCCTGCTGGTGCTTCCAACGATTTATTTGTGGGTGGAAAAACGACGAAACAAGCCGGAGGACAAACCTGAAGCGAACCCATTGACGACCTAGATCAAAGAAGGTGTCTAAAAAGTATAATTCTTCGTCATTGCGAAGGAGGAACGACTGAAGCAATCTCTTATTCATAAGATTGCTTTGTTTCACTCGCAATGACGGTTTTACATGCTAAAGCGACCTTTTGGACAGCCTCTTTTTTATGTGGTGGTCAGTACGGCCTTTTCTGTGTCAACACTTAACTGGTAGTTGGCGCCAAAAACAAGAGGTAAATTGCGTTCAATATGACCGGCCGGAAAATCAAAACATACAGGGAAATGCTCGTCTTTCAGCACATCGCGAATGATCTCCCCGGCTGTTTGCCCAAAGGGGGAATCATTGTCTTTCATTTCGGTGAAACCGCCTACGATTAGGCCGTTCAGCTTGCTTAGTTTTCCTGCCAGCTTAAGGCTGTGCATCATCCGGTCAAGGTGATAGAGGTATTCCGACAAGTCTTCAATAAATAAAATGCGGCCCTCGGTTTGAGGTTCGAGCGGAGTGCCCAGCAGACTGTAAAGAATGGACAGGTTGCCGCCAATAAGTGTTCCGGAGGTTTGCCCAGTCCGGTTAAAAGGATGGCTGGCAACGGTTGTCGCCGGAAGTGTACCTGTCAGGGTTTTCATCAGTTCGTTAAAGCTCTCAGTCGGCTGATTATCTTTTAGATAAAAGGCGGGCATGGCCCCGTGTATGCTGCAAAAGCCTTCCTGTTGAAGCCGGGCGTGCAGGGTGGTAATGTCACTAAAGCCTACCAGCCATTTCGGGTGCTTGCGAAAAGCAGACAGGTCGATCTGGTCAATCAGGCGTATGGTGCCATAGCCTCCGCGGGCACAGATGATCGCTTTGCAATGCGGGTCGTCCAAGGCTTGCTGCAAGTCATTCAGGCGGTTTTGGTCGGTTGCGGCAAACTGAAAATGAGCATCAAAAACATGATCGCCCGGGATTACCTCAAAACCTTGCTGGCGGAGTAAATTCACGCCGTCCAGTATTTTTTCTTTCACTACTTTTCCTGCAGGGGCTACAATTCGGATCCGGTCTCCCGGCTGCAAATATTCGGGTCTCAACATGGGGTTCTAAATTTCATTTGAAGGTACAAATCTTCCTGTAATGGTGAAAACCAAATTCAGAAATATAGCGTATCAGTAATAACGTAATCAGTATTAATTGTTTAGGTGAAGTGCCATGAGAAAACAAGTCGGTATTTTAGGATCAGGAAGCGTGGGCCGGACATTGGCTGACGGCTTTTTAAAATATGGTTATGAGGTAAAAGTGGGAACGCGCGACAGACTTCGGCTAGCCCATTGGTTAAAACAAGCCGGAGAAAAAGCCTCCGTTGGTTCCTTTTCAGATGCAGCTCACTTTGGCGACCTGGTTGTTTTGGCCGTTAAAGGCAGTGCGGTGGAGTTTGTGCTCGACCTGGCCGGAGCGGCTACTTTGCATGGAAAAACAGTGATTGATACCTGCAATCCGATTAGTGATGATCAGCCGGTTCATGGCGTTTTGCATTTCTTCACCAAGATGAATTTTTCGCTGATGGAGCACCTGCAGGAGAAGTACTCACGGATTCACTTTGTCAAAGCATTCAGTTGTGTGGGGAATGAGTTCATGGTGAACCCGGAGTTTGAGGGTGGCAAACCGACCATGTTCATTTGTGGAAACAATGAAGACTCTAAAAATCAGGTAAAAGAAGTGCTTGACCTTTTTGGCTGGGAGATTGCTGATATGGGAAAAGCTGAGGCTGCCCGAGCGATTGAACCACTTTGTATGCTTTGGTGTATTCCGGGTTTTCAGCACAATGAATGGAGACACGCGTTTAAACTTCTGAAAAAATAAGCCTGATCAGGACTTTCCTCCCAACCAGGCTATTTGTTTTAGTGGTTTTTGCTTTGGAAAAGGCAGTTATCAAAGTGTTCTTAGCTTCGTTCCAGTTTTACCGTAAAATGGCGCATAATGGGGGCTTCTTCCGCAATCCGGAAGCCTTTGGTGATTTGGTCCCGTCGATCCAAAATGTTTTTCAATCCGGCTGCTACAACATCCATATGGTTGTTGGTATACGTCCGACGCGGAATGGCCAGTCGCAAGAATTCCAGCTTTGGATATCGGTTTTCTTTGGTTACCGGATCACGGTCGGCCAGCAAAGTGCCCACTTCCACACCTCTCACTCCGGCTTCCAAATACAGCTCAACCGCAAGGGTTTGTGCAATGTACTCTTCCTTCGGAACCTGTTGCAGGAAGCGCTTGGCATCCACAAAAACAGCGTGCCCGCCCAGTGGTTTCTGAACCGGAATGCCCATTTTAATCAGTTGGTTACCCAGGTAATGAACCTGGCGAATGCGGTTTTCGAGGTAATCTCCGTTGGTGACTTCTTCCAGCCCGATGGCCAGTGCATTCATGTCGCGTCCGGCCATCCCTCCGTAGGTGATAAAACCTTCGTACATGATGTTGTAAACCGTAGCTTGCTGGTGCCAATCTTTGCGGCGCATCGCCAAAATACCGCCGATATTTACAATCCCATCCTTTTTACTGCTCATGGTCATCCCATCGGCATATTGATACATTTCGCTTACAATCTCGCGAATGCTTTTGTTTTGGTAACCCGCCTCCCGGTTCTGAATAAACCAGGCATTTTCAGCAAAACGGGCAGAGTCGAAAATCACCGGAACCTGGTATTGATCAGCAAGCTCACGGATTTGGCGGAGGTTTTCCATGGACACGGGTTGCCCGCCTGAGCTGTTGCACGTCAGGGTAACAATGATCATGGGAATCTGCTCGCGTGGATGTTCTTCCAACACGTGAGTCAGTTTGTCAATTGAAATATTGCCTTTGAAAGGATGGGTTCCGTTGGTGTCAAAAGCTTCATCAATGGTGCAGTCTATGGCTTTGGCCTTTCGAAATTCAATGTGTCCTTTGGTCGTATCAAAGTGGGAGTTTCCCGGCACCAGCTGGCCTTCTTTCACCAGAACCGAAAACAGCACATTTTCGGCCGCTCTTCCCTGGTGGACAGGTAAAAAGTAGTCGAATCCAAAGATTGTTTTGACTTTTTCTTTGAGGTGAAAGTAGGATGATGATCCGGCGTAACTTTCGTCTCCGGTCATCAAGGCACCCCATTGACGGTCGCTCATGGCGCCGGTGCCACTGTCGGTCAGCAGGTCAATAAAAACCTGGTCACTTTTTAGGTTGAATAAATTGTAATGTGCCTGATGAATCCATTGTTCCCGTTCTTCACGGGTGCTTCGGTAGATGGGCTCTACCATTTTTATTTTATAGTTTTCAGCAAAAGGTAAATCCATTTCTCAATTCATTTGAAGTTAAAGATTACATTAAAATCAGTTAAATGAACTGGAAATGAAAAGCATCACGGTTTTTGATGTTTTTGAATTGGTCTGTTTTTGCTTGTACATCAGGTGTTGACATACAAGCAAAAATAGGATTTTGACCCGTCAAAAAGTATTAAAAATGTCAGTTTTGCTTATTTGTTTTTGAGGTCGATAAACCAATTGATGGAAGCAACGCCAAAAGGTAAAATGGCAGATTGATGATCGGCTCCGGGAAGTTTAACCAGCTTAATCAGATCGTCACTCACATTTAAAGCTTTAAATCCCTCATGCATCTGAACCGAAAGTTGAAGAGGCACGTAGGTGTCGGCTTCGCCATGGAAAAGTCGGGTAGGGCTTGTTGTTTTCCACGGTTGTACGCTGTTTTGCGCCAGGGCCGTTTGGATCGGCTGGTATTGGGTGTTGGTGGCATAGCCTGTGCGAAAACCGGCTTGAAACAAGTCTTCAACCTGGGTGGTAAGCTCGTCATTGATTGCATTTCCGGGGGTAACTCCGTTGAAAAGTTCCGGAATTTTGGCCGCATATTGATCAGCAAAGATCTCATTCAGCGGATTGGGGTATTTGTTATGAACGTGGTAGGCTTTCATGAGGTAAGCCAAAAAATAGGGCATGGGGTAGCTGTCTTGTTCCACAATCAGTTCATTCAACAGGTTTAAATTATACGGGCCGGCACCACAAGTAGTGGCTTTCAGCTGGTAATCTTCCAGGCCGTTTTGCTCAATTTCGTGTTTCAGCTGCATGGTTGACCATCCGCCTTGCGAGTAGCCCATCAGGTATAAATCTTCGTTAAGTGAGGCCGAAATATGCTCCTGACTGACAAATTCGCGGGTTGCCTTTAGCAAGTCAACCAAGCTGGGCAAGGTGTTGTCTTTTTCAAGGTAGGGGTGAAAAACCTGGGTGGACTCACCAAAGCCGGGGTAGTCGGGGATAACCACAATAAACCCCAGCGCAGCAAAATTTTTGAGAACCAGAAAAAGCTCGTTGGACTGATCCACCGTCGGGGCTTTGCTGTATTCCACATTCGTGCCGTTTTGGAAACTAATTACCGGGTAGTTGCCCGGCTTGTCCGGAACGGAAATTAAGCCGGAAACTAGCAGCGGATCGTCCTCGAAAGTGGTGTTGTAAGTTACCTTGTACACTTGCGCGCCCGAGCTGACTTCATTGTCCATGGTGCCGTCATCATCGAACTGTGCGGCCAGCAAATTAAACAGAAGCTGGGCTGAATTTTGGGTAATGGTGCCAAGCTGTTTTTCTGATTCGAGGAAGACAAAGGAAGTTTCAGTAGGTGTAGGATCGTCGTTTTTTCCACAGGAAATAAGGAGAAGTGCCAGAAAAAGGACGAATAGGAAACGGTAATATTTTTGATTCATCGTTGATCGTTTAATTTAAGTTTATTCTTTGTTTGATGCATGAAATCCCAGTTCAGCAGCCGATTGGCGCAGGAAGTCACGCGTGTAATAATCCTGGTCAATGAGCTGGCCGTTCCACACCATAAGATCCAAATCAATGGTTCGGGGACCGTATTTGTGTTGAGTCCGATCGCGTCCAAGTTGATCTTCAACGTCCTTCAGGTATAGGTTTAACTCCTCTTGCGACAAGTTGGTTTCAATTTTAACGGCTCCATTTGTAAAATCACTCTGTGCGGTGTAGCCAATGGGCTTGGTTTTTAGCATGGTCGATGTTTGTAAAATGGTACAGGATTTCCCGATCAGCTGCAGGGCTTCTGCAATGTTTCTTTCCGCGTCAATATTCGATCCGATGCCAATTATGCAGGTGTTCATCGCTGGGCTTCCATTTCAAAAGAGACCGATTCGGCAAACCGCAGGGCATGAGGTTTATCTACTTCTACTTTGGCGTGGCGAACACGTTCGTCTTCCATAATTAATTGCAGCAGATTTTTGGTCAAGGCTTCCAGCAGCTTGAAACGTCCTTCCTGCACAAAAGCAATGATTCGCTTGGTAATCAGCTTGTAGTCGTAAATGCCATCCGGCTCGTCCGACTCCAGCGCTTCTGCCGGAATGTCCACCTCAATTTCGAGGTTGATTACTACATCTTGCTTGTTGACCAGTTCTTCGGGGTTAAACCCAATATAGGTTCGTATTAAGAGGTCTTTTACGCGTATTCGTGCCATAGTTTTATTCGTTTTTTCCCAGGTTCTCACCGCCATCAGCAAAAAGCAGTTGGCCGGTTAAATGCTTGTTTTCTATAATAAAGTCGAGGCTTTGCAAAATAGGAGCCAGTCCGCCGGGCTTTTGCATGGGGATGGCTTGAGCCAGCTTCCACAAGTAATCCTCATCCTTGTCTTCCGGAGCTAAGCTTACGCCCGGTGCAATCGCGTTGACGCGGATGTGTGGCGCAAATTCCAGTGCTGTCATCTTGGTCAGTTCCCAAAGGGCTTTTTTGGACAGGGAGTAGGCCGCAAAATTGGATTTGTTACTTGTTATTCGGGTGTCAACAAAGTTGATGATCAAAGCTTGCTGACCCTTGTTTGCCAAATCGCGGCTCAGGATAAAAGGAGCTTGGAAATTGACCGCCAGCTGACGATGAAACAAATCCATCGATGTGGACTTGATGCTCGAAGGTTCAAAAACAGAAGCATTGTTGATTAATAAATCAAGCGTTGAAAATTCAGCGAGCACGGCAGGAATGAGCTGTTGAACTTCTTCTTCATTGGATAGGTCGGCCTTGAAAATACGGAAGCAAGCTTCGCTAAACTGTTGGTTTAATTCCTGTTGAAGCTTTTGGGCAGCGTCAGCCGAAGTATTGTAATGAAGCGCGATATTCCAGCCGCGGGATGCCAGATGCTGGGCCAAGGCCTTGCCAATACGTTTTGATGCTCCTGTGATCAGTGCTGTTTTTCTCATCCGTTTGACGTTTAATTTGCGGCAGGTAAAACTTGAATCTCAATTCTATTAAACCGCAGAATTAACTGATTAAAGGTATTGTTTTATGTCAATAAAGACAACAGGAGAACACGGAATTTGTTTGTAGCCCATTCCAGATTCCGGCACCTCCCTCTACTTGATGTTTAAGAATAGCTTTCGTAAGATTCTGATAAATTTTTGAAACTAAAACGTCGCAAATTCCGAAAAATAAAACAGGGCTAATGTTCATAAAAGAGATTTATTATGGAAGAAAAAATTATCACTATTGCCATGTTGCCTTACGCTACCGCAGAGGTTTTGCGGTCGATGCTCGAAGCCAAAGGAATTGAATGTTCTCTGGAGAATGTGAATTTGATTCAGGGGGCGGTGGCTTCCGGGGTAAAAGTGCGTATTAATGCCAAAGATGCGAGTAAGGCGTATCCGGTTTTGGATAAAGTGTTGGGTAAGATTGATGAAGACTATAAAAAGCCGGAAGATTTTATCCTCATTCCTGTTGATTTTTCCAGCTACTCTTTAAAGGCGGCGGCAATGGCTTTTGAAATTGCCCGAAAACTGAACTCAGGGGTGGTGTTTTACCATGTCATTCCTCAGCCTGATTATTTTACCATTCCGTATTCCGATGTAATGGCTTTCGATGCCGGTCTTTACGATCACCTGAAGGAGCGGGAAGAATATGTGCACGAGGAGTTTGCGCGGTTTCAGAAAAAGCTGCTGGAACAGGTTGGGCAGGAAGTCTGGGATGCATTAAAAATGGAACAAATTATCAAGATGGGCTATCCGGAAGAAGACATCCTGGCTTACACGGAACTTCATCCGCCACGGATGATTGTTATGGGTATTAAGGGACCCTCGAATGAGCTGGATGCCGTGATGGGAAGTACAACGGCAGGGGTGATTTACAAGGCGAAGGTTCCTGTTTTGGTAATTCCCGAAAAGGCGCCTT
Organism: uncultured Sunxiuqinia sp.; assembly: GCF_947495665.1. Classification (GTDB taxonomy): domain Bacteria; phylum Bacteroidota; class Bacteroidia; order Bacteroidales; family Prolixibacteraceae; genus Sunxiuqinia; species Sunxiuqinia rutila. The sequence goes on from NZ_CANLZV010000005.1 coordinate 211,715, forward strand.
TGTTGAATTTATCGTCGGTTAAAAAAGTGGTTTATGCCACCAATTTTGATGATAAGGACTTCCATGCCATTGATAAGTTGCTGGGGCTGCTAAAACCCTTTAACACCGAAGTAACCTGCCTGCACATTGGCAATGAGGAATACAAGGAGCTGAGCGAAGCCCGGATGAAAAGTATGCGGAAAGTGTTGAAGAAAAAGTATCCGGATGATTCGCTGACCTGTCAGATTATGACTGGCAATGACGTGTTGGTTGACCTGGAAAAATACATTCAGGAAAAGGGCATTGATATTTTGTCCTTAACGACTCATAAACGAAACATGATTACACGGATTTTTAACCCGAGTATTGCCCGAAAAATGGTGTTTCACCTGAAAACCCCCTTGCTGGTATTTCATGCCTAGTGATTTTCTGGTTTTAAAGGAAAGAAAACAGGAAGTTATCGTGAAGTTCGCTTCAACATAACTTCCTGTTTTTTTTTTAAGGCCTGATGTTGGCTAGTTGAAACTGGCCAATTTAGCCAGGTACTTGCCAATAATATCGAATTCCAGGTTGATAACAGTGCCGGGATTGAAGGTGTGAAAATTGGTTTCTGCGTAGGTGTAGGGAATGATTGCCACCTGGAAGGAGTTGTCTTTCGAATTGACTACCGTAAGACTTACGCCATTCACTGTTACCGACCCTTTTTCCACCGTCATGTAACCTTGCTGTGCTTTTTGCTTGTCGAATTCGTATTCGAATGTGAAATACCAGCTGCCATCGGCTTCTTCCACCTTGGTGCAGGTTGCAGTCTGGTCAACGTGCCCCTGAACAATGTGTCCGTCCAGTCGTCCGTTCATCATCATGCTACGTTCCAGGTTAACTTTTGATCCGACTTCCCAATAGCCCAGATTGGTTTTTAACAGGGTTTCCTTGATGGCTGTTACCGTGTAGGTTTTCGCCTCATTGTCCACTTTCACAACAGTCAGACAAACACCGTTGTGCGATACACTTTGATCGACTTTCAATTCGTCAACAAATGAACAGGTCAGTGTAAAATGATAATTTTCCTGCTCTTTTTCAATGGCTTTAACTACGCCGTATTCTTCAACGATTCCTGAAAACATAGTACTTCAATTTTTTATCCTGCGAAGTTACCGAATTCGATGGAATTCCAGAAATGGAAAGCCTGACTTTGACGGAGATTGACTGCCTGCAGAATGCAACCGGGAGAACCACTTGGCTTGCGAATACCGCTTCTTATTGGTGTGACCAATTGCTGAAATCGGCCTGCACTTTTTTAATTCCGAATGTGTATTTGGCCTTTTTCAGGGCCTGAACCGGGCTTTTCTGCTTCATAAACTTGAAAGTCAAAAGAACCATAGGTGAAAAAAATCAGGTCTGATACTCGCTTATTTGTGCTATCTTGCACAATGCTTTGGAAATGCAAAACGCCATGAATGATATTTTTAAAAAGATTGGTACGACACAAACTTTAAGTCAAAAAATTGAGCGGAATATCGAACGGGCTATTCGGGAAAAGAAACTTCCGATTGGTTCTAAGTTGCCTTCAGAGAGGGAGCTTTGTGAGATGTTTGCCGTGAGTCGAACAGCGCTTCGCGAAGCCTTGCGGCGCTTAAGTGCCCGGGGGTTGATCGAAATCAGAAAGGGGAGTGGCATGGTCGTGAAAAAGATCAACATGAAAGATGCCATTGACTCGCTGAACCTGTATTACGACTTGAAATTTGACATGAACCTGATTAGTCAGATCATCGAGTTGCGTCTGGCTTTTGAACCGGAAATTGCAAAAATGGCTGCTTTGAACCGGAAAGATGAGGACCTGGCTAATCTGGAGCAAAACCTGATTGATTTTGCAGCTTGCGATCCGGACAATACCCAGCTGGAATCGGACATGGACAACAAGTTTCATTTAAATGTGGCCCGGGCTACCGGAAACCCGTTTGTGATTGTAACCATGGAACCGGTACACAACCTGCTGCCTCGCATGCGGAATTTTATTTATGCCAACATTGAGGGGGAAAAGGAAATTACCTTGGGTTATCACAAAGAAATTGTAAACGCCATACGCGAGCGCGATGCCGAGCGGGCTTACGAAAAAATGCAAGCCCACCTGGATCGGAATATGCAGGTTTATAATAAGTTCATGAAAATTCCCGAACAGGATTAGTGTTTTTTGCTGGCCTCCAGTGCTTTGTTGACCGAACCATGCAAGAGCAATAAGCGTCTGGCCTTGGCTTCGTCGTAGCCCAGCTCGTCCATGATCATGCGGGTGCCCCGTGCAATGAGTTTTTGGTTGGTCAGCTGCATGTTTACCATTTTATTTCCTTTTACACGGCCCAGTTTGATCATGAGGGTAGTGGTAATCATATTCAGAATCAGCTTTTGCGAAGTGCCTGATTTCATGCGTGTGCTACCCGTAACAAACTCTGGTCCAACAATAGCTTCAATGGGAATATCTACTTGTTTGGCCAGTTCGCTGTTGGGATTGTTGGTAACACAGCCAGTCAGCAATCCATGTTTGCGTGCTTGCTTCACCGCTCCGATGACATAAGGTGTACGGCCCGACGCAGCAATGCCAATCACCGTGTCCAGCGGGGTAACCTTGTAATTTTGAAGCTCCTGCCAGCCCAGTTCTTCATTGTCCTCAGCAGCTTCAACCGCTTTTCGAATGGCCTGGTCTCCACCGGCAATCATTCCAATAACCAAGTCATAGCCAACGCCATAAGTTGGTGGAATTTCTGATGCATCCAGAATGCCTAAACGTCCGCTGGTGCCGGCGCCAACATAAAAAAGACGTCCTCCTTTGGTCATCCGTTCCACGGTTTGTTTCACCAGCTTCTCAATTTGAGGAATGGTTTTTTGCACGGCAGGAAGTACCTTTTGGTCTTCTTGATGAATATTATCAAGCAGTTGCCTGACATCCATTTCTTCGAGGTTGTTGTAATGCGAATCGGCTTCAGTTACACTTTCTATTGTCATCTTTTCAAGTTTATTCTTCGGTATGTTCATGATACTCTTTCAACTTATCGATGGGCCCCTTCAGAATGATTGGTGTCGGAAACCCATAAGCTTGAGCCAATTCATCAATGATTGGCTTGAAGTGCCAGGCCACAGAGCCCACAAAGCCAAGTGGATAATTTCCGGCTTCGGGCAGCTGAAGGATATTGCGTTCAAAAAACTCTTTGGCGCTCGTTGTCACCAGCCTGTGGCAGTAGGGGACTGCCAGGTGCCTGGATAGGAAAGGAGCAAAGCCAGCCAGGTACTTGTTTGGCCGTTCGGTCCGATAGACTCGTGTCAATACTTCTGCCTGATCGAGTGAAAATTCGCTTTCAAACAGTTTTTTACAATCGGTAGGCATGATGTTTTTGAAATAGTCGCCCAACAGTTTTTTTCCGAGTACCGCCCCGCTAAATTCATCTCCAAGAATGAAGCCTAGCGGAGGAATGCCGCTAACGGTTTTCTGACCATCGTACAGGCAGCTGTTGGAGCCCGTGCCCACAATGCAGGCGATTCCGGCTTCGGTGCCAAATAATGCCCGGGCTGCACCCAAAGCATCGCTGGCTGTTTCTATTGAAACATTGGGGAATAGCCGTTCAAGGGCTTTTTTGATAACATCGCCTCGTTCCTGGTTGATAATGCCTGCCCCGTAGAACTCGATTTTGTCTACACTGGTTCCGGCGGGAAGAAGCAATTTTTCGCGAAGTTCTTCATAGATATCTTCACTGGTTCTGAAGAACGGATTAATTCCTTTCGTTTGAAAGGCCAGCTCTTTGGAAACCTTACCTGTCAGCAACCAATCGGTCTTGGTTGATCCACTATCAGCAATTAATCGAATCATGAAGCAAATATAAGGAATTTTGGTTCATAATAAAGAAAGTTATAAGATGTATTACAGATTTTGCTTTTGTGTGATTAAAAACTTATTTTTGAAGGAGAAACCTAACAGGAGTTTTTGAGCCGTCCAAGGGTCAAAAGTTTTCTTTAAAAACCTGACATATGAACTATAAGCTAATTACGTTCCTTGTATTCTTTGTGTTTTGCGGGGCTTTAAGGCTTTTGGCACAGCCTGTTATTCGTATCAATCAACTGGGCTATCTTCCCAAGGCATTTAAAACAGCTGTTTTGTTGAGCCCTGAGGAGCTTATAATCGATAAGTTTGAGTTGTATGACAAAATTTCCGGAGAAAAAGTTTATGAAGCTTCGGCTGAAATTGCAGATGCCTCGCTTTGGGGGATGCAGTCTGCCTACCGGCTTGATTTTTCAGCTTTCCAGGAGGCCGGTGGTTTCTTTATTCAGGCAGGAGCAACGCAGTCGCCCTCCTTTCACATTGGAAACGATGTTTACGATGGAACGGCCGACTTTGTGCTGAACTACATGCGTCAGCAACGTTGTGGTTTCAACCCGTTTTTAAATGACTCTTGCCACTTACACGATGGTGTTATTGTCGATCATCCGACCCGTTCCGGCGAGCAGATTGACGTGACCGGTGGCTGGCATGATGCCTCTGATTACCTGCAATATTTAACGACTTCAGCCAATGCAACCTACCAGATGCTATTTGCCTACCAGCAAAATCCGGAGGCTTTTGGCGATAAATACCAGGCCAATGGCTTAGCCGGAGCTAATGGAATACCTGATATTTTGGACGAAGCGCGCTGGGGACTGGAGTGGCTTTTGAAAATGAATCCGGCAAAAGATGAGATGTACAACCAAATTGCTGATGATCGCGATCATAGAGGGTATCGTCTGCCTAACAAGGATACAGTTAGCTATGGGCTGGGGAAAGCACGTCCGGTGTATTTTGTTACCGGAAAACCACAAGGTCTGGGAAAACATAAAAACCGGAGTACCGGGGTGGCTTCTACGGCTGCCAAGTATGCCTCGGCGTTTGCATTGGGCGCTCAGTTGTTTGATGATATAGACCCTCAGTTGGCTGAGGTGATGCACCAAAAGGCTGAAGACGCCTGGACTTTTGCACTTTCTGATCCCGGGGTTTTTCAAACAGCCTGCATGGTTTCTCCTTATTTCTATGAAGAGGAAAATTACATCGATGATATGGAGTTGGCAGCAGCTTCGCTTTACCAATTGTCTGGTAAGGATGACTATCAGCAACAGGCGCGTTACTGGGGTGCGCTGGAACCGGTTACCCCCTGGATGGCTTTGCATCGGGCAAGGCATTACCAGTACTACCCGTTTGTTAACTTGGGACATGCTTTGCTGGCACAATCCGCCAATGAATCCACTTCCGAGCAATTTCTGGCCCTGATGAAACAAGGACTGAGCCATTTAAAGCACTTTGCAGGCAATGATCCTTTTCAGCTTGGAATTCCTTTTCAGTGGTGTTCCAACAATTTTGTAGCCGGGGCAGCTACTCAGGCCCGGCTGTACCGTCAGCTAAGCGGTGATGAGACTTTCGCAACGCTTGAAGCGGCCCTGGTTGACTGGCTTTTAGGCTGTAATCCCTGGGGAACAAGTATGATCTGCGGACTTCCTGAGGGAGGTGAATACCCGGAAAAACCGCATTCTTCCATCACGGTTCTGATGCATGAAACCACCACTGGCGGGCTGGTGGATGGACCGGTTTACCGATCGATTTACGAAAGTCTGCGTGGGATTCTGCTTTTGGAACCGGATGAATATGCCGATTTCCAGAACGGGAAAGCCGTTTATCATGATGATATTGGCGATTACTCATCGAATGAACCGACCATGGATGGCACGGCGAGCTTGAGCTTTTTATTTTCCTCGCTGGAAGTTGAGGGGCAAAAAGACCAAAACATGAGCCGAGTGGTAAAAGACAGTCAGGGGGCACTGGTGCGGATGGATACCACGAGCCGGAAGGTTTACCTGATCTTTTCAGCACATGACTACAACGATGGCGGCGAGCTGATTGCTAAAACCTTGAAGAAACACAACCAGAAGGCTTCCTTCTTCTTTACCGGAGACTTTTATGAAAATCAGGATAACCAGAAATTAATTGCCCGGTTGATGAAGGATGGCCATTATCTGGGGGCCCATTCAGATAAGCATTTGCTTTACGCTGACTGGGAGAAACGCGACTCACTGCTGGTAACGCGCGAAGTGTTTGAAAAGGATCTGGTAGCCAACTATCATAAAATGGCCGAGCTGGGCATTGATCCATCCGAAGCACCTTACTTTTTGGCGCCTTACGAATGGTACAATGAAGCCATTGTCAACTGGAGTAAGCAGCTGGGTTTGCAAGTGGTTAATTTTACAACGGGGATACGCACCAACGCAGATTATACAACCCCTGACATGAAAAACTACCGATCATCAGAAAGGATTCTAAATGGCCTGAAAAGCTTTGAAAACGATCAACCGGCCGGACTTAATGGGGCTGTTATTTTGATTCATCTGGGAACAGCTGCTGAACGAACCGATAAGTTTTATCATCATCTGGATGAACTTTTGGATTTCCTGACCAATAAAGGCTACCAGCCAAGCCGTTTGTGATGAGGATGTAGGGTTGAAATTTTTTATGCTGAATTTATACTATGACTAATTCGCTGATTCTGACTGTTATTCTTTTGTTTTTTGGCTTGTTGATGGTGATTTCTTACCTGACCTCAAGAAATGCCAGCAACGATACTTTTTTTACGGGAAATCGCCGGTCTCCGTGGTACTTGGTGGCCTTTGGCATGATTGGTTCTACCATTTCGGGGGTGACTTTTATTTCGGTGCCGGGCGAGGTGGGCAACACGGGCTGGACGTATTTGCAGTTTTTGCTAGGCAACTTTGTCGGTTACTGGATCATTGCATTGGTTTTAATTCCTCTGTATTACAAGCTTCGGCTCGTTTCCATCTATACTTATCTCGATCAGCGTTTTGGCCTTCGTTCATACAAAACAGGAGCTTTCTTTTTCCTGCTTTCTCAAACCATTGGAGCCTCTTTTCGGCTTTACCTGGCGGCTGGTGTGCTTCAACTGGCTTTTTTCGATGCGCTGGGTATTCCTTTCTGGTTGACGGTTTTGCTCACCCTGCTATTAATCTGGATTTATACGCACCGGGCCGGAATTAAGACGGTTGTGTGGACTGACTCCCTGCAGACACTTTTTATTCTAGGGGCGGTAGGGATGACCATTTGGGTTATTTCGGAACAACTGGATCTGAGTGCCGGGGGTTTGGTGGAAACAGTGGCCAATCATCCGTACAGCCGGATCTTCGATTGGGATTGGCAGTCGAAAACCAACTTTTTCAAGCAATTTCTGGCTGGTTTGGGGATCGTGATCACGATCAATGGATTGGATCAGAATATGATGCAGAAAAACCTGACCTGCAAAACGCAGCAGGATGCTCAGAAGAATATTTATTGGTTTAGCCTGGCTTTTATCATTGCCAACCTGCTTTTTCTGTGCCTCGGTGTAATGCTCTATTTTTTCGTGCAGCAAAAAGGGCTGGCTATACCCGAGCGTAGCGATGACCTTTTTCCGATGTTGGCGATGCAATATTTTGGGCCATTGGCCGGAGCACTGTTTTTGCTTGGTATTCTGGCTGCAGCCTACTCTAGTGCCGACTCCGCCCTGACGGCGCTGACAACTTCGTTTTGCATTGATTTTCTAAATATTGATGCTGAGGCGAATAATAGCAAAGCCACTCGTTTTAAGGTGCACATTGCCTTTTCATTGCTGGTTTTCCTGGTTATAGTCCTCTTCCGTATCATTAACGACGAAAGTGTGGTGACTGCTGTGTTTCGGGTGGCTGGGTACACCTATGGTCCCTTGCTGGGTTTGTTTACTTTCGGAATTCTGACCAAACGACAGGTGAAGGATCGCTATGTTCCTATTGTAGGCTTGCTGTCGCCTGTGTTATCTTTGGTGATTGACCGCAATTCGGAAAGCTGGCTGGGTGGCTACCAATTTGGATTTGAACTTTTGCTGCTGAATGGCTTACTTACGTTTATTGGCTTACTCTTGTTGACAAAAAAACATACAAATGAAAACAACGCAACGCTACCTCGCACTTGATGTGCTCCGCGGCATTACGATTGCTGCGATGATAACCGTGAATACTCCCGGCAGCTGGTCGCATATCTATGCTCCTTTGCGCCATGCAGCCTGGCATGGATGTACGCCCACCGATTTGGTCTTTCCATTTTTTCTGTTTGTGGTTGGGGTATCCATGTTTTTCTCTTTTTCAAAATACGGCAATCAGCTGAACAGGGAGTCGCTGGTGCGCCTGAGTCGGCGAACGGTGTTGATCTTTGCCATCGGCTTGTTTCTGAATTCTTTTCCGCAGTGGAGTAAGGATTTTTCTCAGTTGCGGATTATGGGCGTGCTGCAGCGGATTGCACTGGTTTATGGGTTCGCCTCCTTGATTGTCTTATCGGTTCAAAAGAAGTATCTGCCATACATAGGTGGAGGTATTTTGTTGGTTTATTGGGGAATAATATATTTTATGGGAACGGGTGACCCATACAGCCTGGAGAGCAATGCCACCATCCCGTTTGACCGAATGATTCTGGGTGAGCAACACCTGTACCGGGGCTTTGGTATTCCTTTCGATCCGGAGGGTTTGTTGAGTACATTGCCGGCTATTGTAACGGCAATACTGGGTTACTTGGCCGGTTCGCTAATCAAGCAGCATGAGAAACTGCAAGTACCCAAACAATTGGTGCTTTGGGGCATTGCAGGGGTGATCGGCGGATTGGTCTGGGGACAGTTTTTCCCAATCAACAAGGCCCTTTGGACAAGCTCGTATGTGCTTTATACGGGAGGGCTGGCCAGTATTTTCCTGGGTGTGTTGGTCTGGATTATCGACTTGAAGCATTATCAGAAGTGGACCTCCTTTTTTGTGGTATTCGGCATGAACCCCTTGTTTATCTTCGCGCTGTCTGGCTTGTGGGCCATTACCATCAGCCGGATTATTCGTTGGGAAGGCCGGAATGGCGAAATGCAAAATGCTTACAGCTGGCTTTACCAAGAGGTTTTTGTACCATTGGCCGGTCCTTTGAACGGGTCGCTCCTGTTTGCCCTTACCCACATTGTTTTCTTCTGGTTTATAGGCTATGTGCTTTACAAGAAGAAAATATTCATCAAGGTTTAATGATTAAATTGCGGAAACCAAAACAGCTTTCGGTATGAAACGGATTCTCTTTTTTAGCTTGCTTTTCATTCTTCTTGCGGCAAAAACGCAGGCTCAGTTTGTGATGAATGTCTTGCTGCAGGACCATTGGGTTGATTCTGTGTTTCAATCGCTGACACCCGAACAGCGCATCGGACAGCTGGTTTGGATTAACACGGCAGCCAATGCAGACCTGGAGAAACAATTTGAAGTTGCAGAACTGATTGAAAAATATAACCTCGGCGGAGCTATTTTTTTCACCGGCGACCCGGTTAAGCAAGCTCGTTTAACCAACTTGTACCAATCGGTTGCTCAAACGCCTCTGATGATTGCCATGGATGCAGAGTGGGGGGTAGGAATGCGGCTTCCAGGAGTTATTGCTTTCCCATACAATATGATGTTGGGGGCATCGGATGATCCTGAATTGATAAGGGAAGTCGGGAAAGAGATGGCCCGGCAGATGAAACGGCTGGGTGTGCAAATGAGCTTCGGGCCTGTTGCCGACAGCAACACGCAGCCGTTGAATCCGATTATTGGGATGCGTTCTTTTGGTGAATCTCCGCAACGTGTGGCCGACTTCAGTTTGGCGTATATGCAGGGCTTGCAGGAGAATGGTATTTTGGCAGTAGCCAAGCATTTCCCTGGGCATGGCGACACCCAAACTGACTCGCACTACAGCCTTCCGCTGGTTCCTTATTCACGTGAACGACTCGACTCTGTTGAGCTATTTCCTTTTCGTCGGTTGGCCGATGCAGGGATTGCAGGCGTGATGACGGCTCACCTGAATGTTCCGCAACTGGCGTTGAAGGGAATTCCTTCAAGCTTGTCTGCCCGCATTATTCAAGGAGTTTTGCGTGATGAATGGCAATACGATGGCTTAGTTGTTACTGATGCCATGAACATGGCCGGGGCAAATACCTATGGTGCGCCGGGCGAGATAGAAGCACTGGCACTAAAAGCAGGCAATGATGTGGTGGAGTTTCCGAAAGACATCGAGCAGGCGATAGCAGGCATTAAACGGGCAATTGAGCAGGGGAATCTTAGTTGGGACGAAGTGAACAGCAAATGCCGGCGTGTTTTGGCAGCTAAGCGTTGGGCCGGACTTGATCAACTGGAGCCGGTTGATCCGCATGGTTTGCTTGAGGACCTGAATGCCCCGCAAACCGAATTGGTAAAGCGGAAAGTGATTGAGTCGTCGCTTACTTTGCTTGAAAACAGCCAGGAGCTGATTCCGCTGATGCGGCTCGATACCCTTCGCATAGCCTGCCTGACGGTAGGAAGTACCCCGGTGACGCCTTTCCTGAAGATGTTGGCGAAATACACGGAGATCCACGATTTTTTTCTTCCGGAGAATTTTTCAAAAGAGGAGCTGGAAGCCGTAAAGGAGCAGTTGCAGGACTTTAATCTGGTGGTGGCAGGCCTTCACTTGTATGAAAGTAAAACAAGGCGTTCGATGCAGGTGGGCAACATGCAGCGCACCAGACCGGAACGTCCCTATGGATTAAGCGGGCAGACAGAAGCTTTGCTGAACTACCTGGCCAATGATAAAAAGTCCATTGAGGTATTTTTCTCCAGTCCTTATGCTTTGGCTGAAGTGAAGAACTTTCAGGCACCCGAAGGCCTGATTATGGCTTATCAGAATGATTCACTGGTGCAGGAGCTCGCGGCTCAGTTAATTTTTGGCGGCATTAGCTCGTCCGGGAAGTTGCCGGTCAGCCTGGGAGACTATTACGCGGCAGGCGATGGTTTGACCATTCTTGAACCGATTCGTCTGAAGTATACCATTCCGGAGGAAGTGGGTTTTAACAGCAGCCGGCTGAATAGGCGCATTGATTCTTTGGTGAGAGAAGCCATCGTCAAGAAGGCCACTCCGGGCTGCAGCGTGTTGGCTGCCAAGGACGGGAAAGTAATTTTCAATAAAACCTATGGGTACCACACCTATGAACAACTGGTGCCTGTGCGGGAAAATGACCTGTATGATTTGGCTTCGGTGACCAAAATTACCGGCGCGCTGGCCGCTGTCTTGAAAATGACCGATGATGGACTGATTGATTTGGATGAGCCGTTCTCAAAGGCCTGGCCCGACTGGCAAAAACGTTTGTTCCATCGTTCCAATAAAGAAGCACTGAGTTGGCGGGAAATTCTGGCGCATCAGGCAGGATTGATACCCTACCTGAACTTTTGGACTGAAACCGTGGACGATGGCAGCTTGAAACCGCGTTGGTATTCCTTTCAGAAGCAGAAGGATTATACTCTGGAGGTGGCTCCGGGCTTGTTTCTGAATGAAAAGTTTACAAAGAAAATGTATCGCACCATTCGGAAGTCCAGCCTGAATGAGCCAGGCAAGTATGTGTATAGCGGACTTTCGTTTTTGGTCATACCAAAATTGACTCAGCGGCTAACCGGCCAGAATTACGTCGATTTTCTGGATCAAAACTATTATCAGCGTCTGGGGGCTGGCCGCTTGACCTACAACCCGCTTGAAAAGTTTTCAGTAAACGAAATTGTGCCTGCAGAATACGATCAGTACTACCGCAAACGTCAGATACACGGCACGGTGCATGATGAAGCAGCGGCTGTGCTGGGTGGCGTATCCGGAAATGCCGGTTTGTTTGGCACGGCCAACGACCTGGCCAAGCTGATGCAGATGTATTTGCAGATGGGCACATACGGCGGATACCAATATCTGCAGTCTCAAACAATGCAGGAGTTTACCCGTGTGCAATTTCCGGAAAATGACAACCGACGGGGGCTGGGCTTTGATAAGCCCTTACTCAACAACCGGGAGTTAACGCCCGATGCCGCTTATCCTTGTATCGGAGCCAGCCCTGCAAGCTTTGGACACTCTGGGTTTACCGGCACTTTTGTTTGGGCCGACCCCGAAAGTCAACTGGTTTATATCTTTTTGAGCAACAGGGTTTACCCCAGCCGCGAAGGCAATTTATTAGGTCGAATGAATGTTCGAACAGGCCTCCTTCAGATTTTTTACGATGAACTTGCTCAATAACATGTATTACATCTTACCAATTGAATAATATTTCATAACTTAGTTGGCAATTAAAAGATGGTGAAGTTGATTTTGTGTCGTCCTGACTGATTAGCATCTTTATTTAAAGTGCTCACTATATGATCCTTGTCTTATGTACTCTACTAAACTATTAATCTTAGGAATTATTCTTCTGATTACATTAACTTTTCAAAATCTCTTGTATTATGAAAAAAAGCTTATTACTTATCTTTCTTCTGTGTTTGGTGATACAGCTCACCCAGGCACAAACCCGGTCGATTAGTGGAGAAGTCCGCAGCAAATCGACCAACGAACCTCTTCCCGGCGTATCGTTGGTGGTAAAAGGAACCACCCAGGGTACGGTGACTGACGTTGATGGTCGGTATAGCCTTTCTGTGCAGCAAGGTGCAGTTCTTCAAGTTAGCTTTATTGGAATGCAACCGCAGGAAGTTACGGTTGGCAATGCTTCAACGATCAATATTGAATTAGAAGCTTCAGTTGAGGATTTGACTGAAGTTGTGGTAGTGGGCTATGGCACACAAAAGAAAGCGAACCTTACCGGTGCTGTTGCTTCGGTGGATACCAAGGTGTTGGAAGCAAGACCCATTGCCGATGTCGGGCGTGGATTGCAGGGATCGACTCCTGGGTTGAACGTGGTTGTTCCCAGTGGAGAGGTTGGTTCTGACCCGATTTTGAAAATTCGTGGACAACTTGGTTCTTTAGAAGGAGGTTCATCCCCTTTGATTTTGCTGGATAACGTAGAAATTCCTTCCATTCAATTGGTTAATCCTGATGATATTGAATCGATTTCTATTTTGAAAGATGCCGCTTCAGCTTCAATTTACGGATCAAAAGGGGCTTTTGGAGTTATTCTTATTAACACCAAAAAGGGAGCCAAAACGGAAAGCGTTAATGTTTCATATTCCGGCAACCTGTCCTTCCAGAATATTTCGAAGAAAATAGAAATGGCCGGAGTTGATGCTTTGGAGTACTCGGTGCTGGCCATGGAGCGTGTTGGTGCCACTTCAATAGGAGCTTTCTGGAAAGTAACCAGAGATAGTTATGAAAAGGCCAAAGCTTGGGAAGAAACGTGGGGAGATCAAGTAGGAACAGGTGATCCGATGCTATATGGACGCGATTGGTATGTTGATGCGGATAACCGCAAATTGGGACTTCGTACCTATGATCCGTACGACTACATGATTAAGGAGTGGACACCTACGCAGCAACATAACTTGTCGGTGAGTGGTAAATCAGGAGCTACGGATTACAACATTGGTTTTGGTTACCTGGATCAAACAGGTATGCTGAAGCCAGCCAAAGAGGATGATTTTAAACGTTACAATGGCTCGGTGCGTGTTGGTACGCAAGTGAATAGCTTTCTGAAGGTCCATGGAGGAACAATCTTTTCCAAGCGGGTTAAGCGTTATCCGTTTGCCACAGCTTCAACAACTGCTGACCCTTGGTTGTATCTTTACCGTTGGAGCCCAATCTATCCGCTCTCTACGGAAGACGGAGATCCCATCCGGAGCCCGGTTTCAGAAGTGCAACAGGCCAATACGGCTTTCCAGGAAACCAATTATACCAGCTTAAACGGAGGTTTTGTTTTAACTCCGCTTGAAGATTGGAATATCAATTTCGATTACACACATGCCAATGAGGAATACATCAACAAAAATCCGGGAACACGCTATACGGCCCGCAACAGCTGGTCGGCAGGAATTCCTAAGTATGATGAAAGCGGAAACCGGATTTATGTGAATGATGCCGGGCAACCCGTTTCTTCAACTGCTCCGGGAGCTATGGCCGCCTACGAATTGAATATGATGACCTATACAGGTGTGGGCTCAAACCCTGACCGGGTTTACCGCTATGCCCGAAACCGGAAATGGAATACCATCAATTTAAGTACCACTTATGATTTGGATATTAATGAGATCCATGCCTTCAACTTCATGTTGGGTTTGAACCGTGTGGGCTATGAATTGGGGTCAAACTACTCGCAACGCCTGGAACTGGTGGATTATGAGAATCCGCAGTTTGATTTGGCAACCGGGACACAAACGGCAGGCGGAAGTGAATATTGGGAGTCTCAACTCGGATTTTTCGGGCGTGTAAACTATAATTTCAAGGAAAAATATTTGTTTGAAGCTAACCTTCGCTACGACGGAACTTCCAAATTTCCTTCTTACCTGCAATGGCAGTGGTTCCCTTCATTTTCTGCCGGATGGCGTGTAAGTGAAGAACCTTGGATGGAGGCCCTGCAGCCAGCGCTTAGCTCGTTGAAATTTAGGGGATCCTGGGGATCAATCGGTGACCAGTCGGTCAGCAACTCCTTGTACATTCCAACGATGAGTGGCGGTTACAACAGTTGGGTAATTAGTGGCGCACGGCTTTATGAATTCGGCACCCCAACATCGGTGTCTTCTTCCATTACCTGGCAGGATATTACAACACTCGACCTGGGCTTCGATGCTCGTTTTGTTGACAATAAACTTGGCCTTACCTTCGACTGGTATCGTCGCGATACGGAAAACATGATTGTGCCTCAGGAAGGTTTGCCGGTAACTTACGGAACCAGTGCTCCTAAAGGCAATTTTGGTTCACTCCGAACCAATGGTTTCGAAGTCCAGCTGGATTACAACCACCGGTTTAAAAATGGCCTGGGCATTAACGTAGTTGCAACTCTGGCCGATGCCAAAACGAAAATTACCAAGTATGGATCAACTACCAGTATCAACTCTTGGTATGTTGGAAAAACCTACGGCGAAATTTGGGGCTACGAGACCGACCGGCTGTACCAGAAAGATGACTTTGTGTATGATAGCAACGGAGACCTGGTCACTACGGTAACAGAAGATGGTTATACGATTAATCAGCTGTCGGACTCAGAAGCGGCAACGCAAGGCTATATCCAATCGGGTAACTTCCGGTTTGGCCCTGGCGATGTGAAATTTAAAGACCTGAATGGTGATGGTGAAATTAATGCAGGAAATCGCTTAACAGATGATCACGGAGATCTGAAAGTGATTGGAAACAGCACTCCTCGCTACGAATATGGTTTGCGCTTGGGCGCTGACTATAAAGGATTCGACTTGTCTGTATTTATTCAGGGAGTAGGCAAACGCGATGTATGGGGAAGTGGCTTCCTGGCTATCCCCGGATTTCAAGCCTCTGACGGTGCTATGCCGCAGGCCATTGCCGGCGATTTCTGGAGAGAAGACCGGACCGATGCGTTCTACCCGGCTCCCTATAACCTGGCTGGGAGCAGCACTTCTTTAAACATGGTTCCGCAAAGCCGCTACTTGCTTGACATGTCTTACCTAAGGGTGAAAAATATTACGGTTGGTTACAGCCTTCCGGAGAACCTGGTGAGCAAAATGTATCTGAAAAGCCTGCGCGTTTATGTGGCGCTGGAAAACTTCTTCACCAAGGATAACTTGCGTGATCTGCCGATTGATCCGGAAGAAATTGCCGGTTATTCCATGTGGAACAGTTCGAACTACAATTTGGGCCGTACCGGAGTGGGTACGCCTACCTTTAAAAGTGCGTCGGTTGGCGTTCAGTTGAACTTCTAAAACGAAACAG
This sequence comes from uncultured Sunxiuqinia sp., assembly GCF_947495665.1. GTDB lineage: Bacteria > Bacteroidota > Bacteroidia > Bacteroidales > Prolixibacteraceae > Sunxiuqinia > Sunxiuqinia rutila. Next base: position 227,388 of record NZ_CANLZV010000005.1, read on the forward strand.
TTATGAAAAAACAGATATTACTTATTTTACCCTTGGTTATACTTGTGCTGGGAGCCTGTGATGATTTCCTGGATAGGTCTTCCTTAACCGAGATGAACGATGATACCTACTGGACAACAGAGAACAACCTCCGATTATTCTCCAATGGCTTTTACTCCAACTATTTTGTGGGGTACAACTCGGGATGGGGAAGTGCCTATGCGCCATTACGTGGTTACTATTTTTCAGATGATTTCTCATCCACCGGCAAGCTGGGGAGCTTTGAAACTCAGGCGCCTTCTTCCCGGGCTGATGATGACGAGGTAGTATCGATGATGAATAGCTACGCCGGGCCTACCTGGAACTTTGCCTGGGTGCGCAAAGCCAATATATTCATGGAGCGCATTGCAGCGATGCAGGAAGCCGGAGTTGAGCTGAGCGAAGAAACTTTCCAGCACTGGACGGCTGTGGCCCGTTTCTTCCGGGGATTTGAATACAGCCGCCTGGTGAGCGTGTTTGGCGATGTGCCGTACTATGGCGAAGTGATTGATGATTCGAACCTGGACGCACTTTATAAGGACCGGGACGACCGGACCTTTGTGATGGATCAGGTGTATGATGATTTTGTGTATGTGATGGAGAATATGCGTACTTCGGACGGTAATGCACAATACCTGAACCGTTACATTGCGGCGAGTTTCATTTCGCGCCTGATGTTGTTTGAAGGAACCTGGCAGAAATACCACCTGAACAATACGGAAAAAGCAAGCAAATACCTGGAACTGGCTGCTGATGCTGCCGACTTTGTCATGTCTTCCGGTATGTATTCTTTTACAAGCGATTTCCGTTCTTTGTTTGGGTCTCAGGATTTGGCCGGGAATAAAGAAGTGATCCTGTTCCGGCATTACGATGCTTCAATTGGGATTACTCACCATGTTGCATCCTATTCCAACCTAACAGAAGGACAGTATAATGCGCCTAACCTTTCTTTGGCCAAAGCATTTATCTGTACCGATGGCAAGCCGTATCAGTTGTCGGCAGTTCCCAATGCCGATGAGCTCAGCATTCAAAATCTGGCAGCCACTCGAGATCCCCGTTTTGAAGCTACTTTTTGGGATGCGCCAAAAAAAGAGTCGAGCACCTTGCTGTATGCTTGCAAGTTTATTGATCGGGTAGGGGTTACTTATTATGGATCAACTTATCCTTCGATGTATGGATCAAACACCAACACCAATGATGCGCCGGTGATGCGTTTGGGTGAAGTGGTTTTAAACTGGATTGAAGCCAAGGCAGAGCTTGCAACCATGGGAGGAGCAGCGGTTACTCAAGCCGACTTGGATGTGTCGATTAATGCAATTCGCAGTCGTCCATTGGACGCAGTAGCCATTGAGAAGGGCATTCAGCAAACTGTTCCGTTACTTCTGGCCGAGTTGCCTGATGACCCGGCAAGAGATGCTGATGTGTCAGCACTGATTTGGGAAATTCGCCGCGAACGCCGCATGGAGTTTGTCTATGAGCATTCGCGCCTGCTGGATATTAAGCGCTGGAATAAGATCGACTATATGAGTGGTGCCGATAATCCGGATATTCTTCGTGGACCTTGGATTGATTTTGAAACCGATTTCCCTGAGTGGCTGGTTGAAGAAAAAGAAGGTGTTCTGCGTGTTGAAACAGCTGATGGAACTGTTGTAACCTACAATGGCTCCAACGCGGCCGAGATTGTTGGCTACTATGTTCCTGAGAATGTTTCAGACCGCGATCCTTTTACTGACCGGGTTTACCTGGCTCCTGTGGGCAATGCCCAGATCAGTGAGTATATGGATAAAGGATACACCCTGAGTCAAACTCCGGGTTGGGAATAAGCGATTAAAAGAACTTTGAAAGACTCACTGGATTTTTCATCCGGTGGGTCTTTCTTTTGATAAAGCCAATTGAAATGATGAAGCGAATTTATTTTCTGTTGCTGCTCTGTCTGACTACGGTTTTTAGCTGGGCGCAAGCACTGCATTTTGCGCATATTACGGATACGCATATTGGAGGAACCAACGCTGCAGAAGACCTGGAACGAACAGTGGACGACATTAACCGGCAGGATAGCCTTGATTTTGTGATTCTATCCGGTGATATTACCGAGTTTGGATCTGATGACGAACTGGAGCTGGCTAAGCGTATTTTGGATAAGCTGACTAAACCCTGGTACATCGTGCCGGGCAATCACGACTCGAAATGGTCGGAAAGTGGGAACAACAGCTTTGTGGAGGTGTTTGGCTGCGAAGAGTTTGCTTTTGAACAAGGAGGATATTTGTTTATCGGTACAGCCAGTGGCCCAAACATGCGCATGGCACCCGGTTTGGTGCCGCGCGAGCAAGTGGTGTTTCTGGATTCAGTTTTGACGAATATGGCCAGGCCGGATCAGCCCATTATTTCGATTAATCATTACCCACTCAACGAATCGCTTTCCAATTGGCATATTTTAATCGATAAATTCAAAACCCACAATATTCAGGCAACACTTTTGGGGCACGGGCATCAGAATAAATTGTACAATTTTGAAGGAATTCCGGGAGTGATGAGCCGCTCGAATTTGCGCGCCAAAAGCGATACCGGCGGCTATAATATCGCAACCATTGCGCGCGATACCCTGTTTTATGCCGAACGTACGCCGGGAGGCAAAACGCATCCAGTATGGTGTCGGGTGCCTCTTCAAAATCATCATTTCAGTCAAGATACGACTTCTTACCCGCGGCCGGATTATACGTCTAATCAGCAATTCTCAAGGGTGAAAAGCCGTTGGGAAATTCAGGATGACAGCGACATAGGGACGGGGCTTAGCCGATCAGAGAATTATGCCGTGTATGGCACAACATCCGGTAAAATTGTAGCGCGTGACATTCGAAACGGGAAGCTTATCTGGAGCTTTTCTACCGGAGGTAAGGTATATTCGACTCCAGCCATTGCACAAAACCGGGTTGTGTGTGCTTCCACCGACCAGAAGATTTACTGTTTAAACCTGAAAACGGGGAAACAGGAATGGGTATTTCCTACGGGCAAAGGAATTGTGGCCTCTCCGGCCATTGACGGTAAGGCTGTTTTTATTGGCTCTTCCGAAGGAGTTTTTCGGTCGATCGATCTGATGACAGGTGAACTGAACTGGCAGTTTGACCAAGTGAGAAACTTTGTGGAGTGCCGTCCGCTGGTTGATCAAAACCGGGTTTATTTTGGCTCCTGGGGTAACACTTTCTATGCCTTGGATGCCCTGACTGGGAAGCTGATCTGGAAGCGGGAGAAATACACTAATCGCATGTTATCGCCGGCGGCTGTATGGCCTGTTGCAGCCAACAATAAAATCTTTATTGTGGCTCCCGACCGCCGCATGACTGCCCTGAATGCCGAAACAGGTGAGGAAATCTGGGACTCGGGCGAATACAGTTGTCGCGAGTCTATTGGGATTTCGGAGGATGGCCAGTGGGTATACATCAAAAACATGTACGAAGGCAATGTGAATGCTTTTTATACGGCTGCTGATACCCAGGAGCTGGCTTGGGAATGCCAGGCAGATTTGGGCTACGAAATAGCCCCTTCACCTATCACGGAGGATGGAAATGTGGTGTTTGTGCCTACTACGGAAGGAGTGGTTTGCGCCATCGATAAAACGAGCCACCAGGTGCTTTGGAAGTACAAAGTGTCGCATGCCTTGATTAACCATGTGCTGCCTGTGGGAAAAAACCGGGTATTGGTTTCGGTGCTTGACGGCAAGGTCGCTTGTTTAGAATACGATTAGGCTAAGCTGACACCGAGTACGTACCTTATGCACCGCTGGGGCTGCAAAGGTTTTGTTTTCTTAAAGCAGAGGGTGTAACTTTAGGGGAGTCTGAGAATAACTTAAGAATTTGGAATGACTAAGAAGCTGCGTTTCGTTTTTCTTTGGATTGTCAGCCTGGGCATTGGATCAGGTTGCATGGTTGAGCCGTTAAAGGAGCCGGTTAACCGGATAGTGCTGAATGTGGACAAGCACATTGTGCCTGATCATCGGGTGGCGGTGTTCGAGGTAGAAGCCCGGCAGGAAGCGGGGCAGGTGGTCCTTCGTGGTAAAACCAATGTTGTTGAGGCGCATCGGGCGCTTCTGGACAGTCTGGAAGTGCTGGGACTCTCGGTGATTGACTCGCTGAAGCAGCTTCCGGCTGCTGAATTGGGCGAGCACACCTGGGCGTTAACAAGCCTGTCGGTTAGCCCCATTCGGAAACGACCTTCTTTTGCTTCTGAAATGGTTTCGCAGGCAATTATGGGCACCCCGGTTGCCTTGCTCGACCGGAAGGGTAGCTGGTACCTGATTCAAACACCTGACCAGTATGTGGGCTGGATAACGGGAAGCAGCTTACAACGACTAACAAACAAGGAATTAAAGGCCTGGAATAAGAGTAACCGCCTCGTTTTTACTGAAATTAGCGGAACGGTTTATAGCGATGCGGATGAATTGAGCGACCCGGTGTCTGACTTGGCGCTGGGATGTATGGTGAAGGGCCTTGGCAAGCAAAACGGCTATTGGCAGGTTGAGTTGCCCGATAGACGCAAGGGCTTTGTCAAAATAGCTGACTGGATGACTTTTGAACAATGGGCCGTTGATCAGCCGCAGGTTGAGGCGGTTATAGCTACCGCCAAAAGTCTGTTGGGGCGGCCTTATCTATGGGGCGGCACCTCCGCTAAAGGCGTCGATTGCTCGGGACTGATCAAGACCGCCTACTTGTCGCAAGGCCTTATTCTGGCCCGCGATGCTTCGCAACAAGCCCGCTATGGCCAAGTTCTGCCTCTGACGGATTCCACGCGTTTTGAGCCGGGCGATTTGTTGTTTTTTGGGGGCAGTAAAGAGCGGATTACCCATGTCGCTTTGTACCTGGAGAACGATCATTATATTCATGCTTCCGGAAGGGTAAAAATCAATAGCCTGAACCCGGAGCATGCCAGTTTTGATGCGGCGCGAAAAGATGATCTGGTTTCCGCATGCCGGGTATTCAATGCCTTGGGAACAACGCAAATCACCCTTGCCAGGGATCATCCCTGGTATAACTGAACGATTATGAAACACAACCGACGGAATTTTATTCGTACCACCGGATTGGCTAGCATTTTTGGGCTGTCCGGAATTAAAACAGCAGCGGCCATGAATCCAACGAAGAACCAACCAGTTGCCCGGGGCTTGCAATTGCGCTTTAAGCCTTTTGAGTTGACGCTGAAGCATGCGTTTACCCTGGCAGGGAGTTCGCGCACCACCACACCGGTAATGCTGACCGAGCTGGAGTATGACGGTGTTACAGGCTATGGCGAAGCCTCCATGCCCCCGTATTTGGGTGAAAGTCATGAAACAGCTGCCCGCTTTTTGGCCTCGCTCGATTTGGCGCAGTTTAAGGACCCTTTTCAGGTGGAAAAGATACTGGACTATGTGGATGAGGCAGCAGCCGGAAATTGTGCCGCCAAAGCCTCGGTGGACATTGCCTTGCACGACCTGCTCGGGAAGTTGATGGGGCGGCCCTGGTATAAAATATGGGGGTACGATCCGGCGCTGACACCCAATACTTCCTTCACCATTGGGATTGACAGCCGCGAGGTGGTTCTTCAAAAAGTGAAGGAGGCGGCACCCTATAAAATTCTGAAAGTGAAGCTGGGGCGCGACAACGATAAGGCGATGATTGAAACCATCCGCGAAGTGACGGACGTGCCCTTGTGTGTGGATGTGAACCAAGGCTGGCACGACCGGCAAGCTGCCCTGGATATGATTTATTGGCTGAAGGAAAAAGGGGTGGTCTTTGTTGAGCAGCCGATGCCCAAGACGGCGCTGGACGATATGGCCTGGCTAACGCAGCACAGTCCGCTGCCAACCATTGCCGATGAGGCTTTGCAGCGGTTGGATGATGTTCAAAAAGCGCACGGGGTGTATGCCGGCATTAACATCAAGCTGATGAAATGCACGGGAATGCGCGAGGCCCACAAAATGATTAACCTGGCCAAAGCACTCGATTTGAAAGTGATGATGGGCTGCATGACCGAAACTTCCTGCGCCGTATCTGCTGCGGCCCAATTGTCGCCTCGGGTAGACTGGGCCGACCTGGATGGCAACCTTCTTATCGCCAACGATCCCTTTGTAGGCGTTCAGGTGGTGGATGGGAAGGTGGTCTTGAATGACTGGCCGGGCATTGGGGTGAAACTTAGGAATTCGTCTTTGTAACGAGGGCTTGAATTAAAAAGGCTAGGGCATAGGCATAGGCATAGGGAAAGTCATCCGTTGAATCCTGGTTCTTCAATCCAAAGATCCGAACATCCAGCAATCCGAAAATCCAATTGTGCGAGCCTACTTTTTTCGGGTAGTTACGTAGTTTACCAGCTCGATCAGCGCGGTGCGGGAGTCCGACTCGGGGAATTCGTTGATGGCCGTAATGGCGCGGTCGCGGTAGTAATTCATTTGCTCGGTGGCATAATCCAGTCCGCCGCGTTCCACCACCAGCTTAACCAGTTCCTGCACCTTGGCCGTGTTCTTGTTTTTACGCTTCACCTCGTGCAAAATCCGGCGTTTTTCCTTTTCGTCCGAATTGCTCAGCACATAAAGCAAGGGGAGGGTAATCTTCTTCTCCTTGATGTCGTTTCCGGTGGGTTTGCCCAGCAAGCCTTTGGCCTGGTAGTCAAAAATATCATCCTTAATCTGGAAGGCAATTCCCGCGTCAATTCCAATCCGGAACATTTTTTCAACCACTGCCTCATCATCGGTAACAGAAGCCGCCCCAATAGCCATACTGGTGGCAATCAGCGAAGCGGTTTTCTTTTCAATAATTTCGAAGTAGGTATCGTAATCAATATCGAGTTTGCGGCTTTTACGCATCTGCAAAATCTCGCCTTCGCTCATGTCTTTAACTGAGCGGCTGATTAAATGCAGGAAGTTGTATTTTTTGTTGTCAATGTTCAGCAACATGCCTTTGGCCAGGATGTAGTCGCCCACCAGTACGGCCAGTTTGTTCTTCCACAACGCATTGATAGAGAAGCTTCCGCGTCGCTCATACGATTCGTCCACCACGTCGTCGTGTACCAGGGTAGCGGTGTGCAAAAGCTCAATGGACGAGGCCGCCATGTTGGTGGATTCATTGAAGTCACCATTCATTTTAGCCGCCAGAAAAACGAACATCGGGCGCATTTGCTTGCCCTTCTTTCGCAAAAGGTAATTGATGATGAGTGATAAAAAGGGGATATCACTTTGGATTGTTGCCTTGAAGTAATCTTCAAAGGCTTCCAACTCAGTTTGTATGGGGGCTTTAATGATATCCAAAGAAGTCATCTGTTTGATTTTGGAACGGTTCAAAAATAGTAAATTAATTAAGTTTTTGCTTGAATGTCTCCGTCTAACACAAATTTCAACTGGATTTGTTCATGGCTGGCCGGCCGGGGGATATTTGTATTCTTTCTAAAATGGGGCTATTCCGGAACTTTTATTTCACTTGAATATTAAATATTTATATATTTGCATTTGTAATTAGAAAACAACATGATAAAGATTCAGGAAATAGACCCCGACCGGTTGGAAATGGCCGCCAATATGCTAAAAGCAATTGCACATCCCATGCGGATTGCCATATTGAAACACCTGGAAGGAGGCAAGAAATTGACCGTTACGCAAATTCATGAGCTTTTGGGGATTGAACAATCCACGACTTCCCATCATTTGGGTATCTTGAAAGATAAAGGTGTTTTGTGTTCACGTCGTGAAGGTAAAAACACGTTTTACTACCTGAAACATGATGTGTTAAGCCAGGTGGTGGATTGCCTGGAACGCTGTACTTGCGGAGAATAATGGATGAAAACTACGATAGTTTAAAAGCCGGCGGAAAGCCGGCTTTTTTCGTTTATTGACTGGAAGTTCTTAATTTCGCGGCATTAATATTTATCGATGACAAAAATCAGAGTAAGCAAGCAATTTGGGTTTGAAATGTCTCATGCCCTGACCAATTACGATGGGCTGTGCAGTAACCTGCACGGGCATTCTTATAAGCTGCAGGTGACCATTATGGGAGAACCATTGTACAAGGCAGGCGACCCAAAAGACGGGATGGTAATGGATTTTAGTGTGTTGAAAAAGCTGGTTGAAAAGCATATTGTCGAGCCCCTGGATCACTCCATCATGCTCAACAATGTGGCGGCCCACAATAAGCTAAGCGAGCTGGGCGAGCTGTATAGGCGGCAGCACTTGGTTAATTTTCAGCCAACAACGGAAAATATGGTTATTTTTATTGCTGATAAGCTTAAGCATATTTTGCCTGAACATCTTGAATTATTTAGTGTTCGGCTGTATGAAACCAAGAACTCGTTTGCCGAGTGGTTCGCTTCCGATAACCCTTAAAAAATAGCAACATGCCTGAACAGAATGAACAAAATAACCGACTTTTTCTACTCGATGCCTACGCGTTGATTTACCGCTCGTATTTCGCGTTCATCAAAAATCCGCGCTTCAACTCGAAGGGGCTAAACACTTCTACCATGCTGGGGTTTGTCAACTCGCTGGAGCAGTTGCTGAACAAGGAAAACCCCACGCACATTGCCGTGGTTTTCGATGTGCATGCACCCACTTTCCGGCACGAGCTGTTTGATGAATATAAAGGCACGCGTGATGAGATGCCCGAAGACATTCGCAAAGCCATTCCCTGGGTTCGGAAGATTATTGAAGCCTATAACATTCCGATTCTGGAAAAAGAAGGTTTTGAAGCCGACGATGTGATTGGCACCCTGGCCAAGAAAGGCGAAAAAGCCGGTTACCAGGTTTTTATGATGACTCCGGACAAGGATTATGCGCAACTGGTTTCCGACAATATTTTCATGTATAAACCCGGACGTGCCGGTAACGATGTGGAAGTGTGGGGTGTGGAGCAAGTGAAGGAGAAGTTTGAGGTTGAAACACCGGAGCAGGTAATCGATATTCTGGGCCTGATGGGCGACTCGGCCGATAACATTCCCGGATGCCCTGGTATTGGCCCGAAAACGGCCATGAAACTCATTTCGGCCTATCATTCCATCGACGGCATTTACGAGCACATTAACGAGCTGAAAGGGAAGCAGAAGGAAAACCTGGAGAACCATGAAGAGCAGGTGCGTCTGTCGCGTAAGCTGGCCACCATTGTGCTGGATGTTCCGGTTGACTTTGATGAAAAGTCACTGACCAAAGATGCTCCTAACCTGGAGGTGCTGCGCGATATCTACAACGAGCTGGAGTTTCGTACGATGGCTCAAAAGCTGGGGGTACCCGAAAAGCCGGCTCAGGCCAGTTTTGAACAAGGAACCTTGTTTGGCGGAAGCCAAGGCACCGAACCGGTTATGCGAAAAGACTTAAACAATCTTGAGAATACGTCGCACCAGTATTTCCTGGTTGAAAATGCGATGCAACGGGCCAGCCTCCGCGCCGAACTATCAGTGCAGGAAGAGTTTTGTTTCGACACGGAAACCACCGGGCTGGACACCCATACGGCCGAGTTGGTGTGCTTGTCGTTTGCCTTTAAAAAAGGGGAAGCCTACTGTGTAACGTTGCCGCGCAAACGCGAAGAAGCCCAAAAGGTGGTGGAAGAATTCCGCCTGGTTTTTGAAGATGAAAACGTGCGTAAAATCGGGCAAAACATCAAGTACGATATCCTGATGCTGAAACATTATGGGGTAGAGGTTCGCGGTCCGCTTTACGATACCATGATTGCGCATTACCTTATTCAGCCCGAACTGCGACACAACCTCGACTACCTGTGCGAGACTTACCTGGGCTACCAGAAGGTGGAAACCGAAAGCCTGATTGGCAAAAAAGGAAAGAAGCAGCAAACCATGCGGCAGGTACCGGTGGACAAGCTGAAAGACTATGCCTGCGAAGATGCTGACCTGACCTTGCAGCTGAAGCTGGCCCTCGATCCGGATTTGGATAAAACGGGTGTTCGCTCGGTTTTCGAAGAAATTGAAATGCCACTTATTCCGGTTTTGGCCGATATGGAAATGACCGGAGTAAGCCTGAATACGAAAGAGCTGGATGTGTTTGCAGATCAATTGCGCACGCAAATCATTGCGCTCGAAAAAGAAATTATTGAACTGGCTGGCGAAGAATTTAATGTTTCGTCGCCCAAGCAGCTGGGGCCCATTTTGTTTGAGAAACTGAACATTGTGAGCAAAGCCAAAAAGACCAAAACCAAGCAATATTCAACTTCCGAAGAGGTGTTGAGTAAGCTGGTGGATAAACACCCGATTGTTCCAAAAATTTTGAAGTTCAGAGGATTGAAAAAGCTGCTTTCGACGTATGTAGAAGCTTTGCCGCTGCTGGTCAATCCGAAAACCGGCAGACTGCATACCAGCTACAACCAGGCCATTGCAGCTACCGGACGCCTGAGTTCGACCAACCCCAACCTTCAGAATATTCCGATCCGGGATGAAAACGGCCGCGAAATTCGTCGGGCTTTTACGGCTTCGGATGAGAATCACCTGTTTTTGTCGGCTGACTACTCGCAAATTGAATTGCGGATCATGGCCGCCCTCAGTAAAGATGAGCATTTGCTGGAAGCTTTCCGGAACCAGCAGGATGTGCATGCGGCTACGGCTGCCAAAATCTACAAGGTGCCGCTGGAGGAGGTGACTTCGGATATGCGCCGGAAAGCCAAGACCGCCAACTTTGGGATTATCTACGGAATTTCTGCCTTTGGCTTGTCTGAACGCTTGAATATTTCGCGTAGTGAAGCCAAAGAGCTGATTGACGGCTACTTCGAGAACTTCTCAAGGGTGAAGGAATTTATGGATGAAAGTATCCAGCTGGCCCGTGATAAAGGGTATGTGGAAACCATACGCGGACGCCGCCGCTACCTGAAAGATATTGAGTCGGCCAATGCCGTGGTGCGTGGTGTGGCTGAACGAAACGCCATCAATGCGCCTATTCAGGGCTCAGCAGCCGATATCATCAAGCTGGCTATGATCAACATCTGGAAAGTGCTGAATGCGCAAAATCTGAAGGCTAAAATGACCTTACAGGTGCATGATGAATTGAACTTCGATGTTCCGAAAGACGAGCTGGAGCAAGTGAAGAAGATTGTAAAAGAGCAAATGGAGCACGCTGTTGACATTGGGCTGCCACTCACAGTTGAAATGGATGCCGCTTCAAACTGGATGGAAGCGCACTAGATAAAATCAAACGAGACGATCGCCGCAGCAATCGTCTCGTTTTTGTTTTAGCCGATCAGGCCAAAGTATTGCATGATGACTTTTAGTAGAACCAGAGCGGTAATAAGACCCACCATTCCGATTCCAAACCAGATGAAATCCTTATTTGATTTTTTCTCTACTTCGGGTGTTTTATTTTGCTTTTCCATGTCAATTTGTATTAAACGATTAAACTTAGGGTGATCTCTTCAGGAGATCAGATTACTTGTTCCTGAACGTTGAATAACCACTCAGGAGGCAGGGGTGTACATGTGGAAAAGAAAGACTAACACCGCAAGGCATGTTCGCGAATAAAGAGCGGAACAGGGGCCTCATAGTCAATTAATAAGAAGGTTAAACGGATGGTGTTTCGAAAGCTGAATCCCCGGGGAACGCGCTGTGTTGGAAACAGGGAACGAACAAAGGGTTTCAGGTTTTCAGCAGTCGTCTGACCGCTGCTACTTTCCTGGTTGAACAGGAACAAGGGCGGCATGCCCGGTAACTGAATAGCAGCCTGATGTTCAACAAAAGCGATATGATTGCGGGCCACCGATGGGGTGGGATGTTCGGAAGTGGTAACTGCCAACAGGTAGATACCCAAAGCAAAAAACAGCAATCGAATCAGTTGTTTAATCATCCTGCTAAATTTTGTGCAAATATAGGCATGCTTTCTATTGGTTGTTCTTTGAGCATCAAAAATTTAACCTTCCTTAGCTTTTGGACAGAAATTTCAACTACGAAAGAATGGTTGGAGTAAAAAAAAAGGATTGCAACACTTTGGCTGCAATCCTTTTTCCCATTTATTTTTCGACACCACTCTTTTCCAGAATAAGCTCCAGCGGACAGAACCTGGTGAAGGATGACTGTAGCAGGTTAAGACCTACAAATGCCGTTAGAATCAGCCAGTACTCACTGACAAATACCGCCAACAGAACACTTACTGTGATCATCAAGCCGGCTACGGCCCGTACAATTCGTTCTCTCATTGTGTTTCACTTTTAGGGTTAAACAAATTTCTCGACACCTCCAACAATGTAGGCGTTTATCGGACTCATTTCTTCAATGCTTTGGTTGAACTGATCAATCCGTTCCAGCAGTTGATTGGCTTTGTCGTCGGCCAAAAACATAAAGGAAACCATGTAGTTGTAAGGATTTTTTTGGGCGGCAAACCAATTGGAAAAATCGGTGTTGCCATCTGCCTGTTCCATAAAACCTTCGACATCCATCTCGCTGTAGGCGTTAATTTTAATGCTTTTCAGAATTTGCTGCAGCTCCGGATGGTAGGCTTTTACACATTGAATAATTACAAATTTCATCATGACAGTTCATTTAAAGGTTCATTGGATTGATTTTGCTCTTGGTCGCCATTGTCGACGGGCGTTTCGGCTACCGGGTATTTTTTACGCTCGGTCATGTAATAGATCAGCGGCACAATCACCAGGGTCAGGAAGGTGGAAGCAATGGATCCACCCATCAGTGAAATCGCCAGTCCCTGGAAAATAGGGTCAAACAAAATAACCACAGCACCAATCACTACCGTACCTGCAGTCAACAAAATCGGCGTTGTCCGTACTGCTCCGGCTTCAATCACAGCTTCTTTCAGCGGTACACCATCGGCCAGCCTCAAGTTTATAAAGTCGATCAGCAGGATGGCATTTCGGACCATAATCCCGGCTAGTGCGATCAGACCAATCATGGATGTTGCCGTAAAGAAAGCACCCATCAACCAGTGACCGATTAAGATACCCACCAGCGACAACGGGATGGAAATCATCATCACAAACGGCACTTTAAAGTTTTGGAACCAACCAATAATCAACAAATAAATGACAAGCAGGACCACGGCAAAAGCAGTTCCCAAATCACGGAACACTTCGTAGGTAATTTGCCATTCACCATCCCATTTCAGACTGTAATCGTCCTGAACAAAGGGCTGTTCTGTGAATTCCTCACTCAACGTGTACCCTTCGGGAAGCTGAATCTGACCCAGATTTTCCGACATGTCCAGGATGCCATACACCGGGCTTTCCAGTTTTCCGGCAATGTCAGCCGTTACATAAACCACGCGCTTTTGATTTTTGCGGTAAATGCTCTTGTCCTGTAAGCCTTCTTCAATTTCCACCACATCACCCAAGGCGACCATTTGTCCGGTCGGACTCATGATATTTACCTTTTTCAGGTCGTTGATGCCAGAGCGTTCCTGCTCCTTAAAGCGAAGAACAATGCCAATTTGCTCATGTTCCTTTTCCTGGTAAAGCTGAGCGACCTCATGACCACCCAAAGCCATTTGAAGGCTGTGGACCACTTGCTGCGTTGAAAGGCCAAGCAGGGCCGCTTTTTCTTTCAATACATTGAATTTGTATTCGTGCTGGTCGTCTTCCATGTGCCAGTCAATGTCTACAACATCGGCTGTTTGGCCAAACAAATCCTTTACCTGGCGGGCTACTTCCATCTGTCCTTCGTAATCCGGACCGTACACTTCAGCAACCAGGGTTGACATTACGGGAGGACCCGGTGGAACTTCCACAACCTTTACATTGGCCTGGTATTTCTCTGCCAGGCGGTGCAGTTCCGGACGCATCAGTTTGGCAATATCATGACTTTGCAATTTCCGCTCACCTTTGTCGGTCAGGTTTACCTGAATATCGGCTACATTGGATCCGCTTCTCAGGTCATAATGACGAACCAGACCGTTAAAGTTCATGGGCGAAGCCGTACCCACATAGGTTTGGTAGTTCACCACATTTTCCTGCGTGGCAATGTAGGCTGCCAGCTCTTTGGCAACCACAGCCGTACGCTCCAGTGTAGTTCCTTCGGGCATGTCAATAATCACCTGAAACTCGTTTTTGTTGTCGAACGGAAGCATTTTTACAGCCACCATCTTAAAGTAAACCAAGGTTGTTGAACCCAGCAGCAGCACTGTTACACCAATGATAAAGGTCCAGCGTTTCCATGGCGACTCCAACATGGGTCTCATGGTCTTGGCGTAAAGCTTGTAAATCATGCTGTCTTCCAGACGGAATGCTTTTTTCTCGTGGTCATCCTTGTCATCCGTGCGAAGCAAGCGATAAGCCAGGTACGGTGTAATCGTCAGGGCTACCAGCAGGGAGAATATCATGGCAATGGATGCGCCAATGGGCATCGGGCTCATGTAAGGTCCCATCAGTCCGGACACAAATACCATGGGCAGTACCGCCGCAATTACGGTAAAGGTTGCCAAAATGGTCGGGTTACCAACCTCATCAATGGAACGCAGTGCCGCCTGGATGAACGGTAATTTCTTCATTTTAAAGTGACGGTGCATATTTTCGGCAATAATGATGGAGTCGTCCACCACAATTCCGGTAACAAACACCAGCGCGAACAAGGTAATCCGGTTCAGCGTGTAATCCAGGAAATAGTAGCTGAACATGGTTAAGGCAAAGGTGATGGGAACCGAAAGAAAGACCACCAGACCGCCTCGCCATCCCATGGCCAGCATAACCACAAAGGTTACTGCAACAATGGCTCCTAACAGGTGCATCAACAGCTCGGCTACTTTGTGCGAAGCGGTTTCGCCATAGTTTCGGGTAACATCCACCTGCACATCCTCGGGAATGAGGCTTTTTTCCAGCAGGTCAATTTTTTCCAGAATGGCATCCGATACTTTCATGGCATCCGCACCACGACGCTTGGCAATGGAGATGGTAACGGCAGGATATTCACCCTGGAATTCGTCTTTTTTCTCATGGATATCGCCAAAGCCAAAATTCACATATTGAACAGGTTCTTGCGGGCCATCCAGCACTTCAGCGACCTGTTTCAGGTACACCGGGCTTCCGTTGTGAATACCAACCACCAGGTTGGCCACATCGTCGGCATTTTTCAAAAATTCACCGGCTTCCACCAGGTACTCCTGATCGTTGCTGTTGAACGAACCGGCATTGAACTGGGTATTGGCTAGCTGAATTTTCTGGGCAATGCTCAATGCATCCACCTGAAAACCGGCCATCTGCTCGTTGTTCAGTACCACACGCACCTGACGTGACCGTCCACCAATAATTTTGGTTTCCGAAACATCACTGACTTGTTCTATTTCATTGTTAACCTCCTGCGCAATGCGGCGCAGTTCATAGTCGTCGTAGTTTTCACTCCAGAACGTCAGACCAAGCACGGGAACATCGTCAATCGAACGGGTTTTCACCAAGGGAAGGCTGGTTCCTTTAGGCATTTGGTCCATGTGTTTCATAATCTCGTTGTACATTTTCACCAACGAGCGCTCCACGTCTTCACCCACATAAAACTGAACGATCAGCATCGCTTGTCCGGGCATGGAAGTAGAGTAGACGTATTCAACCCCGGGAATATTGGCCACCACTTTTTCAAGTGGTTGCATCACCCGTGATTCAATTTCTTGAGGGCTGGCCCCGGGGTAGCGGAAGAAAATATCGGCAATGGGAACATCAATTTGAGGTTCCTCTTCCCGCGGGGTAAGGTAAGAGCTGTAAATCCCAATGGCCAAAAAGGCAATCATCAATAGGGGAGTCAGCTTTGAATTTATAAATTGTTTGGCGATACCGCCTGCAAATCCTGTCTTCATGTTTCTTTCTTATTGGGTTACCACTAATGCACCATCAAACAGTTTTCCGTTTGAAGATTGAATATATGTTTCGCCATCGGCCAGGCCTGAAAGGATTTCGATGGAATCCCCTACGCTTGTACCGGTTTTCACCCAGCGAAGCAAGGCTTGACCGGTTTGTCCCACGGCATACAGCCCAACCAGTTGTCCTTTGGTAACCAAGGCCGACTGAGGAACCAAAATCTGTGGTTGTGTTCCTTTTTCGTAAAATACGGTGGCGTACATGCCGCTGTATAAGTTGGTGGTTTGGTCTGCTTGTTTGTTAATAATTACTTTGGCTTCGAATTGGTTACCGGTGTTGGCCGACGATGGATTGATTTCGGCAATGACTCCATCCAGCTGCTGGTTATTCAGCGCGTTAAACTGTACTTTGACCGGGTCATTGAGCTGTAAGCGGGCAATGTCGGCTTCCGGAATTCGGGCAATCACTTTCCATTGCGAGGGGCTTTCGATGCTCAACAAAGGCATTCCGGGATTGGCCATGTCGCCTTCCTGTACATATTTTCCGGTAATTACCCCACTGTAAGGGGCACGAATGGCCGCATAACGAAGCGATTCTTCCACTTCTTTTTTCATCTGCTGAACAGCTTCCAGGCGCGCTTGGGCCATCCGGTAGTGGGTACGAATGTCATCCATTTCCTTGTCTGATGCACTGTTGGCTGCATACAAGGCTTCAAAGCGTTTCAGGTCTTTTTCGGCACTTTCAAAAGCGGTTGTGGCTTCTACCATGTTGGCTTCCACCTGGGCTTTTTTAGCCAGAATGTCCTGGTTGCGGATTTGCAACAACAAATCGCCTTGTTTTACCTGTTGCCCCGGCTTCACATATATCCGGCTTACCTGTCCCATCATACGGGTACTCAGGTTGGCTATTTTTTCAGCCTCCAGTTTGCCCGAGAAGCTGTGAACGACGGGATAGTCTTTTAACGCAGCAACGGCCAGTTGTGCTTCAACTTTGGTTGGCGAAGTGGTTTGTTTTTGGTCTTTATTGCCACAAGCAGAAACCAGAATTCCTAAGGCAAGGGTTGCTATTAGCGTGGCTTTTTTCATCTTATTTGTTTTCATTGTGGTCATGGCTTTTATTCGTTTATGTCTTTTTCAAGCAGCAATTCCATTTCGAAAACTGCTTGTTTGTAATTATAAATGGATTGGATGTAGTCCAGGTTTTTCTTTGATGCCAGTGCTTCGGCAATTAATAAATCGGTTGTTTTTTCCAGGCCTTGCTCAAAGCGGTTGGTGCGAATGCGTAATGACTCCGCTGCTTGTTCCTTGGCCAGTTTGCTGGAATGAACTTGCTTGAAATTTAGCTCCAGCTTCCGTTTGGCCTGGTTCAGCTGCATTTGGCTTTGAGACAGGTAATCCTGGTATTGGTATTCGGCTTCGTCGAGCTGTGAGCTGGCTTGCTGAACACTTCCAATGTTTTTATAGCCGCTGAACAAGTCCCAGGTTAAGCTGGCACCCACCATGTAATTGTTGGCCGACATGCCTAAAATTTCCCGGTCATTCCATTCGTAAGCACCAAAGGCATTTAAGCGTGGAATGAATTTCATTTTCTCGGAACGTAGTTTGTTTTCTCCTGCTTCAATTTGTTTCTGTATGGCTTTGAGGTCAGAGCGTTGTTCCAGTTGTTCGGCACCCACATTCCAGCTAAACAGCGCAGGTTCGCGGGTCATCGAGTCGGTAAGCAAAATGTTGGTTCCTAGATCCATGCCCAGTAAGTGAGCCAAATACTCAGCGGCTGCTTGCTGCTGGTTCTCGGCTTCATTGAGTTGGTTGCGGCGTTCTTCATATCGAACAGACGCTTCCAAAACATCAGCATGTTTCACAAAACCTTGTGCTTCGTTGTCTTTGGTGAGCTTTAGGGCTTCTTCGGCTACAGCAACGGATTGTTTCAATACCTTTACCGCTGATTGCGCCAGTTCCAGTTGAAAATAAGCTCTTTTGACTTCGTAACGGATTTGTTGATGCGTCCGCTTGCTTTGCAAAGTCATGGCTTCGTACTGGTTTTTGGCAGCCTTGCGGGCGTACAAACCATCCACGTTGAGGATGGGCTGCTGAAGCTCAATTTTTGTACTGTAGTTTTCAATAGCATCCGGATCGTTCAATGTTGCCGGATTAAAATCGGCTTGGTTGACGATCTCCTGTTTCAGTTTGAACCCAAATGACGACAACGGATCGTTGGTTTTTACGCCGGTATGACTAACGGACAAACCGGGTAAAAAGACAGCGTTGGTCATTCGGTAGGTTCCTTGCGCGGCTTTTTGTCTGGCTTCGGCGCTTTTTGCGGCCAGGTTGTTATTTTTAGCCAGTTCCAGCGCCTCATCTAAGCTAAGCGACCTTGTTTGTGCCATGCTTATCAATGGCAGGCCAAGGCTTAGGAACAAAACATAAAGGTGTAATCTCTTTTTCATACTTTTCAGTCGTTATCGATTTCTGATGGGACAAATATAGTATTTTTTCATATAAATATATAGAAATGTAGATATGTGAATTATTGAGCCTGTTTTTTCAGCTATCATTTTAACATTTTCAGTGATCCATTCTACTTTTGGGTGCTGCTGAAGTAGTTGAAGGAGAGTGTGTTGTCTTTTTTGAAGACAAGCTGATTAGAATTGGGGAGTACGAATGTTAAATTTATGTTATGCGCCTTTGGACGCTTAAAATCAGACTGATTTCTGAAAAATTGAGGGGTAAACTTCAAGAAAACGATCGAGTTTTGATGCCTTTTTAATCGGCTTATAGGTTTTGGCCGGATTGGGAAAACTATTGGCAAAGTAACTCCAGAATTGTTTCATCTTCATCAATACATGACCGTCATCCTGCAACCAAGCCCGGTAAGCGTCCAACACCTGCTGGTGAAATTGCATTTTGAGTTGTAGCGCTTCCTGCTCGCTTATTGTTTCTCCTTTCAATTGGTTGATCAACAGGGGATCGCTTAAAATTCCCCGCCCAATCATCCAGGTTCGTTGGCTGGGAACGAGTTGAAGAATTTCGTCTATATCTGCTTTGGAAGAAATATCGCCATTGTATACCAGCGGCTTGTCGGACAAAGCCACCAGCTGGGCAAAAAGCTTGCGATTGGCTTGGCCTTTATACAGCTGTTTGGCTGTTCGCGGGTGGAAAATCAACTTTTCGAAAGGGTAGTTTTGCAGAAGCTCAAACTGGTTCAGAATGGTTTGCTCATCGGTCATTCCCGATCGAAACTTGACGGACACCTGAAAATTAAAGTCTGAAAACAAATTATCCAAAACCGCTTTAAGCGCTGTAGTATTTTCCAGCAGGGCAGTTCCCCGACCGCGTTTGGTGGCCATGGGGTAGGGGCAGCCCAGGTTTAGGTTGACCTTGGAATAGCCCATTTGTTGGAGTTCGCTGGCAAGCAGCTTCAGTTCGTCAGCATTGGCACAGAGGATTTGCGGAACCACGGGCATGTCGATGTTATTTTCGGGTAAGCAGTCGCGCAACTGGCTGTTTCTTATTTTTTTACCCGGACCAATAGCCAAATAGGGAATGTAAAATTCGTCGATGGAACCAATCAGCTGATGATGGCAGCGTCGGTAAACAAAATCGGTAAATCCCTGTAATGGCGCTAAATAGAAATGATGGTCTAATAACATCGTTTGGTTAATAACTATTTTGCTACAAAGGTAGTCAGCTCGCTTATTTAACCTCGGAAATTTCTATTTTTGTATGAAAATTTAGCTTTGGCTGAAATGTTAGAACAAGCACTTCAAAATGACACTCTTTTGCAACAGCTGAATCGTCCTGTTGAAACCGAGTCTTCCGGAACGGTTCAGGTGCCGGTAAAACTGATTCAGCCAGCTGCTATTCGTAAACTGGATTCGATCAATCAACAAGATAGTACGGTTACGGCTGGAGTTCAGGGGGCCGGATCGGCACAAACAACAACCAATAAGGCAACAGTTCGCTCGGGAGCCAAAGCTGCTGAAGACCTTCAGTTAGCCAAACCGATTCGTGCACAAAAGGTGGAAACCTTTACCGAAGAGCCTTCGAAACCCTGGATATCTTTGCCTGAGAAGTCTTTTATGAATGAAAAGCCTGATTGGGTTATTGGGGTTTTTATTCTGGCACTTATCTTACTGGCTACCGTTCGTTTGTTCTTTAACAAGTACTTGAGCCAGCTATTCCATGCAGTAATCAATTATTCCACTTCCAGCCGGCTGTTTCGCGATCGGTCGGTAAGTGTTACCCACGCCTCGTTTCGGTTGGACCTGATTTTTTACTTGATCTTTAGTGTTTTTATCTTCCAGTTTTTTGATGAGTTTAACTTGTCGCTTGCCTCAAGTAGTTTTAATACTTACCTGATCATTTTAGGCGTAGTTATTGGCTATTATATCCTCAAGCGATTGGCTTATTTGTTCGCTGGATTTGTGGGTGAAACCAGCTCGGAAACAACAGAATTTCTGTATAATATGCATCTTTATAGCCGGATTTTGGGATTATTTTTAATTCCGGTGAGTTTGGTGATTTCTTTTGGTGCTTTACAGAATCCGCGGCTGGCCGTATTTACAGGGCTATTTATTTGTGCAGCCTTCTATTTCTTGTTGTTATTTCGTGGCGCTAAAATATTAATTACAAAACATTTTTCTATTTTTTATTTGATTTTATACCTTTGTACCCTTGAAATTTTACCGTTGATTTTTATCTGCAATTTGGTATTGGTTAAAAACGGGATTAAATAATTTAAAGTTTTATAGCTTGAAAATCAAGAAAATATTAGTTTCGCAGCCAAAACCTGAATCTACAAAATCACCTTATTTTGACTTGGCTGAAAAGACGAACGTACAAGTAGACTTCAGGCCATTTATTCAGGTAGAAGGTGTTTCCGGGAAAGAATTCAGACAAACGAGAATTCAGATTCTTGATCACTCCGCTGTTGTTTTTACAAGTCGTACAGCCATTGATCATTTCTTCCGAATTTGTCAGGAAACCCGGGTCACTGTTCCCGACTCTATGAAGTACTTCTGCATTTCAGAAGCAACTGCTTACTACCTGCAAAAGTATATTGTTTACCGCAAAAGGAAAATCTTCTACGGCGGTGGTCGTTTTGAAGACTTGGTGGAAGTGATGAAGAAGCACAAGAATGAGAAATTTCTTGTTCCTTTGTCGCACATTCACAAACAAGAAATTCCGTTGCTGCTTGATAAAGCAGGCTATAATTACACCAAAGCGATTCTTTACAAAACCGTCAGCAGTGATTTATCTGACTTGAAGGATGTAAACTATGATATCCTGGTTTTCTTTAGTCCTTCGGGCATTAAATCGCTAATTCAGAATTTTCCTGATTTTGAGCAAAACAGCACCAAGATTGCTTCCTTCGGCCCGACAACGGCAAAGGCAGTTACTGATGCCGGTCTTCGACTGGATATTCAGGCGCCAACTTCTCAGGCACCTTCAATGACCATGGCTTTGGAGCAGTTTATCAAGGAACACAACAAGGGAAACTAAAGACTTTTTCAACAAATAATTGAATAGAAAGGGGAATAAACTTCCCCTTTTTTTATTGTATTTTCGTTTTTAGGATGCACGCTTTCAAACTCACCAAAAAGGAACGACTTTGCAGCACCAAAATGATTGGGAAGCTATTTGAACAAGGATCGTCGTTTTATATCTTTCCTTTGAAAGTGGTGTATCTACCTATGCCTTTAAGCGGGAGTCATCCGGCTGAAGTCAGCTTTTCGGTCTCGAAACGAAACTTTAAGCTGGCTGTGGTTCGCAACCTGTTGAAAAGGCGCATGCGTGAAGCTTATCGCTTAAATAAACCCGCTTTTTACGAATCACTTCCGGAAGGGAGGCAAGTCGCTGTCATGTTTATTTATACCTGCAAAGAAGTGAAAGACTACCAGTCCATTGAAAAAGGGATGCAACGAGCCCTGAGAAAACTGAGCGATTTACTGCAATAAAAAAGGGATCGCCCGTGGCAATCCCTTCCGTATTTTAAGTAGCCATTGGCTAATCTTTATCCATAATTTCTGTCTGCATCCGAACTGAGTCTTCGTGAATCAGCTGGAATAGAATCTGTACAAAAGTCCGGTTCAAGTTGAGTTTCTCACCCAAATTGATGCGGTTGTTCATTAACTCCGTCCAACGGTTGATTTGAAGTGCTGTTACGTTGTTTTCCTTCTTATACCGACCAATTTCACGGGCAATCTCCATACGCGATGAAAGAACTTCCATGAGTTCAGCATCGAGGGCATCAATCCGGTTACGCATCAACTCCAGTTGGTTTTCAAATTGTTTGTTGTCCGACGAAGCCTGACGAATAATCAATTTATCGAGCAGTTTGCCCAGTTCAGCCGGCGTAATCTGTTGTTCCTTATCACTTAAGGCGCAACTTGGATCGCGGTGCGATTCAATCATCAGTCCTTCCATGCCCATGTCAAAGGCTTTCTGTGAAACCTCCTGCAGGTATTCGCGTTTCCCGGCAATGTGGCTGGGGTCGCAAATTACGGGTAGGTTGGGTAGCAAGCGTCTCAGCTCGATAAAGGTTTTCCAGTTGGGGTAGTTACGGTACTTTGTTTCGCGAAATGGGGTAAAGCCACGGTGAATACCGACCAGGTTTTTAATTCCTGCCTGATTTAAGCGCTCAAGAGCTCCCATCCACAATTGGACATCGGGATTAACTGGGTTTTTGACCATGATTACGGCATCGGTCCCCTTAACCACATCGGCAATTTCCTGCACCACAAATGGGCTGGCGGTTGATCGGGCTCCAATCCACAGCACGTCCAATCCTGCATTCAGGGCTTCTTCGGTGTGCTGGGCATTTGCAACCTCGGTACCTACCGGCAAGCCGGTTTCTTTCTTGACTTGCTGCAGCCACTTCAGACCAATAGAGCCAACGCCTTCAAAGCTTCCTGGACGTGTTCGGGGTTTCCATACGCCGCCGCGGAAAACAAAAACCCGTTTATCTTTGGCCAGCTGGTGTGCTGTTTCAAGTGTTTGTTCTTCAGTTTCCAGGCTGCATGGCCCGGAAATTAACAGCGGGTTGTCCAGCTGTGGTAACCAATCTTTCATTGGTCTGATGTCTAATTCAATTCCCATCTTATTTCGTGTAAAATTTAACAATCTTCTCTTCGTTTTTGATCAATGATGGATTTTCTCCACCAAGTATAGACCGAATATTGTTGGCATTGTTCATGAGTTCGTACATTCTTTTTTCGTCATGTTCAATACTTTCCTTAAAGTCGATCAGGTGTTTTATGTAGACTTCGAGCGAGTCGACTACATACTCTTTGTTTTGCTGAAAGATTGGCCCCCACATGGAAGGCGTGCTTTTGGCCAGGCGAACTGTGGAGCGAAATCCACCACTTGCCAGGTCAAGAATAATCGAGCGGTCTTCCTTGTCTTGCACGGCGTTGGCCAGGGCATAGGCTGCGGCGTGTGGCAGGTGCGAGATGAAAGCCGTGCTATGATCCTGTTCGTCCGATGACATGTATGCAATATTCATTTCCATGGATTGAAACATTTTTTCGATTAAGGCCAGGTGCTGAGGCCCACTTTTTTCATGATCGCAGATAATGGCGATTTTGTTGCTGAAAAGGCCTTCCAATGCAGCTTCAGGCCCGGAGTTTTCAGTTCCTGACATGGGGTGAGCCGCCACATAATTTCTTCGCTTCGGATGATTTTCCACGACCGCTGTCAGTGATTTTTTCGTTGATCCCATATCGGTAACCGTTGTCCGGTCGGAGATCAGATCGAGTACCTGGGGCAGCAGGAGTTTGATTTTATCCACCGGAATAGCGATAATCACCAGGTCGGCTGCACTTAAGGCCTCTTCCAAAGGCAGAACCTGATCAACCAAGCCAATTTCTTTTGCTTTTCCGGCATGTTCGCTATTGGCATCCACTCCAGTAATTGCTGTAGCAAACCCATTCTTACGAAGATCTTTAGCTATTGATCCTCCAATTAATCCTAATCCGATAACGGTTACATTCATGCTAAATTGGTATAAAAAAAAAGGTCCCGATTTCTCGGGACCTTTCAAGTAATATATCTTCAGTTTAAGCAATACACTACTGTTCGACCCCGTTTTGAGAACCGAAATAATAAGACCAGTAATAAAATGTATTGCTAAAAACCATTTTTTTCTCTTTGAATTTGAAAGCAAAGATAGAGATTTCTTTTAAAACTGGAACTTAAGGTGTTTCAGTTTTTCTTATTTGTCAACAGGTGTGTTTGTAACTCGCAGTGGGAGAGCTGTTTGGAAAATGATAAAAATGTCCTTTTTTTTTGTTCGGTCTTAGTGTTTTATAAATTTTCTGGAGATCAGCTGCCCGTTTTCAAAAGTGAAATTGACAAAATAGAGCCCCGCAGGCAGCGATTCAAGTTGAATGGAATGAGTCAGTTGTTTGTTGTTTACGGCAAGCTCCTCCTGATTGAGCAATTGTCCGTGACTATTGAATAAGCTCAGTTTTACCCGGTCTGCTTTCGATTTGAAACTGCCCTTTATGAATAAATCGGTGCGAACCGGGTTGGGGTAAAGCATGAGTTCGCCTGGCGAGTAAGTGATTTCATTGGTGGCAGTTGGCGGATCCTGAATACTCAGGTCGTCAATGGCCCAGCCCCAGCCATGGGCGTAGGGGTCAGAGAACAGGCGAAAACGGATAAAGATGGTATCCCCTTTTTCAAAACTGCCATTGTCGGTAAGGTTGATTTCACGGGCAATATAGTAATTGCTTCTGCCGGTTGCCGTTGAATTATTCCCTTGAATAAAATTGTTGTAATTGCTTAGCCAGGTGGTATTTTCGCGCGAATCATAACCATCAATTAAAGGTAGCCACTTGTCGGTACCATTTAATGAGCCTTCAACAATGACATAGTCCCAAAAATCGTCGTCTCCAAACAGGCTTCCGTCTTCACCGGGTTCAACCAAAACAACTTCGTTGAAGGTCATTTTCGTCCGGTCTGTAAGCACAATGGGGTATTTCAGCAGACAGGTGAGATTATAGGTTAAATCATCTTCGTCAGGACTGGGGTAAGGATGTGGGCTGTGTAAAGCGCCGTCGTTAAATCGTGGTTCAGTACCAATGAAAAAGTCCGAAGAGATGAAATCGCGGGTGTCCGCATTGAAATTGTTGGTGTAGGCTCTTACTGCTTCGTAAAGGCCATCAACGCGGAAAGTGTAATATCCGTCTGCAGGCAGAACCGTTTGGTTCTTGTTGGATGAACTGTCTGTGGCAATGATCTGATAGCGAATGGAGTCTCCATCCATTAGTCCACTCAGCTGCAAGGTGGCCTGATAATGGTCGCCTTCCTGGTGGGGGATCGCAAGGGTGTTAGGCGTTTCACTGTCATTGATTAAATAGGTCATACTTACTTGCTCAATACCGATGTTGTCGGTGGCCGTCACTAAAATTTCTGCGCGAAGCTCGCTTTCAAGCATATATTTGACCGGCGTGTGTGTTACAACGGGTTGAATAAGGTCAGCCCCAATGGTGAATTCAAAATAGTCGCTGGGAGCCGTGCCCGGCAAGTAATAGTTGCGCTGGCTCGTGTCGGTTACCGCGAGGTAATACTGATAGCTACCTTCAGTTAAGTCGTTGATCGTTAACGCAAATAAATCCTTTTCCTGGACATAGGATAATGGCAGGGTGTCGGCATTGGCAAAGGCATCGTTTGAATACACGAAAATAAGGGAAGTGCTGTCGATTTCAGAATCTGTCTTGATGCCTGCCTCCAGCGTGATTGGTCCGGCAAGTTCGCGATCTTCAATGGGTTGGTGCCGAATGCTGGTGTAAACCCAGCCCATGTCGGCTAGCATGCCTAAGGTTAAGGGACCCGGATCGTGAATGGCTTCTGCCTGGTCAAAGAAAGGGGTCATTAGGGAGTTGGC
Source organism: uncultured Sunxiuqinia sp. (assembly GCF_947495665.1). GTDB lineage: Bacteria > Bacteroidota > Bacteroidia > Bacteroidales > Prolixibacteraceae > Sunxiuqinia > Sunxiuqinia rutila. The sequence goes on from NZ_CANLZV010000005.1 coordinate 253,025, forward strand.
ATTTCCAACCTGATACGTTCGTTCGTTCAGGTGATAAATGCTGGATCCTTCATCAAAGGAGGTTGGGGCGTATAACCGGGGATACGTGTCTGTTCCGGATGCTTGTTTTGCTGTTGAGCTTTCGAAATATAAATTGTTGGAGGTAAATGCCTGAAGAAGTTCTGCCGATGGGTTGGGGAAAATTTCCGTGTCGATCAGTTGTTCATCGGACCCATTAATGACAAACTCATCAAAAATACCGGGATAGGGGAGAATGTCGCCGTATGTCCCCTGTTGGTCCTGTTCATAAAAGAAGCCGGTATAACCCAGTCCGTGGGCTATTTCATGTAAAACAACCGAAACAAAGTCATATTGATTGTCCGGTGTTTGCCCATCGGTGTCGAAGTACCAGTTGTCATTATCGCTGTTGAACTGGGCAATCAGGTCGGGAACGGTTGCATCGGTTATTTCCATAGCTTCCAGCTTTTCAACCAAGGCTACCGGGTAGTAGCGGTTCTTCTTTGGAGCTGCTTCAAAATTTTCAAAGTAAAGGTAAGGACCGCAGCTTCCTAAAACCCCTTCATCCAGGGCGGTCCAGCGTGCTGTCATGTAAATGGGTACCGGAGAGGCAATGAGGTGTTCCCAGATTTCAACGGCATATTGAAAAGCCTGTTTTGGTTCATCCTCGAAGCCGATGTAAGTGACGATAATGGAGGACTTCTTTTCTTGCGTGGATTTGAGACGTTTGAGATATTGAGAAGGTGCTTTGATGAAGCTTTGGTGACTGTGGGAAGAACCATAGCAGATGGGTGCCGGAATTTGTACGCCTTCCTTTTTCCACTTGTTTTGCGCCAAAGAGCTTAACGCAAGCCCCGTAATAACCATACAAAGTAAAAATCGCCTCATTGGATTATCTTCAATATTAAGGTCAAAATTAAAAGAATTCTTGTCTTATTTTTGTTAATTTGTGGTTTCTCTATACTTCTTAACAAGCAAGACATGAAAAGTTCGTTTAAGCTACTCATTTTAATTAGTGTATTCTTTTTCACCTTGACAGCAAAGGCTAAAAGCGATGGTTTTGATGAGCCTTATCGGCCTCAATTTCATTTTACGCCTGCCGAAAATTGGATGAACGATCCGAATGGCTTAATCTATTTTGAAGGGGAATACCATCTTTTTTATCAGCATAATCCCAACGGAAAAGAGTGGGGTTTTATGCACTGGGGGCATGCGGTGAGTCCGGACCTTGTTCATTGGGAACATTTGCCCTTGGCTATTTACCCGGACAATGAATCGACCGATAAAGAGTTTGCGACCGCCTTTTCAGGCTCTGCTATTGTTGACAGGAACAACCTGTTGGGCAAACAACAGGGCGAGCTTCCAACGCTGTTGGCATTTTACACCAGCAAGGATAATGGGCAGCGCATTGCTTACAGCACCGATAAGGGGCGAAGCTGGGAAAAATATGAAGGAAACCCGGTGGTTGCCTTTGATGAAGAGGATGATGCCCGCGATCCCAAGGTGTTCTGGCATGAAGATAGCCAACGTTACGTCATGGTTTTGTGGCGGATGCCGGAGGGACAAGAAAGCAACCAGGGAATTTCCATCTATTCTTCGGAAAATTTAACCGACTGGATGCATGAAAGTCACTTGGCCGGTTTTTATGAATGTCCGGACCTGGTGGAATTGCCGGTGAACCGACGAGCAGATGATACGCGCTGGGTGATTTTTGACGGTGACGGCTCTTACCTGATTGGCGATTTTGACGGGAAACGCTTTAAGCCGGAAACGCCCAAAATGCAAGGGGATTTCGGAAAGAACTTTTACGCCACACAAACCTTCAATAACCTACCTGACGAACAGAACCGGACCATTCAATTGGCCTGGATGAGAGGTGGAGAGTACCCGGATATGGCGTTCAATGGTCAAATGACATTTCCAACGGAACTGGCCCTGAAAAAATACTTGGAAGGAATACGGCTGGTACGGACTCCCGTGAAGGAAATCGAACTGCTGCATGAAAAAGGACATAGCTGGGAAAATGAAAACCTGATTCCGGGCTTGAATAAGAACCTGACACGGAAAATCAAAGGCGACTGTTTACATATTAAAGGCACGTTTGATCTGAAAACGGTGAATAGCTTTGGGTTTGTGGTGCGTAATTCGCGAAAGGAAACAGGCGTGGAAATTCGATACGATGCCACCAAGCAAGTTTTATCCTGCATGGGACAAGGCGTGCTACTTAGCCCGGAAGACAACAAAATACAACTGGAGATCCTGATTGACCGAACTTCCATTGAGCTTTTTGGCAATGATGGCAAAGCCGTTTTAAGTTCTTGTTACACTGCTGATCCCGAAGCTCAGCAACTCATTCTGTACAATACCGGTGGCGAGCTTTTGGTCGAGCAACTGGAAATCTACCCCTTAAAATCAATGTATGAGCTTGATTAGCTTTCGATAAAAATAAATCGAGGACGGGGATTGCAAATTGATGCTTTCCCCTTTCTTATTTCTATGGAATAGGCTAACTTCAAGGAAAAATTAAAATCAATGGCAAAAAAGAAAAACAGAAAGAAGAAACTGAAAAATCTTTCGAACTTCAATAAACCCCAACTTAAAAAATCCATTCTCGATATTTTTTACAGCGACCCGCAAAAGACCTACAACTATAAGCAGTTGGCCGGAATTTTGGGTGTGAAGGACCAGGAGACAAAGAAACTGATCAATGTGGTTCTTGATGAATTGGCGGAGAATGAAAACCTGCAGCAGGTTCAACGGGGAAAGTTTAAAGTAAAATCGCGGGGAGGTTATATCTGCGGACTGGTAGAACTGCAACCCCAGGGATTTGCACACATCATTTCAGATGAAGTGGACCGGCCTGTGCTGGTTTCGCAGCGCAACCTGAACCATGCCATGGAAGGCGACAAGGTAAAGGTGTACCTGTATGCCCGGCGTAAAAAACACCAGCTGGAAGGCGAAGTGTCGGAGATTGTGGAACGCGCCAAGACCACCTTTGTGGGAACGGTAGAACGCTCCAAAAACTTTGCATTTCTGGTTCCGGTTGGTAAAGTTGGTTTCGACTTGTTCATTCCGGCCGAGAAGCTCAATGGAGCAAAAGACGGGCAAAAGGCCATTGCCAAGATTACAGAATGGCCTCAAAAAGCCAAGAATCCTTTTGGCGAAATTATTGAGGTGCTCGGCGATGTTGGTGATCACCAAACGGAAATGCATGCGATTTTGGCCGAGTTTGACCTTCCGATTCGCTTCCCTGAAAATGTGCTGAAAGCCGCCGAAAGAATTCCGGAAGAAATTACGCCCGAGGAGATTAAAAACCGGCGCGACATGCGGGATGTGGTTACGTTCACCATTGATCCGGCCGACGCCAAGGACTTTGATGATGCCTTGTCGGTGCGCAAACTTGACAATGGTTTGTGGGAAGTTGGAATTCACATTGCTGACGTTAGCCATTACGTGCGTCCCAACACCATCCTGGATGATGAGGCGTACTCCCGAGCCACATCCGTTTATCTGGTTGACCGTGTGGTTCCGATGTTGCCGGAGCGGTTATCCAATGGTGTTTGTTCGCTTCGCCCCGATGAGGACAAGCTTTGCTATTCGGCCGTTTTCCATCTGGATGATCAGGCCAATGTGAGCGGGCAGTGGTTTGGCCGAACCGTGATTCATTCCAACAAGCGGTTTTCGTATGAAGAGGCTCAGGAGATTATTGAAACCGGCGAGGGAGATTTGAAAGACGAAGTACTGACCTTACAAAAACTGGCGGTGGAGCTTCGGAACAGTCGCTTCAAGCATGGTTCGCTGGCATTTGATCGGGTGGAGGTAAAATTTGAAATCGAAGAGGAAACCGGTAAGCCCCTGTCCGTCTATTTTAAAGAGTCCAAAGAAAGTAATAAGCTAATTGAGGAGTTCATGTTGCTGGCCAATCAAAAAGTGGCTGAATTTATTGGTAAAGCCAAAGGAAAGCGGCCGGCTAAAACCTTTGTTTACCGGATTCACGATCGGCCCGATCCGGAAAAGCTGGAAAACTTCAATCATTTTATCCAGAAGTTTGGTTATGGCATTCAAACAACCAGTTCGCGTGCTATTGCGAAATCGATGAATAATTTGATGAACAATGTGAAAGGGAAAAATGAGCAGAATGTGATTGAAACACTGGCTATTCGCTCCATGGCGAAGGCGGTATATTCTACCCGGAACATTGGGCATTACGGACTTGGGTTTGAGTATTATTCTCACTTCACTTCACCCATCCGGCGTTATCCGGATATCATGGTTCACCGCCTGCTGGAGCGTTACCTCGACAACGGGCGCTCGGCCAATGCGCAAAAGTATGAAGACATGTGTCATCATTCTTCGGAAATGGAATCACGCGCAGCCAATGCCGAGCGGTCTTCCATTAAGTACAAGCAGGTTGAATTTATGAAAGACAAGATCGGCGAAGCTTTCCCGGGAGTGATCTCCGGAATTACCGATTGGGGAATTTATGTTGAACTTGAAAATAAATGTGAAGGCATGATTCCGATTCGGGAGTTGGGAGACGACTTTTACATTTTTGATGAGAAGAATTATTGCCTGGTGGGTAAGCATAGTAACAAAATGTACCAACTGGGCGAGAATGTTAAAGTCGAAATTTCGCGGGCAAATCTTGAGCGAAAACAGCTTGATTTTAAGTTGATTGAAAAGCTCTAGATTCGTTGTAGGGAGAAAAAGAAACTGATTATTCTAAAAATTGAATATCTTTAACCCTGTTTTATAAAAATCAACCCAATGGTAATGAATACTCAAAACGGCGGGAATAAACGAGATGCCAACCGTGAAAATATTTTAAAAATTGCGCAGGAAATTTTCAGCAAATACGGTTATAAAAAAACCACGCTTGATGATATTGCCAATGCCGTTCGGAAGGGAAAAAGTTCATTATACTACTATTTTGACAGCAAGGAAGACCTTTTCCAGGCTGTCATTATGAAAGAGGTGGATGTATTGAAGCGGGAACTGGAGAAGGTGGTGCTTCGGAATACGGATCCGGTAGAAAAACTACGCGATTACATTTTGACCAAACTAACCACCTTTCGCGGGCTGGCTAATTTTTACCATGCCCTGGAGAACGATGTGACAGCCATTGAATTCATTGACAACATCAAGGATAAGTATGATCAGGAAGAAATCCGGATGATCAAGCGGATTTTGATTGAAGGGGTTCGTAAAAATGAGTTTGAGATTTATGACTTCACCCTGGCAGCCATTGGTATTACTACGGCCATTAAAGGGCTTGAAATGCCCCTTTCGGCCGGAAACTACGGCTCGGTAAACCTGGAGCGAAGTGTCGACAATATCTTGAAGATTTTGTGCTACGGCATTATGAAACGCTAAGCAGTTGCCGGATCAAAAATGAAAGAGTAGCATGCTGCGCTTTTAAGAAGTAAGCTGACCTTCCTCCTATTATTCTTAATCTATAAGCTTGTTTCTATTGGTTGGGACAAATTAAATCGGCTAATTAATTAACGCCATGACTATGATTCGTAGATTTTCAGAAGGCTTAGCCTAAGTCTTTGGACAAGTTGCGAACGGGATACCAGGCCGCAAAGAAGCCAATGCAAAGTACAATAAGGAAAGTGGCTGACACATCAATCAGCTGGAGTTCGACGGGGTAGGCTGATAGCGCAAAAGAACCGTCGCCGGGGAGTTTTAGAAGCTCAAACTGGGTTTGTGCCCAGACCAGAATAATTCCCAAAATTAATCCGCCAATGGCACCGGAAAAGGACACCAGCCAACCTTCAAAAAGGAAAATTTGCCGGATCAGTTTGTTGTTGGCGCCCATGCTTTCCAGGATTTTAATATCATCCTTTTTGTCGATGATAATCATGGTTAGGGAGCCTAAAAGGTTGAAGGAAGCAATCACCAGAATGAAACTCAGAATCAGGAAGCTGGACCATTTTTCCGACTTCATTACCCGGTACAGAAATTCATGCTGTTCGTAGCGATCTTTCACAACAAACTGAGGTCCTAGTATTTGCTGGATCTTCGTTTTGACGGTTTCTACATCAGCGCCGTCAGTAAGTTTAAGCTCGAGGGAGCTAAGGCGTCCTTCCATCTCAAAAAGCGACCGGGCCAAATCAATGGGCACGAGGATGTATTTGTTGTCAATTTCTTGTTCAACCGAAAAAGAACCAGCCGGAAAAACATGCGCCCGGTTGAGTGATTGATCCATGTTCAGGCGTGTTTTAAAATCTTTACGTGGCACATGGATGTAGATGGGGCTGACAAAGGAGAGACCAACCGAGAGTTCATAGCGTACGCCTTCGCCAATTACCGCAAAGTTTTGCGAACCGTTTTTCAGGACGAATTGACCATCATCAAGGATAACGCTGTCTAGTCCCGAAAAAGAGCCATAGTCGGGCGCTACGCCTTTTACCACACCATATTTTAAGCGGTCTTCATAACTCAGCATGGCGTTTTCTTCCACCACTTCGGCATAACGGGCTACCCCTTCCAACTGTTTTACAGCGTCAAAATCGGCATCCTCAAGCGTAAAGCTTTTTCCTTCGGTCACGGTAATTTTTAGGTCTGGGTCGAAGCTGGAAAGCATATTCTCAATGAAGGAGTCAATGCCATTAAAGGCAGACAGCACTACGATCAGCGCCATGGTTCCAATAGCAACACCCACTACGGAAATGGCCGATATAATGTTAACTATATTGGCTGATTTGGGAGAAACCAAATAACGGCGTGCTATGTAGAATGCGAGTTTCAATTATTTATAGGCTTTTACGATCAATCCGGTTCCAGTTGGGTGTTTCAGGTTGACATCAAAATAATTCAACAGGGCAGCAAGGGGGAAAACAATCAGGTAATAGAAGGGGAGAAGCACAAAAAACAACTTGTTGGCTCCTAGCATCAAAATCGGGTATTTCATGGATAGTTTCCACGATATTTTTCCGGGGGCACCGTACGAATAACGGGCATCGACCCGGCTAAATCCGGCTGCTTTCAACTTATCCGCAATGTCCTGAATGTTATAGCCGTCGCGCACATGTTCATCCACAAAACCATGCACGCCTTCTTCTTCATGATCATGGTCATGCACATCTGAACCTCCCTGGTCCGAAGGGGTTGAAATTAGAAGAACCCCTCCTTTTTTCATCGACTGGTAGAAGTTCTCAAACACCCGGGTGTCCTCTTCAATGTGCTCCATTACATCAATCGAAAGCACGAGGTCGTAGCTTGCCTCGCTTTTGTACTGTGTCAGATCGGCATATTGAAACTTAACCTGGCCGGCTTTATCAATTTTTTCAAAGAAGCGATTGCAATCTGCAATTTGCTCGGGCTTTATGTCCGCAGCAAGAATTTTAGCTTGGGGAAACAGCCTCGACATGCGGTAAGTATATTGACCAAAGCCCGACCCGGCATCCAAAATACTGGGCTGTTGTAGCCCGTTTTTTTTCAAGGCACGAAGCTCTTTCCGGATATGCCACGAACGCAATAAAAGCCAGTCGAGCAAAAGATAAAACAGTTTCCGCAGGGTCGGATTTTGGTTAAATACCTTGCCCAAAGAACGCTTAATCGGATCGTACTGCATGCTTATTGGTTTAAGAGGCGGTCAATATTGTCGATGTAATCCAAACTGTCGTCGATATAAAATTCCAATTCAGGGATAACCCGCAATTGTTTACCCACTTTTCGTCCGAGTAGCCCGCGAATTTTCGGATTGGCAATCCGGATTTGCTTCAATACTTCTTTACGTTCTTCGGTAGGGAAGATGCTGATGTATGCTTTGGCCAAGGCTAAGTCGGGGCTTACGCGCACGACCGTTACGCTAATCATTTTGCCCATGAACAGGTTGCGGCTCTCTTTCTGAAAGATGTCTGCCAGTTCTTTCTGTAACAACCGGCTTATTTTTTGTTGACGTGTTGATTCCATGTGATTTGAATTTCCGGCAAAGTTACCAAAAATCCGACAGCCAAGCTGCATGCTTCAAACGAATTCGGTATGAACTTCTATTCGCGGGCTTGTCAGTTTGCTGTGACATCGGCTTAGATTTAAAAATGAGCCTGTTAAATCCAATGGCTTTTGGGTGGAAAGCTTCGCTTGCCAGCATAAAAAAAGTCCTGCCAATGAGAGGCAGGACTTGTGGTATGTTGCTTTTTATAAGCGTTTTAATTGTTGGAATACTTATTTGGGTAGCGGATACCCTTGCAGTTTTTCCAGGTTTAAGGCAATTTCTGCATCCGGGTATTCGTAGTCCTGCAACTCTCCGTTCAGGTATTTGTCGTAACCTACGAGGTCCATCAAACCATGTCCGCTGAAGTTGAAAAGAATGGTTTTCTCTTTACCTTCTTTTTTGGCTTTTTTAGCTTCGCGAATTGTGGCGGCAATGGCATGCGTGGTTTCCGGAGCCGGAATGATGCCTTCGGTTTTCGAGAACAGCAGTCCTGCTTCGAAGCATTCGCTTTGGTGGATGGCCTGTGCTTCCATCAGTCCGTCGCGCAAAGCGGCACTAACCAAAGGAGCCATGCCGTGGTAGCGCAGTCCGCCGGCGTGAATAGGAGCGGGCACAAAATTGTGTCCCAGGCTGTGCATCGCCATCATTGGGGTCATCTGAGCCACATCACCGTTGTCGTAAATAAATGGAGCCTTGGTTAAGGTGGGGCATGAGAAAGGCTCAGCTCCAATCACCTGAATGTCGGCACCATTAATCTTATCATAGATGAAAGGGAAAGAGAGGCCGGCAAAATTACTTCCACCACCACAGCAGCCAATAACAATATCGGGCTTGTTGATGCCCACTTTAGCCAGCTGTTTTTTAGCTTCCAACCCAATAATGGTTTGGTGCAGCATCACATGGTTAAGCACCGAGCCCAGCGTGTAGCGTGTTTCTCCTTTGGGGTCGGTTACAGCTGCTTCAATGGCTTCAGAAATTGCAATCCCTAGTGATCCCGGTGTGTCCGGGTATTTGGCCAGAATATCACGTCCGGCCTGAGTTTCCGTACTTGGGCTGGCTATGCAGTTTCCTCCCCAGGTGTTCATCAGCATTTTGCGGAAAGGCTTTTGTTCAAAGCTCACTCGAACCATAAACACTTTGCACTCAATACCGCCAATAACTGAGCAGGCAAAGGAAAGGGCAGAACCCCATTGGCCAGCACCAGTTTCGGTTGTCAATTTTTTAATTCCGAATTGTTTGTTGTACCAGGCTTGCGGAATTGCAGAATTGGGTTTGTGGCTTCCTGCAGGCGAAACGCCTTCATTTTTATAGTAAATTTTGGCTGGTGTTCCCAGCGCTTCTTCCAGTTCGTAGGCACGAATCAGGGGACTTGGACGCCAGCGGAAAAGGTGTTGGCGGATTTCTTCCGGAATGTCGATCCAGCGTTCCTGGCTTACTTCCTGCTCAATCAGGTTCATGGGGAATACAGGAGCCAGCATTTCCGGTGTAATTGGTTTGCCATCGGGGCCTAAAGGTGGGTTTAAGGGCGATGGAAGATCAGCCGCTAAGTTGTACCACTGTTTGGGCATGTCTGCTTCGTCCAGATAGATTTTTTTGTGTCGTGCCATGTTTATCGGTTTTTAATGAAAATTTTAAACTAAAAATGGGGTTTGCTGCATATACAACAAACCCCATTTCACGGCCTCTATGATCGTAAAACAATAGCTTGGTCCAGCGTTTCCATTTTCACGTTACGCCAGTGCCATTCGGTTCCGTATAAAGGCATTTTGTACATCTGTTCTTTAATTTTCCGTAAAACTAATTATTATTTTTCAGTTTTCACTTTCCTTCTGCCACCGAGTTGTTTCTTTCAAGAAGATTTTGATCAGATTCTTTTTGTCCTTTCTGAATAGAACTCGACGATCGGAAATTGGCCTTATCAAATACCTGTCGAGGTAGGAAGAGCTCTCTCTTCTGTTTTCTGTTGAAAAAGGGAACGCAGTTTCTTTCAAAAGGTGTTTTCCGGTTTAGGGGTTTGGCTGCTTAAGCTGGTTAAGGAATATGAAGGGAGTTGAACAGGTAAAATAAATTTTTGTCTTTCAAGGATTCAAGCTATTTTTGCAGCTCATTTTCACAGAAGAACGATCACATGAATAAAGCAACCGTTGTTAGTGGCATCAGGCCAACAGGATTTTTACATTTAGGCAATTACTTTGGGGCAGTGCAAAACTTTCTGCGCATGCAGGAAGACTATAACTGCTATTTTTTCATTGCCGATATTCATTCGTTAACTACGCATCCAACGCCTGAAAACCTGCAGGCCGGTGTGAAGCAAGTGTTAGCCGAGTATTTAGCTTGTGGCATTGATCCAGAAAAGTCAACCATCTTTATTCAGAGTGATGTTCCTGAGATTACCGAGTTGTACACCATTCTGAACATGAATGCTTACCTGGGAGAGCTGGAGCGCACGACTTCATTTAAGGATAAAGCCCGCCAGCAGCCCGACAATGTGAATGCAGGCTTATTGACCTATCCGGTGCTGATGGCTTCGGACATCATTATTCACAAAGCACACTATGTGCCGGTTGGAAAAGACCAGGAGCAAAACCTGGAAATGGCGCGTAAATTTGCCAAGCGTTTCAACCGCATGTATAAATCGAAGGTATTTCCTATTCCAAAACCATTCACCTTTGATGGGGCCGACCTGATTAAGGTGCCCGGCTTGGATGGTAGCGGCAAGATGGGAAAATCAGAAGGGAATGCCATTAACCTGTACGACACGGAAAAGGAAATTCGTCAGAAAGTGATGCGTGCCGTAACCGATTCAGGCCCAACGGAGCCCAATTCGGAAAAGCCCGAAGCGATTCAAAACTTGTTTACCCTGATGAAAATTGTTTCGAAGCCCGAGGTGGTTGCCCAATTTGATGAGGCTTACAACAAGTGTGAAATTCGCTACGGCGATATGAAAAAGCAGTTGGCGGAAGATATTATTCAATTTACTTCGCCAATCCGGGAGCGTATTGTGACCATTTTGGAAGACGATGCTTACCTGGCCAAAGTGGCTAAGATGGGAGCCGAAAAAGCCCGTGAGTCAGCTTTGGTAACCTTGAATGAGGTGAAAAAACTGGTGGGTTTCCGCAAATTTTACTAAGCGATTGTAAAAAGATAATCGATAATATCATAAAGACTCTGAATTCAATAATTCAGGGTTTTTTTTTTGATCTAACCGGGGTTTGTAAAGCTTGTTGAAGAGGGACGTTTTAAGATGGTTTGAAGCATAAAAAAGCCCCTTGTGGAGGGGCTTCAATTATCGTTTAACGTAAATCCAGATTCCCGAACCGGGGGATTCCGTTTGTATCTTTTGCTTTGCTGTTTTAGCTTCCTGAAGGCTGGCAAAACTGTCAAGTGCAATGTAATGCAGTCCTTTAATTACCCCGATGTTTTGGGCCTTAAATCCTTCAGCCTGCTTTTGCTGGATAAACTTACCGGCATTGGTTTTGCTTCGGAAACTGCCACCAATAAGATAATACGAATGCTTCAAAGTGAGCACTTCGGGTTGAGCGTTTTCTGTAACAATGGGCCGGATAGGCTCTATTTCCTGAACCATTTCTGTTCGGTTCATCATCTCTGCAATGCTGGTCAGGTTTGACCTTTGCAAATTGGAGGTGTTGTTTTTAATAGGAACCAAGGCTAAGGCAATTAAAACCGGAATGGCTACCAAAACTTTTTTCAGTGTTCGTTTTTGAAAGAAAACCTGAACGGCATCGCGCTCTTCTTGTGAAATTTCCTTGCGAACCAGGTTTTTGGCATAAATGGTTTCGTAGTTGAATGTGGCCAGACCATAGGAGTCGAGGTTGAAGTTTTCGTTCATCTCGGGGGTAAAAGTCAGGCTTTCATGCTCATCGTAACTTAACCGGCCAACTCCGTCAATGGTGATGGTTTCACCATCGGTAAGCCGGTAGTTGAGCTCCTGAACCAGCAATTCTACTTGTTTGCTGACAGCCAGGTAATTGCTCCCTTCTTTCTCAACCAAATGATTGATCAATAAACCATCATTAAAAGTCAGCTTCTCATTAAAGCTGATAGCCTTGGATGGCGGATTGAATTGTGCCGTCCGGACCGTTGCAGGTTTGTAATTACTTACAAAACCACCGAAGCCGGGGATGATGACACAGTCATTCAACAATAAGAGTTCTTTGATGTAGGCTAAAATTTCCACGTTCGTCTCTGTTTATGCCCAAAAATAAAGAAAAATTAACACGCTGGCAACCCTAAGTTCTCAACAATTTAAGCAAGTTTTCAAAAGACAGGCGTAACTTACAGGGGCTTATTAATTAAGCACAACATTTAAATTTGTAGTTTTGAAAAAAATACTCAATCAATTACTATGTCAAAAAAAATATTGGTAACCGGAGGAACGGGTTACATTGGCTCGCACACAGTTGTTGAGCTGCATGACGCAGGCTTCGAAGTAGTGGTCGTTGACGATCTGTCGAACTCTAGTGTTGACGTGTTGGATAAGATCGAAGAAATCAGTGGGAAGAAACCTGCTTTTGAGCAATTCAACCTGGCCGATGCCGCCAAAACAGATGATTTTTTCAAGCGTAATCAGGACATCGCTGCCATCATTCACTTTGCAGCTTCCAAAGCTGTGGGGGAATCGGTACAACAGCCTTTGCACTACTACCGCAACAACCTGGTGTCGTTGATGAACATTTTGGACTGCCAGCGGAAATACAACGTTGCGAACCTGGTGTTTTCTTCTTCTTGTACGGTGTATGGCCAGCCCGATCAGTTGCCAGTAACTGAAAACACTCCGCGTAAAGATGCTGAGTCGCCTTATGGCAATACCAAACGGGTAAATGAAGATATTTTGCATGACAGTGTGAATGCCTATCCTGAGTTGAAAACCATTGCCTTACGCTACTTTAACCCGATTGGGGCACACCCGAGTGCTTTGATTGGCGAGTTGCCTTTAGGTGTTCCTCAAAACCTGGTGCCGTTTATTACGCAGACAGCTGCCGGAGTGCGCGAGCAACTTAGCGTTTTTGGAGATGATTACGATACCCCCGATGGTTCGGCAATCCGCGACTACATTAACGTGGTTGACCTGGCTAAGGCGCATGTGGTTGCCATTACACGCTTGCTGGAAAACAAAAATAAGACTGGCTACGAGGTCTTTAACCTGGGAACCGGTAATGGTTACTCTGTTCTTCAAATTGTGAATGGCTTCGAAAAAGCGACTGGCGTAAAATTGAATTACAAAATTGTGCCGCGTCGTGCCGGAGATATTGAAAAGATTTGGGCCGACACCACTTATGCCAACGAAGAGCTGGGTTGGAAAGCGGAAAAAGGATTGGAAGAAACGCTGCTTTCGGCCTGGAACTGGGAAAAGCGTCTACGCAATATCCAATAAGAAATTTGCAGTTTCTTTTTTACAAAGAAGAATTGCAGGCAGTTACAAAGGCTTTGTCTCAACCGGCAAGGCCTTTTGTTTTTTGCTCTTCCTATCGATTGAGCACAAGCTGGAAACGGGGAAATTAGGATTTTTAACCTCATACTTTCCATCTCATTGGGGCTACTTTTGCTCCTAATTCTCCCACTTCGTTGGCTTATGCCTGTTTCCTGAAAAAGCTGTTCGTGGGGTCCCTAAAGAAGAAAGATTAGCCCTATCTTTGCCTCGGTGGGATTTCATTATCAACCTGCCATTTAAATTTATTTCGTGCATGAAAAAACACCATTCGGGAGGTCAACGCCCCCAGTCAAAAAAGCCTCGCGCCAACGTGTTAGAGGTGAAGGAACAAGAAGAGCTGATGAAGTTTCTGATTGCTCAGCTGCCGCATAAAAACCGCAACAACATCAAGTCGTTACTCAAAAAACGACAGGTCTTGGTTGATGGCAAGGCAATCACTCAATTTAATCATTTACTAAAACCGGGACAGAGAATAACCCTTGAAAGCGCATCGGCACCCATTGCCCGGCAAATGCGCGGTGTTGTGGTAGTGCATGAGGACAAGGACCTGATTGTGGTGAATAAAAACGCCGGATTGCTTACCACTGCTACTGACAAAGAGAATAGGGAAACGGTATTTAGCATCCTCAGTAACTATCTGAAAGAGCAAGACAAGAGCAACAACATTTATGTTGTACATCGGTTGGACCGTGAAACTTCCGGACTGATAGTCTTCGCCAAAAGCAAGGAAATGCAGGAGCTGTTGCAGGAATCCTGGAAGCAGTCTGCTGACAGCCGGAGTTACCTGGCGGTTATTGAGGGCAAGCTTGATCCGGCGGAAGGAACACACCGCTCTTATCTTTTCCAAAGTAAAATTTTTAAAGTGCACTCCAGCCAGGATCCGGACAAGGGCGACTTGGCTGTTACGCATTATTCAACAATTAAAAGTAACGAGTTGTATTCGTTGCTAAAGGTGAACATGGAGCCGGGAAGAAAGAACCAGGTTCGGGTACATTTACAAGATCTGAAGCATCCGGTTATCGGAGATAAAAAATATGGGTCAAAATCCAATCCAATAGGACGGCTGGGGTTACATGCCTGGGTGTTGGCTTTCAAGCATCCGGTATCGGGCAAGAACCTGAGGTTTGAAACATCCATCCCTGGTAGTTTCCTGAAACTGTTTTAAGCCTTCATTTTACCTCAGATTCTAAATAGAGATAATTCATGTGTAGCGCGGAAAAGGACTTTCAACTTTCCGTGTTACTCGTTCACTTTTTATAGAATAAAAAACGACTAAGCTACTCTTCATGAAACAAACTGTAACTAAAAAATTTGCCCTGCTGGGTATCAGTTCCTGTTACCTGCTCACTTCCTGTTCGGTTGAAGAAAGCCAACTACCAAAACCCAACATCATTTATGTGTTAGCGGATGATATGGGCTATGGCGATGTGACAGCTTACAATCCAGACAGTAAAATTGAAACCCCCAACCTGGACCGGATGGCTCAACAAGGAGTTCGGTTTACCGATGCACATACTTCATCATCGGTTTGTACGCCTACGCGCTATGGTATTTTGACCGGGCGCTACAATTGGCGCAGCCCATTGAAAAGTGGTGTGCTCACCGGAAAATCCGAAGCCTTGATTCCAACTGAACGGACTACCGTAGCGTCTTTGTTGCAGCAGCAAGGCTATCATACGGCTTTTATTGGGAAATGGCATTTGGGATGGAACTGGCAGCTGAAAGACCCGGAAAAAGCTGGAGGTGAAGGTTGGGACGCACAGGACTTTGATAACATTGATTTCTCGAAACCCGTTACCCATTCGCCCAACGACCTGGGCTTTGACTATGCCTACGGGCATTCGGGATCGCTAGATATGGCGCCCTATGTGTATGTTGAAAATGGACTGGCAACTGCTATTCCGGATTCAGTTTCGGAGAATACCGGGAAGTATTCGTGGTGGCGCAAAGGCCCAACTTCCAGTGATTTTGATCATGAAGATGTGACTCCTAATTTTTTCAGACGTGCCATTGCACATGTGGGACAACAG
This sequence comes from uncultured Sunxiuqinia sp., assembly GCF_947495665.1. GTDB lineage: Bacteria > Bacteroidota > Bacteroidia > Bacteroidales > Prolixibacteraceae > Sunxiuqinia > Sunxiuqinia rutila. The sequence continues at coordinate 268,446 of NZ_CANLZV010000005.1, forward strand.
GCTCAGGAAGATAAGCCCTTCTTTTTGTACCTGGCTTTGCCTTCGCCGCATACCCCTATTTTGCCTACTGCTGAGTGGCAAGATAAAAGCGGCTTAAATCCTTATGGCGACTTTGTAATGATGGTGGACGACTGGATGGGAAAACTATTGGCAAGCCTTGAGGAGAATGGCATTGAAGAAAATACCTTAATCATTTTTACCACCGACAATGGCTGTTCACCTGCTGCTAAAATTGAAGAGCTGACCGCCAAAGGACATTATCCGAGCGGTGTTTTCCGCGGACATAAAGCCGATATTTTTGAAGGTGGTCACCGGGTGCCGTTTATTGCACAATGGCCTGCCAAAATTAAGGCGGGTTTGGTTTCGGATGAAACAATTTGTACCACAGATCTTATGGCCACTTGTGCTGAGATTACGGACTATCAGCTGGCTGACAATGAAGGCGAAGACAGCTACAGCCTGATGCCTGTTTTTGAACAAGCCGCACTTCAGAAGCCTTTGCGCGAAGCAACGGTTCATCATTCCATCAACGGAAGTTTTGCCATTCGTCAGGGGGATTGGAAACTGATCATGTGTCCCGGGTCAGGGGGCTGGAGCTTTCCACGACCCGAAAATAAGGCTGTGATTGACACGCTGCCGCCAATTCAGTTGTATAACCTGAAAGAGGATCCTTCGGAAACTCAGAACTTGCAAGCTCAGCATCCGGAGTTGGTGGCCCAGCTTAAGACCTTACTTACAGACTATATTCTGAATGGAAGAAGCACGCCGGGCGAGCCACAGGCTAATGACCCGATTAAGGGCGAATGGAAGCAAATTGGCTTTACAAAAGTGAGTAATTAAACGTGGTCATGGCCATCCCATTTTCTTATCGGGGGAGAATGGCTAATTTTGACCTTGCAAAAACTGAATAGATCATGAAAACAATACTTATCACCGGAGGTGCCGGTTTTATCGGATCGCATGTGGTCCGTTTGTTTGTCAACAAATATCCCGAATATCAAATCGTGAACCTGGATAAGTTGACTTATGCCGGAAACCTGGCGAACCTGAAAGACCTGGAGGGCAAGGCCAACTACGAGTTTGTCAAAGCCGATATTGTGGACAGTGAAGCGATGCTTAAGCTGTTTCGGGAGAAGCAGTTTGATGGCGTGATTCACCTGGCGGCCGAGTCGCACGTTGACCGCTCCATCTCCAACCCAACGGAGTTTGTGTTCACCAATGTGATTGGTACGGTTAACCTGTTGAATGCGGCCCGCGAAATCTGGAAAGACAATACCGAGGGCAAGCTGTTCTACCACATTTCAACCGATGAAGTGTATGGTTCGCTGGGCGAAGAAGGCTTGTTTACCGAAACCACCGCTTACGATCCACACAGTCCGTACTCAGCATCGAAAGCCAGTTCCGATCATTTTGTGCGGGCTTATCACGACACTTTTGGTCTGCCGGCTTTGGTATCGAACTGCTCCAACAACTATGGCTCGTTCCAGTTCCCGGAGAAATTGATTCCCCTGTTCATCAACAACATCAAGAACAACAAGGCCTTGCCGGTGTATGGTAAAGGAGAGAACGTTCGCGACTGGTTGTGGGTAGAAGACCATGCCCGGGCGATTGATGTTATTTTTCACCAAGGCAAGGTAGGCGAAACCTACAACATTGGCGGACATAACGAGTGGACCAACATCGACTTGATTAAGCTGATGTGTGCCATAATGGACCGTAAGTTGGGTCGTGAGGCAGGTACTTCTGAAAAGCTGATTACTTACGTAAAAGACCGTGCCGGCCACGATTTGCGCTACGCCATTGACAGCACCAAGCTTCAAAACGAACTGGGCTGGGTGCCCAGCCTTCAGTTTGAAGAAGGACTGGAGAAAACCATTGACTGGTACCTGGACAATAGTGAATGGTTGGACAATGTAACGTCTGGTGATTACTTGAAATACTATGAAGGGCAATATCAAAAACGATAACTGATCAGCAATAATCATCATAAAAAAAAGGGGTTTCACATTCAAGTGAAACCCCTTTTTTTTATGTCTTGTGGCCTTAAAAGTATTTGATCTTTTCATCAATCAGGTCGCTCAATAAGTTGTTGGCTAGTCGACTGGCGCCAATCCGGAACAAGGATGGGGTGAGCCACGCTTCGCCCAGTATTTCATTCACAATCGTCATGTATAGAATAGCATCTTCGGTTGTTGAAATTCCACCGGCCGGCTTAAAGCCAATCTTTCTGCCAGTTTTGAGGTGAAAATCCTTGATGGCTAAACACATCTCCAAAGCAGCTTCGGGAGTTGCGGCAGGGCTCATCTTTCCGGTGGATGTTTTGATGAAATCTCCACCCGATTCCATGGCTAAGAACGAAGCATGCCGAATTTTTTCGGGTTCGGCCAGAGCACCGGTCTCCAGAATCACTTTCAGGTGTGCATCACCAATGGCCTCTTTGATGGTGGTGATTTCTTCGCGGCAAATCACATCGTCGTCATCCAGAAAAGCCCACAGTGGCAAGACAATGTCAATTTCGTCGGCACCATAGTCTACTGCCATCCGGGCTTCCTTCACCTTGACCTCAATGAAACTCATGGAGCAGGGGAACCCGCCGGCAACGGCAGCAATGTTGACATGATCGTCCTGCAGGTTCTCCTTAACGGTACGAACCATATTGGGATGCACGCAAATGGCTGCCACATTGGGCAGGTTGGGATAGTCGTTCTCAAAATCATTAACCCGCTCGGTGAATGCCTTTACATGACTAATGGTATCGGTGCTGTTCAAAGTGGTTAGGTCAATGCAGGAAAAAGCCAGTTCTTGCCAATCGGAGTTGTTGTTTTGCCGGGCTATTGCTTTTATTTCAGTTAGACGATTTTGAGCTTCCATGAGATGCTATTTAAGTTTTGGATTATTCTGATGCCTGTTTTGATCGCGTTTTGTTTTTTTGTTTACGTTATTTAAGAAGGCTTGGTTCAGGTCAATGCCGGTTTGGTTGGCTAAACAAATCAGTACCCAGAGAACATCGGCCATTTCATCGGCCAGATCATGCTCCTGGTCGCTCTTTTTGAACGATTGATCACCATAAGTTCGAGCCATGATTCGCGCTAATTCACCTACTTCTTCGGTTAAAATAGTCATGTTCGTCAGTTCACTAAAATAGCGTACGCCAATGGTCTTGATCCATTCGTCTACCATCAATTGGGCTTCGGGTAAGCTGATTGCCTTCGATTCTGTATTCATAGGTTGAATAAAAAGGATAATGTAGGTTAAACAAAAAAGGGGGCTTTTAGATTGCTATAAGCCTTTGTTTTTTGAGTCGATTATGATGGTTACCGGCCCGTCGTTAAGCAGTTCAATTTTCATATCGGCACCAAATTCACCGGTGGGCACTTCCTGTTGAAGGGTGGCCGACAGAGATTCGACAAACTGCTTGTAAAGCGGAATGGCAGTTTCTGGTTTTGATGCACGAATGTATGATGGCCGGTTTCCTTTTTGGGTGTTGGCGTGCAAGGTAAATTGGCTGACCACCAGCGCTTGTCCGCCAATGTCGGTTAACGACCGGTTCATCACTCCGTTTTCATCGTCAAAAATGCGCAGTTGACTGATTTTCCGGACTAAATACTGAATATCTTCTTCCTGGTCTGCGTCTTCAATTCCGAGTAGAATAAGTACCCCTTGGTTGATGGATGATTTTACTTTTTGCTGAATACTGACTGAAGCCTTGGCGACCCGCTGAATAACCACTCTCATTTTTTGTCTGTTTATTGAAAAGAAAGCTGGTTGCGAACAAGCTTTCCTTATTTTTGTTTAATTATTCCGGTTGCTGTTTAAACAATTAAAGAGCTCCGGATTTTTGATAAACAAAGATAATGATTCAACAAATGATGCGAAATAAAGTAACTTTTATCTTAACGCTTGCTTTGTTGCTTGTCGTGCATTCTGCCTGGGCGCAGAAGGCCGCTGTGCAAGGGCGGATTTATGATGCGGAAAGTAATGAAAGCCTGCCTTTTGTGAATGTGGTCGTTGCCGGATCTTCTCTGGGGACGGTGACAGATGAGCAGGGGCGTTATTTTCTGACAGGCCTGACTCCAGGCTTCATTCGTTTGAAGGTTTCGTTTGTTGGCTATGAGGAGGTCATCTCGCCGGAGGTGGAAGTGAGTAACCTGAAAACAACCTATTTTGATGTTGAACTGGAAAAAAGCAACACCGAACTTGATGAGGTAACGGTTTCGGCGTCCTTGTTCCGAAAGACGGAAGAAAGCCCGCTTTCCTTAAAAAATATTGGGATTTCAGAAATTGAGAACAGCCCCGGAGCCAATCGCGATATCTCCAAGGTCATTCAGTCTTTTGCCGGGGTGCAGTCAACTCCCTCATTTCGCAACGACATCATTATCCGAGGTGGTGGGCCTTCCGAAAGCCGCTTTTTTCTGGATGGGGTAGAAGTGCCAAACATCAACCACTTTGCAACGCAAGGAGCTTCGGGTGGACCTGTGGGCATTATCAATGCTGATTTGCTGCGTGAAGTGAACTATTTTTCCGGAGCATTTCCGGCCAACCGGGGAAACGCGCTGAGTGGGGTGTTTGAGTTTTACCAGGTTGATGGCAACGCGGACCGGCTGCGGGCGCAGGCTTCGGTGGGAGCCTCGGAAGTGACAGGTACCATTGATGGGCCTTTAGGCGACAATACCACTTACATTGTTTCTGCCCGCCGATCCTATCTGCAGCTGCTGTTTAGCTTGCTGGAGCTTCCGTTTTTGCCAACCTTTAACGATTTTCAATTCAAACTGAAAACCAAGCTTGATGCCAAGAATGAGCTAACCTTTATTGGCTTGGGAGCTATTGACAAGTTTGCACTTAACCTTGATTTGGAAGAGCCGGATGCACAGCAACGCTACATTTTGGCCTTTTTACCTCAAAATGAGCAGTGGACTTATACGGTAGGCGCGGTTTACAAGCATTTTCGGGACAATGGTTATCAAACGCTGGTCGCCAGCCGCAGCCACCTCAATAATTCAGCTTACAAATACCTGGACAACGATGATAGCTCGGAAGCTAACAAAACACTGGACTATGAATCGGAAGAAATTGAAAACAAGTTTCGCTATGAAAATACGGCTCGCTTTGGACAAGTGAAGTTAAACTTTGGAGCCAACCTGGATTTCGTAACCTATACCAATTCAACCACCCAAAAGCGCTACTATCCGGAGGGTGTGTTGGATGTCAACTTTGACACGAAGTTGAACCTGGTGAAATGGGGCATTTTTGGGCATGCCAGCAACAAGGTGCTGGGGGATCGGCTGACCCTTTCTTTGGGTATTCGTCTGGACGCCAACAGTTACTCGTCCAGTATGAGCTCGCTCCTTGATCAGGTTTCGCCCCGGCTGTCGGCTTCCTACCAGCTGGCGCCTCATTGGAGCCTGAATTTCAACACGGGCCGGTACTTCCAGTTCCCGCCTTACACCGCCTTAGGTTATCAAGAGAATGGTGAGTTCATCAATAAAACCAATGATTTAAAATACATTCAGGCTGATCATTTGATTGGAGGAGTTGAATACCGGCCGCGTCCGAATGTTTTGTTTTCGGTGGAGGGTTTTCTGAAGAAGTACTCCGATTATCCGTTTTCAATGAGGGATTCCATTAGCTTGGCCAACCTGGGAGCGGATTATGGTGTTGTGGGCAATGAAGAGGTGCGTTCCATTTCGGAGGGAAGGGCTTATGGGGCTGAATTTCAAACCCGGGTGGCATCGTCCAATAACTTCAACCTGAACTTGTCCTACACTTGGGTACGCAGCGAGTTTGATGATAAAAATGGGGAGAAGCTGGTGTCGAGTTGGGATAGTCGGCACTTAGTGGTGCTGACCAGCACGAAGAAACTGAAACGAGACTGGCAGGTAGGCCTTCGCTGGCGCTATGTAGGTGGGCTGCCTTACACGCCTTATGATCTGGATCGCTCAAGCTTGATTGAAGCTTGGAATCAGACTGGAGGGCCTTACCTGGATCCGGATCGGTGGAACACTCGGCGCTTTGATGCTTTTCATCAGTTGGACGTGCGGATTGACAAGGCCTATTACCTGGATAAGATCACGGCTAAATTCTATATCGACATTCAAAATTTGTATAATTTCCAGAATCAGGATAAAGATATTTTGGTGCGAAAGCAGGATGCCAATGGCCAGTTTGTAACGACCGACAATGGCACCCGTTATGTGCTGGAAAGGGTTGAAAACACAGCCGGAACCGTGCTGCCAACCATCGGAATCATTCTGGAATTTTAATTACCTTTACTTCATGAGTGTGATTTGTATTCAACAAAAGGGAACTGATCCTTACTTTAACCTGGCAGCGGAGGAGTATTTGCTGAAAAATTCCACGGAAGATGTTTTCATGCTTTGGCAAGGAGAACGTTCGATTGTTGTGGGCAAACACCAGAATGCCTTGGCGGAAATTAACCATCGGTATGTGGCTGACAATAAGATCAAAATTGCACGCCGTATTTCGGGTGGAGGGACCGTGTTTCATGATCCGGGAAACCTGAATTTTACTTTCATTCAAACGGTTGACCGCATTGATCAGGTTAACTTTAAAACATTCACACAACCGATTGTGGCTGTGATGAAGGAGCTTGGGCTTGAAGCTTATACTACCGGGCGAAATGATTTGCTGCTGGATGGAAAGAAGATATCGGGCAATGCGGAGCATGTTTTTAAAAAGCGGGTATTGCATCATGGTACTTTGCTTTTCAATAGCGAATTGAGCCAGCTGCGGAATGCCCTGAAAGTTGATCTGTCACGCTTTAAAGACAAAGCCGTTCAGTCGAATCGCAGCGAGGTGACCAACATTTCCGATTATTTGAAAACACCGATGACGGTTGGCCAGTTTTCGGATTTCATTTTTGAGGGAATCCGGAAAACATATCCTGAGCAACGTGTGTATCAGTTTTCGGAAGAAGATCTTCAGGCCATTCAGCAATTGCGGGAAGAAAAGTACACAACCTGGGACTGGATTTATGGTTACTCGCCCAAGTATACCTATACCAACCAAGTAGAAATGGATGGTCAGTTGATTTCTTTTTCCTTACAAGTGGTGAAGGGAATCATCAACTCCATCGACTTTCAAGGACGGATTTCTAATACACAAGCTATTTTACTCACCAATTCCTTGCTCGGTACACGGCATGACTTTGAGGAGCTAAGCGGAAAGCTCAAAAAAGTGGAGGTCGGCTTGACCCCAATCTCAGTCGATCAACTGTTGGATGTTTTGGTCTAGTGCTCAGGGAACAACCTCAAAAACATGCGTTAAAGTTTTGATTTCCCCATGGGGATCGATGATATCGGCCCGCAGGATGAATTTGCCCAAAACATGTCCGGCATTCACCTCAAATTCAGAATGACCGAGAGGGGACAGTTTTACGGCGGGATTCCAAAAGAGTGTCGTTGGCTGCTGTTTGGGATGTTCGGCTTTCTGCTGCCAAAAATCGCGTGGAATACGGTAGCCATTTTCATATAAACTTTCTGTTTTTTTGGTGGTAGGTTCTTCGAGTGGCTCTCCTCGCTTGGTGCTGATTTCAATTAGTCCAACTGAATTTAAGCCGGTGTAGCGTTGGATGTCCACCGGGCTGGTCGATACGTTGATGGACTCAATGTCTTGTGGGCTGATGGTGTTCAGCACCGATGAGCTGGTCCCCAGCTTATGACCGTCCAGAACAATCAGTGCTCCGTCCTGAGCATTGATGGAATTTGTTCCTCCCGGGAAAATAATTTTATCTCCTTCCAGTCGGTAGGATTTGATGGTTTTTAGTACTTCGAGCACCGGAGTGCCGGTCATAAGGTATTTCTTGTAGGAAGGTTCGCTTTTCGGCAGGTTATTTCCCGGTCGTTTAATCGGGGTGAAAAGCGCTTTATTTTGTTGGTAGAATTCAGGGCTGAACTGGGCTTGCTTGTCCAGTGCCCTGGTTTGAATGAAATGCTGCACCTGCTCTGCAATTTGCTCCGTCAGCGACAAGTCAAATTTGACCGTGAGGTTTTCATTGCCATCGGGACCAATAGCTTTTACGGCGAAGTTTTTCAGGTCTTTGGCGGCTATCGCTTGTTGGAAGAAGGTTCCGTTTTCATCTGTTGATGCCTGGATGATTTGCATGTTTTGAGCATGAATGAAACTGACTTTGGCATTGGCAACCGGTTCATTGCTTTGGTTAACAATTTGGCCCGACACACCGGATTGCAGGTGTTTGCTTTGTTCCCGTTCGCGGTCAAAATTCAGAATGCGTGACCAAGAGGCATTTTTCATGCGATTGGCGATGAGCAGGTAGTTCATGCTGGTTTCCCTATTGGGCGATTGCAGGAGCTTGGAGGCTTCAGTCAGGGGCTTCTCCAAGTCGGCGTTGATGGCAAGCCATGTAGCCCATTGTGTCGGCCAGTCTTTGCTTTCTTCAGCAGCACTGATGCCAAGGCTTACTTCGGGAAGAGAAGCTTCTGTTTCGTTTGTTTTCAAGGTAAAGTGAAATACCTCGCCTGCCTTTACCTCTCGGGGAGCTTTAAGTTCAAAAGGTTGTTCTGCTTCCTGATCAACATACACCAGTCGGGTGGCCAGCACCTGTTCTTCCTGATTGAAAACTGTTAGCTGGCTGATTCCATTGGGCAAGTCTTTCTTCGGAATCTTTAGACGGGTAGGGCCCGAGGGGGTGAGTTTCGAAGCCCAGAAGATGTGTTCACCTTTGTTGGCAATCAGGTAGATGGGTTCATTCTGTATAGATGAGGGAGGAATGAGGTTCGCATAAATGAAAGCTCCATCGGTTCGGATAACCGACAAGGCGATGGCCTCCTGAACCGGAGGTAGTGCAATGATTTCATTTGTTCCAGTCTGGCTGGTAACTTCCAGGCTGTATTGCCCGTCTTTTTCAAAGTTTGCCGGAACAATGCCAAAGCCCGGCGTTGAGGTCTTGCCTTGTGCAAGCTTGTTGCCTTGCTCATCCGTGATTGTTGCTGTGGCCAGCACTGGCTGCCCCAGTTGGTTGTGTATGGTGAAGCCTAGGTTTTGTGTTCCAGCGACCAACTGCCCTCCTTCTGGATAAATAGAAATATCAAGGGTTTCATCCTTGACGGGAAGTGTTGTGGTGTAGTTTAGCTCCTGTCTCCTGGAGTTGAGCGTTAGACTGAGCGGGCGTTCAAAATTTTGATCCGAAAAGTTCAGGTTTACTGAGGCTTGGCCTCCAGTGTCGGTTCGGAGTTTTTGTTTCTGAATCATTTCGGAACCATTATACAATGTAGCTTCCAGCTTTTCTTTTTTTGCCGGATCGCCCTGCATGTTGGTAAGCCGGAAGGAGTAAGCATTGGCCTGCTCCGTGTTGGACACTTTCATCTCCTGAAGTCTGAACGCATTTTCGTTTTTGAAGTTGATGTCAATTCGCTTGTAAAATGCTTCATCGGCCGAATTGAGCAGGGTTGTTCGGGCTACCAAAACGTAGCTTCCTTCCTGCAGGTTTTCAGGAAGGAGTAGGTCGCCTGTTATGGGCCCGGAGTGGGTGCGGTAAACATCGCCGGCAAGACGCTCGCCCTGGCTGGAGTAAAGTTCTACCTGGCACTCGTTGCTGAAAGGGGTACTGGTTTGCCCGGTGGCATCGGTAATAAGCGTGGAAAACCAGATGGTTTCCCGGGGCTGGTAAACTTCCTTGTCGGTAGTGAGCTGCACCTTCTCAATGGGGTAAAATTGGTAATAGGCACGAAGCTTTTGGGCGATGTTTTCAATGACATTGGTTTGTGCTGATGTACTTAGTGCGCTAATTGTCAGGCAAAGGAATAGCAGACTGGTTCTCATGGTTGGTTGTTTTGAGTGGTTAGTGGTTGAGGGTGGGGCTGTGGCACGCTTCCTGTTTGAGGCGCTTTTTTCAATGCTTTTCGTAGGTCTTCACTGGGTTTGATTACATTGTAATTTCCCCAGAAATTTTCATCATAATCTGAAATAATTTCACTGAAAATATCCGAAGAATTGAAGTTTTCCTGTCGTTTAAAGCGCCTCAAGTTGGTTGCACGATGATCAGTTACCAAAAGGTCTGACACGCTGTGAAAGACGGAATTGATTTTGTCGTGCCGGCTTTTGACATGAAACTTTACAGAGGCCTGGGCGGTGCTGAAATACCATTTATTATGATGTTGCTTGTAGCTGACCGAATAATCCAGATCGATGGGACGAACCCGGAATCCGTGGGGCTTTTTCTTGATTAATGATCGACGGGCACTTTTTTTCCCGTCCCGGCTCAGGCTGAATTCAGCATGAACCAAGGCAAAGGTTTCCTGATCAACATATAGCTTGCCTTTATAGGTCAGGTTGTCAATCTTGGCGTTAGGCTTAAACAGGACAACATAGGTTGGGCGGTTCTCATAGCTGATGACTTGCTCAACGGCATAGCTGTAATAGTTGCGGAATTCTTTGTCGATGAACGAATCCATGGTTTTAATGACATCCAGCTTGTTGATGTAATAGGGCCCGCCTTGCATTTTGAAATCAACCAGGTGGAACGAGGGCTCCACTTCCGGACTTTTGCGTCCTTTCAAAAAGCGAATTTGGTCTTCGCGGAACCGGTTGGTGTAATCGATCTTCAAAATATCCATAATGGCCTCCGAAACATTGATGTAGTCATTGTCCTGCTTTAGGACTTCGCGGTAGAAGGAGGTCATCAGCTGGTTGTTGGTGGGGTAGTTTTGCGCAATGTTCTCATCCAGCTTATCCATGATTTGAAGCGCATCCACGGCTGTGACTTTGACTTCCCGCAGTTTAATTTCAACCGGATCGAGCAGGATGTTGAGCGGGTTGTGCTGAAGGGTGTCCAGCAACAGGTAGCGGCGGGCATAGCCCATGCACGAAATCACTAGGGTGTCCGATTCATATTCAGGCGGTATCTTCAGGTTAAATTCGCCATCTACGTTGGAAATGGTGCCAAAGGGATGTCCCAGCACCGAGATGCTTCCATAGGGAATCAATTCGCGGCTTTGGCTGTCTTGTAAGGAGCCGGATAAATTATATCGGATCGAAGGTGGTTGGGTGGAAATCTGGCTGGTGGCAGAAGCTTTTCGCGAAGTAATGATTAGCTGGTTCTTGAGCAGGTTGAAGTGATATTTTTCGTTGAACACAGCTTTCAAAACAGCCTCCAACGGTTGATTTTGCAGGTGAATAGAGATGAGCTTGTGGGTGTTGACAAGCATGGGGTCGTAGGAAAAGTAGATGCCGGTTTGGCTTGATATCTGATTGAGAAGATCCAGAAGCGGGGCATGCTCCACCTGAACGCTGACCTTGGCCTGGAGGTCAATGACTTGCTGCTCCTGCGCATAAATTGAAAATGGCAGAAACAGGAGCAGCAGGTTAGTTATCAGTTTTTTGGGTTTCACTAAAAGATTTTTTCCAGTTGAAAACTCGTTTTTATTTCGTTTCCATCCCGTAGTACTTTCATCTTAATTTTTCGGTCTTCCTTGCTTTGTAACAACAGGTTGATGTCATTCAAAGATAGTGATTTATGACTGGTGTTGTTGAGTGATATAATTTGGTCATTAACCTGTAGTCCGGCCAGGTCGGCAGGCGAATTTTCCCGGATGTTGTCAATGGTGTAAATGGGAACTCCGGGCATGGGATTATATACTTCCATGCCGCTCATGTTGTAGTTGAAGTCATCTTTCACCTTGCTGGTTGGGCGAAGCTTGATTTGGTGATTGGGATAGTCGAGTGTGACGTAAAAGCGCTTCAGAATTTCGGCGCCCAGCGTTCCGTTCCGGTCGTTGGCAACAATCAGTTCCTCAATCATATCGTTGTGAGGGAAGGCTACAATGGGTTCGGTCAGAATGAGTGGTCCCACCCAAATGCCGCCAATCCGGCCTTTTCGTCCGTGTAAGTCGCCGCTAAGCCCTTTCCCCAGGAAGGTTTCGATGCTGTTTTCCGGAATGTTAATGCGATCGTCGGACTTGGTTGATAGCCAGATGGCATCACTGGCACCTGTATCAACCAGCAGTTTTACGGGTACTTCCTTGTTGTCGTCGGTCATGATGGTTGTGCGGACGTACGGTTTGTTGTGCTCAAAGTGCAGAGGCATTACAATGTCCCTGTTTCTTACCCGGTCGCGGTAATGTTTTGGCTTGGTTACCGTCAGTTTTTGGGCATCATAATCAATTTCCACAACAAAGTCTTTGAAGAGGTCGAAGCCAATTAAACCATGCACAGGGATTCCAAGAATTTGCGAAATCTGGAAGTTGTCGTTGATCACCATGTGCACTTCCTGGTTCCAGGCCACCAGCCCGTCAATTTTCATGGTGTTGTTGCCCGATCGGTAGGCAGTAAGCGTGCTGCCTTCGCCCAGCCCTCTGATGTTGACGGGTTGCAGCAGGTTCAGGTTTAGCTTGTTTACGTAGGGCAATTCTGTAATAATGGGGGTGCGTACACCGGTATCCAGAATGAAATTCAAGGTGTCAGACTCATTGATCTGCACCGGAATGATGATGAGGTTACTGGCTGATTTAAATTTGAAGGTGATGGATTTCTGCCTCGGATTCTGAAATTCAAACCGGTTCTTGCTGGGCTTGAAGCGCATTTTTTTTTCGTAGTCAACGCTTTCTTTTAGCGGGACATAGTCACGCACCACAAGTAGGTTGTTTTCAATTTCAAAAATCAGGTAGAAGTCTTTCATCAGCTTATCCAAAACATAGCGGATAGGCTTGTTTGAAATGTTAAGTGTAATGTTCTTTCCTTGAAGGAGTTCCGAGTTGTAGGAATAATCCAGATCCAGGTAGTTGCAAATTTGTTCCACGACCTTACTCAAGGATTCGTTTTCAGCATAGAGGCTGATATTTTGATCCAAGATGGGGTCTCCTTGTTTTTCTTCCTGAGCTGCCAATGGCAAGGCCATCACGAAGAACAGCAGGATGGAAGTGAATAATGAAACGGCGGCTTGTATGTTTTGTGTTTTCATGGCTTGAGTGTTTCTGATTAAGCATCTTTCTTCAACAGGTAGTTCCCATTCCGGATGTCGACTTTCAATCCGTGTGTTGTTGAAATCACTTCAAGGATAAAATCGAGGGGCTCTTTTTCAAAATGGGCATTTAAGAGCAGGTTGTCCAGGCTATGGTCTTCAATTTCAATATGAACCCGGTACACCTTGTTTAATTGTTTGATCACGTCGTTCAGTGAACTTTCGTTAAACACCAGCGTACGTGTTTTCCAGGCTAAAAAGTTGGGATCGGCATTTTGGCTTTTGATCAGTTGCTTGCTGGCGGTTAGAAGCGTTCCTTTGTCTCCCGGATCGAGAATGATATCCTCCATCGCTTGTTGCTTAGAGACTTGCACTTTGCCGGAGGCCACAATCACTTCAACCCGATCATTCTGCGGGTAGGCATTAACCGTAAAGCTGGTTCCCAGAACCTTGACGGTTGCTTCCCCCGCATGAATGATGAATGGTTTGTTGGGATTAGGTGTCACTTCGAAAAAGGCTTCACCTTCAATAGAGACTTCCCGGTTTTCGTTGCCAAATTTGTCGGGATAATTAATTTTTGTATCCCGGTTCAGGGTGACTAATGTGCCATCCGACAGTTCAATTTGAGAAAGTCCTGAATCGTCAACCACAACTTCGGCCATGTGTGCCTCGCTGTGCTTTTGTTGGCCAACCCAGTAGGCCGAACCGCCAATGAGGATGGCCAGAAGGACTGCTGCAGCAATTTTAAGCAACCGCAGCGGTATGAGCCGGCTAACTGGTTTGGCGCGTTCGGTGTGGATGTGTGTCTTTACCTGGCTGAAAGCCCGGGAGGTGTCGTATTTTTTGAGCTGAAGATGCAGATCAATTTTCTGTGCCAATCGACTCAGTTTTTCCTTTTCGGCTTCGTCAATTTCAGCTTGTTGGAAGGGCTCACCGGGTGCATCAAAAAGTTCCCGGGCCAATAATTCCCAATCCTTTTGCCTGATGTCTTTGTTTGTTTTCATCACCTTAAAGACAAGCCAGAAGTAAGATACCCTGAATTTATCGTTTGTTTATTTTAAACAGGGCTAGTCCGATGAAGTAGTCTTTGTAGTCGCTAAGCTTTTCGCGAAGTTGTTTTAAGGCAAGGCCCATGTGGGTTTCAACAGTTTTAACCGACAGGCCCATTTGGTCGGCAATTTCCTGGTATTTTAATCCTTGTTCGCGGCTAAGTTTAAAAATTTGTCGGCGTTTCTCTGGAAGGGAGTTGATGCTTTCTTCGATCTTTTCCGCCAGTCCAACTTCCAGAAAATAGTCGGCCTCCTGGTATTCGCGAAGTGCTGTTTCTTTCATTTTTGAAGCATGTTTTTCCCGGATTTTGAGGTGCTGGATCCAGTTAATGCACTGGTTTTTTACTGAGCGAAACAAATAGCTTCTCAAGGAGCTGTTTATCGTCAGACTGTTACGTTGGCTCCACAGATAAACAAACAATTCCTGAACAATTTCTTCGGCTTTTTCGTCGTTGGATAAAACATGGCTGGCGTAAAGGCAAAGTGGCGCATAGTAAGCATTGAATAGGGTTTCAAACGCTTTTTCGTCGCCTTGTGTTAGCTTGTTAAAGAGGGCTTTCTCGTTGACTAGCATCATGCTTTTTACCTTCAGTCCATCTGATTTCAGGCTAAGGTATCAAAAAATACAGATGTTATGCAAAGAAAATATTCTTTGGAATAAAAGAATGCGGGGATAGGGTAGAAGCCGTGTTTTTTACATGAAGTACAGGTTTTATGGTAGGGGAGGTGAAATTGGCGATTGGATTTAGAACCATTATTTTTGATGCGTTGCTTGCAATTTCTGCAAGAAAAAATATTTGAGAAGAAATTACGAATTATAAAAAGAGATCGAATGAGAAAGATAATTTTAGGATTTGCACTTAGCTTATTATTGTCCGGAGCTGCCTGGGCGCATGATTACAACACCGGGATTGGTCTGCGAGGCGGTTTCTCGAGTGGGGTAACTGTGAAGCACTTTCTGAGTAACAATTCAGCATTGGAAGGAATTTTGTCAACCCGCTGGCAGGGCTTTAATCTGACTGGCTTGTATGAAGTGCATAACCATCCTTTTGCCGTTGATGGTTTGAGCTGGTATTATGGTTTTGGTGGACATCTCGGGTTTTGGGATGGCGACCATGTTAATTGGGGACATCATGATAAAACCTATACGGTGATTGGTATTGACGGAATTTTAGGGTTGGAATATAGTTTTGTAGAAGTTCCGTTTGCCTTAAGTTTGGACTGGAAACCGGCATGGAACGTATTTGGGCACTCCGGGTTTTGGGGTGATGGAGGAGCATTTTCAATCCGTTATACGTTTTAAGTGAAA
The DNA here is from genome assembly GCF_947495665.1 of uncultured Sunxiuqinia sp. Taxonomy (GTDB): domain Bacteria; phylum Bacteroidota; class Bacteroidia; order Bacteroidales; family Prolixibacteraceae; genus Sunxiuqinia; species Sunxiuqinia rutila. The sequence continues at coordinate 283,738 of NZ_CANLZV010000005.1, forward strand.
ATTTTTTCGATTTTTGCTTTGAGCTCAAAAAAAATCCATTACTTTTGCAACGCTAATTCAAGCCCGGGTGGCGGAATTGGTAGACGCGCTGGATTCAAAATCCAGTTCTGGCAACAGAGTGCGGGTTCGATTCCCGCCCCGGGTACAACAAACGCCTGACTATTTAACGATAGTCGGGCGTTTTTGCTTTAAGGTGCAAAGATCCAGTGAGTTAAACTTGAAACTGCCTTTGTCAGCTCTCCCCGCGTTTTTATAACGCCTCCTTTTTAACCTTTTTTAAGCCCGATGTTCTTGCTTTGATCTTTCAAATTCACTTATTTCCACCAAAGTTAAACACTAGTTAGAAATGGAAAACAATAAATTGTCAGATGAAGCCTACTTGTTTGAAGGTTTGACTGAAATGCACTTCACGTCTAAAGACCTTCAAGTTATCCGCTCATTAATTGAAACTCAAAATTTATATGCAGCCGCTATTCGTGAAATAAGAACCAAACTTGAGAACCTGAACGATGAGTTTAAGTACACCAAGGACAGGAACCCCATTCATGAAATTAAATCGCGTGTGAAGTCGCCCCGAAGCATTATGAAAAAATTGCACAAGCGAGGGCTGGAAATGAGTGTTGAATCGGCCCGAAAGAACCTGACAGACATTGCCGGAGTGCGGGTGATTTGTCCTTATATTCATGATATTTATCTTATTGCCAATCTGTTGTCTTCACAGTCCGATATTGAGTTGATCCGGAAGTCTGATTACATTGAAAACCCCAAGCCCAATGGTTATCGGAGTCTGCATCTGATTGTTACAATTCCTGTCTTTCTATCGGAGCGCACAGAGATGGTAAGTGTTGAAGTTCAGATACGGACGATTGCGATGGATTTTTGGGCCTCGCTGGAACACGAATTGGCCTATAAGTTCTTGAATAATAAGCCGGAAGATGTTTCTGAAGAGTTGAAAGAATGTGCTGACGTTATTGCGAATACCGATACCAGAATGCAGCAACTATTTAACAGGATTCATCACGATGCACTTGAAGAATAAGACAAGGCAGAAAGTATGATGGAGCGATGAAAGAGGCTCAGAGTTGAACCGGCTTCGTGAATTGTGAACGGATTAGGCTGTGAATGTACTGGCTAAGGGTGTGCTGCACGCAAGGTTCTTTAAGGGAGCTGAGCGTATAGGCTGACTGAAAATGGAGGTGTTCTTCGATTTTCAAAAAATAAATACAACTATGGTATTTAAATAAATCTTTCAATATCTTTGATTAAATAAAGGAGATTAATCACGAAGCAATGACAATAGTTGACAACCCTAAAATTCTTATCGCCGAAGATGTTGAGTCGAATTACCTGTACTTAAGTGCTGTATTGAGCAAAATTAAAGCAACGATTTATTGGGCAAAGAATGGTAAAGAGGCTGTCGATATCTTCAAGAAGGAAGCTATTGATTTGGTGTTGATGGATCTTCAGATGCCTGAAATGAATGGTTATGAGGCAACAAAAATCATGAAGTCCATTGATCCGGACTTGCCTATTGTGGCACAAACCGCCTTTGCTATGTCCGATGACCGGGAGAAAGCCCTGGAAGCCGGATGTGACGATTACCTGGCCAAACCCATTAAATCCAAAGATCTTTTAAATACGGTGGAAAAATTTATTCACGTTTGATAATTTTAGCTGAAATTAAAGATGAAGCGTTCATTTCGAAATCAGGAATGAACGTTTTTTTGTAATTGATTCAGCAATTTGCGACTGATGATTTATTACTTTTGGACAATTAATTAATTCATCTGATGGAAAAGAAACAATTTTTACTTGATCAACGATATTTGAAAATGGCTTCAATCTGGGCCAAGAATTCGTATTGCAAGCGGCGCCAGGTCGGTGCACTTTTAGTTAAAGATAAGATGATCATATCGGATGGATACAATGGAACTCCTTCTGGTTTTGAGAATGTTTGTGAAGACGAAAATAATCTGACCAAACCCTATGTGCTGCATGCCGAAGCCAATGCGATAAGCAAAGTCGCCAAATCGAACAACAGCAGTGAGGGCGCGACCATGTATGTTACTTCGTCTCCTTGTCTTGAATGTTCCAAGTTGATCATTCAGGCTGGTATTAAGCGGGTTGTTTTTACCGATAACTATCGTCTGGAGGATGGAATAACCCTGTTGAAACGAGCCGATATCGATGTGGTTCAGGTTGAAATAGAAGAATAGAAAAGTCATGAACAGAAAACAGATAAGCATATACTTACCCATTCTAATTGCTGTTTCAGTGATTATTGGAATCATTCTGGGCAACAACCTGAGTCAGCTTCACCAACCATCGCTTCAGAACTTGACGCCTCCCCGGGGAAACAAGCTGAGCACCATTGTTGAGCTGATCAATCAGGCCTATGTTGATTCTGTAGAAACCGATGAATTGGTAGAGAAAACCATTCCGGAGTTGCTGAAAAACCTGGATCCGCACACGGCTTATATTCCGGCCCGCGACATGCAGGAAGTGCATGAAGAGATGCAGGGAAACTTTGGGGGGATTGGTGTGCAGTTTTCTATTCATAACGATACTGTTCAGGTTATTGATGTGGTTTCGGGCGGACCTTCTTCTAAACTCGGCATTTTGCCGGGCGACCGCATTGTTACGGTCAACGACTCGGTGATTGCCGGCATTGATATTAAAAACCAGGATGTGCTTACCGTGCTTCGGGGCGAAAAAGGCACAAAGGTGCGGATTGGCATAAAACGTCGGTCGATTGATGAGTTAATTGAATTTGAAATTACCCGCGGCGACATTCCAATTTACAGCATCGACGTGAGTTATATGATTGATGACAGCACCGGATTTATTAAAGTGAACCGTTTTGCAGAGAAAACTTATGATGAGTTCATCAATGGTATTTCCAAACTAAAAGCCGAAGGGGCCGAGAAGTTTATTATTGATTTACGTGGAAACCCAGGAGGTTACCTGGCTTCTGTGGTAAGTATGGTTAACGAATTTTTATCGGAAGGGAAGTTGATTGTTTATACCGAAGGGAAATCGCAACCGCGAAAAACATACACGTCAACCGAAAGTGGAATCGTTAAGGATAAAGAAGTCATTGTACTTATTGATGAATATTCGGCATCGGCCAGCGAGATTTTTGCCGGTGCTATTCAGGATAATGACCGCGGAATTGTGGTTGGACGTCGTTCGTTTGGTAAAGGTCTGGTGCAGGAACAGATTCCTTTCCGCGACGGTTCAGCGCTTCGCCTAACGGTTGCCCGTTACTACACGCCAAGTGGTAGAAGTATTCAGAAACCTTACGAAGAAGGCAATATGGACTATTATCACGACATCATTAACCGGGCCGAGCATGGCGAGTTTCAGGTGGCGGACAGCATTCATTTTGCCGATTCGCTGAAGTATGAAACTGCTGGAGGTCGAATCGTTTACGGTGGTGGTGGCATTATGCCCGATTACTTTGTTTCGGCCGATACCACGGGCTATTCCGGTTACTTTTCGAAGATTACTCAAAAAGCCTTGGTTTACCATTTTGCGTTCCAATACAGCGATGAACACCGAGAGCAGCTCAACATGTTGAAAACGGCCGCCGAATTTGTTGACTACCTCGACAAAAAACAGATTATGAATCAATTTGTGGCCTATGCCGAGAAGGAAGGTGTCAAGCGCGATTCGAAAGGCCTTAAAGCCAGCGGTAAAATTATCGAAACCCAGATTAAAGCCTACATTGCCCGAAATATCATCGGCGAGGAAGGCTTCTTCCCAATTATTAAGGATATTGATGAAACACTGAAGGAGGCTATTCGCCTTTCGCATTCAAAAAAACAATTAAGTCAGTTGCTGGCTGTAACAAATTAGTCGTTTGGTCGTCCTAAGGTTGTAATGACCTTATGAAAGAATGACCGTTGACGATTATAATCAAGCCGTAAATTGGCATGCCGATGCTGTTTTTCGATTTGTACTGAAGAATATCAAGGATGAAGAGAAAGCCCGGGATATTGTTCAGGACAGTTTCGAGAAACTATGGATGCATTTGTATTCGGTAGATGCCGCTAAGGTTAAGTCGTATTTGTTTTCAACGGCTTATCATCGTACCATCGATGTGATTCGGAAAGACCAGCGCCAGGTGAGTTGCGAGGAGTCGCAGCTTCCCGAAGAGGGGCATTCCACCCATTACTCTGATGTTGGAGAAGTGCTGGAGCATGCCATTAAACAGTTATCCGATGATCAGCGTGCGGTGCTACTCTTGCGTGATTATGAAGGCTATTCGTACAAAGAAATCAGCGACATAACCGCGCTTAGCGAAGCTCAGGTTAAGGTATACATTTACCGGGCCCGGGTGTTTCTGAAAAATTATATTGGGAAATTAGATGTGCTTGTTTGAACCATGAATATTAACCGATCCAATTACGAAATTTATTTTCTGGATTATCTGGATGGTAATCTGCCGGATAGTCAGGTCGATGATTTCCTGGACTTTTTGGCGAATAATCCCGACTTGAACGAAGAGCTGAAAGCGGTTTCGTCGATTCGGGTTCCGGTTGATGAGCGCATGTTCCCGAATAAGAAGGCCCTTTTGAAAAAGGAAATTACGGAAGAATCTTCGTTCGATTACCGGGCGGTTGCCTTTTTGGAAAACGATTTGGAAGAAGACGATAAACTCGCTTTTTTAAGGGAGTTGACCACTGATCCCCAAAAGGAGCAGCAATTCGATTTGCTTTTGAAAACCCAGCTGAAGCCAGACAATTCCATTCAGTTCAGCAATAAAAAGTCTCTGTATAAAAAGCCGGCGCGAAAAGTTGTTTTGTTATGGGGAAGCCTGGTGGCTGCTGCCCTGGTTCTGCTTTTTGCGGTATGGGCTGTTTGGGATACGGAGTTTAAGAAGGAACAGACAATTCAATACACCGATCAGGTTACGCCAGCAATGGAGCCAACAACTTCGAAAGAAAAGGAACAGCTGGCAAGTCGTCCGGCAACAACTCCTGAAGAAACAGCTGCAGAATCAAAGGGACAAACCGTAATGCCAAAGGAGCCAGTAGCACCCATTCAGCCTCAATTAGCCAGACAGGAACCTGTAGCAACGGATCGGCTACAGCCTAAGCGGGAAGAAGTTCCTCAAAAGTTGACTCCGATTTCAAGCCGGTTGGAACTACCAGACAGTAGTGCGCCTGTTGCCTTGGCAGGGACGACCAAGCAGGCCGAACCGTTGTCCCCCGACTATCTTACGGTTGACGAATACCTGGCTCAAAAAGTATTGCACAAGGCCAAAGATGAACCCCTGAAGTTTTCGGACCTGGTTAATGCCGGACTGAATGTCGTTTCTTCGGTGAGTAGCGAGCGGTTGGACTACGAAACCAATGAAAAGGGAAAACTTTCAGAGATCAGTTTGAATACCCGATTGCTGGCCTTTTCCATTCCGCTGAAAAAAGAGCGCTAAGCTGTAACTTTTTTTAACAGTTGGCCGTCCTACTCCTGAAAGCAATTAAACAATGATTAGTGGTTGACTACTCCTGGCCAGGAAGAAAACAAACACCATGTAACACGCTAAATTGAAAAAGATGAAAACAACAGTTTTACTTAGTCTGATGATTTTTTGCCTGACCCTGACTTATGCTCAGGATTCAACGAAGGTGGGAAACCTGGTTGATGTAAAGGAAGGTAGTGGCCGAACCGAGGTGGGAATTTTAAATGACCGTATTCATATTGAAGATGATTATAGCAACGATACAACGCACATCCGGATTGGAAATCGGAATGTTGAAGTGATCGAGAAAGAGGGTCGTACCACTGTCAACATGCATCGCGATGGTTTCCGGGATAAGAAAAAAGACAACTGGCGGCACAAAGGCTTTGATGGTCACTGGGGTGGTTTTGAATTGGGAATCAATACCTTTTATGATGACGGGCACTTTGGTGGTACCGGCTTTATGTCGCTAAACCAATCCAAGTCCATGGAAGTGAATATTAACTTTCTAGAATACAATATTGTTTTGAGCGATCAGCGTGTTGGTCTGGTTACTGGTATGGGCTGGACGATGAATAACTACCGTTTTGATAATGCCATCACTCTTCAGAAGGTGGATGGGCAGATTGTTCCTCTGGAATTGGAGCATGATGGCCTGAAAAAGTCAAAACTGACGGTTTCTTACCTGACCATTCCCCTGTTGCTTGAATTCCAGATTCCAGTGAACGATCATTCCAATGAAGTTTATATATCGGGCGGTTTAATTGGTGGATTCAACCTGGGATCGCACACCAAAGTAAAGACAGATCGCTCGAAAAGTAAAGATCACGGCAACTTCAATATCAATCCTTTCAAGTATGCGGTTACCGGGCGTGTGGGTTTGAAAGACATTGGTGTGTATGCGACCTATAACCTGTCGTCCATTTTTAAAGATGGGGGAGGCCCGGAGTTTTTTCCCTTTAGTGTAGGAATCAGTATCGTTAATTTCTAAAACCAACTTTCAGAAAACAAAATAGCCTGCCTGGTGCAGGCTTCTTTTTTCAATAATCATGCGTAACTTTGTTGGATGATTAGAGTCATGAAACAATTTTTCGCCATAGTCTTATCTTCCTTGTTGAGCTTGGGTGCCAGCGCTCAGTTGAACGATAGCATTCCTGTAAGTCAACCTGGCTGGGGTAATCAACCTAACATTATTCAGTTCGAAGGTGTTGTTACGGATGGCTTTAATTACTGGGAAGATAAATTTACGGGGCATTGGTCGGGCATTTACCTGGGATTGAATGGCTTTATGGATAAAGATTACTCTCTTTATCCGGAAGACGAAGCCGGTTTTTTGGATGTCAACTTTTTACGGTCAACCGTATTGAACCTCAATCTTATTCAGATTTCTCAAAGTTTACAGCACACCCGAAATACCATTGGATTGGTCACCGGCGTAGGGATGGAATTTCAGACCTATTTTCTGGATAAGAAAACCAGTATTGAGCAAACTCCCGACCGGATTGAACCCATTGAACGCTTGTATGATTCGAAGCAAAAATCAAAATTATCGTCGTTTTACCTGACTGTTCCTTTGTTGGTTGAGTTTCAGATACCCGTGAAACATTATGGCAACCGCATTCATCTGTCAGCAGGTGTTGTTGCCAGCAAGCGGTTGAGTACCCATACTAAGGTGAAATACCGGGAGAATGGAAAAAAGGAAAAGCTGAAAACACCCGACGACTTCCACATGCATGATTTTCGTTTCTCGGGGCAGGTGCGTTTGGGGTACCGATGGATCAATCTTTACGCCAGCTACGATCTTCAGCCTTTGTTTAAAGAAGGTAAAGGGCCTGAGCTTTATCCTTTTTCTGTTGGGGTGGCTTTGTTATCCTTTTAATGAGAAGTTGCTGGCTGAGAAATTTCCTGTTTTTGTGGAGGACATTGTGTATTTTAGTCCCCCGATTTAAAACTGATTTAATGACCGATGTCGGTCACAAAATAGATGAACCATGAAATTATTACTTCTGAGTAACTCAACCATGCCTGGTGAAGACTACCTGGCTTATCCCAAGAAAGAAATTCAGCAATTTTTAGGCCCTCAAAAGGTGAAGGCTTTGTTTATTCCGTTTGCAGCGGTTACTTTTTCCTTTGAGGAATATGAGCGTAAAGTGAATGAGAGTTTGCAGGAAATTGGGCATGAGGTTACCAGTATTCATCGGTTTAAGGACCCCGTAAAGGCGGTGGAAGAGGCTGAAGCCATTGTTATTGGTGGTGGAAACACCTGGCAGCTGGTGCGTATGCTGCATGATCAGGATTTGATGGAGGCTATTCGTCGGAAAGTGCAGCAGGGAACCCCTTACATTGGATGGAGCGCTGGCTCAAACGTGGCCTGTCCGACCTTGCGCACAACTAATGACATGCCAATTATCGATCCTAAAAGTTTTAACACCATCAACCTGGTTCCGTTTCAAATTAACCCACACTACTTGGATGCTAATCCGGAAGGGCATGGAGGAGAGACCCGCGAACAGCGTATCTCGGAGTTTTTGGAGATTAATCCAGACACTTATGTGGTTGGTTTGCGTGAAGGAACAATGTTGAAGTTGGAAGATGGTCAGTTAAGCTTAATCGGAGAACGTTCAGCACGTCTGTTTTTAAAAGGAGAAGCACCTTGTGAGAAGGCTGCGGGCGATGACTTTTCTTTTCTGTTAAAAGAATAGCGACTTCTGGACAATTCCGAGACTATTAGATGCTTTACAGCATAAAGTTTGTACTTTTGTCGGCCTAAAAAAACATTGTCATGGAATTGTTGAGGAATAGCTATTTTGCCCTGTTTTTGATCATTTTGATCGGTTTCATTTTGGGTCGTATTAAAATCAAGGGAATATCATTGGATGTTTCTGCAGTCATTTTTGTTGCCTTGGTATTTGGCCATTTTGGAGTTATCATCCCCAAAGATTTTCAATATCTTGGACTGGTCCTGTTTATTTTTACAATTGGCATTCAGGCCGGTCCCGGGTTCTTCAGTTCATTCAAAAAGAATGGACGGGAACTGGCCATTCTAGCGAGTTTGCTTATCCTAAGTTCGAGTGTTATCACCTACCTAGTTTTTCAACTTGGTGGTATTGATAAAAGCCTTTGCATTGGTTTGCTAACCGGCGCTTTAACCAGTACGCCAGGCTTGGCTGCCGCCATTGATACAACAGGTTCGCCGCTGGCGTCCATTGGCTATGGTATCGGCTACCCGTTTGGTGTGATTGGCGTTATTTTGTTTGTGAGTTTCCTACCACGATTGCTGCGTGTAAATGTTAAAGATGCTGAGGAACAATATAAAAAGGAAATGTCAGCCGGATTTCCGGAAATCATGAAAAAGAATTTCCTGGTTGAAAACGAGAATGTGGTGGGCAAAACCATTCGCGAACTACGAATCCGTTATATGACCAAAGCTGTTGTGTCGCGCGTGATGCAGGGGGAGGAAGCCATCACTCCTGCTCCGGAAACCGTTTTGCGTAAAGGAGATGTGATTAAAGCAGTGGGAACAGCTGAAGCGCTTGGCCGAGTAAAACTGTTGATTGGCCCGGAGGTGGATGTTGAAATTCCATTGAGCAATCAGTACGATGTACGTTCAGTGCTGGTAACCAACAAAGAGGTGGTCAATAAAACACTGGGCCAGCTTAATATGCTCAGTACCTATAACGCAACCATTACCCGTATTCGCCGGTCGGGTATCGACTTGTCTCCAACCCCTTCGTCTAAGTTGCAGTTTGGAGATAAATTGGTTGTTGCCTGTAACAAAGAAAATATGGAACAGGTTAACCGTATTTTTGGCGATGACGACCGCCGCCTGTCTGATACCGATTTTTTACCCATTGCAACAGGGATTATTCTTGGAATTTTAGTTGGCAAGCTGAGCATTAACTTTGGGTCTTTCTCATTTAGTTTGGGGCTGACCGGTGGTATTCTACTTACAGCTTTGGTACTTGGACGAACCGGAAAGACTGGCCCTGTAATGTGGACCATGACCGGGGCTGCCAACCAGTTATTACGACAGTTTGGCCTGCTGTTTTTCCTGGCAGCTGTTGGTTCCAGTGCAGGTTCCAGCCTGGTTGACACGTTCCAGGAATATGGGATCGAGTTGTTTATTTATGGAATTTTGATCACCCTGGTTCCGATGATAATTACGAGTTTGGTCGCTCGGGTGTTTTTGAAGATGAATATTTTAACTTTGTTAGGAACACTGACAGGAAGTATGACCAGTACCCCCGGGCTTGCTGCCATTGATGGAATGACCGACACCGATGCGCCTTCAGTTGCTTATGCCACGGTATATCCAATCGCTATGGTGTTGCTTATCGTTTTTGTGCAGATTCTTAGCCTGATTGAACCCCTGATATTATGAGTTTAAAAGAGATTGATGTTATTGCTTTTGATGCCGATGATACCTTGTGGGAAAACGAAAACTTTTTTCGTGATGCCGAAAAGGAGTTTTGCCACATCATGGAAGAATATCAGTCCACCGAAAACATGATGGCTGAGCTATACCGTGTTGAAGGCCAGAACATGGAGATGTACGGATTTGGGATTAAAGCATTTATCCTTTCCATGATGGAAACCGCTTTGCTGGTGTCGGATAAGCAGGTACGGCCCGACCAAATGGAGGCAATCATTGCCATTGGCAAAAGCATGCTGCACAAAGATGTAGTTTTGCTGGATGGCATCCGTGATTTGCTGGAGAAACTGGCTCCCCATTATCGGTTGGTGGTTGCCACCAAAGGCGACTTGCTCGACCAGGAACGCAAGCTGGCTAAGTCGGGCTTGCTGAAGTATTTTCACCACATCGAAGTGATGTCGAACAAGCGGGAAGAAAACTACTGCGAATTGCTCAGGCACCTCGATTTGGAGGCCGGGAAGTTTATGATGATTGGAAATTCCCTGAAATCAGATGTGTTGCCCGTTGTTAATCTCGGAGGTTACGGAGTGCATGTTCCGTATCACACCACCTGGGAATTTGAGCAGATGGACCCGGCCGAGATTAAAAGTGATCGCTTTTTTGAACTAAAGGAAATTCATGATGTTTTGACTTTATTTGAAGAGGCTTAACTTTACCTGAAAAACCAATGGAATACCAAGGGAATATACTTAAAATGAAGACCGAATTGGGCGAGCCCATTCAGTACCAGTTGCCAATTGGCGACCAGCTTGTTCCAATGAATGAGCTGATCGGTCAGCATATTCATTTCAAATTTGACGGACAAATTAACTGCATCTCCTGCGGTAAGAAAACAAAAACATCCTTCGGACAAGGTTTTTGTTATGCCTGCTTTCAGACGGTTCCGGAAGCCGACGAATCGGTTGTGCGTCCAGAACTATCCAAAGCCCAGTATGGGCTTGCCCGCGACCTGGAATGGGCCGAGCAACACGACCTGATTGACCATTATGTCTATTTTGCGGTTTCCAGTGAGCTGAAGATCGGAGTGACGCGTCATCATCAGGTGCCCACCCGTTGGATTGATCAGGGCGCCAGCCGCGCTATTAGACTGGCTAAAACGCCCAACCGCCATATTGCCGGCATTATTGAGGTACTTCTGAAAAGGCATTTTACCGATAAAACCAACTGGCGGGCCATGCTAACCAATAAGGTAGATAATTCGATTGATCTGGTAACGGAAAAGCAAAAAGCACTTCAGTTGATGCCACTGGAGTTGCAGCAATACTTTTCGGATGAAAACGAGGTGCTTGATCTGCACTATCCGGTAACTGAGTACCCGACCAAGGTGAGCAGCGTTAGTTTTGATAAAAAGCCGGTGATTGAGGGAACCCTGAAAGGGATCAAAGGACAATATCTTCTGCTTGATAAAAACCAAGTGTTGAACATGCGTAAGCATAATGGGTACTTTTTGACCCTTTCTACGAATTCGTAGCTCGTATCTTTTGTTCTGTTTTAAATCGTAGGTGTTATTGGTGTTTCGCTTTTAGTCTTCTAATTGCTTGTTTTTGAATATGTTTATAGAACACGTTTTTAAGACGCTAATTAGAAGGGTTCTTCGGTATAATTGGTCTTTTTTTTCGTTAATTTTAGGGATTCAAAAAAAGCGGTTCAGCAAATAACATACACTATGGAAAATCAAGATTGGAAGAAGATAGGCTTCGGCTATCGTAAAGCAAACTTTAACGTTCGTTGCACTTATAAAAATGGCGAATGGGGCGACCTGGAGTTGAATGACTCTGAATACATCAACATGCATATGGCTGCTACGTCACTTCATTATGGTCAGGAGGCCTTCGAAGGGCTTAAGGCTTTTATGGGGAAAGATGGTAAAATCCGAATTTTTAGAATGGATGAAAATGCCAAACGCATGCAAAGCTCTTGTGATGGGATTTTGATGCCACGTTTGCCAATTGAAAAATTCCAGGAAGCCGTTAAATTAGCGGTGGAAAAAAACAAGGATTTTGTCCCTCCTTATGGCTCTGGTGCCTCTTTATACATTCGACCTTTGCTGATTGGAACCGGGCCTGAAATTGGGGTAAAACCTGCCGGAGAATACTTGTTCATTATTTTTGTAATGCCCGTAGGCCCTTACTTCCCGGAAGGCTTCAAACCAACTGATTTGCTGATTATGCGCAAGTTTGACCGCGCTGCTCCACAAGGAACCGGAAAATACAAGGTGGGAGGTAATTACGCTGCCAGTTTGACTGCCGGTAAAAAAGCGAAATCCGAAGGATATTCAGCGGTGCTTTATTTGGACTCGCGTGAGAAAAAATTTATTGACGAATGTGGTCCGGCGAACTTTTTCGGAATCAAAAATGAAACCTACATTACGCCGGAATCGGACTCTATTTTGCCATCCATTACCAATAAAAGCCTGATGCAGATTGCTAAAGATTTGGGTTTGAAAGTAGAATGCCGCAAAGTGCCCGTGGAAGAACTGGAAACTTTTGAAGAAGTTGGTGCCTGCGGTACTGCTGCCGTTATTTCGCCGATCAAGCGGATTTACGACGACGACTTGGATAAGGAATATAACTATGGTACTGAGCCAGGGCCCTGGAGCACGAAACTTTACGAAAAACTGCGTGCCATTCAGGATGGCGATGCGCCAGACCCTTATGGTTGGGTAGCTGTGATTGACTAATCATTTTTAAGTAAGATATTGAAAACCTCATTCGCTGGCGTGAATGAGGTTTTTTTAAGGACCTGACTTCTGCTTGACGAAAACTGAAAATGAATGTGATCGGACGCTTTTGACTTGTTTTACAGATTTCGAGGAAAGTACTACATTTGAGTTTTCGATAGAATTTCATGGGCTGGCAAGGAGCGTACCTTGCATTATAGCCCAGGAGTTTAATGAAAAAGCACCTTGTCACTGATTGTTCTATTCTGCTAAACTATATGAAATGAGCCAACTAAAACCTTTTATTGAACTTCGCAGAAGCATACTTTTTCTGCTGTTATCCCTTATTGGCTTTACACAACTACATGGCCAGTCGCAAACCAATGAGCGGGCCCGGTGGTTCGTTGATGCCCGTTATGGCATGTTTATTCACTGGGGCCTGTATAGCGCTACCGAAGGAATATGGAAAGGAGAGCCTTTGCGGAATGCGAACAATTACGCGGAGTGGATTTACTACCGTAACCGGATTGAAAAAGATGAATACCTGGAATTAATGGATCGCTTCGATTGGGAATCCATTGACCCGGAAGAATGGGTGTTGCTGGCCAAACGGGCGGGCATGAAATACGTAACCCTGACGGCCAAGCATCACGATGGCTTTGCGCTTTGGGATAGCCAGGTGTCAGATTATGATATTGCAGAATACACACAGCCCAAACGCGACATTGTGAAGGAACTGGCCGAGGCTTGCCAGAAACATGGGCTGAAGCTGGGGCTTTATTACTCGCATTGGGTGGATTGGGAGCATCCTTATGGTTGGGATCACACCAAAGAAATTTACCCCATTACCGCGGAACAATATGACCAGTATTGGCAGGAGAAAGTGATGCCGCAGATGCGGGAGCTTTTATCCAACTACGGGCCCATTGGGATGATTTGGTTTGACATGTGGATCAACCATTCCGAATCCATTATCAGCAAGGAACAACTGCTTCAGCTTAAGAGCCTCATTCGAACCTTACAACCCGACTGCCTGGTAAACTCCCGCTTGGGCCTTTCCATGGAGGAAGACAGTGATATTGACTATCGCACCTTAGGCGACAACCAGTTGGGTACACAAAAACTGGATTATCCCTGGCAATCACCCGGAACGGTTGCGCACTCCTGGGGCTTTCATCAGCTGGATACCGAATGGAAATCAACCACCAGCTTGTTGCAGGCGCTGATTGGGAATGTGAGCCTGAATGGAAATTATATGCTAAACATCGGACCAAAGGCAAACGGTAAGGTGCCTTATGAAATTAGCCAACGCCTGCTTGAAGTGGGGCAGTGGCTGGAGGTCAACGGAGAATCAATTTACAAGGCGGAAGCTTTTGATTTGCCCGAAAATCAGCATGATTGGGGAAAAATTACCTACAAGGAGATTGCCCATGGCATTCATCGGCTTTATCTGCATGTGTATAACTGGCCTTACAATTCCCAACTTCCGCTTACCGGAGTGACGACTCAGGCACAAAAAGCTTTCGTATTGAGCGATAAATTGCAAATGCCTTTAAAAATGAAGCATCAAGAGGTGCTGACAAGCATTGAGCTTCCGGCAGAACAACCGGATAATCTGATTTCGGTGATTGTGCTGGAGTATGATCAAAAGCCGGAGATTCAGGAAAACCTGGTTGCTAAAACAGTGGATGGCGGTTTCTCGTTGAAGGCGGAGAACGCTTTTGCAGAAGAAGGGCAAGTGAGTCGGTTTGATTACGAACGGGGAGGAACCATTCCACCACATGTGCTGGTGGAGGATACTTACCAGCTGCGCTGGAAGCTATTTATTGATGAACCGGGAAACTATCGGGTGGATGCTTCGTACAGTTTTCAAGGAAAGAAATCAGCCGGACGGTTGAAGGTACTGGGAGCCGAAAGTAGTTTGGAGCAACCTTTTGCCCCTACAGGGCTGACCGTGGGGGAACCCAACAGCGATTGGCATATTCCCAACTTCAGCTCACACGATTTGGGGATACTGTATTTTCCTCGGGCCGGAGTTTATGAAATTTCGATGCAGGTGGAAGCCCGTAAAAAGCTGCCGGCTCAATTTCAATGGCTTTGGGTGAGAAAAGTTAACAGGAACTGATCCTGGATTTGGAGGTGACCCCATTTTGTTGGCCTTTTCTACGAAAAGCCTGAACCAGACCTTAGGCAGGCTGGTTGTCAACAGGGGGACATTTTTCAGGTCCATTCAAAATATTCAACATTAATAACTACTCATACTATGAATCGAATTGTATTAACATTAATTACTTTTTTCATGTGTTCCTGGGCAGTTTCTGCGCAGCAACAGGATTGGGAGAACGAGCAGGTGATTGGGATTAACAAATTGCCGGCCCGGGCTACTTCCTATTCATTTTCTACGCCTGATGAGGCTTTGACTGGAAACCGGGAGCAGGCACGTATGTTGTCACTGAACGGCAGCTGGAAATTTCATTTTACAGCTGATTCCAAAGACCGGCCAACGGATTTCTATCAGCAAGATCAGCTTTACAGCGAATGGGATGACATTACTGTTCCCTCTTGCTGGGAGATGCAGGGCTACGGAACCCCGATCTACACGAACGTAACGTATCCGTTTCCTAACACGCCACCAACCATTGAGCGCGAAAACCCGGTGGGTTCATACCTCAAAAAATTCACTTTGCCGGAAACCTGGGAGGACAACCAGATCATCCTGCATTTTGGCGGAATAAGCTCGGCTGCTTATGTGTGGCTGAATGGCGAATTGGTGGGCTACACGCAGGGAAGCCGTTTGCCGGCAGAGTTTGATATTACCTCACTGGTTCAGGCAGGCGAAAATAGTTTGGCGGTTCAGGTGTTTCGCTGGAGCGATGGCAGTTACCTCGAAGATCAGGATCATTGGCGCATGAGCGGCTTACACCGGGAAGTGCTGCTTTTGGCTCAACCCAAAGTAAGCATCAATGACTTTTTTGTGCGCACAAAGTTTGACCAGCAGTTCGAAGACGCTTTGTTTATGGTGCGTCCCGAAATTTCGGTGGCTGGCGATATCGATACCAAAGACTGGACGCTTGAAACCCAGTTGTATGGTCCGAATCAGGAAGCCACTTTTGCAGACCCGCTTTCAATACCGGTTAACCGGGTACGCTTTGAAGGGTATCCGCAACGCGACAATGTGTATTTTGGCCTGTTGGAGGCAGAAGTGAAAAGTCCGCAAAAATGGTCGGCCGAATCGCCGGCTTTGTACACTGCTGTTCTGACACTTAAAAACGAGCAGGGTGAAGTGGTGGAAGCCAGAAGCACCAAAGTAGGATTTCGACATGTTTCTACGGATGGAGGCGTCTTCCGGGTTAATGGCAAAGGTGTGAAGCTGTATGGAGTCAACCGCCATGATCATAGCCCGAAGGGAGGAAAAACGGTTACCCGCGAGGAAATGCTGAAAGATGTTTTGCTGATGAAGCAGTTTAATTTCAATTCGGTACGAACCAGCCATTATCCGAACGATCCTTATTTCTACGATTTGTGCGATGAATATGGCTTGTATGTGGTTGACGAGGCCAACATTGAAACTCACCATGCTGGCGGATTCCTTACCAACCAGCCCGAGTGGCTCCAGTCGTTCAACGAACGGGTAATCCGCATGGTTGAACGCGATAAAAACCATGCCTCTATTGTGATTTGGTCGTTAGGAAATGAGTCGGGAACAGGGCCCAACCATGCTGCAGCAGCAGGCTGGCTGAAGGATTTCGATCCAAGCCGACCCATTCATTACGAAGGCGCGCAGGGAGCCCCTAACCATCCTGAATACAAGAAAGTGGGAAGTAAAGAGTACTGGTCGATCACCAACTCATCCAACCCAACCGATCCGGCTTTTGTGGATATGTTGAGCCGGATGTACCCAACACTTGAGGAGCTGGAAGGAATGGCCACCAGTCCGTATATTCACCGGCCTATTTTGATGTGCGAGTATGCCCACTCAATGGGTAATTCATTGGGTAACCTGAAAGAATACTGGGATCTGGTCCGTAAGCACGACAACCTGATGGGTGGTCATATTTGGGATTGGGTGGACCAGGGAATCACCAAAACCGATGAAGATGGCACGGAGTATTTTGCTTATGGCGGCGATTTTGGCGATACACCGAACGACAATAACTTCTGCCTGAACGGGGTGATTAATCCTGATCAAACCTTGAAACCACAGATGTATGAGTGTAAATACGTGTTTCAACCAGTTGCCTGGGAAGCTTATAAACTCGAAGATAAGCAGGTGATTGTAAAAAACCGCTTCAACTTTACCAGTCTGAGTAATTATGAACTTCGCTGGTCGGTTTCAAAATACGGCACTGAGATTGAAAGTGGTGTTCTTGAAGACATCAACTTGCTGCCGGGTGAGTCGAAAGTTATTCGGGTACCTTATACCAAAGCGTCTGATGATGCTGAATACTGGTTGCGTTTGAGTGCTCACCTGAAATCGGATACCAAATGGGAAAAAGCGGGTTACGAAATTGCCAAGGAGCAAATGCTGCTTCCTGGATCAAAACCAATGGCTTTAGCACCTTCAAAAGGACGTGAAACAGTTCGTATTTTGACGGATGATGCGCAACAGCTGGTGATTGGGAGCAAGAATTTTGAAGTACAGTTTGATAAGCAATCGGGCTACCTGACATCCTATAAGGCGAATGGGGAAACCTTAATTGCTTCTCCGTTGAAACCCAACTTCTGGCGTCCACTGACGGATAATGACAGCCGGGGCTGGCGTGTTCAGGAGCGTTTGTCGAAGTGGCCCGAGCTGGCTGAAAACTTTAGCCTGACTGACTTCACTACCGATGCAACGGATTCAAAAATTCGTATTCAAACCACTTTGGAAAACGAAGGTGTTCAGCTGCAATTGGCTTACGAAGTAACGGCTGATGCACGGGTTCATGTGGCTTATGCCATCCAGATTCCGGAAGAAGTTTCGGAGCCCATTCGCATTGGAATGACAACCACGGTGCCTCAGTCAATGAATAACATGGTTTTTTATGGAAAAGGTCAGCATGAAAATTACATTGACCGGAATCAGGGAGCTGAAGTGGATGTTTATCGCGGCAAGGTAAGTGATTTCATCTTCGACTACATTGTTCCTCAGGAAAATGGTAACCGCACAGATGTGCGTTGGTTGAACCTGTCGAATGCCAAAGGGCAGGGGATCATGGTTTTTGGTGATCAGCCGTTGGGAACTTCGGTATGGCCTTATACGGCAGATATGTTGAATAAAGCACGGCATACCAATGAGCTGAAAGAGGCTGGTTTCTTCACCCTGAATATTGATCTGACTCAGGCTGGAGTTGGGGGAATTGATAGCTGGTCATTGCGTGCCCGGCCGATTAACTCCTATCGTTTGCTGGAGAAAAGCTACAGTTACGGCTTTACTTTGATGCCATTGCCCAAAAGGGGCGCAGAGAAATTATTTTAAATCGCATTGAAATTTGATTTAAAGGCCTCTTTTTTAGGGGCCTTTTTTTGTGCCTGATCATTTTAAGTGCTACTTTGTTTTCTATAATACAGGAATCTAACTTGTTTGCCATGCCCGATTCAAACAAAAGAAAAAAAACAAAGCCGATTTATGTTGTTTCCGGAGGGAAAGGCCTTGCCGGGAATAATATGGTTCAATCGTTACTCATTCAGTATCCTGATAATAAAGTGCCGGTAATTATTGTTTCCGATGTTTCGGATGAGCAAAAAATAGAAGAGGTGGTGCTTCGTGCTCAGAAAGACAACGGGTTGATTACCCATACCATGGTTAATTCGGAACTGCGTAAAAAATTGATTGCCCTGGCTCAAAAACATCAGGTGAAACAGGTGGATTTCATGGGGAAATTGGCCGATTACCTCGATGAGGAACTGGGTATTCCATCGTTAAAATCCCCCGGGCTTTTTCGGGAAATCAACCAGCGCTATTTCGATCGTATTGAAGCCATTGAGTTTACTTTGAACCATGATGATGGCATGAGTCCTGAGCGCTTGCACAAGGCTGAAATCATTTTGTGTGGTGTTTCCCGATCGGGCAAAACTCCGCTGAGTGTTTACCTGGCGATGTATGGCTGGAAGGTGGCCAATGTTCCTTTGGTGAATGGCATTCGTCCTCCGCGCGAATTGTTTGAGGTTGATCCGCAACGGGTTTTTGGACTTCACATTGGTTACCAACATTTAATTGCCCATCGCATCAAGCGTTTGCGGAGTTTGCCACGGCACGACAGTTCAAACTATACCGATGAAGCAAAAGTGAGAAATGAAATCCGCAACGCCTCCTTCATCTTTAAAAAAGGAGGGTTTACGGTGGTGCATGTGTCGAACAAGCCGGTGGAGTCTACGGCCAACGAAATTCTGAATATTATGAATGAACGCTTCGAGTATGGTGGGCGGCGCATCACTTCGCCCTACCAGAATACCATCAATCCGGCCGGAGTTGGTGAGGAAAGCAAACAAGATGACAACAACAAGGATAAATGAGTTTCTTGTTATGATCAGTGAAGGTGATTTCTCAACAGACAGGGCTTGGTAAGCTTACTTTTTCGGAAATATTACCAGAAATGAAAAGTGTTAATGATTTGGCGATTGTTCTTGCTAATTGGCTGTCTGTGTGTGTTTTGGTATGGACTTCATGCGATTCTTTAAATCAGGAATATTGGCTCCTTTCTTTTTCGCTTAATCCATGAAACCGTTTGATGGTTTGCGGTTTGCATCTAAAAAACTTCTCAGATTCAGGTCGAATCACTAATATTTTGACTTATTTAGAACAATTATAAGAGCAGATTAAAATCATTTTGGTATTTTCGGACTCGTTACTGAAAATGGAATTATTAATCAAAAGATAACAATCGAGTTTAAGACGAAAACTATAACAATAAATCAACTTTATAAGAATTAATAATCAAATTATGAATCAGCAGAAGAGTTATTTAGGGCCATTTCTTACAATGGTATTTTTATTTTTTATCGTTGGATTTTTGACGGTAGTCTTTCAACAGTTTCAAAAACCTTTAGAGTCAGCATTCCTTGGTGCTGATAGTATCCAAGGGATCAAAAACACTTTGTCAATATTAGTAACCTTTACTTGGTTCCTGGCATATCCGGTAATGGGTGGAACTGGAAGTAAGTGGGTTGACAACTATGGTTATAAGAAAACCTTGATCAGAGCCTTGATCTTAATGGTTTTTGGTTTGTTAGTCAGTGCTGGTTCAGCATGGATTGGTTCAATGGAAAATTCACCCGCAGTTGCCGGTATTCCTGTTGGATTCTTTGTATTCCTGTTAGGTTCATTTGTTGTCGGATCAGCAGCAACGGTAATGCAAGTTGTAATTAACCCTTACCTAACTGCTTGTGATGTAAAAGGAACAAGTGCTATTCAGCGTATTACTATTGGAGGTTCTTCAAACTCTATTGGTACAACTATCGCTCCTTATTTTGTGGCAGGTATTGTGTTTGGTGGTGTATCTATTGCCGATGTTAAAATCGACCAGGTATTATTACCATTCGTGCTGTTAGCAGTAACGATTGCAGTTGTTGTTTTTATTGTAAGCAAACTAACACTTCCTCATATTGAAGGAACAACAAACGACGAAGGTGTAAAACTAGAAAAAAGTATCTGGTCATTCTCTCACCTAAAATTGGGTGTTATTGGTATCTTCTTTTACGTTGGTGTTGAAGTAGCTATTGGTGCTAACATTAACATGTATGCTGACTGGCTGGGTGGAAGCTTTGCTGAAAGAGCTTCACGCATGGCCATGTTATACTGGGGAGGTATGCTTGTTGGACGTTTGGTAGGAAGTACTTTAAGTAAGATTTCGGCCAAGGTACAGTTAGTGGTTACTTCGGTAGGAGCAACGGTATTGGTTTTGATTTCGATGATTACAGGTAACCCTTGGTTCTTGGTTGGTATCGGACTATTACACTCAATTATGTGGGGTGGTATTTTCTCTTTGGCAGTAGCTGATCTTGGAAAATATACTTCTAAAGCATCAGGAGCATTGATGATTGGAGTAATTGGTGGTGCGATTCTTCCACTGATGCAAGGTATGATGGCTGACGCTTTGGGTGGTAACTGGGCTTGGACCTGGACGCTTGTTGTTATTGGTGAGCTTTATATCTTATATTACGCTTTGATTGGTTCTAAAGTGCACCAAAAAGGCTAATTGACATACAGAACTAACTTCATGGCCCTCTAATCAATTAAAGGGTCATGAAGAGTTAATAAGAATTTGTTAGTTAATAAATTTAATTATATGAAAAAAGTAGCAATAGGAGTCGATATCGGCGGTACCAATACTGCAATTGGTGTTGTTGACGAGGCGGGCAATGTGATGGTTAAAGATTCAATTCCTACGCCTTCGCATGGTAACCTTGAAAAATATATTGAAGAACTGACTGTAGCCATTAAAGAGCTGATCAAATCAGTAAAATTGGTGAACAGTGATATTGAAGTTTTGGGAATTGGAATTGGAGCTCCCAACGGAAACTATTACAGCGGAACAATTGAATATGCACCAAACCTTTCATTTAGGGGTGTTGTGCCATTGGTTGAGTTGTTGAAAAAGAGTTTCCCTAATTTGGATGCTTTGGCCTTGACCAATGATGCAAATGCTGCTGCCATCGGTGAGATGATTTACGGTGGCGCCAAAGGTATGAAAAACTTCGTAATGTACACACTGGGAACAGGAGTAGGAAGTGGTGTTGTAGTTAATGGAGACTTGGTTTATGGTGCGGATGGCTTTGCCGGCGAATGCGGACACACCGTTCTGATTCCGGGAGGTCGTACTTGCGGATGTGGAACGAAAGGTCACCTTGAAGCCTATTGTTCAGCTCCGGGAATGAAACGTACTGCTTTTGAAATTATGGTACGCGACAATGCCGTTGACAGCTTGTTGGCTGATAAATCATTTAAAGAATTGGATTCGAAAATGATTTTTGATGCTGCTGAAAAAGGAGATAAAGTGGCGTTGGAAGTGTTTGAGCTGACTGGTAAGTGGCTGGGACAAGGATTGGCTGATACGGTTCATCACCTGAGTCCGGAAGCAATCTTCCTGTTTGGTGGCCCAACAGCTGCCGGCGATTATATCTTCAAGCCAACTAAGGCTAGCATGGAAGAGTACTTGCTGCCAATCTTCAAAAATAAGATCAAAATTCTTCCTTCAGAACTAAAACAAGGAGATGCCGCTATTGTAGGTGCCAGTGCTTTGGTTTGGAAAGAAATTGAAAAATAAGGTCAATTTGATCCATAAAAAACGGGAATTCGAAAGAACTCCCGTTTTTTTTTAGCTAATATCTTTTTGAAACAAATGAGCGATGTCGCGAATGGTTTCGTCCAGGTTGCGGTAGTGAAAATCAATTGTTTTCTGAATTTTCTCTCCATTGTACCGATGAATCAGGTTGGAGCCGGAAACAGCTTCCCGCGTGATTTGAGGACGTTTCCCTGAGAAAAAGCTGGCTAAACGCGCAGCCCGCCAAGCCATTTGTAAAACAAGGTCGGAAGCAAAGGTTCGGGGGCGTGGCTTCTGCAGTGAATCAGCTATTTTATTGAAGAAATTCTGATAGCTCATGTTGCCTGCGTTCAATATAAAACGCTGGTTTTTAGTCTTCATAAAGTTCTGCTCATCCATCAGTTGAACCATAGCCGAAGCGACATCTCGCACATCCACAAAACCGGTTTCGCCTTTGGTGTAATACTTTAGGCCTTTGGCAATAGCCTGGAAAAGCTTGGGACTCCCAATATCCCAGTTGCCCGGCCCCAAAATAATGGATGGATTGACAATAACAGCTTCCAGTCCTTCTTCAATGCCGCGCCACACTTCCATTTCAGAAAAGAACTTACTCAGGCTGTAGCCCGATTTTCGCTTGGATGGAATCCAATAGGTTTCTTCGTTAATTTCGCTGCCGTCCTGGGTTTTTCCCAAGGCCGCAATGGAGCTAACATGGCAAAACTTCTTTACGTTATGATGAAGAGCCGCATCAATGATATTGGCTGTTCCTTTCACATTGTTGTTAAGCATGCTGTCGCGGTCGTTGGCATGAAACGATACAATGGCCGCACAATGATAGACTTCAGAAACTCCGACAAGGAGCTCTTCCATGCTGTGGTTGTCCAAAATATCACCTTCCACCCATTCAATTTGCTCATAAAGCTGGTCGGCTTGGTCGGTGTAGTAGGCAAACACTTTTTTCACCCCTTTCACATTGCTGGTGGATCGCTTTAAAACGCGCACCTGTTTGCCTGAACTTAATAAATTGAATAGCAAATGTGAACCAACTAACCCTGTGCCTCCGGTAACAAAAATCATAGTTTACAATTCAAAAGTAAGCGTTTAAAAGTAACAAGAACCTGCGAGCCGGCCAACGGCTATTCTTATTCTTTATGCTGGTTCCAGGGAGTCACGGCCTTGGCTCCAAATTCTTTGGCGGTAATCTTTTTGATGTGAACTTTCATGATGCCAACGTTGAGTACAGCAGGTTTACCGAATTTAAACTCGCGGTCGCTGTACTGAGCCATGGTTTGCTGAAGCATGCGGTACTTTTCGTCATAGTCATCAATAATTTCAACTTCACCTTCAACAAGCACCGATTTTGATTTGACGCGGTAGCTGCAGCCTACCCGGACATCCTGCCAGGCCAGTTCTTCGCCTAGGGTCCAGTTAATGCATACGTTGGGGTTTTTTCGGATGGTTTCCCAAAGGCGCCCTTCCTGGGCCGAATGCAGGACAATCGTGTCGCCATCATAGCCAAAGTTCATGGGTAAAACGTAGGGAACATCACCGTCTGACATGGCCACAAAACAGGTTTTGCAAGCTCGGATAATGTCGTCTATTTCTTCACGATTCTCAATAAAAAAAGTTCTCATGTGATTCTATTTTTTTAGCGGGTAATGGTCCGGTTTCCCAGCTGGATCGACAGGTGTTTTTCTACTTTTTTCAGGTTGAGGTATTGGTTTTGAAGGCTCATCACCTTTTCGATGTCGGAGGCAGCCTGCTGGATGCTTTTTTCCAACTCGGCAAGCATGTTTTTTACTTTTCGGAGTTTGTATTCCTGCACAACCTTGGGAACGATCAAATCCAGAATTTCATCTTCAGCCTCTACAAAGGCGCCGCCACGGGTCCAACGTTTGCTCTCGGTGTACTTTTCAGAAAGCAGGTCGCTGGCAAGCTGGCTAATGCGCTGGTCGGAGTGATTGGTGAAAAACGGCATGGGCTTGAAATCGGTATTGTCCAGGTTTTCGCGGAAAAAATCCAGGAACTGGTTGATCAGCGCATTGTCGGAATTCAGCCCATCATTTTCAATTTCCTCCAACACAAAACGCCCAACCGAGATGGAAATCGTTTCATCGGGATTTTCGCCTTCCTCCTCAAAAACTTCGGTGTGAAAATATTTAAGTAAGACACGCAGAATTTCGCGTTCTTCAATTTCGCAGAGGTTCTTCACCGTATTTACCGGCTGAGGAGTCGCTGGCTGTTGCTGTTGAACAGCTTTTGCCCGGTACTCTTTCCGACGATGATCCTCTGACTCTTTCATCATAATTTTTCGGATCTCGGTGTACAGAATATCTTCTCCCACATCCATCAGCGTGCTGCATTCTTTGATGTACATTGAGCGGGTGATGGTATCGGGAACTACCGATATGGAGCGCACAATGTTGCTGATCATGCGGGCTCTGCTTACCGGATCGTTTTCCGACTTTTCGAGCAGCAGCTTGGTTTTAAACCGGATGAAATCGGTTTGGTGTTCCTCGATGTACTCCTGCAGTTGCGTCGAGCTCATGGAACGGGCAAACGAGTCGGGGTCTTCTCCTTGCGGAAGGAGCAGTACTTTGACATTCATGCCTTCTTCAAGCACCAGGTCAATTCCGCGCAGCGAGGCTTTGATTCCAGCCTCGTCGCCATCATAAATAATGGTGATGTTGGGCGAGAATCGCTTGATTAGTCGGATTTGATCCGGGGTGAGAGCTGTTCCCGAGGAAGCTACTACATTTTCGATGCCTGCCTGGTGAAAGGCCAGCACATCGGTATATCCTTCTACCAGGTAGCACTTGTCTTGCCGTGTAATCTCGCGTTTAGCCTGGAAAATGCCATAAAGTACCCGGCTTTTGTGGTAAATTTCCGATTCGGGCGAATTCAGGTACTTGGCAATATTTTTATCGTTTTTCAGCGTTCGTCCTCCAAAAGCAGTCACCCGTCCCGCCACATTGTGAATGGGAAACATAACCCGTCCGGAAAACCGGTCGCGTACCCAGTCATCGCGTTTAATGGTCAGCCCGGTTTTTTCCAGGTATTCCATTTTGTAGCCTTGCTTTTGTGCGGCCTGGGTAAAAATGTCTTTACCCTCAGGACAGTACCCCAATTCAAACTTTTTGATGATGGTGTCCTGGAGGCCCCGCTCACGGAAGTAGCTAAGGCCAATGGTGCGGCCTTCATTTTCTTCCCAGATGTAACGAGTGAAATATTTTTGTGCGTAAGCCGATGCGATCATCATGCTTTCGCGGTCGTCTTTCAGTTGTTTTTGATGTTCTGTTTCCTCTTCTTCCTGAACATCGATATGGTATTTTTTGGCCAACCATTTCAGGGCTTCGGGATACGACAGCGCCTCATGCTCCATGATGAAGTTAACGGCATTGCCTCCTTTTCCACAGCCAAAACACTTAAAAATACCTTTTGCGGGCGACACGATAAACGATGGTGTCTTTTCATTATGAAACGGACATAACCCAAGCTGGTTGACTCCCCTTCGCTTCAGTGTCACAAATTCCGAGACCACATCTGAAATCTCGGCTGCATCCATTATTCGGTCAATTGTTGCCTGGTCAATCATACCCACAAAAGTAGGAAAATAGTCCTTAATTGGACTGGGCTGTTGAAAAGTAATCGGCTACTGTGTGGAGTTCTCCTCTTTTAGCGAACAACTACCTGAGGGCCTATTGCCCCGACAAATTGATCAAGGCTTTTGAAGAGAGAGCAGATTTGCCATGCCGTGGCGTTTGAGTTTCGGACAGATGATTGCAAGTCCTGGCATTTCAGCTTATCTTTAAAAACAAAAAAACGCAGCGGAATGAAAAAGAAATTGGTGGTTCTCACAGGGGCAGGAATGAGTCAGGAGAGTGGTATTCGTACTTTTCGGGATATGGGTGGACTGTGGGAAGAATATGATATTAGCGAGGTGGCCACACCCGAGGCTTGGGAGCGGAATCCGGAGCTGGTCATGCAATTTTACAACGACCGGCGCAAGCAGCTTTATGAGTGTAGCCCCAATGCCGGGCACCTTGGCCTAGCCGAGTTGGAGCAGGATTTTGATGTGCAAATTATCACGCAGAATGTGGATGACCTGCACGAACGGGCCGGAAGTTCCAAGGTGCTTCACTTGCATGGCGAATTGAAAAAAGTACGCAGCACCCGGTATCCCGATTTAATTTACGAACTGGATGGTTGGGAACTCAAATTTGGCGATTTGTGTGAGAAAGGACACCAGCTCCGTCCACACATTGTTTGGTTTGGCGAGGAAGTTCCGGCGATGGAGCAAGCTGTTCCCATGGTTGAGCAAGCCGATATTTTTGTGGTGGTAGGAACCTCGCTCAATGTTTATCCGGCAGCAGGACTCATGCATTATACCCACAAGGATACCCCGGTGTTTGTGGTTGATCCGGAGCGTCCTCCGGTTAGCATGAAGAAGGTGCAATTCATCGAAGAAAAGGCGGGGCTGGGCGTTCGCCTGTTGCATGAAAGGCTGCAGAATTTTCGAAATTTCTAGTGGTTTGCATGCTTAACCCCGTTTAACAATTCCTGCTGCTTCCCCGAACACTTTTCGATTTTTAAAATAAAAGATCAATTTTTTCAAAAAAAGTGAAACGATTGCAGGGAACGGGAGTCTTATTGAAAGCCAGAAAACAAATACAAACCATTTGAAAGAACCTGAACAATGCTCAGAAAACTAATTTTCCTGTTGCTTGTATGTGCCTGTACCGTTGGTTCGATGCACGCCCGGAATGATAAGGAGAAACTTAACCGGAAAACCTTAAGTGGTCACGTTGTGGATGCCAGCAGTGGTGAAAGCCTGATTGGTGCATCAGTTATGATTCAGGAGCTTGGGATGGGTACTGTCAGCAATAGCTATGGGTTTTATTCACTGGCTGTTGCCCCCGGAACTTATACGCTGGTATGCAGTTATATCGGTTACGAAGACTTGGTGCAACAGCTTGTATTGAAGGAAGATCAGCGACTGGAAATCGGTTTGACCCCGGAGTCGGAAGAACTGAAGGAGATTCAGGTGTTTGGCGAACGAAAAGATCAAAACATCACCCGGGTGGAAATGGGGGTGGAGCGGCTGCAAACGAAAACCATAAAATCCATTCCAGCGTTGATGGGGGAGGTGGATTTAATTAAAGCGATTCAGCTTTTGCCGGGCGTGCATTCGACGGCTGAAGGTGGTTCGGGCTTTAGTGTGCGTGGCGGAAGCCCTGACCAGAACCTGATTTTGCTGGATGAAGCAACGGTTTACAATGCCTCTCACCTGATGGGCTTCTTTTCAGTATTTAACAACGATGCGGTCAAGGACCTCAAACTATACAAGGGAGATGTGCCTGCCCAATACGGGGGACGCCTTTCATCGCTGCTTGATGTGCGGATGAAGGATGGGAACTCCAAAACGTTTGCGGGAGCAGGTGGCATTGGCACCATTTCGAGCCGACTGACGCTGGAAGGCCCGCTTAAAGAGGACCAAACAACCGTGCTTTTATCGGGACGCCGAACTTACCTGGATCTGTTTTTGCCGCTCTCGTCGGATGAGGATGTAAAAAACAGCCGGCTCTATTTTTACGATGCCAGCCTGAAACTTTCGCATCGCTTCAACGAAAATAATCGCTTATATGTGAGTTCCTACCTCGGACGCGATATCATGAAAAGCAATTTCTTCAGGATGGGGTTTGGAAATAAAACTTTGACTACGCGTTGGAATCATATCTTTTCCAACAAACTGTTTATGAACTTAACGGCGGTCTGGAGTCGCTACGACTATGAATTGGGAACCGATGAAGAAGACCCGGAATCATGGCTTTGGGAATCAGACCTGGAAGATCTGGGCATAAAGGTGGATTTTGGCTATTACATCACCCCGCGGCATTCGCTGAAATTTGGATTGCAGAGTTTTCACCATGCCTTTAATCCGGGAATGGCGATGGGGATTGGCGAGCAATCGATCTTTGGTGAGTACCAAGTGGGTGAAAATTATGCCTTGGAGCACGCCGGCTACCTTTCGCACCAGCACCATATTGGCGAGAAACTGGTGTTGAAGTACGGGCTAAGGCTATCCCTTTTTCAGAATATTGGCGAAGGGACTGTTTATGAGTATGGTGAAAATTATGAACCAGTTGATTCGACCAGCTACGCATCGGGCGAAGTCTACCAAAACTACTGGGGAATGGAGCCGCGCTTTGGCGTAAACTACCTTCTGGCCCCGGATTGGTCACTGAAATTCAACTACAACCGCTCACGCCAAACCATTCAGCAGGCTTCCAATACGGCGGCAGGCAGTCCGCTTGATATCTGGTTTCCGGCCAGCCCCAATGTGAAACCGCAGCTTGCCGACCAATTTGCGCTGGGAGTGTTTCACAACCTTCAGCAGAACCGTTATCAGCTTTCCATGGAAGCCTATTACAAGGATATGAAGAATACGGTTGATTTTGCGGATCATGCAGATTTGTTGTTGAATAAATACCTTGAAGGGGAATTACGCGTGGGCAACTCCAAAGCGTATGGGCTGGAGTTGTTGATGAAAAAGACCGAAGGCAGATTGACCGGATGGCTTGGGTACACCCTGTCGCGGGCCGAACGTACGATTCCGGGCATCAATGATGGAAACAGCTATGCGGCTCCTTTTGATAAAACCCATGACTTTAGTTCGGTCCTGAATTACGAGTTGAGCCAGCGTGTTTCGCTTTCGGCCAACTGGGTTTATTCCACCGGGCAGCCCGTAACTTTACCTGTTCAGCGCTATGAAATAAATGGCACCATTGTTCCACATTATTCAGAGCGAAACGGGGCGCGTTACGATGATTATCATCGGTTGGATTTGTCGCTGACCCTGCAAAACCGAAAAAACAACAGTCGAGCCTGGAAAGGGGAGTGGGTATTCTCGATCTACAATGCTTATAACCGCAAGAACACATGGGCCTTGAATTTCGTTCAGGATACCGAGAATCCGACGCAAACCTATGCTGAAAAGACCTATTTGTTTCCGATAATTCCGGCTGTTACCTATAACTTCAAATTTTAATTCACCATGAACGCAAAATACTTGATTTCAATGCTGATGTTGTTGCTGGCCTGTACCGAGCGGGTTGACTTTGAGTTGGATGAAGCCGGCGAGCCGCTGTTGGTTGTTTTTGGCGAAATAACCAGTGATACCCTGGCTCATGAAGTGAGCTTGAGTAAATCGGCTCCTTATTTTTCGAACCAGGAAGTAGAAATGGTGTCGGATGCACAGCTAAGCCTGAATGATGGAGTACAAACCATTCAGCTGACTGAAGATCCCATGCGGCCGGGCATTTACCAAACACCGGCCAATTATTTTGGGGTGGTTGGTCGGCAGTACCGGCTTGACATTTCGAATGTGGATGTGAATTCAGACGGGGAGTGGGAAACCTACCGGGCCGAAACGGTGATGAAACCAACGGCGCCGGTTTATGGAGCGGCCGTGGTTTATAATGTGAGCTGGGAAGGTTGGGAAGTTGGGGTGTTCAGTAAAGATAATCCGGCTACTGAGGACTATTATTTGTTTAAAGTTTATCAAAACGGCGTTCTTGCTACCGACTCGCTGCATAATTACCGGGCTGTGGATGATCGTTTTTTTAATGGCAATGAACTTCAAGGAGCCTTTGTGCAGTATTTTGATGAGGAGAAAGGGGAGTATGTTGCCAAAGGCGACACCATTACTCTGGAAATGGCTGGAATTACGAAGGCTTATTATGAATTTCTTGTTGGGGTTGACCGGGAGACCGGGACAAAAGTGCCGCTATTTAGTGGTCCGCCAGCCAATGTTAAGGGAAATATCAGCAATGGAGCTCTTGGTTTTTTTGCGGTAATGGAGGTTGAACGGGCATCCACTATTTTTACAGGCGCTACGATTAGCGATTGAGCTTTGGTCAGCTTATAAATCAGGCTATAGCCAGGGTCAGAATGCTGATTTTTGCCGAACAGTCCCTCAAAATGGTTGCTCCACAGGCTTCCAGCGTTGCTCCGGTTGTAACCACATCATCAATCAGTAACAGGTGCTTGCCTTCGAACCGTTCTGGATGTCGGAGCTCGAAAATGGTTTCCACATTTTCCCATCGTTCGTAGCGTCCTTTTTTGGTTTGGGTACTCGAAAACTTTTTGCGAATGAGTGCTTCCTGTTCAACCGGGATGCCAAGTTTATCCGACAAGCCTTTGGCCAAATGATAGCTTTGGTTATAGCCTCTTTTGCGTTCTTTTCGAGGATGGAGGGGAACCGGGCAAAGAAAATCGACAGATTGAATCCATTTGGTATCCTGAATTTCCAAAGCAAATTGAGCGCCCATGTATTCTCCAAGTTGTTTCAGCCCACGGTATTTGAGTTGATGCAGTATTTTTTGGTACGGACTTCCTTTTTTAAAATCGAAATAAGCACAGGCTCGTTCAATGGGCAGCCGCCCGTAAAAAAGCTGTTCCATGGGGTTGTCTGGTTCGTTGTGGAAATTAGTACGGGGCAGATGAAGCTGGCATTTCAGGCACAGGTAAGTTTCGGTAGCAATCAGCTTGTCGCCACAGACCAGGCACAAACGGGGATAAAACAGCTCCAAAAAAGCATTTAGGTAATTTGACCGATTCAACATGAACAACTAATTTTTAAGAAAAGATAACGCAAATTGATCAATCGGGCACTCTGTTTTAACAATTCACTCACAGGAAGATAAGCCATGGCTAAACTTAGCTTGCAGGGGAGTGCTTATCTTGTGGTAGTTTTAAATAACATGAAACAGAAAGCAGATGATGAAGACACCACCATCCCAGAAGGTCTTCATGGAGTGCTCCCGGAGGTCTTTTCTGGATCACCATTTGGTTTTCTGATTACCTCTTTCATTTTTTCCTAAAAGAAGGTTGCTCTCAGGCGGCCTTTTTCACTTAATTTTTACAAAAAAACTATTTTTGAACTTGTTTTTGCTAAATTTGGGTGCAAACTACTCTTAATTCAAACCAACTAAATGATTACAGCAATGGCTGGGAAACTTCGAAAATTCTTTCAGGAAAAAATTCTCCTTGTACTTTTTATCGGATTTGTCTTTGGTTTGTTGGCGCTTATCAGTTTCAACAAGTCGGTAGAATATACTTCAACGAACGAGTTTTGTGAATCATGTCATGTTCATCCGCATGTGACAGAATCCTGGAAACTGTCAACGCATTATGACAACAAAAGCGGGATTCAGGTGAAATGTGTGGATTGCCACCTGCCTCCCAAAGGCGAAGGCTATTTGATTGAAAAAGCCCGATTGGGAGCAAAAGACATTTACGGGTATTTATTTAAAGACCACGAAAGTTTTAACTGGGAAGCCAAGTCAACCGTTGAGCAGGCACAGCATTTTACGTACAAAGCTTCGTGTATTCAGTGTCATGTCAACTTATTCCCTTTAACTTTATCGAAAGAAGGACAGGATGCGCACCTTTATTATTCTCAGAATGAAGAAGAATTGCGCTGTATTAACTGTCACCTGCATGTCGGTCATTTCGACCCGAATGCGACACACGAAAGCAACATTGGCTTTGGAAAGGATATGCAGGCCAATATTGAGATTTATGATGAACCCACCCCGGTAGATCAACACGAAGATTTTGAAGAAAAGATTCCGGAGACTCCGGTTTCCTTCGAAATGGTTGCTATTCCAGGTGGAACCTTCAAGATTGGTAGCCCGGCTGACGAACCATACCGCGATGAAGATGAAGGGCCTCAAAAAGAAGTGAAGATCAGTCCTTTCTTTATGGGAAAAGTTGAGGTGACCTGGAACGAGTTTTTGGCTTTCTATAGCCAGACAGGCGCCGAAGGCAGAAGCACCGATACAGAAGGCTCGCGTACTGAAGGTGATGTGGATGCCATTACCGGACCAACGCCACCGTATGGCCAACCAGACCAAAACTGGGGCTTGGGCGATCGTCCGGCTATTACCATGCGGCATCGGGCAGCCATGGTGTATTGTGAATGGCTTTCTCAAGTAACCGGAAAAACCTACCGCTTACCCACCGAGGCAGAATGGGAATATGCCTGTCGTGGTGGCACGCAAACCCCTTACTTCTTTGAAGGGGATCCAACAGATTTCTCGCAAGCCAAATTCTGGAATAAGATTTTTGGAGCAGACACCACCAATATTAGTTCTTATGTGATTTATGATGTTAACAGCATGGCAAAAACCCAACCACCTTCAGCTGTAAAGGCCAATCCGTTTGGCTTGAAAAACATGTTGGGGAATGCCGCTGAATTTTGCCTGGACTGGTATGCTCCGGATGCTTACAATGCACTTCGCGATGGTGTTGAGGACCCGAAAGGACCGGCAAGTGGCACCGAGCGGGTTGTTCGTGGAGGCTCATTCAAAAGTTCGGCTGAAGATGTACGTTCGGCTGATCGCGATTTTACCAAAACCGAAGCCTGGATGAAGACCGATCCACAAATGCCTAAAAGTATCTGGTGGTACTCTGATGCCAACATGGTTGGCTTCCGGGTGGTGTGTGAGTTTGATGAAAATACTGGAAATCCATAACTAAATCTAAAGAATCATGACAGAAAAATCGAATTTCTCAAGACGTAAATTTTTAACCAATGCCGCAGCGCTAGGCGCTGTAGGTGTGATAGGAGCGAATGCACTGGTATCGTGTTCCGAAAAGAAGAAAGCGGTTGAACTGAACTTACCTCCTTTGCTTGATCAGGCACCGGATGGCAAACCCCTTAAAGCCGGAGTTATTGGCTGTGGTGGCCGTGGCTCGGGTGCTGCACTCGACTTTTTAAATGCCGGTCCTAACCTGGTGATTCATGCTTTGGGTGATGTTTTCCAGGATCGGATTGACGACTGCCGGAATAA